>CALKBZ010000001.1 GCA_937775295.1 uncultured Opitutales bacterium
GGGAGGGATGGCCTCCGCGCCGTCCGCTGGGGTAGATCACCGAACCGCTGAACGGACGAGGCGGAGCTCGTCCCTCCCAGGTTTAGGGAGGGATGGCCTCCGCGCCGTCCGCTGGGGTAGATCGCCGAGCCGCTGAACGGACGAGGCGGAGCTCGTCCCTCCCGAGTGTCGCTTAGGAATGGCGCTACGGCGAGTCCTGTAGCATGCCCTGTTGCACTGGCGTCTTGCAGGTTAAGCGCTCCAAAACTTCGCCGATTAGATAGAGCGAGCCTGTCACGACAATCGTGTCGCCCGATTCGCCTAGCGTGCAGATTCCGACTGCGGGGAAAATATCATCGAGCTGTTGATGGTAAATCGGCGCTGTATTCGTGTCGGGGATACAGGTTTCGAGTACATCGGTTGGAGTCGCGCGGGACTGGTCGGGAGCGAGCAGGTGTAGTTGGCTGGCGTAGCGGCTGACGACTGCCATCAGGCTGCGCGCGCGAAATTCGCCCAGGGTGCCAGCAACGATGATCGGCTTTGTGCCCAATTGCGCGACAAGCTTAGTTAGATTCTCGTCGAGCATCTCGGAACCCTCGGGATTGTGCGACGCATCGAGAATCAGGGTTTTGTCGGCGAGCTGAATGGTTTGCCAGCGGCCCAGCCACTCGATGTTTTGCAGTGCCGCAGCGGTCAGTGCGGGCTTAATGGGGAAGCGCTCGCTAAGGATTTCTGTCGCAGCGATTGCAGTTGCCGCATTCCAACGTTGGCAGGTTCCAGATAGATTCGTCTCTGGCAAGGCATCAACATCCGGGAAACGTTCGCGCACGGAGGTGACCGCGCAGCCGCGCTCTTGTGCGACCCGGCGGACCAAGGCTTCTGCTTCAGCGGGGAGTTTGCCAATTAAAACGGGTTTGCCGGGCTTAATGATTCCCGCCTTTTCGTAGGCGATTTTAGTGATGCTGTCGCCGAGTTGCTCGATATGGTCGAGGCTGATTGAGGTAATGATCGAGAGCTCTGGATCGACCACATTCGTCGCGTCGAGGCGTCCGCCTAGGCCAGTCTCGATAAAGGCGATATCGACCTGCGCTTCAGCAAATCGCAGCAAGGCCATTGCGGTCATGAATTCGAAAAAAGAGGGATGATCGTCGGGATCGTTTGCACCAATACGTTCGGCCACTGGCTTGAGCGCTTTGGTATAGGCGACGATGTCGGTCTCGTCGAGAATCTCGCGGTTGACTTGCACGCGCTCGCCTTGGCGAACGAGGTGTGGTGAGGAGTAGAGCCCAGTTTTGTAGCCATTGGCGCGGTAGATGGCCTCCAGCATCGAGCAGGTCGAGCCTTTGCCGTTGGTGCCAGCGACGTGGATGATCGGGAACGCCCGCTCGGGATGTCCCAGTGCATCGACGAACAAGCGCATACGATCAACGCCGTACTTTGAACCCTGGTATTTGAGGGAATACAGGTAGTCGCGTGTTGCGTTATAGTCGGCCAGGGCTGACATATCGATGCTGCCCTAGCTTGCTTTTGCTGCTTTAGGCGCCCGGTAGAGCGCCTTGAGCAAATTAATCACACGATCACGCATCTCACCTCGATGAATGATTAGATCGACCAGACCACGCTCAAGTAGGAATTCGGACGTTTGAAAACCAGCAGGGAGATCCTGTTGAGTGGTTTCTTTGATCACGCGAGGTCCTGCGAATCCGATGAGTGCTTCAGGCTCTGCGATGATTACATCGCCAAGGGAGGCATAACTGGCCATCACGCCTGCCATGGTCGGGTTGGTCAAAATTGAAAAGTAAGGAATCTTCGCTTGGTTCAAACGTGCCAATGCCGCACTGGTTTTGGCCAATTGCATGAGGCTGAGAATGCCTTCCTGCATCCGTGCGCCACCGGAAGCGGAGACGATGATTACTGGAATCTTTTGATCGACACCACGCTCGATTGCGCGGGTTAACTTCTCGCCAGCTGCAGAGCCGAGGCTGGCGGCCATAAAACGGAAATCCATGACGGCGATACTCACGGGGATACCGCCCATCTGGCCGACGCCCGAAATGACGGTATCGGTTTCCTTGGTCTTGGCCTGATTCGCTTTTAGCTTTTCAGGATAGGAGCTGGTGGCGTTGAACTCGAGTGGGTCGAGTGAGCTGACCTCGGTGTCCATTTCTTCGAACGTGCCTTCATCGAGCATTGAATCGATGCGGTCGCGCGCTTTGAGAGGGAAGTGGTAGCCGCTGGAGGGCACGACCATCAGGTTTTCCTTGAGTACACGATTATAGATGATCTCACCAGTTTTTGGGCATTTTGTCCAAAGGTCCTTTGGGATGTCCTTCTTTTTGACGGTGACTGTTGAGTATTGAGGTTTTCCGAAGAGAGCCATAATTTAGGTAGGTGAAGCGTGTGAAAGTATAAAAGTGAGACGAAGCGCGAGTAGCGCGTAGATGATCTGCGAGGTCTGCCGAGCTGGCCCCGCATGTGTGATTGAACTGGGTGCCCTGTGGGCAAGTAAAGGAACAAAGTATGGAGGTGGTTCTATCCGTGTCCGATTGTGACAACTTTGAGACGAGTCGCGCCAGCATCACGGAGAACACGCGCGCAGGCGTTGAGCGTCGAACCGGTGGTAAACACATCGTCGACTAGGATGTATTGATTGTCGGGAATTAGAACTGTATTGGGGCTTAAAGCAAAGGCATTTTTTACGTTTTGGTGACGTTCCAGCCGATTTAGCCGAGTTTGCGTCTGCGTATAGATCTGCCGGAGTAGTATATTTTCGACCGTGGAGCTGCTATTAGTCGTTGAAATTAACATGTCTGCGATCCGTTCACTTTGATTGAAGCCGCGCTCGCGCAGCTTGGTCGAGTGTAGAGGAACAGGGATCAGCGTGGCATTTTGAATGTAGTCTAGGTAATGTCTCGTGGTGGTGACCATCTTGCGAAGATCCTGCAGTACATAGAACCCTTGTTGGTACTTAAGATGGTGTAGTAGGCTGCGCCCTGCGCCTTTTGCGATGAACAGCGTCTTACCTTGGTCAAAAACTGGATCTAGATCGACACAGTGAGGGCAGACGCTGGGGCCAATCACCGCGCCAAAAAAAGGGTAGCCACAAGTTTTACAGGCGGGTGGCAGGCACGGCAGAATGTCTTGTTCACACTCAGGGCAGAGAAAATCGTAAGAAGTACCTTCGATCGCATCGCCGCAATGCACGCAACTCCTCGGAAAAACTAGATCGAGGGCAGCTTTGATCAGACGATTCATTACTTAATATGCAACGAAACGTTTGGTTTCAACAAGGCAAAAAACTTGGTGGTCTGCGGCGCTACTCGATTATTGATAAAACACGTGGTCGAGACTCAGGCCTGTGCCGGGAGCGGTGACGATACGGTGGGTGCGTTGCTTGCTTGCGAGAATCTCGCTAATATCTTCGGGGCTCAGGCGTCCGCGGCCGACGGCGTAGAATGCGCCGGCGAAACTGCGGACCATTTTATACAGGAAGCCAGAGCCTTCGGCGGTGAGGGTGAGAAGTTGGCCCTGTTGAGTGATGTCGAGGCGGCTCACTGTTTTGACTGGGTCTGGATCGTTGTTTTTGCTGTGACTGGCACTATAGGCAGTAAAGTCGTGCTGGCCGATCAAGCGTTGAGCGGCTTGATTCATCGCCTCTAGATCAAGTGGGATGTCGCGGCAGGCCCAAACGAAACGATCGTCGCAGGGCTGCGCGCGGCCTAAGTAGTAGCGAAATATGTAGCGCTTGCCGGTGACTGAGAAGCGGGCGTGGAACTCGTCGCTAACTGGCAGAATCGATTTGATTTGAATCGTAGTCGGCAGTTGCGCATGCAGGGCCCGGATCAACTTTTCAGGGGGGTGCTTCCACTCGGCATCGAAGTGAAAGCATTGGCCGTTGGCATGTACGCCGGCATCGGTGCGGCCGCTGCCATGGATTTGCACGGCGGCGGCAAAGATATTGCTCAGCGCTACTTCGATGTGGTTTTGCACAGCGTCGCCATGCGGTTGGCGCTGCCAACCGCCGAAGTCTGTGCCGTCATAGGCGCAAATACATTTCCAACGCATCGCAAGCACAGTGTTGGCTTTGGTTGAGTTGTGAAGAGTGAAGTTCAGCTGGAGAATTCTTTTGTAGGACGCTGGCGAAGCGATTTTTGTGCATTTGCCAGACGGTCACAACGACTTCGCCGCCGAGTTGCAAAACGTGGAAGCGACACTCTTGTCGCATTGCTCAGTGCAGAATTGTGAAAAATAAAGCGACAAGAGTGTCACTTCCACGGGACGCACGACCCTTGCAGCTTGGAATCTGGTTATTTTTTATTTGACGGCGGCCGATGGGTCTGGAGGCCGTTTGAAATTAGCCTGCGCAAGCGCAGACGCCACGAGTTTGCGGTCTTAGTGCTTGGAATCTGGTAGTTGGCTGCAAGGCTGAATCGTCATGCAAGCTCTTGAACTTTGGCAATACAGCGTAATCGCACTCGGTGCGGCTTTTGTTGGCTTCGGCAAAGGCGGGCTGCCTGGCGTGGGGAATTTAACGGTGGTGCTGTTGGCGCTGGTGCTTCCGGCAAAGATGTCGGTTGGGGTGTTGTTGCCGATTTTGATTTCCGCCGATATCATGGCGGTCGCGATTTATCGGCGGCATGCTGAGTGGCGGTATATCTTCCGGTTGCTGCCGTGGATGCTGGTCGGGATTGTGATTGGTTACTTTGTATTTAGTCACGTCAATGATGCGCATATGCGGTTGATGATTGGTGTGATTCTGCTGTCGATGACTGGCGTGCATTTCTTTCGTATGTGGGGCCGTCGCAACCACGAGGGGGAGGATCAGTTGCCGAATCATCCGGTGTTTATTGCGACCACGGGTATTCTTGGTGGCTTTGCGACGATGGTGGCGAATGCGGCTGGGCCGGTGGCGGCGTTGTATTTCATTGCTTCGGGTCTCCCGAAATATGCTTACATCGGCACGTCGGCTTGGCTGTTCCTGTTGGTGAACTGTATCAAGGTGCCATTCATGATAGATCTTGGTATCATGGATGTCGACTCGCTGAGATTTAGTGCCGGTTTCATGCCATATGCGATTGGCGCGGCGCTGATTGCTCCTTTGATCGTGAAACGTATCAATCAGAAGGTGTTTGAAGTTTTGATCTGGGTCTTTGTGGTGATCGGTGGCTTAAAGCTAATTATCTGAGAGCCGAGAGCTGACGAAGCACGACAGTGCGCAGATGGTAAACCGGAGATTTGCCCTGAGCGAAGCGAAGGGTGACTGAACTGATTACCTGAGGCTTGAGGCTTGCGGAGTGGTGATGCCTTGTTTGACTTCCCATCTCCTTCCTCGGGTCTTCTCCCTCCCGTCTCCTTACATCAATGGCACGTAAATCGACACGCAAACTTTGGGCCGAGCATATTGCTCGGGGCGGCGGTCAGTCTGTTCGGGCGAAGGCCGCGGTGCCGATGCGCACGGTGCAATTCAACGGGATGGTGCTGGGGATTGACCCGAGTTTGCGTGGTAGCGGGTTCGCGGTGCTCGAGTATACCCCGAACGGCAAGGTGCGGGTAGTGGAAACTGCGACGCTTAAGCTGAAGCAGGTCATTTCGCAGATCGAATGTCTCGGCGCGATCGGCAATCAAGTGGAAGATTTTATTGATAAACATAAACTGCTACACGTGGCGATTGAGCAGACGATCTACGTACAGAATTTTCAGACCGCGCAGATTCTTGGTGCGGCGCGGGGCGCGGCGATTGCGGTCGCATCGATGCGTGGTCTGCCGGTGTTTGAGTACGCGCCGCTGCGCATCAAACAAGCGGTTACTGGTGCGGGGCGGGCGAGTAAGGAACAAGTGGCGCGCACGATTCAGAGCATCACTGGTGCGGACTTAACGGATCGCTTGGATGAATCCGACGCAGCGGCCGTCGCGCTGTGCCATGCGTATACTTGGCGTGGGTAGTGACTTTTTTGCGCGTCACGATTTGAATTCACAGGTGGCTGGATTCCGGCGAATGCCGTGATTTATCAACGGTGGTATCATTGATTTTAATTTGAGAGTGCTTTACTGTTTATACACAAAGCTAAATGGCTAGCGTAGCTGCATGGCAGAGACTATTTTTATTACAGGCGTGAGTTGCGGTTTGGGGCACGGACTTGCAAAAGTTTACTTAGAGCAGGGTGCGACGGTGTATGGCTGTAGCCGACGGGCACCTGAGGAGCTGATTGCGCAAGGTCTCCTTTTTCAGAAGATCGATTTGGCGGATGCTGAGCGAGGACAACCGGAGCTGGCTAAGTGGCTCAGTGGCGTGCCGCAATTTGATACGGTCATCCTCAATGCCGCTAAGCTTGGTGAAATTCGCGATATGCAGGCGACTCCATTGAGCGACCTGCGCGAAACGATGGAGATCAACGTCTGGGCAAATAAATGGCTGCTCGATACGCTATTTGCCGAGGAGCGGCCGGTGCAGCAAGTGGTGGCGATCTCATCGGGTGCCTCACTGTCTGGCAGCCGCGGCTGGAATGGCTATAGTCTATCCAAAGGGGCGCTAAATATGTTGATTCAACTTTACGCAGGCGAGCAACCGCAGACGCATTTCACCTCGTTGGCACCAGGCTTGGTCGATACCGCGATGCAGGATTATTTAACCACTCTGCCCGCGGATGAGCGCTTCAAACCGTTGGCTATCTTAAAAGCTGCAAAAGGCACCGAGCAGATGCCTGATGGCGAATCTTGCGCGCGACGACTGATCGGCGCCTTTTCGGAATTGCGGCAGCGCGCGAGTGGGAGCTACGCGGACATCCGCAAGCTGTAGCTGTGCACGTTTCAAGCGCGGCGTGCCTCGTATGTAGCGACCGGGTTCAGCCCAGGATCACGTGCGGTGGCAATCGGGGCGCAGTGCCCTCCATGTATCGGTGCGTCAGCTGGAGGGAAACGCTCCGTCGTTTCCACGCGTGTGCGGGGCGCAGCGGCGCGGGTGGCGTCGTTGTTTCGAGTGGTAGGGCTGTTTGCGCTGCCACCGCGGGGTAAACCCGCTCGCTACGAGGTTCGAACGTAGCGACTGGGTTCACCCCAGGATCGCGTGCGGTGGCACTGGCGGCGCAGTGCCCTCCATGTATCGGTGCTTCGGCTGGAGGGAAACGCTCCGTCGTTTCCACGCGCTTGCGGGGCACGCTGGACTGGTGGCGTGGTTGGTTAGATCGGTATTGCTGTCTGCGCTCTAATCGCGGGATGAACCCGCTCGCTACGAGGGGCCGGAGGTAGCGACTGGGTTTACCCCAGGGCCGCGTGCCACTAGCGCGCAGTCGGGAAACCCGCGCGTTCGGGGTAGTTCTCAATAAACTGAAGGAAAATATCTTTGGCCACTGGACCTGCGGTGGAGCCGCCGTGGTAGGTGTGGCTTTCGCGGGTGCCTTCGACCATGACGGCGACGGCGATTTGTGGATTCTCCACTGGAGCGAAGCCGATGAACCAGGCGAGGTTCATTTCTTGACCGTGAGCGCGGAAGTCGGCGGTGCCAGTTTTGCCGGCAATGCGGAAGTTGTCGATTTGCACCAAGCGACCGGTGCCGTCGGGGCCGACGACTTGCTCCATCCCTTCCCAGAGTAGGCGTGTTTGTTCGGCCGTCAGACCGATCGATTCGCCGCCATGCTTGACCTGCATGGCGTCTTCGCGCGAGAGGGCTTTGAGGGTTGGCTTGGTGCGCGTCTCGCCGCGTGCGATGGAGGCAATGACTGTGGCCATTTGCAATGGGGTCTGCAGTAGAAAGCCTTGACCGATGGCGGTGTTGGCGGTGTCGCCAGGCACCCAGCCGCCGAGGTCTTTTCCCTTTTTCCATGCCTTGGAAGGGACGACGAGGTGCCGCGTTTCAAACGGCACTTCGATGCCGGTTTTTTGGTCGAGGCCGAAGCGTTTGGCTTCGGCGCTGAGCAGATCGATGCCCATCTCCAAGCCTTCGACGTAATAAAATACATTGCAGCTGCCTTCAATGGCCGCGGGCAGATCAGTTTCGCCATGACCGTAGCGCGAGTGGCAGCGGAACACGCGGTTGCCGACTCGGTGCATTCCTTGGCAATCGTGCGAGGTGTCGGCGTCGATCATGCCGTTACGCATACCGGCGATGGTGGTGATGAGCTTAAAGGTCGATCCGGGCGGGTATGAGAGCTGCACCGCGCGGTTGAGCCATGCGCCGCGTTCGTTAATCGCGTCGAAGGTTTTGCGCGGGATGAAAGGGCTCAGGTTGTTGAGATCGTAGGTCGGATGGCTGACTAGGGCGAGTACTTCGCCACTGTGAATGTCGAGCGCGATGGCCGCACCGGTGCGTTCGCCGAGTGCAGTTTCGGCGGTCAACTGTAGATCGATGTCGATGCTGGTGATGAGATTATCGCCTTGTTTGGGCGCGATCATATCGAGCCGTGTATCTTGAAAACCGAGCGGATCGACGCGCCATAGCTCCATCCCTGTGCTGCCGGAGAGCAGGTCGTTAAAAGAGTGCTCGAGGCCGGTTTTACCGAGTTTGGTTTTAAAGGTGAAGGTCTTGATGCCATCGTCGGGGAACTCGTTCGAGTCGGGCAGGGCGTTTTGCACGTAGCCGAGCAGATGAGCCGCGGCGCTGCCGTAGGGGTAGAAGCGAGCGGTACCGGTGTGGATTTGAATCGGCGAGTTGACGGGGAGTTGTTCGATGAGTCGGGCGTATTGGTCGGGAGTGAGATCTTCGACCAGCGGCAGCGGCAGTAGGAGTTGCTCGTTGAAGTGACGAATCAGCGTCCTTTCGGACATGGAATCACCTCTGCCCGAGATGGCATTGATCTTGGCGACGTAGCGGTTGACGACGTTGAGGCGCGCGGTCCATGCGCAATCACTGTAATTCGGCGTGGGAGGGTCGCGTGGGCGCTCGTCCTCGGGCGTTTTTTGGTATGCATCTGTTATGCGCACCCGTTCGGCGCGGATGATCTTCGAGTATTCTTGACGAAAATCGAGGCGCAGGTCGTCGAGGTAGGCGACGGCTGAGTAATGCGGGCGGTTGCCGACCAGTAGATTGGCGTTGCGATCATAAATATCGCCGCGCGGGCCGGGGGTAAGGACGCGTCGCTCAGTTTGGCGTTTTTCAATTTCTTGGTACTTGCGAATGTCTATCAACTGGCTCGAGCCGAGCCCACCGATTAATACGGCACTGGCTCCTAGGACGATCCATAAAAAAAACAGAATGCGCGGATTTTCTCCTCTATGCACATCGTATTGACTCATAGCATCGGGAATTCGTCAGGCTCAGTGTCGACATGGCAGAGCTCGAACAGCAGTCGCTGAAGATTAAAAAACCAGGGAGCGATGATGAGTAGGGCTGCGTGGGAAAATAGCAGCGTGATCACTAGCTGCAGCCAGAAGGCGGGCACGCTGATATGTTGAAGTCCTTCGCTGACTGCGAGCAGTATAAGGCAGGCAAAGTTTGCGATGTGCGCGAGTAAGATCGGGTGGTAGTTGTGCTCTGTGCGGAAGCGTATCCTGGCCATTGCGATGGGCGTGCCCATGATTAGGAAGCCGCAAGTAAAGAGGCCGAAGGCTGCAGGTAGGGCCGCATCGACCCAGAGTCCAGTGAGCAAGGTGCAAATAAAGAAAGAGCGGTGATTTAGGTACAGTGCGGGCAGCACTAACATGGGCCCCAAGAGCACTAAATACAGCGATAGCGCAGACAAGCTGGAGTTAACCAACAGGCAAAGGAAGAGCAGTAGTGCATTCGTCGCAAATAAAATGATAGCGCGTGGGTCAAGGAACATCGCGGTCGTAATTAAGAGGGTTCAAGGGGATGAGCACTGAGACTTCTTGCAGGCTTAGTAACCGTTTGTCTAATCGCACGGTGCCGGCTTGGAAGATGCCAGTACTGCCTGGTTCGAGCCAACTGACGCTGCCAATCATGAGTCCCGGCGGAAAGGTGCCGCCCAAGCGTGTTGAGACGAGTCGGAGCGGGTTTTGTGTGTTGGCGACTAGATCTTGTGGCGCATCGCGCACTTCACCAATGGGCCCGCCGAAGCCGCTTTGCGGCACGCCTTGGTAGACTACGGGGCGTGTGTCACCTTCGAAGCTGGCGGCCATGCGAAAATTTGGGCTGCTGATTAGCTCGACGCGACTGGTGAAGGCATTGACTTCGACTATTCGGCCGACGACGCCACCGGCGAAAATCACCGCTGCACCTTCGGTGATGCCATAGTCCTTGCCCTTGCGGATGATAAGCTGTTGCCACCATGCGTTGAGGTCACGGCGGATCACGCGCGCGACTTGATAGCGGAATTCGCGCCGACTCGGCATGTGGAGGATTGATTCGAGGCGCATGACTTCGGTTTCAAGGGACTTGTTGCGCTGGTCTAGCAGTTGATAAAAAGCTTTTTGCCGGGCGAGTTCTTGGCCTGCTTCGATTAGCTCGATTTTTGAATGGCTACGTCGTGCCCAAAAGCTTTCGAGGTCATCCAAATAGGAGGATACTATCCAAGCGGGTGCTTGAAATTCGGTAAAGCTGAGCTTCACAAATGGCAGGAACGACTTGGACAGGGTCGGCACGATCCACCAAGCAATTAGAAAGGCGCCTAAGGCGACGATCGGCTTGAACTTATCGAGGCGGAATTTCGCCACGTGCAGCGCTTATTTCGGGTTCCCAGTGAGGTCTTTCAATAGAAAGGCCAATTCCTCCAGCACCAAACCTGTGCCGTTTGCGACCGCACTGAGTGGATCTTCTGCAACAATAACCGGCAGGCCTGTCGCATCGCTCAGCAACTGGTCTAGGCCACGAATCATTGCACCTCCACCGGCGAGGACGAATCCACGGTCGATGAGGTCTGCAGAAAGTTCCGGCGGGCAGCGCTCCAGCGCGCTACGAACCATATCGACAATCGATGTCATGGTATCCGCGAGGGCGTCTCGAATTTCGATGGATGAAATGGTGATGGTTTTGGGCAAGCCGGCGACGGAATCGCGACCGCGCACTTCCATGGACAATTCTTCTTCGGGTGGGAAGGCTGAACCGACTCGGATCTTGATCTCTTCGGCAGTGCGCTCACCAATCATCAAATTGTAGGCGCGCTTCATATAGTTGACGATCGCGTTATCGATCTCATCGCCACCGACGCGAATACTTTTGGTATAGACAACACCTGCGAGGGATATGATCGCCACCTCGGTAGTGCCACCGCCGATGTCGACGATCATGTTCGCTGCGGGTTCGTCAATCGGCAAACCCACGCCAATCGCAGCGGCCATCGGCTCGGCGAGTAGGACGACGTCGCGCGCGCCGGCACGAATCGCAGAGTCTTTAACGGCGCGACGCTCCACTTCAGTAATTCCCGAGGGAACAGCGACGACGATGCGCGGTGCGACAAAAGTTCTAGTTCGGTTTACCTTCTTAATGAAATACCGAAGCATGGCTTCAGTGATTTCGAAATCGGCGATTACGCCGTCCTTCATCGGGCGGATGGCGGTGATGTTGCCGGGCGTGCGTCCGAGCATTTTTTTCGCGTCCGAGCCGACCGCACAGACCTTCTTGGTCGAGGTGTAGATCGCGACTACACTAGGCTCGCGCAGGACGATGCCCTTGTCTTTTGCAAACACGAGTGTGTTTGCGGTGCCTAGATCGATTCCGATGTCGTTTGAGAGAAAGCCGAACACGTGTTTAAGATTTTTAAGTGCAATGACCTCCGAGTGCAGAAGTCTACGAAGTTTTTCACGCGGAAGGTTCTCAATGTCAAATAATTACCATCTTATATAGCTGCAGTCACGCTGTTTTACCTCAGTGAGCCGAATGCCGTGGCGGTGTTTGAGCGTAAACAGGGTGAGGTCGTCGGGTCAAGTTGCGCGATCTAAGCAGCGCTGCCTGCTTCGAGCATGATTTTATGCGGGCATCCTAGATATCTGGGGCTGAGCGGCGATACATTCTGCTAGTTGCCAGTCTGTTTTCGATCTGGCCTATGTTATGCTGGCTCTAGCTCGTGCGAGTAGCGCCTAAACAAAAAACGAAATCCGTGAAGAACCCCGAATCTTCTTGCGATACCTAAGCTTCAGAAGGCATATTTAATTATATCTATGGACACATATATTGACTATTTAAAAGAGATCGACGAACGAATCGGTCAGGGATTACACCCGCTACCAATTGATGGTGAGGCATTGTTAGCCGAAATAATTGAGCAAATAAAAGATTCTGCTAACGAACATCGCAAGGACTCGCTTAACTTCTTTATTTACAACACCTTGCCGGGCACCACGAGTGCTGCCGGGGTCAAAGCTGCGTTTTTGAAGGAGATCATTGTTGGTCAGTCGGTGGTCGAGGAGATTACACCCGCCTTTGCTTTTGAACTGTTGTCTCACATGAAAGGCGGCCCCTCGATTGAGGTGCTGCTTGATCTCGCTTTTGGGGATGATGCTGCGATCGCGAGCGCTGCCGCAGACGTCCTAAAGACCCAAGTATTCCTGTATGAGGCGGATACAGATCGTATCGAGGCAGCTTACCGGGCCGGGGATGTAATCGCTAAAGACATTCTCGAGAGCTATGCCCATGCCGAGTTTTTTACTAAGCTTCCAGAGGTCGTCGAAGAAATCGAGGTGGTGACCTTCATCGCAGGAGAGGGTGATATCTCTACTGATTTACTGTCTCCCGGCAATCAAGCGCACTCCCGGGCTGACCGAGAGCTGCATGGTAAGTGCATGATCTCTGAGGCGGCACAAGCGGAGATCCAAGAACTGCAGCGGGCGCATCCCGGCAAGAGTGTGATGTTAATTGCCGAAAAGGGCACTATGGGCGTGGGTTCCTCTCGCATGTCAGGGGTTAACAATGTGGCTCTCTGGACTGGCAAGCAAGCCAGTCCCTACGTGCCATTCGTCAACCTTGCTCCGATTATTGCTGGGACCAATGGCATCTCGCCAATCTTTTTGACGACTGTCAGTGTGACGGGCGGCATCGGCATCGACCTGAAGAATTGGGTGAAGCAGTTAGATGCGGACGGTCGCCCAGTCTTGAACGAGAGTGGCGATCCTGTACTTGAGCAGGTGTACTCGGTCGCGACCGGCACTGTGCTGACGATTAACACCAAGACGAAGAAATTGTATAACGGCGATAAGGAGCTGGTGGATATTTCATCGGCCTTAACGCCTCAAAAAGTCGAATTCATTAAGGCCCGTGGCACCTATGCCATTGTGTTTGGCAAAAAGCTGCAGAGCTTCGCTGCCCAAACGCTCGGCGTCGACTTAGAGCCGGTCTTTGCGCCTTCTAAGGAGATTTCGCATACAGGGCAAGGGCTTACGGCGGTTGAGAAGATCTTCAATGAAAATGCGGTTGGCGTGACGCCAGGAGTCGTGTTGCACGCTGGGTCTGATGTCCGAGTAAAGGCGAATATTGTCGGATCTCAGGACACCACTGGGCTGATGACTTCTCAGGAATTAGAGGCGATGGCCGCAACCGTCATCTCTCCCACGGTGGATGGCGCTTACCAATCCGGCTGTCACACCGCTTCTGTATGGGATAAAAAAGCACAGGCTAACATTCCTCGACTCATGCAGTTCATGCATAAGTTCGGACTCATCACCGCGCGTGACCCGAAGGGTGTCTACCGCGCCATGACGGACGTGATTCATAAGGTTTTGAATGATCTGACTGTAGATGAATGGGCGGTCATTATTGGTGGTGATTCACATACCCGTATGTCCAAAGGCGTCGCGTTCGGCGCGGACTCTGGCACGGTCGCCCTCGCGCTCGCGACGGGTGAAGCAGCGATGCCCATTCCTGAATCGGTCAAAGTCACCTTCAAGGGCGATCTAAAGGGCCACATGGATTTCCGCGACGTAGTGCATGCGACGCAGACTCAAATGCTCAAGAAATTTGGAGATAATGTATTCCAAGGCCGAGTGATTGAAGTTCACTTGGGCACACTGCCCGCCGACCAAGCGTTCACCTTTACCGACTGGACCGCGGAAATGAAGGCGAAGGCATCGATCTGTATTTCTCAAGATGAGACGCTAATTGAATCTCTGGAGATCGCGAAGGGCCGTATCCAGATCATGATCCAAAAGGGCATGGATAACGATGGGCAGGTACTTCAAGGTTTGATCAACATCGCGAATAAGCGCATCGCAGAAATCCGTTCAGGCGAAAAGCCCGCGCTGATGCCGGATGCAAATGCCAAGTATTCTGCCGAGTTTGTCGTCGATCTAGACGAAATTGTCGAGCCGATGATCGCGGATCCGGATGTGAACAACGATGACGTCTCCAAGCGCTATACGCACGATGCGATTCGCGAACTCTCTTACTACAAGGGTGAGAAGGTCGTGGATCTTGGTTTTGTCGGTTCCTGCATGGTTCACAAGGGTGATCTGAAGATCGTTTCGCAGATGCTTAAAAATCTGGAAGCGCAACAAGGTAAAGTGGAGTTCCATGCACCGCTCGTTGTGGCCGCGCCTACCTATAACATCATTGATGAACTCAAGGCCGAAGGTGATTGGGAGATGTTGCGGAAATATTCTGGTTTCGAATTCGACGATGATGCTCCGAAAGGCGCGGCACGCACTGAATACGAGAATATGATGTATCTTGAGCGTCCAGGTTGCAACCTATGCATGGGTAACCAAGAAAAAGCTGCCAAGGGTGATACTGTGATGGCCACCTCGACACGCCTGTTTCAGGGCCGAGTCGTGGAAGATTCCGATCGTAAGAAAGGCGAGTCCTTACTCGCTTCGACACCGGTGGTGGTCCTCTCTGCGATCCTTGGTAGGACTCCCAACCTGGATGAATACAAAGCAGCGGTCGCAGGCATCAATTTGACAAAGTTTGCGCCACCGACAGGCGTCTTGAGCCGATAGTCATTTGCGCGCCGTAAGTTTGAGTAAAAAGCTCAGGGATATCGTTTCCCTGAGCTTTTTTTTGGCATATTTTCGGCTTTGGTTCTCAGCACCTGCTATGGCATTTCGGTACTGTTAGCACATTATGTATTCGATGCAGGGAAAACGCGGACGACACGGAGGTCATCCCTCCCTAGTTGTCTCATGCGTTATTGGCAGGGGCGCGCTCCGCCTCGTCCGCAGCAGGGCGAAAACGAGCAGTGCCAAAAGGCTCACTGTCGTAGCAACACTCCTGGGCTTTGCCTCTGCCAAGCTTATAAGCCCCTAGCTGGCGCCGGCAAATAAAGCGACCGAGGTGCCTCTTCTACTGCTCTACTCAAGTCCCCTTAAACACTCGAAACGATCGCTTGAGTTCGTGCCATTTCGACTGCCCCTGCGGCTGTTCGGAGCTCAGCTATGTTTGATCGTAATCAAGGTGAGGTCGTCGGGTTGGCCTTCGTCGCCAGAAAAACGGTGCACACTGTTCATTAGCTGATTGAGGATCGATTGGGCACTGCCATTGCCGTGTGTTCTAAGCGCGTTCATCAGCCGTTCCCCAGAGTATTCCTCACCGCTGGAATTGACGCTTTCGGTCATGCCATCGGTGTAGAGAATCAGTGCGTCGTCCTTGCTGAACGGCACGGTTTTGTCCTTGATCGTGAGGTCGAAGATTTCGGGTGGCACCATGCCGAGAGCCATACCTGATGACTGGATTGATTCGACGCTGCAAGTGCCATCGCTGGCGCGGTGGTATAAGAATGGGAGCTCGTGGCCTGCGCGTGCGAAGGTGATCTCCTGCTTCGCTTGATCGATGATTGCGTAGATGATGGTAATAAACATATCGCGGCGCATGGTGCTTTGCATTTGTGCGTTGATAGCGCTGAGGACCTTGGCGGGGGAGTCAAATTGTCGCGAGATATGGCGCAGGTTGGTCTGGCAAATTGCCATCAAGATGGAAGCAGAGATGCCTTTGCCGGAAACATCGGCGATGGCGACGCCGATTCGATTGTCATCCATGGCGAACACATCGTAAAGGTCGCCACCGATCTTTTGCGCTGCGGTATAGTGCGCAGCAAATTCAATATTAGGGCTGGAGGGGAACTGGCTTGGTAGCAGCAGGCTCTGGATGTTACTGGCGAGTTCGATATCCAGATCGAGTTTGTTCTTCTCGATTTGGAGTTGCATGGCATCGCTGTTATGCACCGCGAGACCAACTTGTTCGGCGAGCGATTCGACTAGCGAAAAGTCGGTATCGGTAAAGGCGAGCTCGTCGGCGGGGTTGGCAACGGCGAGCACCGCTATGAGGCGGTCTTGGAAGAGCACGGGGGCGACGATGATAGAGCGGACTTTGAGCGCGGAATCGTTGTGCTGGATGACACGCGGGTCGTTGCTTGCATCGGCGATGAGTTGCGCACGTTTAGACTTGGCGACTTGGCCGATCAAGCCTTCGCCCATTTTAAATGTCTCGGATTTGAGGATGGTCTCGAGGAATTGTGTGCGGGTGGCAAGTTTGGCGCTGAGACCTTCCGGCAGTTTGCGCTGTGGCGGGAACAGGCCTTCGACGGCGATGCCCTTGAGCGTGCCGTCGTCGCGCTTTTCGAAGATGCATGCACTCATCGCGCCGGTGCTGAGAATCGCGGCATGGATGATGCGTTGAAACATGGCGGCACGGTCGCTGCCTTCGGCGACTGCCTCGACCATGTTGTGCATGAACTCAACGACAATTTGCTTCTCCTGTTGCAGGAGTTGCTTCTCGTCTTCGATGATTTTAACGTGGCTACGCTTACCAGTGTAGAGTAGCCACATGCCGAATAGTCCGGCTAAAGCTCCAAAGAAAAATGACATAAAGGTTCAGGTTATTTTGCGGAAGCTGGTATTAGTTTCCGCTCACTCCTAGTCTTGTTTTTCAACTTGATTTTTCAGGAAGGCAATGACGTCTTGAAATTTTGCCGCATTCTCGGCGTCGGCCTTGACCAAATTCTCGTGCGCGCTGAGCACGTTTTTGGCTGCGCAGACTTCCATATTTTTAAGAGCCGAAAAATCGGCTGTAGCAACGGAGCTGCCCGGAAGGTCCTCGCCGATGGTGAGGAGATTTTGCAAGCCGAGGTTGCAGACGAGCTGGTGGTTGCGCTCACCTAGTTTACAAATGATCAATACGCCAGGAGGTGTTTGCTTGCGCAACTCCAGCGCCGTCCCTGCTAGGATGCCGAGGAAAGTGCTGTCCATCCCTTTGCAATTCTCGAAGTCGAGCACGATGCGTGCCTTGCCTGCGCTAACCATCTTTGCGATGAACTCTCGAAACGTGTTGCAGTTTAGATAGTTCGCTTTCCCGTGAATCCGAACCACAACGGGATCAGAGTAGGCACTGACTAAAAAAGTAGGCGTTAGAGGCTCACTCATGCGTTGGAGTTTTGCGGCAAATGATAGTCTTAGGATTCGGAGAGGTTATCGCGAAGGAATTATTAGAAAATGCCAGCGTAGTGGTAGCTACTCGACATCAATAGCAGTACTAATTCGCACCGTGAGGTCAACCGTTTGTGTCGAGCTATCGGTTTTTTGATTTCCAGCGGAAGGCTTAGCCTTTAAGTACTGCTTTGATTGCATCAAAATTTGGTAGATCGTGCGGATCTTCAGCAGATTCGCTATAGAGGATCACGCCGTCTTCATCGATGACGAAAGCAGAACGCTTGGAGACACCTTTGAAGCCGAGAAGGTCTGCATACAATACATCGTAAGCGGCAGAAACGTCTTTGTTGAAATCACTGAGGAGTGGGAATTTTAGGCCATCGACCTGTGCCATTTGTTCTTGGGCAAACGGGCTGTCGACCGAAATGCCGTAAACGGCTGCGTTTAGGTCGGAGTAAGACGCGAGGCTGTTGCTAACGTCGCACATTTCCTGCATACACACGCTGGTGAATGCGAGCGGGAAGAACAGCAGGACAGTCTTCTGCTTGCCCAGGTTGTCGGCCAGAGAGATATCCTGAAGGCCGTCGGCGTTCTTGGATTTGAGTGTGAATGCGGGTGCTTTGGTTCCGGTTGCTAGTGCCATAATGAGAAGTGAGAAGTGAGAAGTGAGAAGTGAGAAGTGAGAAGTGAATTGAAAGCGAAGAGAGCATTTAATAAAGGAATGCGCGGCGCTAATGTAAAGCGTCAGATACGAGCAGACGCGCCTTTATGTGTGTTTCTTCTATCCACTTGTTTGTTAGGCGAGCAGTTTGAAGAAGATGCGTTTGCCTGCTTGGAAAATTAATTGGCTGGTTGGGCGGTTAATTTCTTGGTTGGGGTCGTCTTGCTTGACGCTGTCGATCTTCACAGCGCCTTGCTGTACGAGGCGGCGGATCGCACCTTTGCTCTCAAATAAATCGGATTGCGCCATGACTTCAAACAGTGGTGCGCTGTCGGCGTTGCCGAGCAAATCGCTCCAAGTAAAAGTCGGCATGTCATCGGGAATTTTATTTTTCGAGAAAACTTGCTCAAACTGTTCCAGTTCATACTTACCGGCGTTCATTGAGTGGAATTGGCCGACCAGTGCGGCGGCGAGGTGCTTTTTGGCCGCCATCGGGTGGCCTTCTTTGAGCTTAGCGATTTTATCGGCGTTGAATTCGAGCAGCAGTTGGTAGTAAGTCCACATCGTGTCATCGCTGATCGACATAATTTTACCAAACATTTCTTTTGGTGAATCGGTAAACGCGATGTAGTTGTCAGAGCTCTTCGACATCTTCTTGCTGCCATCCAGGCCGATCAACAATGGCATCGTGATGACTGCCTGCTCCAGCTTGCCCGCATCTTTCTGTAGGGCACGACCGACCAGCATATTAAAGAGTTGATCGGTGCCGCCGATTTCGACGTCGGCATTGAGTATGAGTGAGTCGTAGCCTTGGATCAGCGGATAGAGAAATTCAATGATGGAGATCGGTGCGTTGCCAGCGTAGCGTTTGGCGAAGTCGTCGCGTTCCAGCATGCGTGCGACAGTCATCTTGCGTGCCAGCTTGAGGCAGTCCTCGAAGCCCATGTCATCGAACCACTCGCTGTTGTAGACGACTGTGGTCTTGCCCTCGTCGAGAATCTTGAAGGCTTGCACCAGATAAGTCTGCGCGTTGTCGAGGATCTCATTCTTAGTCAGGACGGGGCGTGTATTCGAGCGACCGGATGGATCACCGATCAGCGTAGTAAAGTCGCCAATGATGAGAATGGCTTCGTGCCCGAGGTCTTGAAACTGGCGTAGTTTATTAAATACGACGAGGTGGCCGAAGGTGAGATCTGGGCGTGTTGGGTCGACCCCGAGTTTAACGCGCAGTGGTCGGTTGCCGTGCAGACGATCCTCCAGCTCGGTTTCGCCGATGACGGTGTCGGTGTTTGTACGAATGGTTTCGATCAGGCTCATAACAGTAAGTTTAAGATGCTTGAAGCTGATCTCGTACGGCGTCTCGTAAAGGAAAAAGCGTTAACGGATGGTAATGTAGGGCTCAATCGAGCGATTGCAGCTGGCAGATGCGACAAATGCGTCGCGATTAGCAGTTTGCTCAAACAGGTAGAGTGCATAGCCTCCCCAGCCACCACCGCAGTATTTACGGCCGACGCAACCTTTGGCTGCAGGGATCTCGAGCATGCCTTCTTTCAATTGAGCGGCGTAGCTGAGGCTGATTGCCTCGCCGAGTTTGGCAATGTCGCCGGCAAAGACGGCGTCCTTGGCGATGGCCGCGGCTTGTTCGATGAGATCGTAGTCGCGCAGGTTGTCGACATTGCCTGGGGTGTCGTGCGGAATATCAGTGTAGTGTAGCGCCATGTGGCCGCGGAGGAAGTCGCCGTTGCGCTTAAAATCAAGCACTGGGCGCGGTCCACTGCGCCAGACGCAGACTCCAGTCTCGCGGATGATGGCAGGGTCTTGCCAGCCGACGCCGAGGTTGAGCTCGCTTTCGACGCCGTCGTTGCCGTTGAGCAGCGCCCAAGCACCACTGCCGCCAAGTCCGGATTTGATTTCGTAGTCCCACTCGTTGAGCGAGACCATGGGTGAAATGGCACAGTTGACGATGAACGCGCCTGCCCGAGCATGGTGCGGTACGTCGAGCCAGCCGCCGCCGAAATCGACACGGAGGGGCGCTTGAGCTGGAGTACGAATATTGCGCACGATCGAGCTGGAGGATACCGGTGTGAACTGTGGCGGGGTTTTGGGCAGGGCGACGTACTCGGCGCCGACTTCAATGCAAAGTGCGCGTTTAATGTCTGCGTATTGATCGTCTTCAGTCACTGCCAAGACATCTGGGCGGATCTTTAGAAAGTGATCCTTGAAGTCGAGGCCGAGCTCTTCGCAGGCGCCGATCACGACTTGATCGATCACTTCGAGTGCCGTCATCAGGGCCAGCTTATGATCCTGTGGGATCGAGGTGCGGCGCTTCTTATGTTCCCAAAGCACTGCGTCGGAAGCGAAGCATACGGTTAGGTGATCACCGAGCGCCCTAGCTTCTCTGAAGAATTGAATGTGGCCCGCGTGGAGGATGTCGTAGCAGCCGGAGATGAAGACTTTTTTCATATAAACAAGAAGGTCAGAATATATCCGAAAGAGTTTGTTGCTAGTGATTAGGCACGAATAACTAAAAATCATAGCCTAATAGCAGATAAATATACTAGATTATTTTTACTTATTTACCTTCTGCTTGAACTGAGTATCAGAGTGGCATGTTTGAGTCGATTAATCCGGCAACGGGGCATCTTATACAGCAATATCCTGCGATGTCAGCCGCGATGCTTGCAGTTGCGCTGGAAGACTCGCGTAGTGCTGCCGTCGCATGGGCACGAGTCGATGTGAGTGTGCGCGCCTCGATGCTTGAGCGGGTGGCGACTTTGTTGGAAACGAACAAGGAGACCTTTGTTCGACTGATTGTGCGGGAAGTGGGTAAGCCGTTGGCAGAAGCGCGTGCGGAGCTTGATAAGTGTACGTTGCTGTGCCGCTACTACGCGACGCATGCGGCTGATTTTTTGGCCAGTGAGTCGATTGAGACTGCGGCACAAGAGAGCCAAGTGAGCCATCAACCGTTGGGGGTGGTGCTGGGCATTATGCCGTGGAATTTCCCGTTTTGGCAGGTCTTTCGCTTTGCTGTGCCGGTGCTCACCGCGGGTAACACTGCGTTGCTCAAGCATGCGCCAAATGTGTGTGGCTGCGCATTGGCGATCGAGGCCTTGTTGATTGAGGCGGGTTACCCGAAGGGCGTGTTGCGCGCCCTGTTGATCGAGATCGATCGGGTCGAGTCGGTGATTCAGCACGATGCGGTGCAGGGCGTGGCGTTGACCGGTAGCGAGCGGGCTGGGTCTGCGGTCGCGGCGATTGCGGGGCGTGCAATCAAAAAGACTGTGCTCGAACTGGGCGGCAGTGATCCGTATCTTATTTGCGAAGATGCCGACCTCGATTTGGCGGCCGCGAAATGTGTGCAGAGTCGCTTAAATAATTGCGGTCAGACCTGCATTTCGGCGAAGCGCTTGCTGGTGCATGCGGCCGTGCTGGAGCCGTTTACTCAGAAGTTGGTGACTGAGATTGCCAAGCGCCGCATGGGTGATCCGGAGAATGAGACGACCAATCTCGGGCCGATGGCGCGGGCCGATTTACGTACGAACTTACAGCGCCAAGTCGATGCCAGTGTCGCTGCTGGCGCGCACTGTGTGCTCGGTGGTAATGTGCCCGAGGGTCCAGGCTTATTCTATCCGCCAACCGTATTAACCCAGGTGCGCCCTGGAATGCCGGCGTTTGATGAAGAGGTGTTTGGCCCGGTGGTGGCGATCATCGCGGTGCAGAACGATGCGGATGCGATTGGCTTGGCCAATCAATCCGCGTATGGGCTCGGTGCCGCGGTCTTTACTCAAGACATTGAGCGAGCGAAGCGCTTAGCGCATCAGTTGGAATGCGGCGCGTGTTTTATTAACGATTTTGTTAAGTCCGATCCGCGCCTGCCATTTGGCGGGATCAAGCGTAGCGGCTACGGTCGCGAGATGAGCGCAATCGGCATCCGTGAGTTCGTCAATGTGAAGACGATTTACGTGGCTGATGTTGGTTGTTAGTTGGGAGCTGTTGGTTGTTGGCGTGAAAAAGGCGGGTCCTATGATATTAGGAACCCGCCTGTTGTTGTAAAGTGGCTGAGCTTGTTAGCTACAAGCGCTGACGCACCGCTTCGTAGAGGATGACGCCTGCGGAGACCGATACGTTGAGGCAATCGACTGTGCCAGCCATCGGGAGGCTGATCAGGTGGTCGCAGTGATCGCCAGTGACTTTACGCATGCCCCAGCCTTCGCTACCGAGGATCACGGCAGTGGGTTGGTCGAAATCTACCTTGTAGAGCGATTGCTTGCCCTTGTCGGAGGTGCCGACGAGCTGGATTTTACGGTCCTGAAATTTACGTAAGAGCTGCCCGATGTTTTTAATCCGTAAAAATGGCACGTCGTCTGCGCCGCCGCAGGAGATGTCGCGCACGGTTGGCGTGATGCCGCAGGCACCTTTGACTGGGACGAGCACGGCAGTGACGCCAGCACCCGATGCGGTGCGCAAGCAGGCACCGAGATTCTGCGGATCTTGCACGCCTTCAAGGATGAGGATCAGTGGATTCTCAGTGCGCTCGATCAGGTCGAACAGGTCGTCCTCGTTTTCAATATAGACGATAGTTGGTCCCGAAGAATGACGCGGTGGACGTACGAGTTTTTTAATAGAATTACGGCCCATGATTTTGAAATGCTGAAAGTGTGGCGAAGCGCGACTAGCGCAAAGATGGTGAATCGGAACGATTTGCCCCGTAGCGGTGATTGAAGTGGGTGCCCTTTGGGCAACTGAAAAAAGTGAGTGAGTGCTGTGGTGTGGAGTCTGAACTCAGTAAAAGTGGCATTCTGGTCGTTTTCCGCTGCCGCGTAAAGCGGTAAGTCGCGAATCGGTCGTAGCGAGCGGGTTTATCCCGCGATTTTTGATTGCCGTCGCCGGAGTATACGAATCCTGGCGTAAAGCCAGTCGCTACGCACGCACAGCAGGCCGGCAGGCGGCTACACTGAAGGGGCATCGTCCCGACGCCCGCACACCAGCAGCGGACATCGAGACGATATCCCTCCAAAAGATAGTCAATCCGTGAAGCGCGATTCGATGCGAAGCCGCGGGAGGGACGACCTCCGCGTCGTCCGCATTTTCACGCAGCGTGCGGGTTAATCCCGCAATGGCATTGCATATTAAATTTCCTACAACCGCTGCGCTAGAGAAGGGGGGGGTGGGGGCGGGTAAAGCACAGCAGTAATAATAGTACCAGCTGATCCAGTGTCATCATCCATGAGTATTGTCTGCTTTTCTAGTTCTGCATGGCAATCATGCCCTCCCTATTCTCGCGCGCAGCGCCCTCTAGCGCAGCGGTTGTAAATCAATCACAGGTGTCGGAGAGTTGATTCGTGGGTAGAGGTGAGATAGGCGATGGCATTGAGGTTTATCCCGCGGTTTTCGGATAGCTGCCCCGTTACAATAGCTCGGGTTGCTTTCCCTTGGCGGGCTCGAGGCCGATGATGTGCCAGCCTTTTTCGGTGAGGACTCTGCCTTGGGCAGTGCGCTGCAGGTAGCCTTCTTGAATTAAAAACGGCTCGTGGACTTCTTCGAGGGTGTGGGCTTCTTCGCCAACGGCGACGGCGACGGTGCCAAGGCCGACCGGACCGCCGCGATAGTTTTCGGCCATGATGCGCATGATTTGCTTGTCCATTTCGTCAAGGCCGCGCTGATCGATCTCGAGCAGTTCAAGTGCCGCTGCGGCCATTGCTTCGGTGATGACACCATCGCCACGTTGTTGTGCAAAATCGCGGCAGAAGTTGATTAAGTTATTGGCAATCCGCGGGGTGCCGCGTGCGCGGCGGGCGATCTCGGCAGCGCCGGCGGTCTCGAAATCGACTTCCAGTAGGCCGCAGGTGCGTTCGACGATGCCTTGCAGGGTCTTGTGATCGTAATAGCTGAGGCGTGATTGCAGGGTGAAACGACTACGCAGGGGTGCGGTGAGCAGGCCCATGCGGGTGGTTGCGCCGAGTAGGGTGAAGCGGGGCAGGCTGAGGCGCACGCTGCGGGCGTTGGGGCCTTGATCGATCATGATGTCGATGCGGAAGTCTTCCATCGCTGAGTAGAGATACTCTTCGACGGTTTTGGGGATGCGGTGAATCTCATCAATAAACAAGATGTCACCTTCGCTGAGGTTGGTGAGTAGGCCGGCGAGGTCGGCGGGCTTATCAATCACAGGGCCTGAGGTAATGCTGACCTGCCTGCCCATTTCGTGGCCGAGGATGAGGGCCAAGGTCGTTTTGCCGAGCCCCGGTGGGCCGCTGAGCAGGATGTGGTTGAGCGGTTCGCCACGGTCGCGCGCGGCACCGACCATCACTGACAGGCGCTCGATGGTCTTTGCTTGCCCCGCAAAGTCGTCAAACGAAAGCGGGCGCAGCATCGACTCTTCGGAGCTGATGGGGTCGGCGAGTGTTTGCTCGATAAATTCGGTGCCAGTTGGCGGATCTTCAGGTGTGAAAGGCATAGTCGCTTATTACGGTTGTGCTTAGCAAATCGACTGATCGGTTCGAGTCAACTCATCCGCTTGAGGCTTGCCGAGTTAAAGGAGGGTGGGCGACCCGGCCACGTGGCACTTGCGTTGAGGGCGAGTCGCCCTCACTCCTTTATAAAATCGCGTCGATGGCGCGTACGGCCTGGATGATGCGCACTTGTTTACTGCCGTGGATTTCGACGTAGGGGAGTTGGCGGCGGTCGAGCTGGTGCTTAAAGTGTATGTGCAGATCGTCGCGGGCTGCGGGGCTTTCGCGTTGGCCCTCGTCGGCCTGCCAAGGGATGTCGGGCATGCAGAGTAAATACAGGCTGTAATCGCGCTCAAGGAAACGGTGGTTCAGCCATTTAATCGCGGTATCGAAATAGACCTGTGCGTAGATCATCGACGAGAGGATGTTGGTATCGTGGAAAATGAGTCGCTGAGCTTGTTCCAGCTCGGCATCTTCGAGGGCGAGTTGCCCTGTGGCGATCGGTTCGAGGTCGCTGTGCTTGAGTTCGCGTTGATGCGAATTGACATAGCTGCGGACGAATTCGCCGCTGCATGGCTCAGCATAGTAGTCAGAGAGTGCTTTGGCGAGGGTGCTTTTACCGGTGGATTCGGCTCCCGTAATGACGATGCGTTTCATTTGTAAGAGAGCTGAGAGCTGACGAAGCACGACAGTGCGAAGATGGCGAAGCGAAGGGTGACTGAAATGGGTGCCCTCTGGGCAAGTGAAGGAACAGGGCTGAGAGCTGAGACGTTTAGGCGGCGGAGCTGGACTGCGTGATGGAGCGTTTCCAAAGTCGCCAGCCACGCAGTGCTAGGCAGATAAATACGAAGAACAGGAACACACTCATCCAATATCCTTGCACCATAAATATGCCGATAAAAATGATATCAGAGAGCACCCAGCAGATCCAAGTCTCAATGTATTTGCGGGCGAGCATCCATTGAGCCACGAATGCGCAGACGGTGGCGAATCCGTCGAGATATGCGTGGGCCGAGTCAGTGTAGCTGGACAGCAGACTGCCGAAACCGGCGGTGCCAGCGATCATTACTATAATCGCCAGAATCAGCTTTGGGCGCGGGGTGTGGGCGATTTTCAGTCGATCCCCATCCTCAGATTTGCCCGCGACCCACTCATACCAACCGTAGGCAGAGATTACGATGAAGATGCCTTGCGAAAGCATCATCGCGTACAGCTTCGCATCCAGCGCAATAAAGACATAGCAACAATAGCAGACGATTAGAATCGGCCATGCGGCTGCTCGTTCGCGGATCGTTAGCCAGACGCCAGTGATGCCTGTGAGTGTTCCCAACCATTCGACCCCGCTCGTCGCGAGTAACTGATTCCAAAAAGATTCGTGCATACCTTAATCACTTCTACCGGCTAGGAATACATCAATCTGCGTCGTAGATCTTTACCTGCTTCCAGAGCGCTTTATTGGCTGCAATAAATGCCTGATGGAGCGGGTCTGCTTGATACGCGTCGTGAGCCGCTATGTCTTTGACGAGCACGGTAAGGGCGAAATCGTAACTGCTGTCGAGGACCGGGCGCTCGGTGGTGTTGGCAGGTGTGCCGATATACATGGCTTCAGCATGTTCGATCTGGTACATCGTCTCTAGGGAGATGCGAAAGTCAGTGCATTGATTTTCATCGAGATCTTCGCGGAGCCAGAAGTATACGGTGTGAATAAGCATGGTTGATGAACGTTGTTTATTTTTTAAGGTATTAGAAACTTTTAGAGCTTGGCGGCGATGATGGCCTGCAGCTCTGCGTGATTGCGCGCGACTTGCAGTTCGGGGCGTTCTTCGGTGAGGCGTTCCGGTGGGCAGAAGAGCAGGCCTTCGTCGGCGCAGTCGATCATCGACAGATCGTTGTACGAATCACCGGCTGCGATAGTATCGAAGTTGAGGGCGCGAAACGCTTCGACTGCTTTACGCTTATGATCGGGTAGGCGTAACTTGTAGTCAGCGATGCGGCCGGTCTCGTCAATGACCAGATCATGACAGAATAGGGTCGGGTTGCCGAGCTTCGCCATCAGCGGGCCAGCGAACTGACTGAAGGTATCCGAGAGGATCACTAGGCGTGTTTGGGAGGTGACCCAAGTGACGAATTCTGGTGCGCCCGGGAGCGGGTCGAGCGTGCCGATGACTTCTTCGATGTCGGCCAGCTTGAAACCTTCCTTGTCCAGAATATTCAAGCGGTAGCGCATCAGCGTATCATAGCAGGGCTCATCACGCGTGGTGCGCTTGAGGGCTTCGATCCCGGTTTTTTCCGCGAAGGCGATCCAGATTTCTGGGATGAGTACTCCCTCAAGGTCAAGACATACGATATTCATGCCTTCTAAACCGCGAGAATCGATCTGCAAGTCAATCTCAATTCGGCGTTGCTTATCCTGCGGGCGGAAAATGGGCCAAGGTTTCAATAATAATGGCTCGTATCTCGGCATCCGTCGGTGCGTGCCAGCCCAACCGTTCGACATAGGCGCCGCGCCAAACGAGTTCCTTCGATTGCATATCAATAATATCGATGATGAAGGTGCCTTCTTGGTATTGATCGATGTGGATGTTGGAGTAGCCGCCATATCCGCGATAGGCCGAGCGTCGATACGGAGTCGCGCCGATGCCGAGATCGTTGAGTTCGGTGATGGTCTTTTGGGCGGTGTTAAAGGCGACGCGAAAATCAGGTGTGGCGCAGTCCTGAGTGAACCCTTTGGCCAGCAGCTCTGCTTTCAAGGCCCGCTCAATCCTGCGATCAACGATCGGGCTGAGTGCAATGCCCTGGTAGTTGGTGCCCAGTTCACGGACATCGACTGCAAAGCATTTGTAGCTCTGGAATTTGGGTGTGGCACCACGGTCGTAGTCGACTCGAACAGGCGAGACGCAGCCGACCAGTGTCAGCAGGGGCAGCAGCAGCAGGGAAATTCGTGAAATTTTTTTCATAGATTAATTTAAAATATGGCGACTTGGGTAGTGCAAGCAAACCGGCAAATGCATGTTTGCTTATTGTGTCACGCTGTTGGCGCACGTAACGGTACTCTGTTGGGCACAACAATATTGATAGTAAAAGGAGTGTGGGCGACTCGCCCACAACCATCCTGTCAGCTACAAAGGAGGGCTACTCGCCCACATTCATCCTATCTGGCGATAAAGGAGGGCGAGTCGCCCTCCCTCCTTTACCTACTAATCGACGATCAACCACAAAAAAACCGCATCGGTTAGGACGCGGCTTTTGAAAGTATGTGGTTTAAAACTTACAACGTTCAACCAACAACGCGGCTACGGAAGCTGAGTCGCTCCCATGAGGAACTTGTCGCACTCGCGGGCCGCGGCGCGGCCTTCGTTGATCGCCCAAACGATCAGGGACTGACCACGGCGCATGTCACCAGCTGTAAACACACCTTCGAGGCTAGTCTTGAACTTGCCGTATTCGGCTTGCACGTTGGAGCGAGCATCGAGATCAAGGCCGAGTTCTTCGGCGATCGTTGCTTCGGGTCCGAGGAAGCCCATTGCCAGCAAGACAAGGTCGGCTTCGAGCACGCGGGAGCTGCCTTCGACCTTCTGAGGGATGTAGCGGCCATTGTCATTGGTCCACTCGATGTCGTGGATGTGAACCGCTTTGACGTCGCCATCGGCATTGCCAGAGAAACGGCTGGAGCTGACGAGATATTGACGTGGGTCTTCACCTTGAATCGCTTCGGCTTCTTCTTGGCCGTAATCCATCTTGTAAGTCTTAGGCCATTCAGGCCATGGATTATTCGCTGCGCGTTCGACTGGAGGCTTTGGCATAATCTCTAGCTGCACCACGCTTTTGCAGCCGTGGCGTAGGGAGGTGCCGACACAGTCTGTGCCAGTGTCACCACCGCCGATGATGACGACGTTCTTGCCCTTGGCGAGTTCGCTGAATTGCTCGGATTTGCCATCCTTGATGTCCCAAAGTTCCTTGGTGTTGGGCGCGAGGAACTCCATTGCGTAGCGGATGTTTTTGAGATCGCGGCCTTCAATCGGTAAGTCGCGTGGCTTAGTGGCGCCGCAGCAAAGCACGACGGAGTCGAAGTCTTGCATCAGTTGCTTGGAGGAAATATCGACCCCGATTTCGATGCCACATTTGAGAATGATGCCTTCGTCTTGCATCAGTTGTACGCGACGCGTCACGACTTGCTTCTCAAGCTTCATATTGGGGATACCATACATAAGGAGACCGCCTGGGCGGTCAGCACGTTCGAAGAGTGTGACGAGGTGTCCCGCTTTGTTGAGCTGATCCGCGGCGGCGAGACCGGCAGGGCCAGTACCGACAACAGCAACTTTCTTGCCGGTGCGCTCTTCTGGAGGCCGCGGCTTGACCCAACCTTCGTTCCAGGCCTTGTCGATGATGGAGCACTCAATATCCTTAATCGCGACGGCTGGCCCGATGACGGCGAGCACACAAGAGCCTTCGCACGGAGCGGGGCAGACGCGGCCGGTGAACTCCGGGAAGTTGTTGGTCTTGGCGAGGCGCAGGTAAGCATCGTGCCACTTGCCTCTGTAGACGAGGTCGTTGAATTCAGGGATGAGATTGTTAACCGGGCAACCGCTAGCCATGTTGGCAAGGCTTATACCTGTGTGGCAGTAAGGCGTGCCGCAGTCCATGCAGCGTGAGCCTTGTGTCTGCACTTTCTCGGCGTCGAAATCTTCGTGAATTTCGTTCCAGTCCTTGACGCGTACAAGAGGATCGCGATTTGCGATCGTCTTGCGCTCAAATTCCATAAATCCAGTTGCTTTGCCCATAATAAAAAAGTGTGAAGGTGTTAAAGTATAAAGTGTGAAGGTTTAAAAAGTGTGAAGGTGAGAAGGTCGGGAGGTTTGAAAGTTAAAAGGTTTGAATTAAACTCATCTACCTTCTCACCGTTCGACTTACATGCTCTTCTCACTATAGTCGCTACGGCCTAGTGACCTGCTGCGACGTTTTCTTCGAATGCGGCTTGGATGGCGTCGTCGCCGGTCAAGCCGGAAGCTTCTGCGCGTTTGATGGCGTGCAGCACGCGTTCGTAATCCTGTGGCATGATCTTGAGGATCTTACCGGCAGTATCTGGCCAGCCATCGAGGATCGATTGGCCTCGGACGGAACCGGTGAGTGTGACGTGCGTCTCGATCTTGCCCTTGACCAGTGCG
Organism: uncultured Opitutales bacterium; assembly: GCA_937775295.1. Lineage (GTDB taxonomy): Bacteria > Verrucomicrobiota > Verrucomicrobiia > Opitutales > Coraliomargaritaceae > Lentimonas. Next base: position 29,496 of record CALKBZ010000001.1, read on the forward strand.
ATTTCGGCGTCCTCACACTCGATGAGTTGGTAGACGTTGACCATGTCAGGGTTGAGACTGTTCTTTACGAAGTCGCCCGCCTCGTCGTAGATGTAAGCCACGCCGCCGGACATACCTGCGCCAAGGTTACGGCCAGTGCCGCCGAGATTGATCACCATACCGCCAGTCATGTATTCGAGCGCATGGTCGCCAAGACCTTCGACCACCGCTTCGACGCCAGAGTTACGGACGCAGAAGCGTTCGCCGGCCATGCCTGCGATGTAAGCTTGACCCTTAGTTGCGCCGTAGAAGCAGACGTTACCAGTGATGATGTTTTCGTGCGCAACGAATGGAGATTCTGGATCGGGGCGCACGACGATTTTCGCGCCACATAGGCCCTTGCCCAAATAGTCATTGGTATCACCGGTTACAGTGAAGGTCATGCCCAGAGGGCAGAATGCACCGAGGCTTTGCCCTGCAGAGCCCTTGATGTTTATCTTCAAGGTATCTTCAGGTAAGCCAACTGCGCCGTATTTGCGGGAAATCTCTGCACCAGTCATGGTGCCGACCACACGGTTGGTGTTGATGATCGGCAGGTCGATTTCAACGGGCGTACCGTGGTTGATTGCGGGCTGCGCTTTTTCGAGGATCTCAGTGACGTCGAGCGAGCGATCAAGCAGGTGATCTTGGTCTTGGGTGCAGTAAGTGCCGACTTCCGGTCCCACATCAGGGCGGTAAAGGATTTTGCTGTAGTCGAGACCCTTTGCCTTCCAGTGATCGATCGCGCTGCGCATTTCGAGTTTGTCGACGCGGCCAACCATCTCAGGAATAGAGCGGAAGCCGAGTTCTGCCATCAGTTCGCGCAGCTCTTCAGCGATGTAAGTCATGAAGTTGACGACTGCATCTGCACCGCCCTTGAACTTCTTGCGGAGCTCAAGATTTTGAGTAGCAATACCGACTGGACACGTGTTCTTGTGGCAAACACGCATCATCAAACAACCAAGAGTGACCAGCGGTGCAGTTGCGAAACCGAACTCTTCGGCGCCGAGCAAGCAGGCAATCGCGACGTCGCGGCCTGTTTTGAGCTGGCCGTCTGTTTCAAGGCGAACGCGCGAGCGTAGGTTGTTGAGCAGCAGTGTTTGATTGGTTTCGGCGAGGCCGAGCTCCCAAGGGGCACCGGCGTGCTGAATGGAGGAACGAGGCGACGCGCCCGTGCCACCGTCGTAGCCAGAGATTAGAATCCCGTCGGCCTTGGCCTTCGCGACACCGGCAGCAATTGTGCCGACTCCGACCTCGGAGACTAGCTTGACGTTGACGCGCGCTTTGACGTTAGAATTCTTCAGGTCGTGGATCAGCTCCGCCAAATCCTCAATCGAGTAGATGTCGTGGTGCGGAGGAGGCGAGATCAAGCCTACCCCAGGAGTGGTGCCGCGTGTCTTGGCGATCAGTGGCAGCACCTTGTGCCCAGGGAGTTCGCCACCTTCACCGGGCTTAGCGCCCTGGACGATCTTAATCTGGATCTCGTCGGAGTTGACGAGGTAATTACTAGTCACACCGAAACGACCGGAAGCGACCTGCTTGATTGCGGAGCGGCGGCTGTCGCCGTTTTCGTCTGGATGGTAACGATCTGGGTCTTCGCCACCTTCACCGGTATTGGACTTGCCGCCGATGCGGTTCATCGCAATCGCGAGGGCTTCGTGCGCTTCTGAGGAAATCGAGCCGTACGACATCGCGCCAGTCTTGAAGCGCTTAAAGATTTCCTTAGCGGATTCGACTTCTTCAATTGGAATCGACTTCGATGAATCAACCTTGAAGTCCATGAGGCCACGCAGTGTGAACATCTCTTTGGACTGATTGTTGATGATCTCGGAGTATTCCTTAAAGACGCCTTGGCTGCCTTGGCTCGTTGCGAGCTGAAGCTTATGGATCGTTATCGGGCTGAGTAGGTGGCGCTCGCCACCGGCACGCCACTGGTAGATGCCACCTGGATCGAGGGGTGCGGCATATTCGTCGGTGCGAGTGCCGAATGCATTGGAGTGGCGCATACCAGCTTCTTTAGCGATGGTATGGAGTCCGATACCTTCGATGCGCGATGCGGTCTTGGTGAAATACTTATCGATGACGTTACGGTTGAGGCCGATCGCTTCGAAGATCTGCGCGCCGCGGTAAGAGGCGACCGTTGAGATACCCATCTTCGACATGGTCTTAATCACGCCGTTGAGGTTCGCTTTCAGAAAGTTGTAGCTAGCCTTCTCAGGTGTCAGGTCGAGATCGCCACGGTCAATCATGTAGCGGACAGACTCGAGTGCGAGATACGGATTGATCGCATCTGCGCCGTAGCCGAGTAGCAATGCAAAGTGATGCACTTCGCGAGGCTCGCCGGATTCGAGGACGATGGAGACACGTGTGCGTGTGCCCTGGCGGATCAAGTGATGATGTAGGCCGGCAACTGCGATGAGTGCCGGGATTGGTGCCTTCTTGGGTCCGATCTTACGGTCGGAGAGGACGAGGATGTTGACCCCGTCGTTGACAGCTGCGTCAGCGTTTTCGAAGAGTTTATCGAGCGCGGCCTCGAGGCCTTTACCAGAGATAGAGGTCTCGGAGATGCTGTTGTGACCTCCGTCGAGGCCACCAACTTCGGCTTCAAATGTAATTGGCAGCTTGGCCGACTTGAAGCCGGCCAGCTTGATGTTGCGCAGCTGTGCGAGCTCCTTGCCGTCAATCAACGGCGACTCGAACTTAATCATTCGGCAGCTGTCGGGGCCTGGGCGAGTGAGATCACCTTCAGAACCGATAAAAGTGACGCTCGCGGTTACGAGCTCTTCGCGGATCGGGTCAATCGGTGGATTGGTGACCTGTGCGAACAATTGCTTGAAGTAGTTGTACATCGTCTGCGACTGATCGGAGAGGACGGCGAGTGGCGCGTCATTACCCATTGAGCCGAGCGGTTGCTTGCCAGCTTCGGCGCTGGGGCCGAGGATGAAGCGGGTGTCTTCGAAGGTGTAGCCAAATGCTTTTTGGCGCGTCTCGATGTCCTCGAAGTTGTCGGCAGGAACCGATTCCGGCTCTGGCAAGTCTTCGGACTTAACGAGGTTTTCTTTGAGCCATTGGCCATACGGTGCAGTCTTGGAAACTTCCTCCTTCACCTTGCCGTCTTCGATGATGCAGCCGGCTTTCATGTCGATCAGGAACATACGACCTGGCTCGAGGCGGCCTTTCTTGACTACATTTTTTGGCTCGATGCCGGCGAGAACGCCCACTTCGGAAGCAAGGATGACCTTGTCATCAGAAGTGACGTAGTAGCGAGAGGGGCGCAGACCATTACGGTCGAGTGTCGCACCGACTTGAATGCCGTCGGAAAACGCCATGGATGCAGGACCATCCCAAGGCTCCATCATGCAGGCGTGGAACTCGTAGAAGTCCTTTTTATAGTCAGGCATGTTTTTGTGACGCTCCCAAGGTTCTGGGATCATCATCATCATGGCATGCGCGAGACTACGGCCAGACAGGACGAGGAACTCTAGGCAGTTGTCAAATTTCTGAGAGTCGGAGCCGTCTTCGCGGATTATAGGTAGGAGCTTCTTTAGGTCCTTACCAAATACTTCGCTGGCGAGCTGCATTTGACGGGCGTACAACCAGTTCTCATTGCCGCGAACCGTGTTGATCTCACCATTGTGGCACAGGTAACGAAATGGTTGAGCGCGCGGCCAGCTTGGGAATGTGTTAGTCGAGAAGCGCGAGTGTGTCAGGGCGAGCGCGGAGTCCATCGCCTCGTTGGAGAGGTCGGGGAAATATTGCCCAAGCTGCCCGGTGGTGAGCATGCCCTTATAAGTCATGGTCCGGCTTGAAAGCGAGCTGATGTAAAACAGCGCTTCTTCGTCTGTGCCGCTGTAACGAATGCGGTGTGTCGCGAGGCGCCGCACGATGTAAAGTTTACGCTCTAGTTCGAGGCCGGCAGCGACTTCGCCCTTACTGACGAAGAATTGACGCATGACTGGCTCGCAGGCTCTGGATGCTTCCCCGAGGATTTCGCTGCGCACTGGCACATCGCGCCAGCCGATGAAACCGAGGCCTTCTTCGGCGACGATCTCTTCAATGATCGTCTCTTCGCTGTTACGCTCTTCTTTGTCGCGCGAGAGGAAGGCGAAGCCGACACCGTAGTCACCTTCTGCGGGCACGTCGAAGCCGCACTCAGCTTGGCACACCGTCTTAAAGAAGTTGTGTGGCAGCTGAATAAAGAGACCAGCGCCGTCACCAGTGATCGGGTCACAGCCGCAACCACCGCGGTGGTCGAGGTTCACACAGATCTCCAGGGCACCTTTGACGATGTCGTGCGATTTGCGGCCTTTCATGTCGACGATCAAGCCGATTCCGCAGTTTTCGTGTTCATTCTGGGGGTCGTAGAGACCCTGCGCCTTGGGCTGGATGTGTGTCTTTTCCATATCTGTATTAAATAATCGGTTTTAAAGTTTAGTTATCGTGCGGTGTGGCCGTCCTGAGCGACGGGTTCACGTTTTGACCAAAGCCAAAAGGAACGAATAAGGTGGTAATTGATGAGAGTCTGTCTGCAAAACATGATACCCATCAGCAGATGAACGTGCTCATCTGCAATTAATTAGCAACTTGTTCGGAAGCAAAAAAACGGACCGAATCCGTGTTGCCGAGAAAGACTTGGAAAATTAAGTATTTCTCTTGTTTGTGCGCTTAGAAGAAACGAATCGTCTTCGAGCGCATGGCTTCATGCTCTTCGTCGGTGCAGGCTGCGTTGGTTGGCGCATCCGCCTCGGCACTGTTTTCAGTCGTGAGGCCTTCTTTGAGCATGTAGGTTTCGACCTCATCACCGCTGACATCGGCGAGCATATGCCCATCGATCTCAACGCATGGCGAGAGCGGTTGGCCCGACTTTTCGACCATCTCAGCGTATTGGTCCGCATTATTGATGACATCACGGTCTTCGTATTCGAGGCCGTGCTTCTTCATGATCGCACGGACGCCCATGCTCCATCCGCAGGTCGGTTTTAAGTAAGCGATAATCTTCATATATCCCTAAATGCGGCTAATTATTCCGCTTGTCAACTCCGAGAATGCGATCTGTTTCGGTCGCCGTGTTGTTTAGTAGCGGATCGGTGGCTTCGGTTTCGCACAGATGATTTGCCATTCGCCCGAGGGATTTTGGCCGACTGTGAAGAGACTACTGAAGTGGTCTTCGACTGCGTAAAGTACCCGCATTCGGTAGCGCGGCGTTAGGCTGGGGCCGTAACTGATGCCGTTGTGGGTAAACTCGATCGTTTCTTCTGATGCGCCCGAGAGCGCTGCGAAATCGATTTGCTGAATAGGGAGGCCCAGCTCGTAGTCTAGGGCACCTTTTAGGCGAGAGGTAATGAGGGCGTCGCTACCGTCCAAGCAGTAGAGCTTCAGCATCGGTGCGATCGTGTCGGCTTGATTAGCTGCGACGAAGCGTGCGGATAGATCGTCGAGGCCTAGTTCGACGGTGGACTTCGGGTTGCAGGCGGCAAAGAATGTTATCGCGACGGTACAAGCGGCGGCGATCGTTGTTATGGTGGTCAAATTTCTCATCGGATTAACGATTTAGACCGCAAACTTGGCGTTAGGTTCATCGAAGAATGCTTTACGATGGACCGATTCGCTGCTAGAGCTGCTTTTTGCCCAGCTCTCCTGTGAGTGCTGCGGTGGTATCTGGCCCAGCGGGGACGACGGTTTCTAGCACTGCGAAAGGCGCCTGTTCTTTACTCGTGATCGGGCTAGAGACTTGAATGCGGCCGCTCTTGAAGCCTGAGGCGACGATGTTGATCTGCCCCAGATGTTCAATTCCGAGGTTTTCGGTGAGATTTTGACGCAGATGAACCTGTAAGGTTTGTTCGATGTCTCTGAGCCGGCCACCGCTCTTGAGCTGGATGCGGACGTCGAAGTGAGTGGTCTTGCCTTTGACTTTTATTTTGACGATTGGTTTTGCGACATTGTCGAGCTGCTCGCAGGATGTGCGGATCAGCTCGACAATCGCGGAGCGGCAGACCATAACGCGGCCATTCTCGGTTCGATAAGCGACGATTTTATTGGGCTGACGTCGGACCAACAGTATCAGGAACAGCGCGAATACCAAAATTGCTCCGGCTGCATATAGATAGGTGGGCTCAGTGAGAAGATTTAACAACTCGATCGTTTCAGTCCAATTCATTAGTGCTTATTTGTAGGGGAAGTAGAGGACAAGATCTCAGTCGTGCCTAGTCGACGTGTGCTTGGCCGTCCCACTCGTCTTTCGCTTCTTTTTCTTCTTCAGTGGTGCGCACGCCATCGATGATGACATTGACGCGGGCAACGTTCTTGCTGGTCATTTTTTCGACCTGCTCGGCGATGCGTTGCTGGATTTCGTTGCCGACTGTTGCGAGCTCGACGCCGAAGCGTAGAATCACACGGATTTCAATTTGGTAGTCACCGACTTCGTCCTCATCGACGCGGACACCGCGCTCATCGCCTTTTTTGGAGAAGATTTCTGCAATTCCATCGACGAAACCACCGCCAACTGCTGTGACGCCTACGACTTCGAGCGCAGCCAAGCGAACAATGCTCGCGACCACACTGTGATTGATGCGGATGTCACCTAGTGTATTCGAGCCTTCGGACACAGTCGGGATTGTGGACTCTTGGTTGTTTTCAGATTTGTTGCTCATGATTGGTGCAATGTACTGTTGTTACTGTTAGGTGTAAAGATCCTTGGGCACTCGCTCAATGAATTCTTCGATATACTTCGTTGTGGCTTTGCCTTCGCGGAAGATGGGATCGCGAATAATTGCGCGCGAGAACGGAATGTTCGTTTTGATGCCGCGGATCAAGTATTCGCCGAGGGCGCGATCCATGCGGTCGAGCGCGAGCTCGCGCGTCTTGCCGAATGTCATGACCTTGGCGATCATGCTATCATAGTAAGGTGGGATTGTGTAGCCACTATAGCAGTGCGAGTCGATCCGCACACCGTGACCGCCTGGAGCATAGTAAAGCCCGATTTCGCCTGGGCAGGGCGCGAAGTTGCGGCTCGGATCTTCGGCACATACGCGGCATTCGATGCAGTGCTTGGTGATTTTAATGTCCTTTTGCTCGTAGCTGAGTTTTTGTCCGCTGGCGATGAGGAGTTGCTCCTTAACCAAATCGACGCCAGTGACTTCTTCGGTCACGCCATGTTCCACTTGGATACGCGTGTTCATTTCGATGAAGAAATAGTCGCCATTGCCATCGACAAGGAACTCGACGGTGCCCGCACCTTCGTAGTTGACTGATTTGGCGAGTTTGACCGCATCGCGGCCCATTTTCTTGCGAATATCGTCAGAGATAAAAGGCGAAGGGGCCTCTTCGATGACCTTCTGGTGGCGACGTTGAATCGAGCAATCGCGTTCCCCGAGGTGAATCACGTTGCCGAATTGGTCGCCGAGCAGTTGGATCTCGATGTGACGCGGCGCGTCGAGAAAGCGTTCGAGGTAAACCGCGCCATTGCCGAAAGCCTTCTCGGCCTCGTTGCGGGCGTTGTTATACTCTTTGGCAAATGCGACAGCATTGTGTGCGGTACGCATTCCTTTGCCGCCACCACCAGCGACGGCTTTAATGATCACAGGGAAGCCGATCTGTTTCGCCACGATGAGGGCGTCTTTTTCATTGTCGACGGTGCCATCACTGCCAGGGATCACTGGGACTTTGGCGTGAATGGCCATGTCGCGCGCCTTGGCCTTGTCGCCGAAATTGATAATCGCCTCGGCGCCAGGGCCGATGAACTTGATGCCACATTCGCCGCATTGTTCGGCGAAATCAGCATTTTCCGCAAGAAAGCCGTAGCCTGGGTGAATGCCATCCACGTCCGCTATTTCGGCTGCGGCAATGATCCGATCACTTTTTAGATAACTGAGGTTACTCGCGGCTGGGCCGATGCAAATTGCCTCATCGGCAAGTTGCACATGAAGAGATTGCTCGTCGGCCTCGGAATAGACGGCGAGCGTCTTGATTCCAAGTTCGTTACAAGCGCGAACGATGCGAAGTGCGATTTCACCTCGATTGGCAATGAGGACTTTTTTAAGCATACGGATTAAGCCGTTTTAACTTTGAAGAGTGGTTGCCCATATTCGACGGCTTCGCCGTCCTCAATGAGCACTTCAGTGATTGTGCCGCTAAGTTCGGATTGGATTTCGTTCATCACCTTCATCGCCTCAATGATACAGACAATAGAGTCCGCGCCGACTTTGGTGCCGATTTTGGCAAATGCAGGACTTTCAGGCGAAGCGGAGGTGTAGAAAGTGCCAACCATTGGCGATTTCACAATCGAGATGCCCTTTTCTTCCACTGGAGCTGCGGCTGCTGATGGAGCTGCGGCTACTAATGGAGCCGTAGCTAGAGGAGCAGCGTGAACGATCTGTGTGTCGCCATTCTTACGACAGAGGCGCAACTTGAAGCCTTCCTCTTCAATTTCAAATTCGGAAAGTTCCGAGCGTTTCATCAGTTCGACGACCTGTTTGATAGCTTTTAAGTCCAAGTGTTTCCTTTCTTGTGGCTTTGATTGTTTGAGATTTAGAATCGAACGCCAGTGCCCGAGAGGGTGTCGACGGTCGAATTAACCGATATGTAAGTAGAGCTTTCGCTTGGGTGCAATTACTTTGTTACGTAT
>CALKBZ010000002.1 GCA_937775295.1 uncultured Opitutales bacterium
CCTTCGCTCGGCGAATACACCAGCATGTTTGGGCTCAACAAAAAACGGGTTAAGTGGCTCAAGCCGAATGCGGTTATCATGCACCCCGGACCGATCAATCGCGGCGTCGAGATCGACTCGGAAGTCGCCGACTCGGAGCAGTCCGTAATCTTACAACAAGTCACCAACGGCATCGTGGTGCGCATGGCCGTCCTGCACCTCTGTCGTTGTGCCTATAAAAATCAGCCCATCGAACTCCCTGCTTAACGCACTAGCTGACTGCTTCATCTTAATTACAACTCCATATGCCTAACATACTTTGGATAACTGGCGGTCGAGTGATCGACCCGGCAAACAACCGCGATGCGATCGGCGACGTCTGCGTCATCGACGGAAAGGTCTCAGCTGCTCTCACTGAAGATCAACAGCGATCAGCAAATAAGATTGATGCCACGGGACTCGTCGTCGCGCCTGGATTAGTTGATATACACGTCCATTTTCGCGATCCTGGGCAGACGCACAAGGAGAGCATCCGCACTGGAACCGAGGCGGCCGCGGCTGGTGGATTCACCTCAGTCATCTGCATGCCGAACACGAGTCCTGTCTGTGACAACGCTGGCACGATCCAGCGCATTATGGATAAGGTCGCGAGGGTGGCCGTGGTTAACGTCTACCCGACCGGCTGCCTCACCCTTGAAATGGAAGGTAAACGTCTGGCACCGACGGGGCAGTTGAAAACTGCCGGAGTCGTCGCGATGACAGATAACGGAAAATGCGTGCAGAGTCATGAAATTATGCGCCGCGCAGTCGAATACGCCAAGATGTTTGATCTCACGATCATGGATCACTGCCAAGACGAGACGCAAACCGAGGACGCAGTCATGAATGAGGGCGAATGGTCCCTCCGACTCGGCCTGCGCGGTTGGCCCAAATTCGCTGAAGACATAATGGTCGCCCGTAACGTCTTACTCGCAGAATTGACCGGCGCCCACATCCACATGCAGCACATCAGTTCGGCGACCTCGATCGACATTATTCGTCGTGCAAAAGGGCGAAATATCCGCGTGACTGCTGAAGCATGCCCACATCATTTCGAGTTCACCGATGCAGACCTCAAAGACTACGACACGAATCTTAAAGTCAACCCACCGCTGCGCACGGATGCCGATCGCGAATCGATTATCGGTGCACTTAAAGACGGTACGCTGAACTGTATCGCTTCTGACCATGCACCGCACACACCAACCGAGAAAGATTGTGAATTCGATTACGCCCCACTCGGAATTATAGGCCTAGAGACCTCGCTAGCCGCCTCATTGCACGCACTCTACCACAGCGAAAGACTGACCTTAAGTGAGGTGGTGGCACTGATGACACATAAGGCCGCGGAGATCTGCAACCTAGATGCCGGGACACTAAGTATTGGCGCAACGGCCGATATGTGCCTATTCGACCCTGATGAAGCTTGGACAGTTGATGCGGATAAGTTCTACAGCAAGTCGCGCAATTGTCCATGGCATGGCAAATCGCTGAAAGGTAAAGTTAAGGCGACTTATGTAGCAGGTCATGCTGTTTTTGACGGCCAATCTATTATCATTTAAGATGGCTGTAGAACTAGACTCGGCCGCGATACTCGCGGGGGCAATTATTGTCGCGATCCTATTTGCTAGTGCCGCACTCTGGATCATCCATCTGCAGCGCGATCAGCACAAGTTCGCCTGCGAAACGGGTGTGCCAATTTGGCCAATTGGTTGGATCAACTTCGGCATCTTTATCTGTGCATTGGTTATTAGTGTTGTCGTCGTTCAACTATTCGCAGCTGAATTGACTCATTTAAGCGATCCCATCGAAGCGACGGCCATCGACAATGAGGTTGAACTAGAAAATTCCGCTGATTTGGTGAGCAGCGACGAGACAGCGGCATCCGAGCGCCCAGCACTGACACCGTGGATGGCGGTACTAGCGGTACTGCTGTTGCAACTCCCATTGCTGGCGACCTTTTACGCGCTGCGTCGATTTTACCCAAAGTATTTTGCCGGTCGACTCAACAGCCAATCTTTAACGCTCTGGCAGTCACTCACTCAAACGATACCGCAATTCATCCGATATTTACCGATTATTTGGATCGTCAGTTTCGCATGGTCAAAATTACTCGCCGAACTGCTGCGGCGCGGCTTCATCGAGGATTTCCCTCCCCAAGAACTGATTAAACTGTTCACTAATGGTGGCGATCTTACGGCAATTGCACTGCTCGCGGTCATTGCTGTGGTGCTCGCACCACTCGTTGAAGAAATTATTTTTCGAGGCGGGATCTATCGTTTTTTTAAAAGCCAGTCGACCGTCCTACCTGCTCAAATAATTAGCGGCGCCTTGTTCGCCTTGATGCATGGCAACCTAATGTCATTTTTACCACTGGTCGTCGTTGGTATTATCCTCGCACGTGTGTATGAAAGCTCGGGAAACATTCTAATGCCGATTTGCTTCCACGCCTACTTTAACGGATTCAGTCTCCTCATGTTATTGATTATGAGTAAATCGTCCCTTCCCATTAATTGAATCTAAAGGTAGAATCATAGAACTTGTCGTTACAATCCGGTTGCATTAGCGATCATCTACAACAGCTGTTTAAATGCGGATAAGATTAAGCTACCAAGTGGCTACCATGGATGCGCCTTTGTTGCTGATATTATTGATAAAAGGTCCGGGTAAGTCATTTATTGTGACTGCGCTAAGCGTAATCTGCTCGACTATCTCACGCCCGCAGAAAATGAACAGCGTGCTCGCGATGCTGCCGTCGAAGTAGTTGCTACATTCCAACGCAAATAATTTTCCAACGATCACTTTTACACTCAAAGCTGCTGGCTCAAATCCAGCAGATTTTTTGTTGTTCCACCCAACTTTGTATCAGTAAATCAATAACTGAGATGGTCTACTTTGCCTCGCCGCAGGTAACAATCTCGGCATGAAATCTCAACTTGCCAGTCCAGATGGTTTCAGTTCCTCTATCAATTATGGAAATCCATCCTTCAACGATCCCACCCGCTTCACCCACACTCGTCATCGATGGTAGTGGTTCAGTGGTCTTTGCGGGCGTACTAGGATCAAGTGGCAATTGGCTCGCCCGCTCAGAGCAGATGGGTGCCCCACTGGAGAGCCTCTTCCCCGCAATCGAAGCGACACTCGAAGCAGCTCAACTGACTCTGGCGGACATTCGCAGCTTCATCTACTGCGAAGGACCTGGCTCGGTACTAGGCTTACGACTTTGCGCAATGGCGATAGAGACTTGGAGTCGCTTGTACCCACAATCGGCGCACTACTACGCCTACAATAGTCTACAACTGGCCGCCGCACTCATTTGCGTAGACACACCGGGTCTTGACCAAGCGCTGCTGATATCTGACTGGAAAAAAAGCACTTGGAATGCCGTTAAGATCCGCAATGGACAACCGTCAGTTACGGAAGTCGCTAACGACGACACCATTGCGAATTGGCCCGACTCACTCTACCACCTACCTCAACGCAAAGGCTGGCAACAGGCTCCTGCCAATGCGACTGCTGTTGAGTATCGCCCCGAACGACTTACGGAAGTCCTCCACCTGCCGCGGCCAACCGAAACTGTTAAGCTGTACGCTTCGGGCGTGAACGTATTTCAAAAATGGATACCCGAGCGTCACCGTGCTCCGACTCCGAGCTGAAATTCCGAATTGCTCCACGCTCGCCGATAGACTCAAATTTTAACCCGTAATCTTTAACTCACATTCCAAATTCCATACAACGCTGTTGGGCTGAGATCAATCTCGCTGCATTTGAACGAAACTTGAAACGCATACAAGCTGCGTTGCCATTGGACGTGCGCTATGTCGCTGTGGTAAAGGCAGATGCCTATGGGCACGGGATGCCGCAAATGGTGCGTCGCTTAATGCAGAGCGGCGTTGATTATTTCGCAGTCGCCAATGTGCACGAAGCCGCTGACATCCGCCACATGGGCAAGGGCTGGCCAATTCTCATACTCAGCCCGGTACTTCCAGAGGAAGACGAGTTCTTAGTAGATTACGATCTGATCGGCACAGTGAGCACCCTAGAGGAGGCCGTACGATTTAGTACACTTGGTGCGTCTCGTGATGTACCGATTAAGGTACATTTAAAAATAGACACCGGAATGGGCCGACTAGGCATTTGGCACGAAAACGCCATCGCCCTACTTCGCACGATTCGTGAATTGCCGAACCTTAAGCTCGAGGGAATCTACACACATTTTTCTAGCGCCGATACCGAACGTATATTTACCCGTATTCAACGCCAGCGTTTCCTAGCGATACTCGACCAAACAGATACCACTGGCTTATTGATACATGCAGATAATTCGGCCAGCCTCGCGACATTGAGCGGCGATAGCCCTTTTAACGCGGTTCGCATCGGATTACTTCAATTTGGAGTCCGCCCCTATCCAGAATCTTTGCTCGGTAGTGTTGAAGTCGAGCCTGTCTTTAGCTTTCATACTCGGGTTGGCATCGTTAAAGACCTGCCTGTAGGTACAGACATCAGTTACGGTCGCACCTGCTCGCTCAAACGCGACACACGTATCGCTGTGCTCACTGCAGGCTATGCGGATGGTATTCCGCTTAAGTTAAGTAACACTGGCACTGTCCTATTAGACGGCCAGCACTGCCCTATTCTTGGGCGTGTCACCATGGATCAAACCATTATTGATGTCAGTGACATTAAGCGAACAATCAGCTCAGGCGACCACGTGGTTTTGATCGGCACGAGTCAAGCAGCCGAAATTACGACCAGTGCATTTAGTCAGCTCGCTGGAACAATCCCTTGGGAGACGCTTTGTTCCATTACAAAACGTGTGGTACGTATCTACATCGGTTCGAGGGAAATCTAGGATTTTGTAGGGAGTTATTAATTATTGATCAAGCAGTCACAGTAGATGTGACTGCTTCGGCCAAAGCAGCCTGTATTCCAGCACTGCATCAGTGAACCAGTCACCTCAACGGCGCTGTTCGAGCTGATTAATATCCACGTCTAACGGCACGTATTCCTTTTTAGGCTTAATTTTGTTGTCGATACATACCGAAGGAAAATACCTATAGAAACACCGTTTTTATAGGTCCTTTTATTATCTTCTAGCCACCACTCGGGCGACCTAATACCTTTGCTGATATTTTTCTAAAAACCACAGTATAAAATCTTCGAATAAGGTATGAATAAAGTTCAATTCAACAATAATGTGCTTCGTGATGGGCACCAAAGTCTGGCTGCAACACGTATGCGGACTGACCAAATGCTGCCAATCTGTGAACGACTCGACAACTGGGGCTTCGGCGCATTGGAAACATGGGGCGGTGCGACAATCGATACAGGCCTGCGCTTTCTCGACGAGTTTCCTTTTGATCGCCTCGATGCCTTAAAAAAAGCCTGTCCCAAGACACCGCATATGATGCTTTTGCGCGGACAAAACATTGTACAATACGCACACTTCCCTGACGACGTGGTCTCCGCCTTTATCAAGACGAGTGCAGACCACGGCATGAACATTTTTCGCATCTTCGATGCGCTCAATGATACGCGTAATATGAAATGCGCGATCGATGCGACTCGCGCTGCTGGCGCACAAGCGCACGGCACCATCTGCTTTACCAGTAGTCCGGTGCACTCCACCCAAAAATTCATCGACATGGGGTTGGAACTTCAACAGTTAGGCTGCCACGCAGTCGTGCTTAAAGACATGGCGGGCCTCGTCTCTCCAATGGTTACCTTTAGGATCATCGAAGGACTTAAAAAGACCTTAAATATACCTGTCTGGATGCACACACATGACACCGCTGGACTTGGTGCAAGCTCTTATTTATCTGCAATTGATGCGGGTGTTGATGCAATCGACCTCTCCATCAGCCCATTTGCAAATGGCACTGGCCAGCCTGACACCACGCGCATGCTTGCCTTGCTCAATGGCCATGCGCGTTGCCCTGACGTGAGCTCAGAGCAGCACCAGGCACTCAAAGATATTCGCCACTCCCTGGAGGGTCCCTACGACGAGCTCAGTGAGTTTACCAACCACAAGAACGAGGTGATCGATACAGATACACTCGAGTACCAAGTGCCGGGTGGCATGCTTTCCAACTTCCGTGCTCAGCTCAAAGAGCAAAAAATGGAAGATAAATTCGAAGAGGTTTTTCGCGAAATCCCAGTGGTACGCGAAGCGCTCGGCTGGATCCCGCTCGTCACACCGACCTCGCAGATTGTCGGCATGCAAGCTTTTCTCAATGTGAAGTTTGGTCGTTGGAAGCAAATCTCACCACAAGCCGCAGATATCGCTCTCGGTTACTACGGCCGTACGCCTGCGGCAGTCTCTACCGAACTGCAGCAACTCGCATCCAAGCAGGCAGGCAAAGCGCCAATCACTTGCCGACCCGTCGAATGCTCGGATGCGAAGCACAAGCACATGGACGACCTTCGCAAGGAGCTTAAGAAGATGAACATGCCTAGCGACGATGAGCACTGCATTATACATGCAATGTTCCCACAGCAGCTCGCTATACACTTTAAAAACAAAAGTAAATCAGCAACGGTCAGCGTGCCAACCGCCAAAGTCGCAACGGTAACCCCTGTGGGTAATGGTGAGATCAAACGTTACGCCCTTAATCTGAACGGCAAACGCATTGAAGTCGGCGTCGAAGAATTGGCGTAGTCTCAATTTCGTACCAACCGCTGCCGCGCAAAAATCGACCCTTTTTTTGTACATTCGGTAGTCGTTCAATCCGTACTGGATTCAACCACGGCATTTTAATCTGAATCGGTTTACAGTGACCTATAAAATACTGCCTGCATAAAAGAAATGAAAATAGAAGCCGCCAACACAGACGCTTGGAATATAGCCAAAGGTAAGAATCCGGAGCAGCCTACAGTCATGCGCTTCAGGCCAAGTTTACATGACCATTTGGGCAACGAAGACTATCCTAGGAGGCTGGTGATCATCTGGCAATTTGAGGCAGTCGATGCGACTGGCATGCCATCTGACACTCAGAGTGCCGACATGAAGGACTTTGAAGACATGTTGATTGATACACTCGATCCAGATCGACTAGCGATACTCGCTTTCGTCTTCACTAGTTCGGGGTCAAGAGAATGGAATTTTTATCTCTCAGACGTCAGCGAAGTTGGAATCCGGATCAACAAAGCCCTCTCAACCATTCCACAATTGCCGATCGACTTAACCGTCGAGCATGACCCAAATTGGGACGAATTGAGGCAAGTCTTTCAGCTATGCCAACGGTGAAGCTAGGCAAATTACCCCTACGGGGTTGGCTGCCTGATGCATCATCCGTCTGACACCCCTCGCTACCACTGCCCGAGGATAGTGATTCCTATCAATCGCGATCCAATGCTGGGATCCGGGCATCATTTGAAATATCGTCCAGCCCAATATTGCGCATTTCCGAGACTATGAGTTGCAATTTTCCGATGTGAATGAAGTCTATACGTCTTATACTCTTCGCGATTTGTAACTGTGGGCTAGCTTGTAGCGTCGGTTTCATATGGCACTCCCTTTAAGAAAAACTACCCAATATATTTTTATGCAACCAATCGACCTCGACGCCCATTGGGGCGAGATCCGCCACGAAGCCAGCCAACTCGTCGTTCGAGAGCCAGCGCTCAAGCCGTTACTGGACGAGACCGTCCTAGATCGTAGCTCGTTTGCTGAATGCCTCACTTATCGCCTTGCCCGCAAATTGGTTAACCGCTCGACCTCAGTCAAAGTACTGCACGAGGTGTTCATTGACGCCTTCATGCATGATCCCATGATTTTACAACATGTCGCTCGTGATATGATTGCCTTCTATGAGCGAGATCCGGCCTGCCCAGATGCGCTCACTCCGCTACTCTATTTTAAAGGTTTCCAGTCACTGGTCTGCTACCGAGTCGGCCATCACCTCTGGCAACACGGCCGTAAGGAGCTCGCACTTTACCTACAAAGTCTTATTTCTGAGACCTTCGCGGTGGACATTCATCCAGCGGCCAAAATCGGCTGTGGGATTTTGCTAGACCACGCGACAGGCTTCGTCGCAGGCGAAACCACTGTGATCGAAAGCAACGTATCGATCCTGCACGCAGTGACTCTCGGAGGAACTGGTAAGGACCGCGGCGATCGTCACCCGAAAGTGCGTTCTGGCGTGCTGCTTGGCGCAGGGGCCAAAATCCTCGGCAATGTTGAAATCGGTGAAGGGGCGAAAGTCGGCGCTGGCAGCGTGGTTCTCAAAGATGTGCCACCTCACACCAGCGTAGCTGGCGTACCAGCGCAAGTGATCGGCAAAGCTTCCGATGTATCGCCAGCCTTGGGTATGTGCCATAGTTTCGAGATTTAAGTACGCGGCGTGTTGCTGCCAGTTGAACGCGTTGCACCTGGAATGCGAATGATTCACCGTGTCAGGGATGTTTAGGACTTAAAGTAAGATTGGAAGTTACACTTAAAACATGATATGATGATACCGTATCTCGCAATGGCTACCACTCAACATTCACTCTGGGCACTCTGCCTAGCGGTCGGTGCGGGTTGTTTACTCACAGTCTTATCGCGTCGGCTTCATCTGCCGACAATCGTACTCTTATTGCTGGGTGGATTTGTGCTTGGAGCTGAGGGCCTGAATGTGCTGCATCCGAATGAACTAGGCGAATTATTGCCGATGATTGTTTCGCTAGCAGTCGCGTTAATTTTATTTGAAGGCGGGCTCACGCTCGATATTAAGGACTTCTCGCACACTTCAACTGTCATTAAGCGCTTACTCACCGTCGGTGTGCTCATCACCTGGCTGGGATCCGCGCTCACGACCTTTCTTGTATTCGACATCTCGCCCTCCTTCGCGTTACTGATGGGCAGTCTGATTATCGTAACTGGGCCGACTGTGATCGTACCCTTATTACGCAGAATACGAGTCGATCAAAAGATTGGCAGCATCCTGCACTGGGAAGCGGTGTTGATTGATTCAATTGGTGTCTTCATTGCTATTCTTTGCTTCGAATGGGTAGTCGAAGGCGGCGGCACAGTGGCGTTGCCGAATTTCTTGATCCGTATCGTCAGCGGTATGGGCATCGGCTTCCTCGGTGGCTATCTGATCTACTGGTTCATGAAACACGACTGGGTACCGGATAACATTGTCAATGCCTTTGCCTTGGCCAGTGCCATGCTCATCTTCGGTGCGACCGAGTTGATCAAACCGGAAGCAGGCCTACTCGCCGTCACCATTGCTGGACTGATCGTGGGACTTAACAAACCGCGGCAGTTGCGCGAGGTCAAAGCCTTCAAGGCTGAGATCGTTGATTTACTCATCGGTCTGCTGTTCTTGTTATTGGTCGCACGACTTGAGCTGCAACAGTTTCTTGATTTTTTCACTGCCGGCGGCGGCTGGGTGTTATGCTCTGTGATCTTATTGATTCGGCCGATTAGCATCGCCCTCTCCTCTTGGGGCACGACGCTAAATATCCGTGAGAAAGCGCTGCTGAGCTGGGTGGCGCCGCGTGGCGTCGTGGCCGCGTCGATGGCATCGTCATTCGCCTTGTCACTTCAGGCGAAGGGCGACACCGAGGGCGCCGCGCTGATGGAGTCTTTCGTCTATTCCATTATTTGTGCGACCGTCCTAATTCAGGGGCTTTCAGCGGGACTCGTTGCAAAATTGCTCCGTGTGCAACGCCCCGCGCCGAATGACTGGGTCATTATCGGCGCACATCACTTTGGCCGCGAACTCGCGCGTCAACTGATACGTGTAGATGAGCAGGATGTCATCCTGCTAGATACCAATGCGCGAAATATTACCCTTGCTAGGAAGGCAGGCATACCGGCCCTGCATTGCGATGGCATGGAAGCAGAAAAACTATACGAACAGGAACAAGTACTGTTTGGCACTGGCTACGTGCTAGCCTTGACTGACAATGTTGAGCTGAATCAGCTCCTCATGCAGCGCTGGGCGCATGAGCTTGATAATGAGAAAGTCTTCGGGTGGATCCCGACAGATAGTCCGACCAATAAAGACCAACTTACGGGGCTATCGGTGTTCGGCGATCTGTCTCGTCCTGCTGTGATCGGCAGCGAACTGCTGCAGGAGGAAAGTAGTTTCGAATCTGTCAGATGGGAGGATGGTATGACACTCCCCTCGGGCGATTGGCATCCGCTCTTTATTCGCCGCGGCAAGCAGCTCAAAGCAGTGCCGCAAGACACTGCCCTCAAGGAGATGGTCAAGCAAGACGATGAAGTGATCTGTTTGCGCCGCGCTGAGGGCTTCCTGCTGCGCGCGCTTCAAAGTGGTGGTCATCTCTCAATTGAGTGTGAGACAATTGAGCAACTCTATCAAAAACTGGCACATCATGCGACCGAAGCCACCGAAGGAATTTCAGCAGAGACGATTCTAGATGACCTCAGTGCACAAGGTGAGATCTTCCCGGCCTTCTTGGGCCACGGCATCGCAATTCCGCACGTTTATAGCGCTGAGCTGAACCATCGTATCTGCTATGTCGCGACACTGCCCAAGGGCCTTGAAATAGGTGGACAGGTGGAGGCGATCGATTTTGTCTTTTTCCTTCTCAGCCCGACAGGCGACACGCAAGGCCATCTCTCTACGTTGGCTGAAATCGCCAAAAGCTGCCGCTCTGAGCGACGCCGCGAGCAGATTAAATCCGCCCAGCGGATCGAAGATGTGATCATCGCGATTGATAACTAATGAGCCACTTGACCTTGACGGCAGAGCCAGTGCGTAAACCCCTTTTACCCTAATAAGGTAGGATGATCTTCAAACACCTCTAACCGCCCTAGTCCTGAGCTGCCCGCTCAGCTCACTTTCGACTGCCGCGATCATCGTCAGTATGGGGTAGCTGTTTTTCCGGATCGCACCCGCGTCGATTAATCCGCGCATCAGCGACTTCCATGCGTACATTCATCGCTCATCGCTCACCGATTTGTGATCAAAGGAGGTCCCCAATCTGCCGTATTTAACCAGCATGGATTACTTCCTACTCGGATCAACATTAATGGCACTCTTATGGCTTATCAAAGCGGTCATCGTCCGTCACGTTGGCAGTCGTGGCAACGATGCTAAAGCCCTGCCCCTGAATAACATTTTTCGCTGGAGCTACCCGCTACCTTTTCTCGCACTACTGGGGTTCGTCTTGATGCGAGAATCAATCGTTCCTGAAAAAAAGACATTCTTTTCAAGCAGATATTGACAAGCATCAAACTAGAAGCCACATACAGCATCTTCAATTTTGTGCTGTTTTTTTTTCATCTCTAAGGCGAAGACTAAGCAATCTGACAGCCCTGCTAATTTTATCAATTAGCAGAATTGACATCATGGTCCGCAGAGACCACATACATACTTTTTATGCTTTTCTTCTGCTCGGGTGGTGAAATTGGCAGACACGCCAGATTTAGGTTCTGGTGCCGTAAGGCGTGAGGGTTCAAGTCCCTCCCCGAGTAGTGAAGGAAAGGCCGAACTAATGTTCGGCCTTTTTTGTGTCTATAACATTACTGTGCCCGGGACCCTACGGGTGTTCAGTTTACCGAGTGAACTCCGCCAAAGACTTATGAGCTTATTTGCCAGATCGAGAGCCGCAGGCGCACGGGCGAATCGACCACGTTAAATTGATCTTGATGCAAATGAGGGCGACTCATCCTAAGTCCTTAAAATCCTACAGCAAGCGATGGGCCCCACATATAGTTTTGCTAGCCGTCAAAGATCACCAGCACTAAGCCGCTGCAATCCTCCTCGTATTGGTAGAAATCAGACCATAATCCGGCTACTAGAAATGCAAAAACAGCATCGCGATCGTCTTCTATGCGACCGGATCCGATCCATTTGGTCGCCTTCAGGTCAAAGACTCGAAAGCGTGCTCCTATCGTCGGGAGGGTCTCACCACTGAGGATCCATTCGGCTAGTGCCTGCCCTGAGTGCTGCGGCCGCTCGTAAGTAAAGACGCTGGTCCGTGCAAATAGTGGCGGACTGCTAGGCAAGCGGTGCGGCACACGCTCGAAAAACGCCACTTCACTGCCGAGGTGCCAATAGACGCGTGCCGCCTGCCTAGCTGTCGAGTCTTCACTGACCTGACGGCGCGTGGCCTTGCGACGCAAAAAATGTGACAACTCTTGAGCAGTCATATCTTCGGTCTTGGGCGCTTGAGGTGCTTCCTGGAACCAAGAGGGTTCTGAGTAATCTGATCCGAGCGATGCCATTCTCAATGAATTGGAAACTGTTACCGTAATAGGCTCAAGTCAGGAGTCTGTTAAAATAATCTTTTTAAAACAGTCACAAGACGAAAGGTTTACAAACTTCGACGATCACCTGAGACGCTCTGTACCATGGCATATAGGCTTTGTTCGATTGAATCTGCAGACCGTAAAAGCCCTACCCGTGCTTCGACCGCGGATGGTACAGCGCATGTTCGTCTGCCAGTCGAGCCGACTGCACGGAAGTATAAATCTGCGTAGTCGAAATATCTGAATGCCCGAGCATTTCTTGAATCGCGCGTAGATCGGCTCCACCTTCGAGTAAGTGCGTCGCAAAGGAGTGGCGCAGCAAGTGTGGCTTGATCGGTTTATTGATGCCTGCCTTAGCTGCATATTGCTTGATCAGCACCCAGACCATTTTGCGAGAGATCGCTTTGCCCTGCTGGCTAAGGAAGAGTTCACTGCCAGTCTTGGCCTTAACGAAGTGTGACCGCGCGCCTGATAGGTAATCGCGCACCGCGGTGACGGCTGCTCTGCCGATGGGAGCAATGCGCTCTTTAGAGCCTTTGCCGAAAACGCGCACATAACCATCGTCGAGGTTGATGGCTTGCAATAAAATGCCACAAAGCTCGGAAACGCGTAATCCACTGCTATAGAACAGTTCGAGCATCGCTCGATCGCGTAAGCCATACGGCGTGTTGGTCGGTGGAGCTTCAAGTAGGCGCTTCAATTCATCATGCGTGAGCACTTCGGGGAGTTTGCGCGTAAGTTTGGGCGTCGATACCAATTCGGTAAAATCGTCTTTACGCAGACCTTCGCGCACCAGATGGCGTGCGAGCATACGTATCACAGACAGCTTTCGCGCCTGACTACTCCGGGCGTATTCGGCTTCACTCAAGTGAACGATCCATGTGCTTACGGCACCTTCGTCCACAGCAACCCAATCAGCGACGCCTTGTTTGTTTAAATATTGAGTGTATTGAGCCAAATCGCGGGCGTAGGCCGAGATGGTATTGCTAGAAAGCCCGCGCTCCAACTCCAACCATGCTAGAAAGCTTTCAACGGGTACGATAAAGGCTTCAGGGATCGTGGATAAAGGGTCGGTTGCCATGTTGTAGTTAGAGTGACGCGCTGTAACTGGGCCTGGCAAGCTCTGCTTGTGTATTAGGAAAGGTGCAGGTCTCGACCACCACACGACTGGGCCGCACCTACGCTAGCCAATGCAGACTAAAGAATCACTAATTATAGCATTCCATTTCATCGGCAAATACTTGATAATTCCCGATTACATACAAGATCAACCCATTTAATGACGGCACAAAACGCAGGCGAAAGCACAATCAAACCAACGGATCTACGTGGCATCCTTAAGTATGTTCCAATGTTTCGTGATCACGTATTTGTGATCGCACTGGATGGTAGCCTCGTGGCACATGAAAATTTCCAGAACGTGTTGTTGGACATCGCTGTGCTGCGTTCACTAAACATTAAGGTAATTTTGGTGCATGGTATCGGGCAGCAGCTCAATGCACTTGCAGAAACACGTCAGATCGAGATCACTAACGCCCATGGCGAGGGCAAGACCGATGCGCAAACACTTGAACTTGCAACTGAAGCGTCTGCACTGGTGAGTTTAAGTATCATGCAAGGTCTAACTCGTAACGGCCTAAGGTGCGCGTTGAGCAACGGCGTGCGGAGCAAGGAAAACGGAATCGTCAAGGGAGACGACCAGCTCTTTAGCGGTCGGGTCGATAAGCTCGATATCGCCCTCTTTAACAGCCTACTCGATGCCAATACGATTCCGATCGTCACACCGATTGCGTTTAATCGAGAAGGCACCTCATTACGAATTAATTCTGACCTACTGGCTGCCGAACTTGCCTCACAACTCGACGCATCGAAGTTGGTCTATTTAACCACTCAAGATGGCTTACGCCTCGACGGACAGCCACTCACCAATCTTCTCGTAGCCGAATTGGAGGCATTATTAAAGAATGCCCATGCTAGTATCACCGAGCGTTTGCATAGCAAAGCGCGGCATGCCGTGCAGGCGATCGAGGCAGGCGTTCCACGGGCGCACATTTTGGATGGCCGCCTATTTGGTGCGCTGCTCAATGAGATCTTTGATAAGGTCGGTATCGGCACGATGGTCTATAGCAATGAATATCAATCGATCCGCCGCGCAGTGAAAGTCGACGCGTATTCGATCTATAATATTACTCGAAACGGTGTGCGCACTGAGACACTGCGGAATCGCTCACAGGTAGAAATCGAAGCTGCGATCAAAAACTTCCTCGTGTACGAGATCGATGGCAGCATCGTTGCATGTGTACATCTGCAAAGCTACGACGCTGGCAAGGTGATCGAAATCGGCAGTGTATATGTGCAGCCGTTTTATCAAAACAAAGGCGTGGGTCGGCAGATGGTGGAATACGCGGAGGCTGATGCCAAGCAACGTGGCGCACAACGTGTGATCGTAATGACGACCCAAGCGACAAATTTCTTTACCAAGCTCTGCGGTTTTCAAGAAGGCAGTTCCGAAGAGCTGCCCGCGACACGAAAAGCGCACTACCTGGCAAACGGTCGAAACTCTAAAATCCTCTACAAGGATTTATAGAGAAAGAGTGAGACCAATGGAACTGTATCATACCACTGACATGGACGGTATCTCGGAGTTAAATCCGGATGAAGCACGTATGGAGCAATTGATTGCGCAGCTCGATATGCCCGATTTCGAAGAGGCCGATCATCCCGACCTCTCACTCGTGCATGATCCGAGTGGATGGACACTCACACTCTATGCTCGCGGTATTGTGACTTATGAAAATCTGGAAGATGACGATGATCAACCGCTTTTTATGACTGGGATAGCCAGAGCGAAGGCATTACAGCTGTGGAAGTCACTAGCTCGCGGAGACATTGATGCGCTCAATCAGCTTCCTTGGCTGCGAGATGAGGTATGAGTGTCGACTGCATGTAGCCATTGTGATTTTTAAAATTTATCTTCACTGAAGGTGCGTTATGCTCTGCGTCCGCAAGGCGCACATACCGAGGCGCTATTCTAGCATAAGTTAGAAAAAAGAACGATGCAGGCTGTATACATAAACTCCATGCCGCACGCTTGGCTATAATTCCAACCAACACAGCGTGACCACATAATCCCCTATAAATTGATAGCGGAACTCCATGCGATGCGTCGCGTCACGTAATTGCGCAGGCAAATTCGAAGCAATTTTTAGAACAGAAAGTTGCTGCGTATCGTGGTGTATTTGCAAGGCTAGGTCTTTAAAGTTAGGCTGAGCTCCCCAGACAGGATACTGAGCCTTATAGAATGCTTCTTTTGCGCTAAAAAGTAAGCTGCCAAGTGCTTGATCTTCGGCAACAGTTGCCGCTTCAAGGGGATGCACCACCCGCTCCATTGCCCGCACACTGAGCCGATTCGTTTTCTCGAGATCGACTCCTAGGTACATTATTTTATCGGCAGGGGCTGCGACAGCGCAACACAAGCCACGTGAGTGCGTGATCGAACCCATGGTAGCAGCTGGCCAAATGGGGAGTCCGTCAGCGTCCTGCGGCAATGCGCACGAAACCTGGCCGATGTGAGCCAACGCCATACGCGCACAGCGGCGGCCCGAGATAAACTCATTGCGACGCGCAAGCACGGCATTAGCCATATGTTGGCCCTCTTCCTTGTATTGAAAGGCCTCAACTTCGCCTACAGCCTGCTGCACTCCACAACCAACTGTAACGGGGAGCAACGCCTGCAAGGCGGTTTGAAGATCATTAATTCGAATTACATTAGGCACAATCGTCGAAGCAAAGCGAACACTGCCGAATTCGCAAGCCTTCGGCAAAATCAATTTATGATGCTGCGAAACCTTGCCACCACGCTAATCCACATTAGAAACAAATCATGCGTTTGTATCTTTCTGCTCTAATCGGCCTATGTAGCATGATGCTATTCGTGGCGATTCGGGCAAATGGCCAGACTTCCAGTGCTTGGGAAGTGCTAGAAGGCTGCCGTCTTGTTAGTGCTCCAATCAATGACGGCGACAGCTTTAAAGTTCAGCACCAGGACCTGACATTCATTGCTCGGCTGTATTTTGTTGATTGCCCAGAAATGTATACGACGCACATGCAGCGAGTGCGCGATCAGGCGCGCTATTTTTCAATTCCAGAGGCGGACGTCGTCGCAGCGGGCAAAATGTCTACCGCCTTCACCAAAAAATTTCTTCGAGGTGAATTCACGATAATCACGCAATGGCTAGATGCGCGCGGCGGCAAGGAGTCCCGTGTCTTTGCACTCGTCCGTAAAGACGGCAAGCTGCTTTCCTTAGAGCTAATCCGCAATGGACTTGCCCGCATTTATGGGATGCCAACCAAGGGCGGTTGGCCCAACGGCGCCACGCCACGCGTCTATTTAAGCCAACTCAAACAGCACGAACGCGCGGCGCAACGAAGCATGACTGGTATCTGGGGCAGCGCGACCGGATCGTTGCAACTAGCTGGCCTCAACCACCTCAGTTCAGGCATCGAAGGCATCGAGGCTATCAAAGCGTCTCCTACCAATGGCCCCGTAGCCATAGCAACAGGCAGTCGAACCGGTAAACTGATTCTCAATACC
The DNA here is from genome assembly GCA_937775295.1 of uncultured Opitutales bacterium. Taxonomy (GTDB): domain Bacteria; phylum Verrucomicrobiota; class Verrucomicrobiia; order Opitutales; family Coraliomargaritaceae; genus Lentimonas. The sequence goes on from CALKBZ010000002.1 coordinate 16,821, forward strand.
GCCAGCACAAAGGAGCTCGAATCACTTCCTGGCATCGGCCCTGCCCTCGCCGCCTATATTATCGCCGCTCGCCCTATTGCCACAGTCGATGACCTTGCTGAAATTCCTGGCATCACGCTGACGAAGGTCGATGCCTTCCGTGCTCAAGTGTTAACGGATGAGCCACCGCCGCCACTTAAAACTGCAGCATTCTACTTGGCGGATACCGAAACCTATCTGAATACAAACGTCACCGTCATTATATCCGCAGTCGTACAATCCAACCGAGTAGCGCCAGCGAGCTTTCGGGCAGTCATCCTTCAGACTGCGAATCAAGGTGTGTCGGGCGGCAGCATCCTGGCTTTTATTCCAGATGAATTTTTCGACTCTTTTATACAATACTACCAAGAGCCTGCCCGCAGCTTTACTGGCCTGTTGTTTCAGCACGAATCGGATACCGTACTCGTTTATAGTCGCAAATAATTATCAGACCCTAAATAAAGACATACTTTATGAGCTTAAAAAGATTCAGACACTACCTCGTTCAAGAAGGACAGAACGAAACGCTCTCAAGGATCAGTGCATCGCCACGCGGTGATCTACCTATCAATAAAAGCGAGGCATTGGCTGAATTAAACGACTTACACCTACGCTTGGGCGATTTACAACAGCGCTTCCATGTCGATCGCCGACACAAACTGCTAATCGTTCTGCAGGGAATGGATACCAGCGGCAAAGGTGGCACGATTAAGCACGTCTTTAGCGGTGTGAATCCGCAAGGTGTGCATGTCGCTGGTTTTGAAAAGCCAACGACCCGCGAAGCAGCGCATGATTTTCTTTGGCGCGTCCACCAGCGCACACCTGCAAATGGCGAAATCATGATCTTCGACCGCAGCCACTACGAAGATGTATTGGCCGTTAGGGTCAATAACTTGAAGCCTGAATCTGTCTGGAAAAAGCGCTTCCGCCACATCAACGACTTTGAGCAACTGCTGGTTGATGAGGATACCATTATTCTTAAATTCTTTTTGCACATCGATCAAGATACTCAAAAAAAACGTCTGCAAGAACGTCTGGATATACCAGCCAAAAACTGGAAATTCGATTCTTCGGACGTCATTGCCCGCGCAAAATGGGACGACTACGAAAAGGCCTATGAGGAAGTGTTCGACAAAACATCCCATCCGCACGCGCCATGGTTTATCATTCCCTCCAATAAGAAATGGGCTCGTAACTTATTAGTCGCGCGGATCGTCGTCGCTTACTTGGATGACTTGCACCTGAGCTACCCGAAAGTGGATTTCGATCCCAGTCTGGTAAAGATCGATTGAGCAGGCTCGTTACTGTGCAACATGGTCTAGGAGAGCGCAGACTTTAAGTCGGTTTAGGCGACGCTAATACGCTCGGCGCAGCCGCGCGTGCCACAAGCTAGCAATTGCGCACACTCCGCCAAGAAGCTACGCTTAGATATCCCTAGCGCAACGAAACCCCAGATTCGTGGTGGCCGAGTCCGGAGTATTGGCAGTGCGGGCGCCCAAGCGGTAACGATTGCAATAGCTGGTATGACAAAGAAATGAGCCGCCTTTCATCACGCGGCTCTCGCCCATCGGTGGCCCCTGTGGATTGACGCGAGTCGCTGAACTCTGAGTGGCATGCCATGTCGGGCTGAACCTATCAGCGGTCCACTCCCACACATTGCCGATCATATTGTAAAAGCCCTAGTCCATCTTGCGAAAGGCACGCACCGGCGCGGTCCATTCATAGCCATCTTCGGCAGTGTTGGTCAGCGGAAAATTGCCCTGCCAGACATTGCAGCGGTGTTTGCCATTCGGCTCTAGGTCACTCCCCCATGGATACATGGTTCCCTCGCTGGGGCCGCGCGCGGCATACTCCCACTCGGCTTCAGTGGGCAGGCGCTTACCGGTCCACCGCGAATACGCAACGGCATCGTTCCAGGACACGCTGACCACGGGGTGATCCATGCGTTTTTTAATCGTCGAGCCCGGCCCCTCCGGCTTGCGCCAATAGGCACCATCGATCGCATACCACCATTCAAGTCCCGACACGGTCTTGGTCTCGCGCAGTTTGCGCTGCTTTGATTTAGATAGTTGACCGATAAAAACATAGGCCCAGCCGAAGCGCTCGGATTCTGTGAGATAATTGGTGGCCTGTACGAATTGCTCAAACTGCTCATTGCTGACTGCCGTCTGATCCAACCAAAATGGACCCAACGTCACTTCACGGACGGGCCCCTCGCCATCCGACTGCCATTCTTCGGGGCCGACGTAACCCATTAGATACTTCCCTCCCTCCAAACGAATCATTCCATCGGTCGAGCCTTTCTGCTCGCAGCAGCTGATCGACACAGCATCCGTGGGTGCATCTGTGGCCGCGGTGTTGTTCCGCTGAGGCGTGCAGCATCCTTTTTTAGGCTCTAATGGTTCGAACATGATTTCATCATTTGGTCTTTATGGTATCCCTACAAGAAAAAGCAGTCAAAAGCAGGATGCGGTTCTTGCCAGTGATGCGATCAGCCCCAAGCATACTGCAATGCAAAGCATACACGAAAAAATCCTAGCACCCTCTATTCTTGCAGGTGATCATGCTGACCTTAAGAGCAGCTTAAGAGAAATCGAAGCAGCCGGCTTGAGCTGGGTGCATCTGGACATCATGGATGGGCATTTCGTGCCAAACCTGACCTTCGGCCCACAGACAATTAAGGCGATGCGTTCGGCTTCGAACTTATTTTTCGATGTGCACCTAATGCTCGATAATCCAGATAAATTCGTCGACGCATTTATCGATGCTGGTGCTGATCAAGTCACCATCCATGTCGAGCCAGACTACCCGATCGCGGATACCCTAAAGCGCATTCGAGAGCGTGGCTGCAAATGTGGCGTGGTCTTGAATCCAGATACACCTGCTGAAGCTGCCAAACCCTTTTTGGCAGAGTGCGACATCGTGCTGCTGATGACAGTACAGCCAGGCTTCGGCGGTCAGAAATTCCGCGAAGATGTGCTATCTAAGATCGAAACTTTTTCAAAATGGCGCAATGAACTGGGCCTCAACTATCGACTTGAAGTGGATGGGGGCGTAGACCTCAAATCCGCCAGCAGCTGCACTGCACGTGGCGTCGATACCCTAGTAGCAGGCAGCGCATTCTTTAAAGCTGACGACCGTAAACTGTTTAACGCAACGGTTACGGCCTAGGGATGCGACCGTAATGGCACGAACTTAAGGGGTGAAGACGGATCCTTAATCGTAATCCTAATCTTACTCTTAATCACCTCTTCGAGTTCTCAAATCACTCAATAACAATACCTTAAGATTAGGATTAAGAGTATGAGTAAGATTAGGACGCATACAGATTCGCGCCTTAAGTTCGCTCCATTCGGATGCGACCGTACTCAGGTATTTCATGCGAGGCACTCAGATAAATAGTATGATAGCCTTGAACCGGTCGCGGCGTTTGCCCCTTAACGTCATCCGTTGGCCTGGCTTGGAGTCGATGGCGCGTCGGGACACGCGCTGCTACCTCAATACAGCTCAGGCTTACGATCATTGAGCGCGGTCAAGTCATCGCGGACCTTAGCGACCAGTGAAATATCAATATCGGTGAGATACACGCCTTCGGCCTCGCCTGCTTCCAGCAAAATCTCACCCGAGGGATCAACAACCATCGAGTGGCCGAAATAATGAACTTCGCCAACGCTCGAGCCATGGCTCTCGATGCCACACTGATTCGTGGCGATAAAGTAGCATTGGTTCTCGATCGCACGCGCCTGAATGAGTGTACGCCAATGCGCTAGCCGCGGATGAGGAAAGGCCGCGGACAGCACTTGAATGACAGCCCCATCGAGTGCGCATTTACGAAACAGCTCTGGAAATCGAAGGTCGTAGCATACACTGCAACCGATTCGCCCGAGTTCCGTATCTGCAGTTACTATGCCTTCCCCCGCTTGCACATACTTCTCCTCTGCGAAGAGGGTGAAGAGATGCACCTTTCGATACTGAGCGGCGACAGATCCACTTCGCTCAAAGTAATACAATGTGTTGGCCGCTCGTCCGGATTCGGTTTGCTCCAGGAAGGAACCGCAGATCGCGATGTCGAACTCTTGGGCCATCTTCCCTATTTGAGCACTGTGCGCTGCGGCGTCTCCTAACAGTTCAAGGTTACACTGCCAATCGAAGCCAGTAGTGCACATTTCAGGTAAAAAGATGGCTTGCGCACCTTGCTTTTTTGCCTGCCCAATCAGTGCACGAATTATTTTAAGATTTGCGAATGGATTGCCCCGTTGGACTTCGAATTGCGCGAGTGCTAATTTCATATGAGTCTCAAGTTTTGGTCAGTGTCGAATCACACCGAACAATCTCATGCAAACAATGCGCTTTGATCAATGATTCTTATTAATGTGCTATCTAAACTGGTTTACTAAAATAATTATTCATCCCTGAAACTAAGCAGCAATAAATACCGTACAGCGAGAGCGTAGGTCACCGAGACATGCAATCTCGAACGCTGCGTCCAAAGCCAGCGCCATTTGGTTAATATGACCACAAAAGAGCAGATCCGCTACTTTGACTGCAATCTGAGTAGCAAAAGCAACATTGAGATTCAAACTTACAGTTTAAAAAAACCTGAATCGGCTCTTTTAATTTTTACCTGTGTATCATTTTATCAGCTAGATAGCACAATCTAGCACTTATAAGATTTTCCTTGGACTGAAATGGAATACTTCTTTTTTATCCACCCCAGCGATACAGAAATCAAAGAAAAAGCCGATTCAGCAAAAAAAGGCTTGATTCACCTACCATCCGCCACATGTTTCTCGACTTTCCAAGCTTGAGGACGGCTAGCTCAGTTGGTTAGAGCACCTCGTTTACACCGAGGGGGTCGTGGGTTCGAATCCCTCGCCGTCTACCATTTTTCAAGTTTGAGCCGCGAGGCTCCTATATCATGCGTCACATCATCTCTATCCTCGTTGAAAATAAGTTCGGTGTTCTTGCCCGTATTGCTGGCATGTTCAGCGGTCGCGGCTTCAACATCGAGACTTTAAATGTGGGACCAATGATTGATAATCGTTTCTCACGTATCACTGCCACCATTGTTGGCGATGAAGAAGCGCTGGATCAGGTCATCAAACAGGTCAACAAGTTCATCAACGTGTTGGATGTGGCTGATTTCTCGAGTGGTAAAGCGACTGAACGAGAGTTGGTAATTTTAAAGGTCAATGCACCCGCAATTCAACGTTCCGAGATCATGCAGGTTTGTGATATTTTCCGTGCTAAGATCATCGATGTCGCGGTTGACTCGGTTAATATTGAGATGACTGGTAATACCAACAAGGTAAGTGCCTTTCTCAACTTAATCGAACCTTATGGCATCATTGAGATGGCACGCACCGGTAACCTCGCACTTAAACGCGGATAATTTCGCAACCCCTTACATTTTTTACAACCCGGAAGCTTACTAGCTTCCACAAACTACGATAAATATGCCTGCTAAAGTCTATACCGACAAGGACGCTGATCTCCGAGTAATCAAAAAGAAGACCCTCGCCATTATTGGCTACGGTTCGCAGGGCCACGCCCATGCACAGAACTTGAAGGACAGTGGTCTTAATGTAATCATTGGTCTCTACAAGAAGAGCAAGTCCGTCAAGGTCGCTCAAAGCCAAGGTTTCGAAGTATTCGAAACTGCTGAAGCGGTGCAAAAAGCAGACGTGATCATGATCGCCGTGCCGGACATGAAGCAAGCTGAAGTTTACGAAAACGACATCCTGCCAAGCCTTACTGAGGGCAAAACAATCGTATTCACACACGGTCTCGCGATCCACTTCGGTCTGATCGAAGCACCTAAGGGTATCGACGTCATCATGGTGGCTCCTAAGGGTCCAGGTCACGTTGTCCGTAGCCAATACGTCGAAGGTAAGGGCGTTCCAGCACTGATCGCGATCAACAAAGGCTCCTCTACGGGTGCCAAGAAGATTGCTCTTGCATGGGCGAAGGGCGTAGGCGGCACACGTGCCGGTGTCATCGAAACTACTTTCCAAGAAGAATGCGAAACTGACCTCTTCGGTGAGCAAGCAGTTCTCTGTGGTGGTGCCTCTGCGCTCGTCATGGCTGGCTATGAAACACTGGTTGAAGCAGGTTACCAACCAGAAATGGCTTACTTCGAGTGCTTGCACGAGTTGAAGTTGATCGTCGATCTCATGGTTGAATCCGGCATCTCTGGCATGCGTTTCTCCATCTCCGAAACAGCTGAATGGGGTGACTACATCAGTGGTCCTCGCGTCATCAATGCGTCTTCTAAGAAGGCCATGAAGTCGATCCTCAAAGAGATTCAAAACGGCAAGTTCACTAAGGACTGGGTTAAGGAATACAAGGCGGGACTGCCTAAATACAAGCAGTTCGTCAAGGACGGCCAAGCACACCCAATCGAAAAGACTGGCAAGCGCCTGCGCGCTCTTATGCCTTGGGTCAAGAAGCGCAATATCGGCGGTTCACAAGCTTCTTACAACTAAGCTATAGTTCATTTTTGTAATTCAAGGCGGTCGTCGGTTTATACCGTCGACCGCTTTTTATTTTGTAATACAATCGCATTATAATTTCCGACGTTCATCGTTCGAAGTCTATGGCAACGCCAATACAAATCGCCACTCGCAAAAGCCCACTCGCCCTCAAGCAGACCGAGATGGTACAAGCGTGGCTGCAGGAGGCGCTCCCCAATGAGCAATTTGAGGAGTTACGCCTCAGCACTAAAGTCGACGAACGTCTAACTTGGTCACTAGAGAAGCGCGGCGGTATCGGCCTCTTTACCAAAGAGCTCGAAGACGCGCTACTCGATGGCCGCGCTAGCATCGCGGTGCACAGCGCCAAAGATCTCCCCACACAATTTCAAGCCGATCTCTGCATCGCCGGTTACATGCCGCGTGCCCGCGCCAACGATGTGCTGGTTCACCGTAGCGGCACACCAGCACCGAAAACGATTGCGACCAGTAGTCCGAGACGTCGCGCACAAGTCGGCATCTTTCAAGAACAAGCGGAGTGGACCACTATTCGCGGCAACGTCGCCACGCGTATGCGCAAGATCGTTGAGGGCGAGGCCGAAGCCACTCTGCTCGCTGCTGCGGGACTTGATCGTTTAGAGATTTCCGCACATAAAGGCCTTGAATTCGTTCAACTGCCAATCGATCAAGTCGTGCCTGCCCCTGGCCAAGCTGCCATTGCCATCCAATGCCGCGCAGCCGATCTGCCGCGCTATGAGCACCTGTTCTGCGAAACGACCAAGCGCGCCGTCACCTTAGAACGTGCCTTCCTCCGTCGTCTCGGTGGCGGTTGCCAAACGCCCGTAGGCGCGCACTACGCCGAAGGTATCTTTTACATTTTCCATCCAGAAACTGGCCATACTAGCTTCGAATTTGAACTCGTATCCCTTGACGAGATCGATGCTATTATCGAGCGCGTCTTCTCTGACCTTAAATTCGAACAGTAAATTCCATTCTTCCATGGAGGGCGACGCTCCGTTGTTGCCACCAATGGTTAGAGACGGCCCAATCCAATGCATGGAAACGACGGAGCGTTTCCCTCCAGAGAATTAGCTTAATCTTAATTGTTCTTTCTGTCGCCCATAGGGCATCCACTTCAATCACCCCTTCGGGGCAAACCGCAGACGGTTCACCATCTCCGCGCTATTCGCGCTCCGTCGTAATTCCCAATTCCCTAATTCCTAATTCCCAAAAAATGTCTTCACAAACCAAAACAGGAAAAGTGTATCTCATTGGCGCAGGCCCCGGAGATCCAGGTCTAGTTACTGTTCGCGCCCGCGAACTCATCGAAACTGCCGACGTACTCGTGTATGACTACCTCGCCAACGCTAAGCTACTGGATTGGGCACGTCCTGATGCAGAACGTATTTATGTCGGTAAGCGCTCTGGCTTACATTCGATTCCACAGGATGAGATTGAAGAAATCTTAGTTGAACATGCGAACAAGGGCCAGCAAGTGGTCCGCCTCAAGGGTGGCGACCCTTTTGTGTTTGGTCGCGGCGGCGAAGAAATCGCGGAGCTACAAGCCGACAAAATCGCCTACGAAATTGTCCCAGGAGTCACCGCAGCGCTGGCAGCGGCTGCCTACGCAGGCATCCCCCTCTCCCACCGCTCGCATAGCTCGTCGATCACGTTCCTCACCGGCCATGAGGATCCGGAGAAACAGTCGATCAGTATCGACTTCAAACAATACGGTAAAACCAACGGTACGCTTTGCCTCTACATGGCCCTTGGCCAATTGCCCCGGATTCTCGTCGAACTCAAGGCAGGCGGCATGAGCGGTGAGATGCCCGTCGGCGTCATCCAATGGGCAACTCTCAACTGCCAACGCTCCGTGTATGGCACCGTCGACTCAATCGTCAGTGACATTGAATCTGCCGGCATTTTCACCCCCGCCATGATTATCATTGGCGAAGTTGTCACCAAACGCGCCAAGACCGAGTGGTTCGAAGGTCGACCACTCATGGGTAAGAAGATCGTCGTCACACGCGCACGCGACCAAGCTGGACAACTCACCGCATTGCTCGAAAGCAATGGTGCCGAAGTCATCGAGCTGCCATTCATCGAAGTTCAACCAGACATCAACCCGAAGCTAATCACTGAAATACTCGCTGGCATCGCGATTTATGAGTGGATCATCTTCACCAGCGTCAATGGCGTGAAAGCATTCTTCGACATCTTTTATAAAGCATTCGACGACATTCGTTGCCTCGGCCCGATGCGCATCGCCGCAGTTGGTGCAGCTACTGCACGCGAGATCGAGTCACACCACCTCAAGGTCGACCTCATTCCAGAGAAAGCCAATGGCGACGCCCTCGTAGATACCTTTATCAAGGACGAAGGCATCGAGAGCATTCAAATGCTAGTGGTGACCGGAAACCAAAACAGCGAGTCCCTCGTTCAGCGCCTCGAAACCGAAGGCGGCGCGATCGTTGACACACTGCCACTCTACAAGATAAGCAAGACAGACCTAAGCGAGCACCCAGCAGCGGAGCGCTTCCGCAAGGAAGGCGCCGACGCCGTGTTGTTCACCAGCTCGTCCACCGCGAAGTCATTCATCGATCAAGCCGCCGCGCTTAGGCAGGAGCCTGATGCGAATAGGCCAGTATTCGGTAGTATTGGCCCCGTCACCACCAAGACCTTAAAAGAACTCGGCCTATCCGTCGGGTTTGAATCGGAGCACGCCAGCCTTGATCATTTCGTCAGCGCAACTACCAAGCATCTGAAGGGGTAGACTTCGTCCTAATCCTACTCTTAATCTTACTCCTAATCCTCTGAGACAGAACCTACTGCTTATACGAAGCGGCAGATTAAGATGAGGAGTAAGAGTAGGATTAAGAACCAGAATTGCCTAGCCCTTCAACGCTGCAATGTAGGTATGCCAAGGCAAAGTCGCACATTTGATCCGCGCGGGGAACTTACGAACACCCGCTAAGGCGGCGATTTCGCCATCGACTGACAAATCAGCTTCTAGGTTAAGTTCGGTCGACAACAAGTCCGCCACTCGCTTAAACGCGGCCTCGGCTTCAGCCAGCGTCTTTCCAGTCAGCGCTTCTGTCATCATCGATGCGGATGATTTACAGATCGCACAACACGCCGCCTCAAACTGCACCGCTTCGATATGGTCGCCATTTAGCACCAAGAAGATCGTCAGCTTATCGCCACAAATCGGATTATATCCCACCGCGGTATGCGTGTAGTCTGCCAACGCACCGTAATGCCGTGGCCGCTTATTGTGCTCGAGAATAATTTCCTGATACAGGTCGTGGAGATCGTCTGACATTTTATGCTGCGCTCGATGACTAATGAATAATGGCTAGAAGGTAATGACTATCAGAAGAACTGTTTCATCTTTTTCAGGGCAGCGACTAGTCGTTCGACATCTTCGAAATCATTATAGAACGCGAACGATGCTCGCGCCGTCGCAGGCACACCAAAGCGCTTTAGCAGTGGTTGCGTGCAATGGTGCCCGGTTCGAATCGCAATACCACCCGCATCCAGAAAGGTGCCAATGTCATGCGGATGGATGTCATCGATCAAGAACGAGATCACCGAAGCCTTCTCAGGCGCTGTGCCGATAATCCGTAATCCATCAATCGCAGTGAGTTGCTCGGTCGCCGCTTCCAGTAGCGCGAGCTCATGCTGCAGCGCCCCAGCACGATCCATTCCGTTCAAATAATCAAATGCCGTGCCTAGCCCGATCACACCCGCGATATGCGGTGTGCCTGCTTCAAATTTACCTGGGATGCCCTTATACGTCGTGCCATCAAAATCAACCTCCTCGATCATATCGCCACCGCTTTGATAGGGCGGTAGCATCTCTAGCCACTCACGCTTGCCCCACAGCACGCCGATTCCGGTCGGGCCGCAGACCTTGTGCCCAGAAAATACGAAAAAGTCACAACCCAAATCCGCCACGTCCACCGGCATGTGCGGCGTCGACTGCGCGCCGTCGACCAGCACCGGCACGTTCAGCGCATGCGCCTGCTCGATCATTTTTTTGACAGGATTGATGGTACCTAGCGAATTAGACACGTGCACCACCGAGACGAGCTTGGTCTTCTCCGATAGCATCGCCTCATAAGCTTCCATGTCGAGCACGCCATGATCATCGACCGGCACCACCTTTAAGACGGCCCCGGTCTTCTGTGCCGCGATCTGCCACGGCACAATATTGGCATGATGCTCCATATGCGTGATCAGAATTTCGTCCCCAGCCTGCAACACAGACTCAGTAAAGCCATGTGCGATTAGGTTAATCCCCTCAGTGGTACCGCTGGTAAAAATCACTTCATCCGGATCCGCCACACCAATAAAAGCCGCCGCTTTGGCGCGAGTCGCCTCATAGGCATCCGTCGCCTTTTCGCTCAAGTAATGGACACCGCGATGGATATTTGAGTTCTCCGCTCGGTAGTAGCGTTCCAAGGCTTCGATCACGGCAAGTGGCTTCTGTACAGTCGCCGCGCTGTCCAAATAGGTCAACGGCTTGCCGCGCACTTCGGTCGCGAGGATAGGAAAGTCAGTCCGGACTCGGCGGTAATCAAATGTTTGTACGTCAATCATACTGGTAGAATGGCCTGCTTGCGAAAGAATCTCAATTGAAATGCAGAGAAATATATAACTCGTACAATTCAGCCTAATCCAATCTGCTGTGGCTTAGGTTCTTAGACTTAAGTACCCTGTTATGTGGTGTCCCTTAACCCTCTTGGACGGGCCGTCACGTGTTTAAATGGACCAGCTTGGGTACTGTTTAGCTCATCACCTCGAGCAGTAATTATAATTCATATTGGCCGGTGATATCAATTAATTAAAAATGCACGCCTAACAAATGGCCTAATTTTGCTACTCTTTCATATTAAATGAAGCTACTTTTATAAAAGTTAGTCAATCTCGGGTAAAACGACAGACCGATTTATCTGAGGGCTATGGGTCCCTGATGAAGAGCTTGTTGAGTAACTGACCGCGATAGAAGTATGAGCGACTCGCCCAGATTGATCTCGTGTTACGGCAAAGAAGGGCGAGTCGCCCTCCCTCCTATAGCCACTAATCGAAGACGACCCAAAAAAAGCCCTGCTAAAATCTAGCAGGGCTTGTCGATTTTAAATCTAACAGACATTACTGACTTATTTCAACATACTGTGCCTGTAGCGCGTTTACCACGCTAGGATCGGCCAGTGTCGTGGTATTTCCCAATTCTTTGCCCTCTGCAATGTCACGCAAAATACGGCGCATAATCTTACCGGAGCGTGTCTTCGGCAGATCCGACGAGAATAAGATTCGCTCAGGACGAGCAAATTTACCAATACTTTTGTCGATCATAGTCACGAGCTCCTTGCGCAAGTGATCATCATGATCACGGCCATCAATCACAGTCACAAAGGCGATCAGGCCCTGCCCCTTAATCTCATGCGGCACACCGACCACCGCAGACTCTGCGACATCTGCGTGCTCGACAAAAACACTCTCCAACTCAGCAGTGCCGATGCGGTGCCCCGATACGTTGACCACGTCATCCACTCGACCTGTGATCCAGATGTAGCCATCTTCGTCGCGACGGGCGCCATCACCAGGGAAATAATACTGCCCACCCCACTTGCACCAATACGCCTCTTTAAAGCGCTGCGGATCACCGTAAATCCCTCGCAGCATCCCTGGCCATGGTTGCTTAATTGCCAAAATACCCACATCGACTTCCTCTCCGTCATCGTTAAGAATCGCAGTCTCAATACCGAAAAAAGGCAGCGTCGCGCAACCTGGCTTGGTCGGTGTCGCGCCTGGCATCGGCGTCAGCATATGCCCACCAGTCTCCGTTTGCCACCAAGTGTCTACAATCGGGCAACGTTCGCCACCGATCATTTTGTGATACCACATCCATGCTTCTGGATTGATTGGCTCACCCACAGTTCCAAGTAAGCGCAAGGAGGATAGGTCGCGATCAATTAGCCATTTGTCACCCCATTTCATAAAGGCACGAATCGCTGTCGGCGCGGTGTAGAAAATCGAGACCTTATATTTTTCTATAATCTCCCAGAAACGCCCTTCATCTGGGTGATTGGGCGCACCTTCATACATCACCTGCGTCGCACAATTCTGCATGATGCCGTAAATAATATATGTGTGTCCGGTGATCCACCCGACATCCGCAGTGCACCAGTACACATCGTCCGGTTTCAAATCGAACACATATTTTGAGGTCAGATAACTGAACACCTGATAACCTGCAGTGGTGTGCATCACGCCCTTGGGTTTACCGGTGGTGCCGCTAGTATAAAGCAAAAACAGCAGATCCTCTGCTTCCATCTCTTCAGCGGGGCAATCCACACTCATCGCTGCGACCACTTCATGGTACCAACAATCTCGGCCATCCTTCATCGGACAATCGATCGGATGCGCGTCACCACGCTGCACCACGATCACATCTTTGATACACTGACAATCCTCAACCCCCTCATCGACGATCTTCTTTAACTCTAAAATCTTACCACGACGGTAGCCGCCATCCGCAGTGATCACCATACGCGTCTCACTATCGAGTACACGATCGCGAATGGCGTCCGCAGAGAAGCCCGCAAAGATCACTGAGTGCACCGCACCAATACGCGCACAAGCGAGCACAGACACCGCCAACTCGGGAATCATCGGCAGGTAAATCCCAATACGATCCCCCTTTTGTACGCCCTTGGCTTTCATCGCATTAGCCAAGCGACAGACTTCCTCATGCAACTGTGCATAGCTAATAGAACGCGTGTCGCCTGGTTCGCCTTCCCAGTGAATCGCGATCTTTTGGCCACGTCCTTCATTAATGTGACGATCTAGGCAGTTGTAAGAAAGGTTGGTGCGACTACCGTCAAACCACTTGTAGCACGGAGCTTCGGAAGCATCGAGCACAGTATCCCACTTTTTAAACCAATGCAGATCCTCTGCTGCTTCAGCCCAAAAAGCCTCGGGATCCTGAATGCTCTTCTCGTACAGCGCAGTGTAGACCTCCATACTGCCTATGTGGGCATTTTCTGAAAAAGCCGTCAGTGGCAAAAATTTCCGGTTCTCGCTCGAGAAGGGTTCCTTGGAAGAAGGTGCAGTCGACATAGTAAAGCAGTAATAAGGGTAAGGTTTGCAGTAGAACTAAGCTTGCAAAATCGCAAGTCTAACAGAAGCTTACCAGCCAATGTAACAGCAATCTAAGGTCAATGTATTTCGCTTTACCAAAACGGATTTTCATACTTTCTAGAAAGCTATTGACAAGCCCTCCTGCGCTGAACATCAAAACTTGCTCTTCGCGTTCATATGACGCCTTTCAATCAATGGAAAATTTTGCAGATCAGTGCCTCGACATGGCCCAGTCAATTCTGGGTCACAATCTCGAATCGATCAGCGAACAGGGCACTATATCCCCTGTTCCTGGTGAAAACAGTCGCCTCGACGAACCTGGACACGCCGCTCTTGCGATTGGCGAGTATTACCGTGCTACTAATGAGACCACACTCGGCGAATTCGACCTAGTTGATCTCGCTGCTCGTTGCGTCACAGCACAGGTATTTACTGAGGACGTCCACGAAAACGGCTTGGCATACTCTGCACTCGGGCTACTCTCCTTCGGCCCAGCCAAGGATCGTAATCCTTTGTGGGAGCGCCTGCTCGACCCGACTCGTGAGCAGCTCGACAAGCAATTGCTTGAACGCAGCGATTACAATAACCACTTTCAGAGTTTCAATATCGCGAAGGCAGTCACTCGCTTCAGTCTCGGCTTATCCAAGAAAGATGAGACTGGACGCCTAATTGATCGCTTTCTTGAGCGCATCGAATCGACCTCTTCAACTGGCTACTTCGATGATGCCAGTGGCGAAGAAGGTAAGCTCGGCGGCGCATTCGACATTTACGGTGTTCAGAGCTTCGTATTCATCCGCCAAGCACTTCAGCTTCACTCAAATCTTCACCTTCGCGAGCGCAAGCTACCCAGCCTGCGCACTTATTCGGAGAAATACCTGAAGATGATCCCTGATCTTGTACGCCAAGACGGCAGTGGCTTCGCTTACGGGCGCTCACTCGGAGCATATGGACAGATGCACTGCATCAGTCTCATCTTGCAAGCGCTCCGTGATGGATGGATAGCGGACGACAAACGTGATCTTTACACAGACACCGTGCGTCGTTTATTCATGAATTTCTTCGCGACTTACCTCGATCAAGAACATGGCTACTTAGTCATCCGCGACGATGAGCGTGACACCGTGCCATATCACACCACCCGCATGGCAAACTTCGATGCCGCGCGCTACCTCTGCCAATGGGCACGTCTCGCACGCGCCACCAAAGGCAGCGCCGCTCCATCCAAGCCAGTTACACCACGTAAGGTGGCTCGCTTTATCAGCTTCGACAAATCGCACAAAAAAGAACAAGGTCTGTTCGTTTACCAAGACCCTGATTCTGGCTTAGCAGTGCAATTGCCACTCATCGCTTCTGGCGAACAGGGCAAAGGAACGTCCGACTACCTCGCGTTCCCTCACTCACCAGGTATCTTCGACTGGCCGGTTCATAAGTATTTGCCGATCATGATGCCCGAACTGACCTTTGGTGATAAGGTCATTGTGCCTTCCTTTTATGGTAAAAACTGCACCACTGCGATGGGTCTGCGCAATGCGTTGACTTTCAAGTATGACCAACCCGAGCTTATTACCACAGACGAAAAAATCGTCCCTGGTCTAGGTAGCTGTAAGGTCATTTGGTCCTTTAAGGGCGGCACTATCTCCTGCGAGTACTGCTTTACTGTGAAACAGCAAGTACAGCTCGATCGCATGCGCTACGTCCTCGCGATCGCCGCGCCGCACAGTCGCTATCGTGTCGCCACCTCTTTCGCACTTGGCGAAGAAGGCCATCGCACCAACGTGGTGAAGGATGATTTTCAGGCAGAATGGAAGGAACTCGAGGTTGTATCCGAAGATCCGGACTACCGCACCTACTACGGCAACATGCACTACTTGCAAATCCTTGAGCGCGATCATCCATTGATTATGCGCCCCGGCATACAGTATCGCCTCGCGCTCTCCTTCGAGCCTGACATCACCTTTGCTGACGAGTAAGACCTCGTTACCAACAATTTCCTGAATGCCGCAACCCTCCGTTTGCGGCATTCTTTATTTACAGAGATCCAATCCGCTTTTAAATTTATAGCTATGCTCTCAGTCCGAATTATTCCTTGCCTAGATGTTCATGAAGGTCGCGTTGTCAAAGGCGTGAATTTTGTCAATCTGATCGATGCCGGCGATCCCGTCGAACAAGCCAAAGCCTATGAGCAGCAAGGCGCCGACGAACTTGTATTCCTCGACATCACCGCCTCCAGCGACGAGCGCAACACCATGATCGACGTGGTCAGACGTACCGCCGACCAGTGCTTCATGCCACTCACCGTCGGTGGCGGACTGCGCAACGTAGAAAACATTCGCGATATGCTCAATGCTGGGGCCGACAAAGTCAGCCTCAACACCGCAGCCATCATCAATCCAGATCTCATCCATCAAGCATCCTCTAAGTTCGGCAACCAGTGCATCGTCGTCGCAATCGATGCCAAACGTGTTAAGGACCAAGATCGCTGGGAAGTTTACACCCATGGCGGGCGTAATAACACAGGACTCGACGCAGTCGAATGGGCTAAGAAAGTCGTCGCGCTTGGCGCCGGTGAAATCCTCCTGACCAGTATGGACTCAGACGGCACCAAGGCCGGATTTGACAATGCACTTAACCGCGCCGTCAGCGAAGCCGTCGAAGTGCCCGTCATCGCCTCCGGTGGGGCAGGCACCCTCGATCACCTCGCCGACGCCATCGATCATGGCAAAACCAGTGCCGTGCTCGCCGCATCCATTTTTCACTTTGGCACCTTCACGATTCGACAAGCCAAAGAGCATCTGCAAAGTCGCGGTTTACCAGTGCGACTATAAATTTATCGCGGTGTTATCCCGCTTGCTACAAACTCTGGCAGTTCGGGAGCCTCGTAGCGACTGGCTGTACGCCAAAAGGAACGTGCCTGCAGGTTGATTCGTCGATTAAATGACAACAATTCACCAACGATCCTCACCGTGAAAATCATCGATAGCCACAGTCATTGCTACTCCGTAGAACTCGCGGCAGCTCCGCGTGCGTGGGCAGAGTCTCATAACGAGCCACACTGGGCCGACCTAGTCGCCCCACTCGACCGCCCCTCCATTCAAGGCTGGGCGACGATGGAGCAAACTTTAGCTGCAATGGATGCCGCAGGCGTCCAACAAACCGTCTTACTCGGTTGGTATTGGCAAAACGAAGTTACTTGCCGCTGGCAAAATGATCTGATCGCGGGATGGGTGCAGGCAGCACCCGAGCGCTTTATCGGCTTCGCCTCGATCCACCCCGGTGGCACCGTAGCGTCAGTCATCGCTCAATGCGAACATGCCCTCAGCCTCGGGCTATGCGGCGTGGGTGAGCTGCACCCAGGCATTCAACAGTTCGACTCCAGCAGCGCAGGCTGGCATGCACTAGCGGATTGGTGTGTCGCCCACGACTGGCCGATCAATCTACACGCCACCGAAGCCGTCGGCCACGACCATCCGGGCAGTGTGCCCACTCCGCTCAACGACTTCCTGCGCATGGCCGAAGCGCACCCCGAACTGAAGCTTATCCTCGCGCACTGGGGCGGTGGACTCGCTTTCTTTGAGCTCAACCCGCGACTGCGTAAGGCCCTCAAGAATGTTTACTACGATACTTCAGCCACCCCCCTACTCTACGAGCCATCGATCTTTCGACGGATGATTGAAACCGTAGGTGCCGAAAAAATTCTATTTGGTTCCGACTTCCCACTGCGCGTCTATCCGCGCGCACAAAAGACGCCCGACTACAGCATGTTCATCGAAACAATACAGAACCAAGCAAACTTAAGCCCCGACGAGTTTGCTGCGATCATGCAGCGCAACATACAGCGCTTACTCGGCAAAGCCTAGCCGCGCACATTGAGGCGCACATAGCCACGCACACTACTCGAGGGCTGCTCATCGTAGCAGGGCATTGCTCCGTCATTGCTCCGCGTCGAATGCCATCGCTCGAAATGCCAGCGGCGGCGGCTCTGCGGTGCCCACCACAAACCCAAGCTCCCGCAGCCAACCTACCCTTCCGACAAGACCTTATCGAAATAAGCAATCGTCGGCTTTAAGCCTTCGTCCAACGATACCGTCGGCTCCCAGCCGAGCACCTTTTGTGCCTGACGGATATCCGGCTGGCGTTGCTTCGGATCGTCCAACGGCAAGGCTTCGTAGATAATCTTTGATTTGCTGCCGGTTTGAGCGATCACTTTTTGTGCCAGCTCAAGAATCGTAAACTCGCCAGGATTGCCCAGATTCATCGGGCCAATCACGTCATCTTGATTCATCAGGCGCACAAAGCCATCGATCAAGTCATCGCAGTAGCAGAAAGAGCGCGTTTGCTGCCCCTCACCGTAGATTGTAATGTCGTGCCCCTGTAGTGCCTGCACGATGAAATTTGAGACCACGCGCCCATCATCGAGACACATGCGCGGACCATAGGTGTTGAAGATACGGACAATACGAATATCGACACCGTTCTGGCGGTGATAATCCATAAATAAAGTCTCGGCGGCACGCTTGCCCTCGTCATAGCACGAGCGAATACCGATCGGATTGACATTGCCCCAATAGGACTCTGGTTGTGGATGCATCGACGGATCGGGGTCGCCATACACCTCAGAGGTGGATGCTTGAAAGACACGCGCATTCACGCGCTTCGCAGAGCCCAAGCAATTGATCGCGCCCATTACAGAGGTCTTAATCGTCTTGATCGGGTTGTGCTGGTAATGCACCGGCGAAGCTGGGCAGGCGAGATTGTAGATTTGATCGACTTCGACTTTAAACGGATCCGTCACATCATGACGCATCAGCTCAAACATCGGGTTTGCCATCAGATGCAGCACGTTACGCTTACGTCCCGTAAAGAAGTTATCCATACAAATAACTTCATGCCCTTCGCTCAATAGACGGTCACACAAATGACTGCCAAGAAATCCAGCACCACCAGTAATTAAAATACGCATAGTTGAATCAAGTGATGATTATAATAGATTTACGAACAATAAACGCCTCAGGCAATAATAGTTCATATAGATGCGCACGCTTACATCGACCTTTAACAAGTCACAGCCACCGACAGCATTGTCGAGGCTGTGAAATTGAACTCCTGTCGCATAAATCAAACACAGTGCACCCGTCGCCAGCTGACCGGCACATGCAAACGCTTCGGACGTAGAAACCAGACGCTACAGTCCATCGATGGCGCTCATACCTAGCAACAGGCGATCGCCCGAAGGAGAGCTATCTAAATCTTGACCTCTGCGTCGCATTTGTCAGCCATGACGAGCGATGCATATCGATCCAATCGCCCGAACTGTTCGCCTGAGTGTGGGCGAACTCGCCACCTTTCGTCAGGTGCCGTCGGGCGGTGGGCATGCTGCTGGTTCACTGCGTGCTGCAATCGGTCAACAATGGCACACCACCGCCGCGCGACAAACGCGCGAAATTCACGCCGACGCGCGCTTCGAAGTACCACTCAGCGCAAAGTGGTTTCACCGCGACTGGAGCTTTGAGGTACAGGGCCGCATCGATCAGCTTATCCCCGAACAGGATCAGTTATGTATTCGTGAAGTTAAAACTGTGCGTAATGGCCTGCCCGCCAGCGCCGAAGACCTCGCCAGTCGCTATCCCGATTATTTCGCACAAGCCGCAATCTACCTCGGCCTCGCTCAGGTACTACCGGAGTATGCCGACACCACTCTCCGAGCGGAGCTCTACTTCATCGAGATCGAGACGGGGGGCGTTCAAATCGTGCCGCTCACTGAGGCTGACAAGCGCGCCTTTACCGATCAACTCGATACGCTACTCCCTTTCCTTGAAGACCGACGCACTAGCCAGCTGCGCCTGCAAGGAGTTGAGCTGCGGCCTGCATTTGAAACCTTGCGCGAAGGACAGGCTGAGCTATTCGCTAAGCTCGATCACGCCACTCTACAAAGCAAAACCGTGCTCCTCGATGCACCCACAGGTTTCGGGAAAACCGGCATTGTGCTCGAACATATGCTACGTCAAATGCAGAACGGCGTCTATGATCGTGCGATCTACCTCACCAGTAAATCAACCGGTCAGCTCGAAACGATTCGCCAACTCCGCAGTATGATCGGCGACAACTTGCGCTACATTCAGATGCGCAACCGTACAGAGCACTCGATCGAAAGCGCCGCCCATACCTGCACCGGCGATGAGCGATGCAACGAGCACCTCGGGCAAAGCTGGATTGCAGCCGACATTTATCCGCCCGATCTATTTAAAGACGCCACCCTCAGTCTCGATCGATCCAAAATCCTGGGTCAGGAAACTGGCATCTGCCCCTATGCGCTGACCAAAGGATGCCTGCCATTCGCCGATGTCTGGATCGGTGATACCAACTATATATTTTCGCCCGCCAGCCGCGCCGTCTTTCTTGAGCAGCATGGATTCGATCCGGCCAAGACACTCCTGATCGTCGACGAAGCGCACAACCTGCCTGAGCGCGCGGCTGATGCACTCAGTGCCGAGCTGAGCGCAGCCGACCTCCTCCTCGCGCTCGAAGAGCTGCGCAACGCAGGGGCACCGCACCATCTACTCAGTATTGGCGAAGAGCTCAGCCACTGCCTCGAGTCGTTGACCGCCAAGGAGCCACTGCACCCCGATGCGCTCTACGAAATGCTCGACCTGTGCGAAGATTTTGCACGGCAACTCAAAGACGCCCAATTCGATTACTCAACCACCACCCCCTTTGCGATCGACATTATCTGGCGCATTCCCGACCTCGCACAGCGCCTTGCCGAACCAGCGCACCAATGGCTGCACTGGTCACCCACGACTGGCACGCTCCGCGCCACCTGCCTCAACGCCAGTCAATGGATCGCGGACTGTTCCGCCCCCTTCGGTGGGACCATCTTAATGTCTGCCACACTCTCCCCGATTCAGAGTTTTCGCGAACACTGTGGCCTCACCACAGAGAATGCCACACTCGCACTCGGCCATGCACCATGGCGAGACGATGCCTATAGCGTCGCCATCGATACCCGCGTGGATACCCGCTACAAACAACGCGACAAACATTACGAAACGACCGCACGCACGATCGCCACGCTGATCGACCACAGCCCCGGCGTGCCCGTCGCCGTATTTTTTGCCTCCTATCTTTACGCCGAAAATATCAAAGCCTACCTCGACGCGCTGAATCCTGGGACACGCATTCAAGTGCAACCGCGCGGCGTCGATCTAGCCGAGCAAGAATCGTTTATCGACGAAGGCCTGCTGATGGCCGACGCCCTCTTCCTGATCTTAGGCTCCAGCTATGCCGAAGGCGTCGACAAGCTTGGCGGTCGGATTGATATCGCGATGGTCGTCGGCCCCGCCCTGCCGGAAGTCAACGCCATCCAAGACGCCAAGATGGACACCCATCCCAGTATGGAAAGGGACGCCGCCTTCACCGATGTTTATATCATCCCAGCAATGCGCCGCATCCACCAAGCCCTCGGCCGCATCGTGCGCGCACCAGGCCATCGCGCCAAAGTGTTGCTCCACGGCAAACGCTATAACCAAGCTGCCTACAAAGAGCAACTGGCGCCTGAATATCAACAGGCCACCACGATCACCCGCGACAGCGACTTGGTTGAGTGGTTACAACAAGGCTAGCGCGCTTTGGCCTAAAGCGGCTCATGCCTACGTTGCCACCTACGTCGCTTTCTCCGCCATCAAACTGAATCCTCCCCCTACCTGACAGCGTAGTTGTCCGCTCACCTGAATCAGGATTCTAAATAGTGATCAGTGCACCTCCCTGAGGGGGTCTGCCCCCTCAGGGAGGTGCACTGATTGTGTCGATCGCCGAGCAATAATTCCCCTGCTAGGCATCGCAAAATTGTTTAGTAACTGATTCGATCTCTTAAAAAAGGGCGACAACTGATCAATAAAATGAAACCAATACCGAAACAGCGCCGTGAATCCATCATGGCTAAAATGAGTGGGCCTGCCCGTAAATCTATAGCCGAAATCTCCCGCGAAGAAAATTTAAAAAAAGGGACAGGCTATTTAAATCTCCCGTCGCCTCCGATATCATGCCTAAAGATCGCCTAGCCTAACTACTCGACGAATCCGATCAACTCATTGATATTCTCACCAGCATCATTAAAAAACTAAGGGCAAAGCAATGATTTCAAACTTCTCACTTCACCTTTCACCATTCTTACCGATGCCGCACCCCGAACGCCTGTTCCACTCCGTGCAGATGTCTTACAAGCCAACCGACCAGTTCACTGGCGAAGCCGGCCCATGGTTGAAGATGTTCCAGAACGCTCGGGCTTACGTGGGTTAATTAACCACAAAAGGCACACAATTCACACAAAAACGCGTCCTAGAAATGGGACGCGTTTTGTCATAGTTACTACAGTTCAAAAGGTAAAGCAAAGAGCTAACGTTGACATGCCCCAACAATAGACTAATACAAACCCACCTTAGGTTGCTTAACAATATGACGATACAGAATATAAAAATACAAAACGTCCGCGGCATCGATGAACTTCTGATCCCCGACAAGATTCGAAAGAACAAACCCAATATTTTAGTCGCCCCAAATGGCTTCGGGAAAACATCAATCGCTACTGCCTTCAAATCAGCAATTAAGCAAACCTCTATAAAACTTAACAAAATCGACAGACACGAACATGACGAAACGAAACTAGCATCACTGTCGATTGACCTAGAGGAAGATAGCAGCAGCATTACATTAAATGCGACAGAAGTTGCTAGATCTAATGAAATTAGAAAAGAATTTGATATTTTGGTTGTATCAGATTTACGAAAAATAAAGTCATACACCCGCAAGATGGGCGGCTTTTCAAGGGCCGAGGCGAAACTAACAATTCCTCCAATTGAAATATGCAACATAGTTCGAACAAATGAAAACCCGTATAAGATTTCTCAGCTAAAGCGTGACTTCGGAGATCACAAAGAATTGCTACCTAATTTAAATACCGATTTGTTTGACTCCTATGACTTAGTCTCGCGATCTCAGGAATTACTAATCTACATCGACACATTAGGAAAACCGAGAAGCCTAAAAAAATCATCTAGCATACAACAGAAAATCACTAGATTCCCAGGCACACATATAGACGCATTAAGCAACGCTGAACCAGAAATCGAACAATTCGCAGCAGAATTCCCAGCAGCAAAAGCAGCATTATACCTAATCACTAGAAATACAAAACTTGATAAGCCCAAAGCATTTCTAGCAATTTGGCAGCTCCTGCAGACCGCAAAAACTGCACGAAAAGACTTGCACGGTTACCTGGAATGGAAGCGCTACAAATCCCTAAAACAATCAATCGTCGAAAACTTGCGATGCCTCAATACATCTTGGAAAAACGTTCAAGTAAATGAAACCAAAGGAAAGCTGGTCATCACGATACCTGAACCCGCGGACATTTCTAACGGACAACGCGATGTATTACTCCTATTATCAATGATGCACATTGCGCGGAATAGCCTAGCAAAAGCGCGGGCGATAATTCTGATTGATGAAGTTTTCGACTACCTTGATGACGCAAATTTAATTGTAGCGCAGTATTTCCTATCCCAACTCATCAATGAATACAAACGGCAAGGCAGAGCGCTCTACTTAATTATACTGACACACCTGAATCCTGCTTTCTTCAAAAATTACGTATTTAGTAACCAAAATACTATATACCTAGATCAAGGCATTGATTACAATGTAGCACTCGCAATGAAGAAATTGTTAGCAGCTAGATCTCAGGATTCAGTCAGTGACGACATCAAAGATAAAATATCAAAATACCTAGTCCACTATCATACCGACGATTATGATTTCTCCAGTGACTTATCATCAATTAATGGCATCAGACCAACATGGGGCAAACAGGGTCGATTTCAGTCATTCATACAGGATGAATTCAAAAAATATCAGGATGGAGAACTTTACGATCCCCTTGCAATTTGCGCTATAACCAGAAGGAAGATTGAGGAACATGCCTATAAACAAATCGAACACTTAGCTGAATCGAATACTTTTTTCACAACACACAAGACGGCTCCAAAACTTGACTGGTCAGCTAAACGCGGTGCCGACATCCCCGAATCGCATCATCTGCTCAGAATAGTTTTTGATGATGGATTGCACTTCGGTGAAAACAAAAACAACATCGTTCCGATCGTTTCAAAGTTGAGCAATCCAATCATTAAGAAAATGATCGTCGAAGCAGTGAACAGAGCATGAATACAAAATTCACAATTGAAGCATGGGTTCAGTTAATCGATCTACCGACTGTTCGAAAGTCTAGTAGATGCGTAATTCAAAAAGAAGAAATATCTCTTCACCTACTTGGCTCCGAATCGCAATTGATTCTGACTGCTGGCGAATGCCAATGTATAGGCCCCAAGATTACAAATAGCTCACAACAACCATGGATTTGCTTACACATCACAAGCGACTCTAACCAAATAAAACTATATGTTAATGCAATTGAATGTGCCAGAATCGAAAATGGTCAGGCAGTATTTACCCTCGAAGAGCTAGATGTCGAAGTCACGAGAGGAGACCTCCCAACTGTAATACCTGCAAATCACACAGCATGGAGAGAAACCCGAAAATCCCTTTTTATTGAGAATACAACTCAGCGCACAGGCCGAACACCACTAAACACTGTAGAACAGTTTGAACAACTGAAGAACCGAGCACTCGCACTCAGAGGCTTCATTCAAAGTGTGAACTCAGGTCAAACGCACCACATTGAGGACATAGTTGGAAATCTACGCTCTCTATTATTTTACAAATTAAAGTCCAATCAAACTGAGATTATTCCGAGCTACAATCCTCTACTACTAAGAGCTGCAGCAATATCCGATTCACCACTTCCAATATATAGAAATAAGTCAAACTGCAGTTTCGAAGAACTGATTCAGGAAAAGATCACTCCAAGTGCTACTTGGGCATTTGACCGTTTCCCCTCAGTTTTCCCTACGTCCACACAATATGTGGAAGACGACCTACAAGCTTTTCTGAATTCTCATTTCTTATGTTATGAGGAGAATTTTTACACTCCACTCGAATTGATACAACAAATCGCCAATACAGAGAGCTCATCTCACTTCGACCCAGAAGTCATACCCCATATACAGGTGTTAAAAAGCTCTCCTGAATTCTTTGGTTCTACTGTTTTTATCACCACCATCAAAGAGCTCGCTGAAATCACATATTATTTTGCTGAGAGACTCGTCGAGAATTGGAGGACAAAAGGTTATGACACAAGGGGCTAAATGGAGGGGCTAAATGGGGTCATTCCGTTATTCTTATAATCAGTTCCTGATAAGCCTCAGCTCCATCGCCACCCGCTTCATAAAACTTGCCCACTTTCTGGCTCACAGCCTGAGGAATCCCCATGTTCAGACTCTCGGTAATCCACACATTCGTCGCACTAGTATACCGCTTCATTACAGCCGCCAGCATTACCTTCCATTCTGCAGACTTTAGATCTTCACGGATCGCAGTTGCATCCTTACCGAGCTGCGCAAGCCCACGCTCCAGATACAACTCCCACTTCAATTCATTCGCCTCACGTAAATCCTTGCCCATCGTAATGCTGCCTTCGACAGCTCGAGCAACTCCCCATCCTCCGCCTCGCCCGTGAGTCCGCACATGCCTCTGCGCTCAGTAAACCGCTTCATTACAAGCCTTGCTCCCAATCGCCCATTACCGCGGCACATCCGATGCAGACAACAGCTCTTTCCGGGGGGCTAAATGGGGTCATTCCGTTATTCTTATGGGGGCTAAATGGGGTCATTCCGTTATTCTTATGGGGGCTAAATGGGGTCATTCCGTTATTCTTATAATTAGTCCCTGATAAGCCTCAGCCCCATCGCCACCCGCTTCATAAAACTTGCCCACGTTCTGGCTCACAGCTTGAGGAATCCCCATGTTCAGACTCTCGGTAATCCACACATTCGTCGTGGGGCTAAATGGGGTCATTCCGTTATTCTTATAATCAGTTGCTGATAAGCCTCAGCCCCATCGCCACCCGCTTCATAAAACTTGCCCACGTTCTGGCTCACAGCCTGAGGAATCCCCATGTTCAGCCTCTCGGTAATCCACACATTCGTCGCACTAGTATACCGCTTCATTACAGCCGCCAGCATTACCTTCCATTCTGCAGACTTTAGATCTTCACGGATCGCAGTTGCATCCTTACCGAGCTGCGCAAGCCCACGCTCCAGATACAACTCCCACTTCAATTCATTCGCCTCACGTAAATCCTTACCATCGTAATGCTCCTTCGACAAATCAAGCAACTCCCCATCCTCCGCCTCGCCCTTGAGTCGCTCTGCCTCTGCGCTCAATAAACCCTTCTTAAAATCCTTGCTCCCAATCGCCCAACCGCGGCACATCCGATCAAACAACAGCTCTTTCTGCGCGCCCGAGTCGGCCGCCAACCACGCCAAATACTCACGGTATTTATTACGCCCGACAGTGGGATAAAAAAAGGGTCAGTCCAAGTATTGCTGATTTTTAAGTTTCCCCCAATCAGGATCTGAATCGATCTTTAGCTTTCGATGTCGACTCACAAGACTGTTCACCGATGACACTTGTCCCATGCTCAAACGTTGCGCGATCCATTTATGGGGTGCCAAATAACGCTCCCTTAGATGCCGAGCTAAAGCGACCTTCCAATCTGCACCCTTAGGTCCTGAAAGTAAATCAGACTCCCCTTTCCCCAGTAGTCGCAGTGCCTGCTTCAAGCCGTTCTCCCAACGCGGTTCCCGCATCTCCGAAGCCTCAGCTTCAACGATATTCCGCTGATCCCCGGCCTCCAGATCCCCCAGGACAGCTTTCTTAAAAGCGTTGCCTCCTTTCGCCCAGCCCCGGCTCATTCCCTCAAATCCCAAGCGCTTGCGCTCAGGATCATCTGCGGACAACCATTCCAGATAATCCCGATACAACGCCCTCCCCTTGGGCTTGTCAGCTAGCCCGCCAGCGGCCTCCAAGCAACTCGCACAATCCGTGAATCCCCAGCGTTTACGGGGATACCATAACTGATGAAAACTACTGTCCTTATATTCCTGCAAACAGGCCGCTCCAATTAAACCCGCCCGAACCGGATTCAAGTGGATGTAATGGCAGACCGCAGCCACCGCGTCCCCGTCCAGCAAGATCGCCTGATAACGTCCCTGGAAAACGTGGCCGTTCGATTTCCGAAGGCGATTAAAACGATTAGCAAAAGTCGACTGCAACCAGCGCATCCCTTCCACCAGATTCGGCTCCGGAGTCTGGAGGCACAAGTGGTAATGGTTGCCCATCAGGCACCATGCATGCACACGCCAGCCCATCGACCCGCAGGCTTGAACCAAACATTTCAAAAAACTCTGGCGAGCCCCCTCGCTCTCAAATATCCATGAGCGATAGTTCCCGCGGTTGATCACATGATAATACGCACCCGCGTATTCGATACGAGCTTTGCGTGCCATAACTACACTCTTTGACCACAGAAACAACTAGGTCAACTGCTAAATCAGCAATACTTGGACTGACCCCTTTTTCCTGCCAAGACGCCAAGATGGACACCCATCCCAGTATGGAAAGGGACGCCGCCTTCACCGATGTTTATATCATCCCAGCAATGCGCCGCATCCACCAAGCCCTCGGCCGCATCGTGCGCGCACCAGGTCATCGCGCCAAAGTATTGCTCCACGGCAAACGCTATGACCAAGCTGCCTACAAAGAGCAACTGGCACCTGAATATCAACAGGCCACCACAATCACCCGCGACAGCGACTTGGTTGAGTGGTTACAACAAAGCTAGCGCGCTTTGGCCTAAGCGGCTCATTCCACGCCTCAAGATCATAATATTCGTATTGCTTGTTCAGGTAAAACTGCTTTGTTCGTCGATTCTCGCGAATGCGGAACGATATGTGGGCGTAGCTCAGCTGGATAGAGCATCGGTTTTCTAAACCGAGGGTCCCGGGTTCGAGTCCCGGCGCCCATACGTTCCGATGAGCTGGGGACTGTGACCTCCGCGCCCAAAGGGCACCCGCGTCAGTCCCCCCTCGAAGACTCGGGGCATATCTAATGAATGAGATTTGCCATCTCCGCGTTGTCGCGCTGCGTCTCACCTACGGTGGTCCGGCCCGCTACGCGGCCGATTTTGTCGCCTGTCACGCTCGGAACAAGTCCCGGCGCCCATACGTTTAGAGTGCTGAGAATATTATGTAGCAACTGGTTTGATACGATCCGAGCGATACAATTTGAGCTCTAACATTAGGCCGCTACTGGGTTGAATGCTTTTTGTGCGAGACGGTTGTCCAATCGAGACCACCCTTAAATTTGACGACGCCTTTTTCGAAGGCAAAGCGCACGAGGCTTGCCTCGTCGCTGATGTTGAGTCGCTTCATCATATTGTGCTTGTGGCGACGAACGGTGAATTCACTAATACCCAATATTTCACCCGCACTCACATGGCTATGGCCTTGCGCAATTAAGCGCAAAACATGCAACTCCCGATTCGACACTACTTTGTAATAGGCATCCGGATCCTGCCACATGCCAGCAATGATCTTTTGCGCATTCGCTGAATAATAAATCTCCCCAGCTGAGACCTCGTTAAATGCGGTAAATAATGTTTCGAGCGACATCTCTTGTTTATGAACAAAACCAAGTATCCCACTGCGGGTGACTTCGCGAACCGTATAATCATCGCACTCACTGGAAATCGCTAAAATACGAACATCCGGGGCCACCTGAAGTATGCGACGCGCCAGACTCAAACCGTCAAGCTTGGGCAGCATTAAATCCAGCACGACAAAATCAAATTTTTCTATCTGGAACAACCCCCATGCTGACTCACCATCACTTGCTTCCTTGACGTAGCTAAACTCAAATTCCCGTGAGACGATGCTGACTAACAATTCACGTACCAACTCTTCATCTTCTACAACTAATGCCTTCATGTCTAAATTGTATAAAACATAGGTATTAACATCGAGTTTAAACTACGTTGTTTTTGTGATCATCAATCGATCAAACTACAGTTGCTTTGTAAGCCAATAGATTAGCTGATTAGGGGCATTGAGTCACCACCACAAATCATTTCACGTCACAGACGAGACAGCGATATGGGATAAGTAGTTCGTACGTTTTTTTAATGACAGGCAGGCAAAACCATTTAAACTAAAAGTATGATTACAAATGTTCATGAGATAGTGCCAGAAGTTGCTGAAAATGTACGAGGTGGTACGGGAACCGCCTACGCGCACAAACTGTTGGATCTATTCCCTGGCAGCGCGATCAAAAGTGTCGGCCTTGTCCGCCTAGAACCAGGTGCTTGCGTCGGCGCCCATTCGCACGATGGCGATGAAGACTTCTATTACTGCATTTCCGGCACGGGTATCGTCGTCGATAATGGCGTCGAACATCCTTTTACACCAGGCACCTTACAAATCACACGCGACGGTGAAACTCAGGCAATTCGTAATACGGGTGAAACCGAACTCGTTTTCCTAGGAGCGCTGATTGATACTCCAGCAGAATTTAAATAGCGCCGCGATAATCCAGCCCGAGTGTAATGGCTAATAAACGCTAGGTACAGCGACCTTAGTCGTCCGTATTTTAGCAGTGCAGACATGACCGTTTATAGCTCAACGTCGCTCCCCTACTGCGAATTGCCGCAGTGCCTCGTAAGTCCCAATACCAGCCGAGGTCGAAAGATTTAGTGAGCGAAGATCCGTGTTTTTATGTGGAATAGTTAGTCGTTGCCCTTCCAGTTCCGCATGCAACCAGTCTGGCACACCATGCCCCTCGCTGCCAAAGACCAACCCGTCGTCCTCTGCGTATTGCACATCCCAATAGACATGATCTGCCTTGGTGGTAAACAACCACAGACGCCTAGGCGCCAAACTCGCTTGCCTTAAACGCTGCCCAATCATCGTGATGGTGCACATCGAGCGAGTGCCAATAGTCCATACCGCTGCGCTTGAGGTGCTTATCGGTTATGGTAAACCCCAGCGGATGAATCAAATGTAAGCGCGTCTCAGTAATCGCACAAAGTCGACCGATATTGCCCGTATTCTGAGGGATCTCCGGATTAAATAAAACGATGTGCAGCATTGCACACACATTGTAGGTCCAAAGTCGAAGGTCCAACATTGAATTTAATTGGGATGCATCTTTTAAGTCGCATCTGAAGACTTCACTTAAGGGTGGTATTTGACGTCTTGGAATTCCGGTGGTGGTCTCCTGTGCGACGCGTTGCGGTCTCCTGTGCGGCGTGTTGTGTAAGCTGCTTAATACCCATGGGCGCGCGGTGCGGCGCGGTGTATACATAAGCACGCGAGTGCCTACCAATTCGTGTAGATCACGGTCGCCCAGCAGATGCCACAGTTAACCAGTGCAATAAAAACCGCAGCACTGCCCATATCTTTCGCTTGTTTAGCGAGTGATCGACGTTCGAGTGAAATATCGTCGACGACTGCTTCGATCGCAGAATTCAAAATTTCGACGATCCATACTAGTAACACACTACTAATTAGAATCAGACGCTCGACCAGGGTCAGTGGTAAAAATAATGAGCTAATAATGAGGATACTGCCAACGGCAACTTCCAAGCGAAACGCGGCTTCATGCATGGCAGAACCGAGGCCGGCTAATGAACAGGCACCCGCTTTAAAGAGTCGGGTGCAGCCAGTGTGCTTATGAACTGATGGATCGATATCATTTGAACTCATAACATTTACGATGATGCACATTTAAACGACTTCACGCTGTCAGTTCCGTCGGAAAGATACAGGCAAAAAAAACGCCCCTTGATTAAGCCTAGAAAGAGTCGTCAGAATCCAGAAGACAGCACTCAAGAGCATAATAAAGATCAGAGTTAAACAGCAATGAGTTATAAAACATATCGCGGTTCTTCGCTATTTTTAGTGGAACAATGAAAACCGGAACACTCAATTACATCTGAGAAGAGGAATGGCTTGAGATTCCAGACCGGAGAGTTTCACCACGGAGGCACAGAGACACGGAGGAGTGATTGACTTAGAATTACAGGACGAGACGCTCCAGTTTTAATTGTCGCTTAAATGGGATAGCCCACTTCTCAAGCTCTACCGCCAAGCTCTTCTCGTAGATGCTTTCGATAAGACCCGGTCCCCAATAGCGATGCACCTCAATTGCAGCATCAATGATCTTCTTCGTCAGTTCTTCTTCAATAAGTGATTCATTCATAAATAATGAGAGTTTTAAATTTCTAATGACAAGCAAGCCTCCTCCGTGTTTCCGTGCCTCCAGCGCAGCGAGTGGTTAAAAGTCAGAGCACTGAGTGCCCTAACCATTTAAAATAGCGGAGAACCCATGTCGCTTCGCCTCCTGAGAGCAGCACAATCAATCGAAGGGCGAAGCCAAATGGCGAGAGGCGGTTTCGCTGCAAGTTTCTGATTATCAGTGACTGGCTACTGATCTCTGACATTTATTATGCCCTTGGGTGCCGACTGCTGACGGAGCAGAGCGTAGATGGTGAAACAATTTAGGTTAAGCCGTTGTATTTCACTTAATAAAACTTACGAGCGCCCCACACGCATGATCTCGGCGGTTAACGCATCAAGTTGTACCTCATGTAACTTACGCTTCGGATCATACTGATCCAGTAACGCCCAGAAATGCTTTGAATGATTCATCTCGGTCAAATGCGCTAGCTCATGTAAAATCACATAATCCTGCAATTCAGGGGCGACTAGCACCAAGCGCCAATTTAATGAAATCCCCCCACTCGATGAGCACGAACCCCAGCGACTCGCTTGGTCACGCACACTCAATTTAGAAAAATTTAAATTCAAATATTTGGCGTGATACGCGAGTCGGCACAGCATTGCATCTTTGGCAAAACGTCGCACCAAGGCCAACAATGCAGCGTCGGCATCGGCACTCGGATGCGGAACGCGCAAGACGATCTCCGCCCCGCCCTGATCAAAGATATAATCCGCCCGTAGACGCTCCGTCGGCTCAACGCGCACGGTAAAACGATCGCCACTGCCGGTCAGGAGCGGATGCTCAGTAAACCAATCAGCTACCGAGCGTGCCCGCGGCACTGTTGCCAACTGCGCTTCCAGCCAGTCACGTTGCTTCTCTATGAATTTTAGCGCCTCCCGATCCGAGCAACGCCACGGCACCGAAGCCACCGCCTGATTACTATGATTCAAACTAAGCCGCAAATGTCGGGTGCCCTTACGGCGTCGCACATTAATTGATACTGACTCACCGTTGTTAAGACTTAAAAACATTTATCATTAGTTGGGAGGGACGACCTCCGCGTCGTCCGCAGTGTGATGGTTCAGCACTAGCCTCGACTGACGAGACGGAGCTCAGCCTTCCCAATAGATCAAATACATCAGCCATTACTCAGAAATATCTCAGCCCTCAACCGATGCTTCCAGCTCATCAACGACAGTCTGCGCATAGCGCCTCAGCGCTGTCTCAGGTTCTAGTTTTTTGATTCGACAGGCCGCGGCGATCTCAAACAACTGCTTGCCGAGCGCCAACTCATCATCAGCCAACGCCTGCGCAGTCATCGCAATGCCATCCGCATCAATCACCTCGGAAGCGTCCATCTTTTGTTTTTGAATCTGCTTATAGACATCCTGCGCATACATCAGCGCCGGCAATTGATTGGGTAAGTCCTTAAAACGTCCAACCTGCTGAGGTCCGCGCTTCTTTTCTTCCGCTTTAATTTCGTCCCATTGCTTGAGCACTGCGTCCGAGTCGCCGAGTTTCGCATTTTCGCCAAACACATGCGGGTGCCGCGTAACCAACTTCTCATTGACCACCGCACACACCGCTTCGAAGTCAAAATGCCCTGCCTCCTGCGCAATCTGGGTATGCATGACGACCTGTAACAGCACATCTCCCAATTCTTCTTCCATGTGGTGCATGTCGAGCCGATCAATCGTCTGCAATAACTCGCAGCACTCATCGACTAAACATTCGGCCAGTGATTGGTGGTCTTGCTCGATATCCCAAGGGCATCCTGTCTCCGGCTCACGCAGCGCCGCCACTGTTTGAATTAAATCATTAATAGAACTCATACCCTAATCCGCTAAATAGCCGCCGCCGATTTGGCGAATAAAAAGCGTCGGCACGGTGATTTAGCAACACTGTGGCGTGCGAGCTCACTCGCGCCCTCAAAGCGAGGGCATCTCCCTCGCAGGCTCAAGCAAGCACGAACACCACGAGATGGAATACAGACCAGAGAAACGCTCCCCCGTCTCATAACGGAGGCCACAGTTAAAGACTCAAGCGATTCGCCCATAAAAAAGGGCGGACTTCTCAGCCCGCCCTGTAATCAAAACTTATTGGTTGCGGCCGCGCGAACGAGTCGGCGCTGCGCCCTGCGACGATCCACTGGAACCGCCACCGCCGCCTTGCGGACGACCACCGCCACCTTGCGGGCGACCACCGCCACCTTGTGGACGACCACCGCCGCCTTGCGGACGACCACCGCCACCTTGTGGACGACCACCGCCGCCTTGCGGACGACCACCGCCGCCTTGCGAACGACCACCGCCGCCTTGCGAACGACCACCACCGCCGCCTTGCGAACGACCACCACCGCCGCCGCCACGGTTCTGTTGCCCGGGTGCGGGGCGTGATTTCTTCGAGCGTGTCGCTGGGCGTGGCACAGCAATCTTTTCGCCGCGGTCATCAATTCTGAAGAGTGGAATGTTTTTCTTCATCGTCTTCTCAATGTCCCAGAGGTAGCCCTCTTCCACATCACTGACCAGTGAGACTGCGTTACCCGCCTTACCAGCACGGCCCGTGCGGCCGATGCGGTGCACATAGTCTTCGGGAATATTGGGCAGCTCGTAATTCACCACATGCGGCAAATCAGCGATATCGAGGCCACGCGCAGCAATATCAGTCGCGACCATCACACGGATCTTATTGGACTTGAACATGCTCAACGCACGTTCACGAGCGGACTGGCTCTTGTTGCCATGAATCGCCATTGCGCTAATGCCTTGCTTATCCAAATGCGTAGCGAGCTTATTAGCGCCATGCTTGGTGCGAGAAAAGACCAGCACTTGCGTCCACTCCCCCTGCTCGATCATATCGGCCAAAAATTGTGGTTTTGCATTTTGACTGACGACATACGCCTCTTGATCGACGCGATCCGCAGTGGCATTACGCGCAGCCACTTCGACTTCGACCGCATTGTGCAGCATGGAATCAGCGAGTTTCTTGACATCCTTGGTATAGGTGGCCGAAAAGAACAAGTTTTGCCGCTTGGCAGGCATCAATTGCAGAATCTTTTTAATATCATTGATAAAGCCCATGTCCAACATGCGATCAGCTTCGTCGAGCACTAGCATCTCTATGTTTGAGAGTTGCATCTCACCACGTTGGCAGAGGTCGAGCAAACGGCCTGGAGTGGCGACGACAATGTCGAGTCCACGACGGAGTGCATTGATCTGCGGCTGAAAACCCACACCACCGAAAATCACAAACGAGCGAATGTTCACATGCTGACCGTAATCAACGATACTTTGATGGACCTGTGCCGCGAGCTCACGAGTCGGCGCTAGGACGAGCGCGCGGGGGCGCTTGTTCTGGCCGTTAAACTCAGATCCGGAGAGGATCTGCAGCATGGGCAAACTAAAGGCGGCAGTTTTACCCGTGCCAGTTTGTGCGCCGCCGAGGACGTCGCGGCGGTCAAGGACCGCAGGAATTGCACGTGCCTGAATAGGCGAAGGTATGGTGTAGCCTTTGGCTTCAACGGCTGCAACGAGTTCGGGAATGAGTCCCAGTTCAGAAAATGACATAACGATTTGCTTTGAGTAGTGAGGCGCTCTGGCCGCCTTAATAAGGCGATTCTCCGATCATGCGACTCTTGGATAGCTGAGGCAGTTTTGACTGCAGCTTGGATAATAAGTGCATGCTAAAAAAGTCGGATCTCTCCCGAAGCATGCGGCCGCCCTGTAACGGTACGGCGAAGATTGAGCGGGAGGTGTATCGTAAAGAATGCCGTTCGCCTAGCAAAAAGAGTCAAACCACGGTATGGGCAGAATTATTGGGCTAACTGGTCAGTTGGATTTAGCTGTTCACGCATCGAGAGATCTGCAGAAACTCGGGTTTTAAGTGTGTAAGAGTTCTTGGGTACATTCAAAAAGTCGATGGTTACCAACGAGAAAGAGCACAATCCATACAATATATACTGGCGCGCATCATATTTTGTGATTTTGGAAGGCTAGAGCATATCTTGCCCTACACGGAGCCGCAGACCAACAAGCACCCCACGATGGAGTCTCCCGTAGAGGCGCAGAGGCGCAGAGTTTTCTAAGGCGAATCAAAAAATAACCAGAATATCACAAAAGAAATGTAACTAAGGAAAGTGCCCAAGTCCACCACCTGCTAGCTCTGCGCCCCGTCGCCTCCGCGCGACGGAGGTCTGCCGTAGATGGCGTAGAAAAACAGCAGAGCAATAGCCCTACCACAATTAATATCGCGTAGAGACGTTGAGCAATCTTGCAGCACTCTCCGTAATCGCAGTCTTATGATCGAAACGACCTCGCCAATACGCTCCACTTTGAGAACTGCTTCATTCATCCTGTTTTCACCAATCTTTATGCGCGGCAGTATAGTACAACCAACCGAGCTGCGGCGGCGACCATTGTAAATCATGGTTAAGGTAGTGCGACGGAGTGCCTAGGCAAACGTGAGTCACTCGAAACTAGGGGCCCACGAGTCAAAGGAAGCCCCACGGCGCACTGAAATAGATGCATAAAAAGAGCGAAAACTTCCCCAATTGCTCTTCTATGACATCAAAAACGATGGGATGCGAACTCGGGACCACATAGGACGAGCTATATCAAACGCTTTAAAAAAACTCTCTTTAGCTTCGTCATCTACCGCTTCGGGTTGACCTCGCGAAAGGTCGTGACGAAGTCGACCATCAGATCGCGCAACTCTGCTTTAATAACTTCAACTTGCTTCGAGCCGGAACTAGAGCTGCCGCGGCGGCGCATTTCAAAAACTGTCGCGACAGTCTTTTCGTCGTTGCGGTCAATCGTCACGAAATCGCGCACTTGCACGATCAACTCAAATTCACCGGAAGCAATGCGACTGGAGGTATCGATTGAAAGTTGAATGAGCGGGATATTTACCTCTGGTTGATTCAACACATAGGTATTCAGAGCGATATTGCCGCGCCTGAGTTGGAGCTCCATAATATCATTAAAATCGAGACTTTCACTCGATTGAATATCAGATGCCATGGATGTATCCACAGTCATGTACAACGAATAGATGCCTCTTAAATGAGCGCTTGTAGCCTCATCGGCAGCGGTAATTTGAACAAGGAACAGGAACGATAGTAACAGGCAAAAATGGCGCATCATAAGTCGAGAGTGTAGATTGGTAGTAAGTGAATGAAGCCTTGGCTTCTATACAAGAATATGGTCTCTAAAACTTAATCGCAGGCAAATCTAAAATAACCAAAATAATGATGTAGTGAATCATGCGTTAGTTTGTACGCGGCTATTGACAAGCCCCCGACCCTCACGAGTCTACACCATCATGCGTATACTCCTACTAGCCCTTTTCAGCCTCCTATGCATCTCTTGCGCTACGACCAAGAGGCCCGTACTGACGAACGTCGCTATCCTCGACATCAAACCACGGTATATTGAGGCAGAGGCTTTTAAACGCGCGTCTGAGTATTTGACTGGCAAGGAAAATCTCGGAAGTCGAGTCATCGTTCGCACTGATAAAAGTGAACGTGCGGGCTACTATTTCGCGCTGATCCTCGACGAGCAAGTGCGCGACCTTCCTGCAGGCACCTACATCAAAGGCGAATTCTACACCCCGAATTCACTCGATTCACAAGAGCACACCTTTCAATTGCCCTCAAAATTGCCAAAGAGTAAGGAAATTTTCGTTGGTTTAACC
Source organism: uncultured Opitutales bacterium (assembly GCA_937775295.1). Classification (GTDB taxonomy): domain Bacteria; phylum Verrucomicrobiota; class Verrucomicrobiia; order Opitutales; family Coraliomargaritaceae; genus Lentimonas. Next base: position 53,375 of record CALKBZ010000002.1, read on the forward strand.
GGCGAAGACTGGCCAAGCCAAAGTGCCACACCCGCTGCTTGGCGGTTCACGATATTGAACTCCAATGGTGAGGTGCTCGGTACAAAAAAGAGCTATCTTTGGAGTTTCTAAGCTATATCGGGTCACACCACGACGCCACACTGCTCGCCCATCTTAGCATATACTTCACGGCCGAGTGTGGCTTGCGCTAAAAGATCATTGTCAAAACGGATGGCGCCAGGCTGGTAAAGCGTCGCCACGCACGATCCGCCAAAAGAGAAATATCCTTTGTCTGCGCCCTTTTCGACCTGAGTCTCGGCTTGGTAAGTCTGATGCATGCCACCAACGCACGTCGCGCCGACCTCCATCACGATCATCCTACCGAACGCAGCCGAATCGACCTCGGTGATCATGCGACGATTCTCCCACAAGATCGACAGCTTGCGGCGCAGCGCCAACGGGCTCACTGAGCGCAAACTGCCATCTAAAATACGAGCCGCACCAGATCGGCCTGCCACGGGAAAGTGAAAGCGGTGATAGTCCACTGGACACAGTCGGGAGATCAACAACGAGCCGCCTGCAAACTCCGCAGCCAATTTGGCACTTCCGAGGAACTTCGCTAAATTGAATCGCTGCCCCTTAATATAAAAACTGTCTGCCGAACTAATGTCTGCAATCGCGAGATGTCGCCCATCCGCGGGAAACACCGCAATGGACTCACCTGCGGTGATCGGCCGCGCGCTTGGCTTAAGCTTGCGATAGAAAAACTCGTTAAAGGAACCATAGCTATGCGCATCAGCCACGAATTCTGCGACATCTACTGCATAGTCGCGAATGAACGGCGCCACCTTCTCGCGACTCGCAGGGCGATCCATACGCCAGCCATACCAGCGTGAAAACCACAATCGCTTCACGGCGACTGCCACACTCAGGCGCCCCAAAGGATTGCCATACGCCCAGCGCAAGAAGGCTTCGCCATAAACTGACTCGGTTTCCACGGCGCCACTATGACGATTAAAAAATTCAATTGGTGCCTCAAATTGTTCGTTCAGATTCATACCGTTAATCGATGGCTGATCTGCGGCCATATTCTTGTTGATTCGTGTTAATTTCCTGCAGCGTCGATTCCTTCGCCTCAGTGGTGTGGAACTTAGAGACTGCTACACGCTGCGACGTATAAATGCCAGTATGCCCACTAAAATAATAAGCAGTAAAACAGGCGACAGCGTAGTAAACAGTATTCTCAGCGCCAAACAACTCGATCCCCATCATCGTGCACGCCAGTGGCGTATTAGTGGCCCCCGCAAATACAGCAATAAAGCCGAGCCCAGCAAACAGATCGACCGGTGCGCCCGAAAGCATTGCGAGCGTGTTACCTAAGGTCGCTCCGATGAAAAACAACGGCGTCACTTCCCCGCCCTTAAAGCCGAAACTCAATGTGATTGCCGTCAGCAACAGCTTCCAAAACCAACTAAACGAGTCGGCGCCGCCCGCCGAAAAAGCCGACACAATACTCACACCGTCTGCGCTTGGCGAATTCACGCCAAGACCGAGATAATCAGTCGTGCCCAAGCAATAACTAATGCTCAACACCAACACTGCGCCAATAGCAGGAATCAGCCATCTACGGCGAATCAACTGCTGGCTCTTTGCTGTTAAGTAATGCGACAAAACGGTAAATCCATAACTGGCCAAACCAAAAAAAGCACCTGCGATCAGTACCTTGAGTAACAACAACACATCAAACGAAATAAAGGACATTGCCCCCATCGCCTCCTTTGCGGAATAGCCGATCGAATAATGCGTATGATGAATTGGAAACGAGGTGCAAGTGATGTCGGCCACCAAACTAGCAATCAAGCACGGCATCAACGCATCATATTTAATCCGCCCAACAGCCAGCACTTCCAAGGCGAAAATTGCCCCGGTCACTGGCGTGCCAAATACCGCGCCAAAGCCCGCGGCCATACCAGCCATCAGCAAGATGCGCTTATCCTCATGGCGAAGGCCAAATTTCTTGGCAAAATAGTCAGCCACACTGCCGCCCATCTGCACCGCCGTGCCCTCGCGCCCAGCCGAGCCACCAAATAAATGCGTAATCACGGTCGTCACCAGTACCAGCGGCGCCATCCGAAACGGAATCCCACCGCCCGGTTCATGGATCTCATCCATGATTAAATTATTACCCACTTCAGTGTTTTTTCCGTATCGACGGTACAGCCAATAAATACCAATGCCTGCGAGTGGCAGCAAGCTCAGTAGCCACAGATTGGCCTGTCGAACCTGCGTCGCCGATTCCAATAGCCACAAAAACAACGCGACCACCGCACCCACAACCACCGATACTGGCAACACTAGCAGCGACCACCGGATCAAGTGCCGAGCGATCCGTAATTGCTCAAATCGTGATTTAGTAGGTGCAAACATAATTATCCACAACTTACTTGGCTTGATTCGTGCCAGCTGTAAAGCCTCACGTTCAGTCGATCCTATCGATCTGGTCGATCCAGTTGATGCAGTTGATCTGGTTGATGCGCCTCACAAAAAGTGCGGAATACCCGCACTTTCTTTAAATTGTAGCCACGCCGCAGTATTATACCCTTGATTATTGCTATCGTGTTTCGCGCGCGTCGGGTACGAACACATTTAAAACATCATGGTCATAAGAAGCGACACGGCTACATGCCGCTGAAAAAATCGGAGTGGAGCGGCACGAATCTGACCGCATCCAATCTGCTAATCCGCCTAAGCCAACACATCTCAAAAGTATCACAAGGTGTCGCGCACCCAAGACATGTGCGGGGCGGGATACTCCCGCGCTAGCTCGATTATAGAGTCACAAAAATACCCGAAATAAATCGCGATTAGTCCTTGATCTTTTGCATGCGCACCCATTTATTTCTTCGCTTTCACTTTCAACCAATAGCACACCATGTCACAACACAACAGTTTCAGAGCAACCACCGGCGGCGGTGGTAAGAAAAACAGAACAGTCCTCAAGCGTTTCGAACGCGTGGACCTACTCCGCGAACGCGGCGAGTGGAAAGAAGGCGATCGCGTGATCGGCATCAAGAAGACCAAGCCATCTGAATAATCCTTTCGGTTTATTTTTTTAAAAGGCCCTTCCTTAATCGGAAGGGCTTTTTTGTGCCTGTGTCACAGGGCCAGTGGCGACCTTGCTTGCAACGGCCTCAGTGGTGACCGCAAGAAACGCCCCGAAGGCCGTTGCCCCAAAAGTATAATAACAAGCAACGACACGCCAAGGAGGCTGTATCAAAAATCACAGCAATTCACACATTTTTTTCCTCCATTATAAGCGACACGCTTGCCGCTTAATTGTCCGCAACCTAGTACTGAGCAAAGCGACAAGAGTGTCGCTTCTACCATTTTGAGACCGTCTCCAATAAAAACCCCCTAATTTCTAACCACACATACACAAAAAAAGCCCAGCCGCCACTAAGTGACGGCTGGGCTTTGTGAATACAATACGGTCGCTCTACTTGAGCAGGCAGTTGCCTGTCATCGACTCGGGCTGTTCGAGGCCCATCAGCTTGAGGATCGTTGGAGCGATGTCGCCCAGTGCACCGCCATCAGCAATCGCACGTCCCTGGCAGCCTTGGCCATACACCACGATCTCAACTGGGTTGAGCGTGTGCGCGGTGTGCGGTCCGTTGTTCTCTGGATTCCAGAGCTGATCAGAGTTGCCGTGGTCCGCAGTGATCAGCGCATGACCACTCACCTCATCGATCGCATCGAGCAGGTCTTGCACGCAGCCGTCCACGATCTCACAAGCCTTGATGCAGGCTTCGATCACACCGGTGTGGCCGACCATGTCAGCATTCGCGAAGTTCACCACTACTAGGCCATACTTGCGGGACTTGATCGCTTCAACGGCCGCATCGCGTATGCCATAGGCCGACATTTCAGGCTTCTCATCGTAAGTCGCGCAATCTTTACGGCTTGGTATAAGTGCACGGTCTTCGCCTGGGAATGGTTCCTCACGGTAATCATTGAAGAAGAAAGTGACATGTGGAAATTTTTCAGTCTCGGCGCAACGGAACTGCGGAATGCCCCGGTCGGAGATATAGCCGGCGAGGATATCCTTCATCTTCTCAGGCTTAAAGAAGATGATGTTATCGCACAGGCCTTTTTGGTATTCGCTCAACGTCGAGAAGTGGATATCGAGCTTGTCACCACGATCAAAACCATCGAAGTCGTCTTGGATGAAGGCACGAGTCAATTCACGTGGACGATCACCACGAAAGTTGCAGAAGATCACCGAGTCGCCCTTCGCAATAATCGCAACTGGCTTGCCGTCGGCATCGAGCACAGCAGTCGGCGGACAAAATTCGTCGCCCTTGGTGCCTGCAGTCTCAGGATTGTCGTATTGGTATTGAATGCCCACTTCAGCGGAGGACGCAGTCGTCTCGATGTTGCGACCAGTGAGACAGTCGTATGCGCGTTGCACACGATCCCAGCGGTTGTCGCGATCCATCGCCCAGTAGCGACCAGAAAGCGATGCGATCTTGCCGAGGCCGATCTTCGCCATTTCAGCTTCAGCTTGGTTGATGAACTGCTTGCCACTAAATGGCCCAGTGTCGCGACCATCGGTAAAGGCATGCACGTAGAGTTTTTCAATGCCCTCATCTTTGGCGATACGAATCAGGCCGTAGAGGTGATCCAGCATCGCGTGTACACCCGCATCGGACACGAGACCCATGAGATGCAGCGCAGTACCCTGCGCCTTAACGTTGGCAAGCGACGCTTTAAATGTAACACTATCCTTCACCGAGCCGGTTTCGATGCCCTTGTTAATGCGGACGAGCTCTTGATCTACCACGCGACCCGCACCGATGTTTTGGTGGCCGACCTCGGAGTTGCCCATAATACCGACAGGCAAGCCCACATCGAGCCCACATGCCATGATCTCAGTGCGAGGCCACTCGGCTGTGAGGCGATCTGCGCAAGGGGTCTTGGCAAGCCTTACCGCGTTGTAGGAGTCTTGCTCCGAATTATGATTCTCCCCCCACCCGTCGCGGATGATAAGGACTACTGGTTGATAGGAATCAGACATAAATAATGTGTTGGAATGAAAATTCTAGAATTTGTTAAAAAAGATAGCCAAATTGCGACAGGCCGGAAATCGACAGAATCGCAAGGTATAGAAAAAGCAATGACACACCTTCACGTCGGCTGACGACATGTCCGCTCTTAAAGATCCATAGCAGCAACACTGAAAGTAGCACGAGTGCAGGGAACTCAACCAACAGCAATTCATTATGCACATCCATACCGGCAAAAGCCGACACACCGCCACCGATCAAGAGCATATTAAACAAGTTGGAGCCCACTATATTGCCGGCACACAAATCGCCATGCCCCGCGCGCACCGCCGCGATCGAAGCCGCCAACTCAGGCAAACTCGTGCCAATCGCCACGATCGAGAGCCCGATAAACAGATCACTGATGCCCACCCGAGTCGCAATTTCGACACTGCACCCAACCAAAAAATCCGCGCCCAAGGCCAACGCTCCCGCGCCAAGCGCAACAATCAACAAAGCCTTGCGCGTCGATTGTTGCTGAACCGGCTCAGCACCATCGACAAACTCATCGGCAACTAATTGAGAATCCTGCTGCTTGGCACCACGCACCATATAGACCAGATAGGCCACCGTCAGCGCCAGCAAGACCATGCCCTCAAGGCGATGAAATCCACCGCCAAGCGCAAACACGGCAAATAACAGCGTGACACAAATAAGTATCGGCACCTCGCGACGAATCAAACGTAGGTTGATCTTCAGCGGCGATATAATCGCCGCGACACCGAGTATCAGGCCGATATTGGCGATATTACTACCAAGGATATTGCCCAACGCGATGCCGGGATTGTCCTCAGCGGCCATCAGCGAGGTCGCCATTTCAGGCATCGAGGTCGCAATCGACACCACAGTCAGACCGATGACCACTGGATTGATTTTCAAGTTGCTCGAAATCGCCACGGCGCCATGGGTCAGCCAATCGCCACCAAAAGCCAGTGCGACAAATCCCACTAGCATAACAGCTAAAAGTGCCCATGGTGAGAAATCTGGATACGGAAGACTGATAAATGCGAGTGTCATTGGATTTTAAAAGAAAGGCACTACAGGCGCCTGATTGATCCCAGTCTAACAAGCGCGAAAGCTAAACATCTGCGAGAAAATTCTGTGTGCTTGACTTGAGGATTGAAAAAAACACACTGCGCCGTTTTTACATGGCCCTCGGTATCTAAATCATGGCTCTAGACCTCAAAAATACGCTCAACCTCCCAGAAACCGCCTTTCCAATGCGCGGTAACCTCGTGGAACGCGAACCCGCTCGGATTGAGCATTGGGAAAAACTCGACCTTTACGGCAAAATCCAAGCCAAGAATGCCGCGGGGCCGAGCTTCATTTTGCACGACGGCCCACCGTTTACCAACGGCGACCTGCACCTTGGCCACGCCCTCAACAAGACGTTGAAGGACACCATCTTACGATTTAAGTGGATGCAGGGTTATAACGCCCCCTACATCCCCGGCTGGGACAGTCATGGCCTACCGATCGAGCACAAAGTCTCACGTGAGCTACAAGAGACCGGGCGTACCGACTACACCGCGATCGAAGTGCGTGAAGCCTGCGCTAAATTTGCCGACAAATACCGCCTAAGCCAGCGCGAACAGTTCAAGCGCCTCGGAGTTTTAGCCGATTGGGACAATGAATATTGGACGATCCATCCAGAATACGAAGCGACTGAACTCGAAACTTTCGCCAGCTTCGTTGAAAAAAATATCGTTTACCGCAGTAAGAAGCCCGTTTACTGGTCCATCCCTTGCGCGACCGCTCTGGCCGAAGCTGAAATCGAGTACCGTGACCACAAAAGCGTTTCGATCTATGTAAAGCTCGGCCTCTCCGCTGAAGCACTCAAGGCACTCGCGCTCGAAGAGCCCGCTTCGGTGCTGATCTGGACTACCACGGCTTGGACCTTGCCTGCCAACATGGCAGTCTCAGTGAATCCAAAGATCGAATACAGCGCGATCAAGACCAGCAACCAAGGCACGGTTATCGTCGCCACGGCACTGCGCGATGCGGTTATCGAAGCCTGCAACCTCGAAGATCCAGAAACCATCAATACCTTCCTTGGCACCGCCATGGAGAAGCTCGAAGCGCGTCACCCATTTATCGACCGCCCTAGCCCGATCCTGCTAGCAGACTACGTCACCACCGAGAGTGGCACTGGGTGCGTGCACACTGCACCTGGCCACGGTCAGGATGACTACATCACTGGTATCAATAACGGCATCGAAGTGTATTGCCCGCTGGATGACAACGGTAACTACGTCGACGATGGCCAAGTGCCCGCTGAGCTCGTAGGCCTCTCAGTGCTCGATGACGGAAAAATCAGCGAAGCCAACCGTGGCGTCCTCAAGATCATCGCTCAAAACGGCTCGTTAATCGCAAAAAAGACCATCACCCACAGCTATCCGCATTGCTGGCGCTCAAAAACTCCCGTGATTTTCCGCGCCATGGATCAATGGTTCATTGCACTCGATAAGGGTGGCGATCGTAAGCTCGCACTCGACGCCCTTAAAGATGTGACTTTCATTCCAGCTTGGGGTGAGAAGCGTATCCGTGCCGCAGTTGAGAGCCGTCCAGACTGGTGCATCAGCCGCCAGCGCACATGGGGCGTGCCTATCCCTGCCTTTTACAATGAAGATGGCGAAGCATTCATTGACGCCGACGTCATCCGAGCCATCGCCAAGAAGGTCGCAGTCAGCGGCACCAACATTTGGTTCGAGCAAACAGCTGCAGAGTTGCTTGAAGGCATCACCTTGCCAGAAGCTTGGCCGACAACTGATCTGCTCAAATCTGGCACAGACACACTCGATGTCTGGATCGATTCTGGCACGAGTCATCGCGCAGTGCTTCAGAAGCGCAACAACCTGAGCTGGCCCGCAGACCTTTACCTCGAAGGGAGCGATCAACACCGCGGCTGGTTCCAAAGCTCGCTCTGGACTTCAGTCATCGCCGACAAGGCAGCACCGTATAAGACTCTACTGACTCATGGCTTTGTCGTGAAGGAAGACGGCACCAAACTATCCAAGAGCGACGGTGCGGCACGCCCACTCCCAGAATGGATACAAAGCTACGGAGCAGATGTCGTGCGCCTCTGGATCTGCTCGCAAGACTACCGTAATGATGTGCCTGTCTCCGATAAGATCGTGCGCAATGTTTCGAACAGCTACCGTAACCTGCGCAACACCCTGCGCTTCCAGATCAGCAACCTCTTCGACTTCGACGCAACCACCGATGCAGTGCCACTCGCCGACCTCAACGCGATCGACCAGTGGGTGCTCAACGAGCTCGCACAACTCGTGCGTAAAGTTACCGAGGCTTACCAAGCCTACGAATTCCACCGTGCATTTAAGGATATTATTGATCCATTCTGCGCCAATGTGCTCTCGGCCACTTACCATGACATCCTCAAGGATCGTCTTTATACCTGTGCGCCCAATGATCCGCTCCGCCGCTCTTCACAGACTGCGATCAGCATCATCTTCAGTGTACTCACACGCCTAGTCGCTCCATTGATACCGCACACTGCGGATGAGGCATGGAGCTATGCCCAAAACGATAGCGACTTTACCGACGAGCCAATCGCTCTCAGCGACTGGCCCAATGTGGACAGCGCATGGGATCAGCCAGCAGTCGCTGCGGACATCCGCGCCCTACGCTCATTCCTATCCGAAAAGCTCAACGATAGTCTAGAGCAACTGCGCCAAGATAAAGCCATCGGACAAAGTCTCGACGCGAAAGCTACGATCACTGGTTCGCTGAGTGATCCAGAATTCGCTCGCCTCAAACGTTATGAATCCGATCTTCCGGAACTCTTTATTCTTTCACAGGTCACTGTCGTCGAAGATGTCACTGCCACTGATATCTCAGTCGTAGTCGCGCATGCCGATGGCGTACGCTGCCCACGCAGTTGGCGCTGGGTGCCTGTGCTCGTTGAGACTGGTACCTGGGGAGCTGTTTCTCCACGTTGTGCCGAAGCACTTAAGCAAATTTCACAAACTACCAAATAACACCTCACTTGATTCATCAATGACTGACAATAAGACTAAGGTACTCGCGGCTAAAAAAGCTGTAGCTAAAAAAACTGCCAGCAAGACTGCGGTTAAAAAATCCGCAGCGAAGACCGTTGCGAAAAAAGCTGCGACTAAAAAAGCCGCTAACGCCATTCCTTTAGCAAAGAAGCCATCCGTCGCACGCGAAGGTGAAGCTGCTAGCAAGAAAGCTGCACCGATCGCCTTCTCCTTTGATGACGTCGAGGCACTCGTTGCAACTCGTAAGAAGGAAATTAAGTCCATGCCCGAAGAGACGGAGGTTAAGAAGAAAATCGTGCCCGTCAAAAAGCAGATCATCGTTGAAGATACACCCGTTGAAAAGCGTGTGCTTGGCGCTGCCTCACTTGCAGATATTTTAGGCTTCAACCCAGCTGAAAAGAAGAAAGTCACTTCACTCGAAGATGAATCGATCCCGAAAAAGTGGAAGAAATACTACAAGCTCCTGCTCGATCTGCGTCAACACGTCAGCGATGAACTTGATCTCCACACCTCCGACACGCTGCGGCATACATCCCGCGATGAAGGAGATCACAAACTCGAATCCGACGCCGGCACCGATGCCTTTGACCGCGACTTTGCACTGAGCCTCGTCTCAGGTGAGCAAGAAGCCCTCAACGAAGTCGAAGAAGCTATTCTTCGCATCAAAGAAGGTACTTATGGCGTCTGCGAAGTCACAGGTGAAACGATCAGTAAAGAGCGCCTCGCTGCTGTGCCATTTGCTCGCTACTCAGTCGAAGGCCAAGCTGAATTCGAGAAGAACCAACGTCGTAAGATCGAGCGTAATACAGTTGGACTTTTCGCTGACAGTGCCGATGCACCGAAGGTCACATCGGACGATGAAGAATAAACGCACGACACACGTGCCACTGAGATGAACAACATTATAGTTTGATACGATTCTGGCGTAGAGTCACTCGCTAGGAATGAATTATGCTGGTGTAAAGCCAGTCAATCGAGGCTTTTGGTAGCAAGCGCTTTTCTCCCACGATTTCCTGCATGACAGAACGGTCCCATTCCAAATTGAGCTCGAACACTTCAAGCACTTCAAGCACTTCAAGCACTTCCTACAAGAGATTGCTGATCACTGCGCTGATCGTATTTACGACCGACCAGCTCACCAAGATCTGGATTTTCAACACGATGGCGTTGGATAGTTATTTCTATCCGCATGATGCGGATGTCATCGAAGTGATCAAAAACTTTTTTTACATCGTACACATTGGCAACGAAGGCGCGGCATGGGGAATGTTTTCAGGACACGGCGAAATCCTCGCACTCTTTGCATTGGTTGCACTCGCTACGATTTACAAATTCCGCCACGATCTTGAGCTCCACCGCAAGACGATGCAACTCGCATTCGGCTTACTGATCGGCGGTGTACTCGGCAACCTCGTTGATCGCCTGGTGCACGGACATGTCATCGACTTCCTGGATTTCCATTTAGGCTTCACCATTCCTTGGGTGCTGCCGCATGGTCGCTACCCCGCGTTTAATGTAGCAGACTGTGGCATCGTGATCGGCGTATTCGCCTACATCATCTTGAGCTTCTTTCAAACTGAAGCCTCCGAAGAAAAAACGTAGATGACTATCAAAATGGTCGGCATCATTATCACTGCGGCGACTTTTTTTATATGCTCTGCTGACTGAATGCTATTCCAGTACACGACCAGATCTATGCTGTGGGAGAACACTGCCAGCAGCTGATCAAATTAGACCTTGTAGGAAATTACCGGTAGAAGTATTCATTTAACAGTTGACTACCCTAGGCATTGCATTCACTGCGATTCCCCTGTCAGATGCGCGACCCATGCAGACCGCTTCGCTCTCCCCCTACTTCATTGACCGCGTTTCACACGTCCGCGAGGACAGCGTGTGGATTCAAGCGCAGCTCCACGCTGGCAGCACACGACTGATCGCCGTCTATCAATCATCGGTACTCTGTCATAATCACGACCCCCGGCGTCCCTGTTTCCTCTCTTATTCGCAAGCGCCCGTCCCCCCTGGGACCTCGGTCTTTTTAGGGCAGGTCGATGGCATCGCCTACTTTACCCTGTCGATTCAAACTAGCGCAGCTGCTGAACAACTCTGCAATGCACAGCAGGCAACCTTCCAAGCTTACGCCATATCTGCACCGATGCTGGAGTCTGACTATCACGAACTACTCTCACTGGCCTGCTTTACCAACTACTGGCATAGTCGGAATCAGTACTGTGGCAGCTGCGCTAGCGCTACGGAAATCTGTAGTGCGGGGCACATGCGTGTCTGCACCTCAACGGACTGCGCGCAGCGATACTTTCCCAGTATGGATCCAGCCGTCATCGTATTAATTGAACATAAGGATCGATGTCTGCTGGGCCGACAGCCGCATTGGCCCGAAGCCATGTATTCCACATTAGCTGGCTTCGTCGAACCCGGTGAAACCATCGAAGCCGCCGTGGCTCGCGAGGTAAACGAAGAAGCTGGCATTCATGTCGAAGAGATTCGCTACCATTCCTCTCAAGCCTGGCTTTTCCCCAATTCGCTCATGCTCGGCTTCAATGCTAAAGCCACCAGCACAGACCTACAACTGGATACCAACGAACTCGAAGCTGCCGCATGGTTCACCCGCGATCAAATCCGAGCCACGCCGCAGATGCTGCCCAATACACAGTCGATCTCATACGCGCTGATTCAGGATTGGTTAAATCGCTAGCGCCGTGAAACAGTCGACGGTGGCCTAGTCGTTGAATAGCACTGATAATTGCCGCACGTACGCGCGCACGAACGAACGGACGATCTCATATAAAGACTGGCACGACTATTGCCAATCAAGCAAGCGTCTCAGTAGCCACGTAAATCGAGACCATCGCTTTGAACCATTGCTACACGCTGGCCCATCTTCTTTTGAATCACACCAAAGTGATGCTCCTCTTCTGGAGTAATCAGCGAAATGGCCTCACCCGAGGCACCCGCACGGCCGGTTCGACCGATGCGGTGGATATAGTCCTTCGGCGAACGCGGCAGTTCGTAATTGATCACGTACGACAAGCAGTCGATATCGATCCCGCGCGCCAATAAGTCGGTCGAGACTAGCACCGTCACACGGCCATCCTTGAATTTCTTCAAAGCGTCGCGCCGCACATTTTGCCCCATTTTAGAATGGATGGCACAGGCAGTGATTTTATTTTTAACCAACTTCGCTGCTACATTGTCCGCCTTTTTGTGTGACGACACAAACACCAGCACCTGCTGCAATTGCTCATGCTTAATCAGGTAGCGCAGCAACACACCCTTCCGCTCTTCAGTCACAAAATAACCCTCCTGATGAATCTGCTGGGGCGATTCTCCCACTTCATCAATCTGCAACACTAGCGGATCCTTTAAAATCAATCGTTGCATCGCAGAGACATCCTCACTGAGCGTGGCCGAGAACAGCAAATTCTGGCGTTTGTCCGGCAGCAACCGCAGCAGCCGATCCACCTCCTCCTGGAAACCAAGGTTTAACATTTTATCCGCTTCGTCCAGTACCAGCGTCTGAATATTGGCAAGCCGCACGGCATTTTTCTCGAGCAAGTCGAGCAGTCGACCGGGCGTTGCCACCAAGATATCCACGCGCCGCAAGGCCTGCATCTGCGTGTTGATCGAAACACCGCCGTACACGGCAAGGCAACTGACACCCGATGTCAGACTCGGCAAGAACTCTCGAAAGACCTGCGTCACCTGATCCGCCAGCTCACGCGTTGGCACTAGAACCAACACTGTAGGGTCTCGATGTTGTGAGATTTGTGCCACTTCCAATTGCTGTAATATCGGCAAAACAAAGGCCGCCGTTTTCCCCGAGCCAGTCTTCGCAATACCCAAAACATCCTGTCCTTTAAGGATCGCTGGAATCGCCGCAGACTGAATCGGCGTCGGCTCGGCATAGTTAAAGTGCGCGAGCGACTTAGCGAAGAGTGGAGCAAGTCCGAATTGGGAAAATGGCATAAGTGAAAATATAAAATGAAACCGCACGAAATGGACCACAGTAGCAGACTTCAAAGCCAATAGCAGAACTCAGAGAACGACTGATGTCGAAATGTTTTCCGCTCTGAATCGAAAACGACTTGCTGCGAAGGGCTGCCGAAGATGGCACGGCCACTTGCTGCCATCGATCGAGCGCACTCAGCACTGCTGAGCAGAGCAGACGTCAGGCAGGCTTATTGTAACGGCGTATCTGTGGCACTCCATCGAGCAAATCGCAAATAGGCTCACTTTCAGCTAGCGCCTCAAAGCACTCTGCCTGATCAAATTCCACCAGCAAGCGCAGTGCATCTTCTGAATGCGCTGTGCGCACTGGTTTATAACTTAAGAAACCCTCGACCAAGGGGATCGGCCGCAAGTCATTCGGTAAGACTCGATCCAACTCGCATACAAAGCGTAGGGCTGCTGCAAACGTGGTGACACCTGGGCCATGATACCATCCACGCCCTTTCTCAAATTCGCCACGAATCATCGGGTTCCCTTGAATCGCATGATAAGTGGATAGTACCGCCTCAAGAATGAGCGTGTGTCGCCCCACATTAGAAAGCTGTTGAGCAACTGCTTCAATGCACTCCCCAAACTCTAATGACTGGACGACAGCGCCACCTGACCACGCTACTCCGCAAGACTTCGAGCGCGCACTGTAGCCCAGATCAACCGCTAAAAGTGGTAAATCAGGCTCAAGTTGTTTGGTGTAGCGCTTCATGGGTTTGTAAATGAATCATTTTCTGATCTTTACGGAAGCGTTTTTGATGCTTCGTACCTCGACCGCTAACACGGGCTCGCCAGATACGAAAACTCTTCGGTTTTAAATGTCGTCGCATTGTAACGATAACATCTGATTCGCGCAGTCCCGTTTTCGCCTCAATCTCTTCAAAGGGTACACGATCTGCCCATGCCAACGCAATGATACGATCGATTGCTCGATCATCGAGCTTAGTTAAGTCTGAAATAGTCACTGCATAGCAATCGAACCGCACTGCCCAGACTTACTAGGTTTCCTAAAATAAATCGGGAGAGCCATACTCAAGGACATTTCAAGCAAGCATTAGGATCGGCAAGCTAGCTTAGATTCTACGATGCACTACACGTCGGTAAACTGCCTGCGTACCTCGCTGTAAGCTTTCCGATGACGTGCAAATCACCTCGATGGCGCTGCAGTGCGAAACGCTCCCAACATTTAACCTGCAGCCAACGATGACGGACGAATCGTTCAAACCGTCAATAACATCGATTCGGACTCTCCAGTCATTCTTCACGCGAGTTCCACGTGTTGGCGAGATCAGGGCGCTGCTGTGTAAATACGTTAAAGACGTGATCGGCAAAGCCCGAACCAGCTTCGCTATAAAGATTGAATGCCGTATCTAAACCGACGCAGCGTAGCTGCTTGACCTCGTCATCAAACTTTCCAGTCGCAGCCACCACACCTTCGAATTCGTGCCGCTTCAATGTCTGCGCAGCGTGAATATTCGCCCCATGCTTCGGCATCGCCAGCACCACTAAGCCCAAATTGTCATTCACCAGCACCCGTTCCCAAAAGTCCGAATCCGTGGAATCCGCCAACAACACATTGCGTCCGGCGAGTTGGTGCATCTCTACAGATGCAGGATCACGATCAAAGCCAATCACTTGCCCCGGGAAACGATCTTGCAGCGTGCTATAAGCGGCCACTCCCACTCGCCCCATGTCAAAGATTCCAATGCGCTCGCCTTTCGTCTGGATGGGCAAGTCGTCTGGGTGCTGACCAGCGGTTTCAAAGCGTTTCAGGAAATCGCTGATAGGATCGTAGAGTGCTTCGGCCTTTCGAGACAATGGTGCCATGATTAGAATACTGAGTGATAACGCCAGCGCCATCGCGATCAGGCCGAACTCGCTATAAGTCGACAAGTTGAAAGCAGCCATCCACGCCGTGCGGGCACGTAGGTGGAATCGTGTGAGTATGACAAAAAAAGCAAGACTCTTCAGTGGCAGTAATGCGATCAGCAGAATGGCCCATAGCACCGCATCCCATGACAGCGCCACCATCAGACCAATTTGCAAGAAGAACCCCACCAGCAGCAGATCCGTCACCCCCAGCAGAGACTTACTAAGCTCCTTCGCCTTCGAATGCGAGCCCACCAGCACGCCGATAAACAAAGCACCAGGTCCGCTTTTAATCCGACCACTTCAAAACTCTCGGCACCGACGACCAGTGCGAGAAACAATCCACACAAGGCAATCATCTCGCCATGCCCCGAGCGACTGATCAAAGCACTCAAGCATTTTCGCCCAAACAGCAGAGCGAGCAACAGCGGGATCGCATACAGCGTAGGAACCTTGCCGGTGGAAAAGGTCAAAAACAGCACCGCCAAAATATCCTGCATGATCAACATCCCAATCGTGATTCGGCCATGCATCGCTCCCATGTCGCCACTCTCATCGAGGCTTTTTACCGCAAACACCGCGCTCGAAAAACTAAGCGCAAATGCCAACAATAGGGCATTCGACTAATCTAGACCGGCCCCTACCGTAAACAATAACGACACTCCCAGCACAATCGGCGTGAAGACTAACAGCACTGCGCCAGTATGCAACGAAGTGCCCCCCAGATCTCAGGCCGCGCCAATGTCCGCAATCGCAGTTTCACACCGATCGTGAACAAAATTAAGGTCACACCTAAGTTGGCGATAACGTCCAGCACCGGACCGCCATTTTTACCCATCGCCTGTAATACGAAACCAGAAAATTAAAAAGCCTACCAACGGCGGCAAACGAAGCTGTTGTGCAATCAGTCCAAAACAAAAGGCAAGCGCCAGTAAAAGGGCATCCATACAACTAAATAGTTAGTTTTGTGCCCTCTGCATGGACTGGCTAAAGAATCTGGCATGTTTTTAATCCTGTCCACCCTCACGAATATGACATTCGGCACGGATCTGGCTGTAAATCGCTGATTGCACCCAAACGAACCACGTTATCAAAATATGGAGAAACAGAATAAATTAGATCTTGAAGTGGTCATTTTAGGTGGCGGCTTTGCCGGCGTTTACTGTGGCAAATCGCTGCTTAAGACGCTCAGTAAAGGGTCTCGAGGCCGAATCGGGCTTGTTTCTGACGAAAACTATATGGAGTTTCAGCCAATGCTGCCAGAAGTGGTGAGTGGTTCCCTCTCGCCTCGGCACGTCGTGAATCTCATTTCCTTACGAGCCGGTTCGTCAGTCGAAAGCCACTTCAGGTAAGTTCTATATTTTTGCCTCCCTTGAGGCGTGTCTTTTAATCTACCCGCTCCAAACAGAGCTCCAGGCTAATATTTCAAGTGTTTCAGTTTCCGGGGTGCAGGCCAGAAGGCAAACGCAAAATATAAGATCCTAGTAAAGGCATCAGCCTACCGACTGGTTTAATACCCATTGATGACTTTACCTGGTAAAATCGCCCCATTCGACTCCGTTTTCAAAAGAGAAGCCACATCGCTTCGAGACTCTGTTTCGAGTTTTCTGATGACCAACAAAAGTGAGAAGTTCTGATTTTTTCCAGAGTCCCCACTCCCCCTCTCGCAAACTCTAGCGCAGCGGTTGTGAAAAAATCCACATATCTACTTCTCCAGCATGATGCTTTCATTTACAACCACTGCGCTAGCACCCAAGGCCATAATAAAGGGCCCTGCGGGCTGAGGACAGGGAGAAGTGATGATGGTTATGGTTATAGCAGGTAACACCAATAAAAGTGAAGTCATGGTATAAGACCCAATAAACGTTAATCAGGGCGACAGGAGGCAAAGCGACAAGAGTGTTGCTTCTACGGTGCAGGCTAAACTCCGTGACACACGAAAACGCCCAACTCCGATTCGAAGCTGGGCGTTAAAAATTCAATGTTGCTGCGCCATCTGCGGCAGATCTCCGTCTATATTTAAGCGGCGAATGCGCGTACTTACCCTTCGTCGATCAACTTCTTAAGAAGCTCATCAAGCATGGCGGGATTGGCTTTGCCCTTGGTGGCTTTCATGACGGGGCCCTTCAAGGCGTTAAGGGCCTTTTCGTTGCCGTCCTTATATTGGCCGACGGCTTTGACATTAGCAGCTATTGCTGCGCGGCAGAGGGCTTCGATCTCGCCGGTGTCGTTGCTCTGCTTTAAACCTTTCTTCTCGACGATCACGTCGGGCATGTCGCCGGTGGCGAACATCTCGGTGAAGACTTCCTTGCCGATCTGCTTGGAGATCACACCTTCGTCGATGATCTTTACCAAGGTCGCGATGTGCGCGGGGGTGAGCTTTGATTGGCTGACGGAGTGCGCGCTTTCGCCGTGCTCGGACACTGCGGACAGTTCGCGCAGCAAATCGTTGGTGATGTAGTTGGCTATCGCTTTGGGTGCTTTATGCGTCTCAAGGGCGGCTTCAAAGAATTCACTGAGTTCGCGATCTTGGCAGAGCACGGACGTGATAGTGAACGGCAACCCGAAGTCTTGCTGGTAACGGCGTTGCTTGTCCAAGGGACGCTCTGGCAGCTCGGCGGCGAGCTCGGCCACACGGGCGCGGTCCATTTGCACGGGCATCAAATCTGGGTCGGGAAAATAGCGGTAGTCGTGAGCTTCTTCCTTACTGCGGAGTGAGAAGCTGATGCCCTTGTCGACATCCCAGCGGCGAGTCTCTTGCGTGATCGTACCGCCCTCTTCCAGAATCTCGGTCTGCCGCTCGATCTCATATTCGATCGATGCCTTGACGTTGGACATGGAGTTCAAGTTTTTCATCTCAGTGCGGGTGCCGAGCTTATCGGAACCGACTGGGCGGATGGATACGTTGGCGTCGCAACGCATTTGGCCCTTCTCCATATCGCAGTCAGAAATACCAGCGTAGATGATCATGTTGCGCAGGCAGTTTAAGAACGCGACTGCTTCGGTGGACGAGCTCATATCTGGCTCAGTCACAATCTCGGCGAGTGGCACTCCGGCACGGTTGAAATCAATCACAGTTTCAAAGGCTTCGTGCGTAAGTTTACCAGGATCTTCTTCGAGGTGAATACGGTTGAGGATTACCCAGCGGTGCTCGCCCTCGACATTGCGCGATGGTCCTGGAAGTTCGATCTCGACCTTACCACCAATGCAGAGCGGCTCTTCGTTTTGCGTGAGCTGGTAGTTCTTCGGCGAGTCCGGATAAAAATAGTTCTTACGATCCCACTTGCAGACTTTGGCGATCTCGCAGTCGAGCATCAGGCCGAGCTTGGCGCACTTCTCGATGGCGGCGTGGTTGAGGACTGGCAAGGTGCCCGGCAAGCCGAGCACGACGGCGTCGGTTAGCGTATTGGGCGCTGCGCCATAGTGATAAGGCGCGGCGGTAAACATCTTGGTGCGGGTTTTAACCTGCACGTGAACTTCAAGTCCGATGACTGCTTCGTATTCCATACTGGAGTGATTACGCGCTTCGCGCGAAGTGATGGTGAAAGTGAGAGTGGCTTAGGTTGCGTGAGTTTAAACCGCAGAGTTCGCAGAGAGCGATAAGTGAAACTAGTAAGAATTAAGAAAAAGTGAAAGTTTAGGCTCAAGTGATTCGCACTCTTCACCATCACTTTTACTCGTCACTCTACAACGCGGGAACCGCTTTGTAGTAGTGACGCGCTTCGCGCGAAGTGATGGTGAAAGTGAGAGTGGCTTAGGTTGCGTGAGTTTAAACCGCAGAGTTCGCGGAGAGCGATAAGTGAAACTAGTAAGAATTAAGAAAAAGTGAAAGTTTAGGCTCAAGTGATTCGCACTCTTCACCATCACTTTTACTCGTCACTCTACAACGCGGGAACCGCTTTGTAGTAGTCGTGAGCCTGTTCGAAGGCATTGGCTACGGCGAACATTTCGGCTTCGCCGAAGGCTTTGCCGATGACTTGCAGACCGATCGGCAGACCGCTTGCGGTGAATCCACTGGGAATCGAGATCGCTGGTAAGCCTGCGAGGTTGACCGAGATGGTGTACACATCGCTGAGATACATCGCGAGTGGATTGTCAGCACGCTCCCCCCTTTTAAAAGCTGGAGTTGGTGAAGTTGGTGTTAAGATCGCGTCGACTTGCTCGAAGGCTGTTTCAAAGTCACCAAGAATCAAGCGGCGGACTTTTTGCGCGCGCAGATAATACGCATCGTAGTAACCGGAGCTGAGCACATAAGTGCCGAGAATGATGCGGCGCTTCACTTCGTCGCCAAAACCTTCGCCACGGCTCTTGGTAAAGAGTGTGAGTGCGTCTTTGGCCTCTTCACTGCGGTGCGTGTAACGCACACCGTCGAAACGAGCCAAATTGGACGACGCTTCTGCAGTCGCTACGATGTAGTAAACAGGAACAGCGAGCTCGGAGTGTGGCAGTGAAATATCAACGATCTCGCAACCTTGGCTCTTATACCATTCGATGGCTTGCTCGATGTTGGCCTTCACCTCGGGATCAATGCCTTCGCCGAAGAATTCACGCGGCACACCGAGTTTCCACGGGCCCTTCTTTTCCTTGAGGGCTGCCGCGTAATTGGTGTCACCTTGCGGCGCGATCGAAGTGGAATCGAGTGGATCTTTGCCCAGCATGGCTTGCATCAAGATCGCGGCATCTTCGACGCTGCGTGCGAATGGTCCGACTTGATCGAGTGAGGATGCGAACGCGACGAGACCGCAGCGAGAAATGAGTCCGTAAGTGGGCTTCATGCCGACCACACCGCAAAGTGCGGCGGGCTGTCGAATGGAACCACCCGTATCGGTGCCGAGGGTGGCGATGGCCTCACCAGCTGCCATCGCGGCGGCGCTACCGCCGGAGGAGCCGCCGGGAATGGTTTCGAGATCCCACGGATTGGCAGTGGTGTGATAGGCGGAATTCTCGGTGGAGGAGCCCATCGCAAACTCGTCCATATTCAGGCGGCCCCAGATTACGGCACCCGCTTCGCGCAGCTTGACGATACAAGTCGCGTCGTAAGGGGACACGTAGTTCTCTAGCATCTTGGAAGCGCAGCGCAGCGGCTGATCCTTGACTGCGAGTGTGTCTTTGATGCCGATGGGAATACCATCGAGCTGCCCGAGTGAGTTGCCAGCGGCGCGACGCTCGTCAGAGGCCCGGGCCTGAGCCAGTGCATCGTCGGCGTCGGTGGAGAGGAAGGCTCTTACCTTGTCGTCAACGGCCGCAGTGCGGTCGATCACGGCTTGGGTGATAGCGAAGGAGGTGGTTTCACCCGCAGCCAGCATGGCGGCGAGTTCGGCAATAGTTTTGAAATGGAGATCGGACATGCGACAAAAAACTCAGGTCATGTGTAACTTGAACCACGAATGGACACCAATTAGCACGAATATTTTTTAGAAATTATATATTAAAAATGAAAGTCCAACCAAGGATACTACAGTCACTCACCATGTATGATTCGTGTCCATTCGTGGTTTTACTAGAATAGAGTGCACTTATTCGACGACTTTGGGCACGACGACTTGATTGTCGCGTTGCTCGGGAGCCATGTTGAGTAACACCTCGGGTGCGTAAGTTGGGCCAGGCTCATCGCCTTCGCGCCAGACGTTGAAGACGCGATGTGCGTGGGCCATCGGTTCGACGCCTGCGACATCGACAGCGTTGAGCTTGTCAAAGTAGCCGAGAATGTCGTCGAGCTGGGTGCCGAGCTTGGATTTTTCGTCGTCGGAAAGATCGAGCCGCGCTAGGTTGGCGACGTAGTCGATATCAATGTGTGGTGTTTCGCTCATTAGAGACTGAGGGTGGAGGTTTCGCTGAGAGTGACTAAGTGTGATTCAATTGAAACTGTACACGCAGGCACCGCACAATAAATCACAGCAAAAAAGGACCCCAGATACAAAACAGCCTCGAGCGCCTCGCGCAACTAAGAATCGCTGATCAGCGGCTAAAACCTGAGCACGCCGACGCCGTGCCAGCGTAGCGTAAGCAACAGCACGCTGTTTCGAGCGATTTCCGCGCTTAAGTTCGCGCTTTAGTTCATGCTATTTAGTTCAGCAGGCCTCGAAGTTTTTAATGTTACCCGCCACTGGGCGCCATCGCCTTAAATTACCGCAGCAAACGACTGCACTTCATCGTTGGTGAGGTAACGCCATTTACCGAGAGGGACGTCTAAAGCAATCTCGCCGATTTGCTCACGGTGCAAAGACACCACACGATAACCGACCGCTACGAACATGCGCTTGACCTGATGGAATTTACCTTCGGTGATGGTTAAGCGCGCTTCTTTCGGGGCAAGGATCTGTAAGACTGCCGGTCGCGCCAATTGCGATTCACCATGTAGTTGCAGACCTTTTTTAAACTGTTCGATCAGGTCTTCCGACAGCTCACGAGATAGACCGACACGATACACTTTCTGACAGTTATTCGATGGTCGTATAATATCAAAGGTCCAACGGCCATCATCGGTGATCAGCACTAAACCAGTGGTATCGACATCCAAACGCCCGGCAACATGTAATTCTGAGACCTTCTCGATCTGCAAGGAATTGAAGAGCGACGGGTAGCCTTCATCGACATTCGAGCAAATCGTGCCCGAGGACTTATGCATCAGCAGGTAGCGGAATTCCCGAGCTTTCAAGGATTCGCCATTGAGCGTGATCGTATTGTTCTCATGCACCTGTGCCGTCTCGCTGATGATCGCCGTACCATTGACCCTAAGCTGACCAGCATGAATCAATTGAATAGCCTCGTCCTTGGTGTATTCTGTGCTTTTACAAACAAATTTATCTAGGCGCATGAGACACTCATTAAGTTCAATAGGCGCGGTAACGGTCAACGCAAAGCGTACAGACCGTCTGCCTTCGGCGTGCTCAGGACTTGCCAGAAAACAACGCCCCTCTTGCCCCAAGCGTCGCCAAATTCATCCACAATCAAATACAAACAGCATCGCACAAAGAAACATTTGTCCGACGAGGCGAAGGCCTGCACAAAAAGCTAAATGTAGTCCGTACCGCGAACAACGCATGGAACGGGACCTACATGCCTAGCTCGAAGACGTCTGTGCTGACTTAAAAAAAATGTCGAAAATAAGAGTGTGACTTAAATACATCCTGTCTTTCGTGTCCACTGGCTCCATTGGATGACTTGCATGTATCACCCAGCCAGACAAGATGTTCCTGCGACAAATTGCGGCATGGTCAAAATCCTCCGTGCTTTAGGCTTACGCTTCCACGGCCCCTTCTCAATGCGTTCGACTAGCAGCTTCGCCGCATCGCGTCCGACTTTATAAGGCTGCTGATCAAACGACGACAAGGCGACACGCGGGTCACGTAAATTCAAGGCACCAAATCCTATCACCTTCACCTGTTGTGGAATCTTCAGTTCCAGTCTTTGGCAAGTATGCCATGCACTGATCGCCAGACGATCGCCGATCCCGAACACACAGTCAAACTGCCCTTGGCATCTCGAAAGTTCATGATCAATTAAATCCGCATTGTGCGTAAAGTTCGATACAATCACATTCGCAGTCAGCTTCATTTTAAACGCCTTCAAACCAGCCTTGAAGCCTTCCGAGCGCAAGCGACTGGTACTCACCAAATCGCCCGTCGAAATCAGCACTGCATTTTTACAGCCATTTTCAGCCAAGACATGCGCCGCCTCGTAGCCACCGACAAAATCATCGGTTCCAACAAAATCCGCATCAAAGTGGATTGTATTGCGATCCACTAACACTAGCGGGATCTTGCGGTCGATGACTTCCTTAAAATAGAGCGGACTCGCCTCTTCATTGACCGGCAGCAAAATAAATCCATCGACGCGACTTTCCAGCAAGCGATTGATCACCTTGCTCTGCTCCGCGATCGCTTTTTCACCATAATGTCCATGCACCAGATCAAGCGCCATGAGCATGTCTTTTTCAGCAAAATAATCATACGCGCCCTCAAGAATCGCAGGTGCAATCGCATGCCCTGCTGGCATCACCACACTGACGATCCCGCTGCGCCCGCTCTGCATGCCACGTACCAACCGATTTGGTTTATAACCGAGCCGATTCGCAATAGCACGAATCTTCTGTTCAGTCGCGTGCGCCACATTGGATTTATTGCGCAATACGCGGGAAACTGTCATCATCGACACCTCCGCCTCGGCCGCGATTTGCTTTATGCCAATAGAACTCTTCTTTATGTTAATTAACTAACGTAGATCACTTGTATGAAACGACAATAAAATCAAAAATAATGTTCCAAGCTAATCCGCCCAGACTGATCGCCTAAATCATGGCAGAGTGGCGCAAAGACGGCTGCCCCCCCCCAATGACAGGTCGATTCACAACACGGCGCGACAATTAAGCCTGGCGAGCAATTAGTATTATGACGCGAAGGACACAATTCCACAGATAATAGCAAAAAAGACTTGCGGGAGATGCGCTGAAACGTAGCTTCCGTGATCTCGCATCACGTCCCGTTCGTCTAGCCCGGTCTAGGACACCTGGTTTTCATCCAGGCAACAGGGGTTCGAATCCCCTACGGGATGCCATTTTAATGCCCTCAGTGACTTCCAGTCCTGAGGGTTTTTTAGTACCTGTAGACTACCAAGGAATGTAACATCGTTGTATGTCGAACTCCTGTTGCCCAAGTTTATCATCACACTCGGTGCAGGGACGCTCGAACAATGACTCGCTCAGGGCTAGCAGCCTGAAGCTAAAACTGGCAAGGGTGAGCAGCGGCAGGTCCGCTTAAGCTCTGGATACATCAAGCTGCAGTCCGCCCGGACGAGGAGCCCCTACCCTGTCATAATAGGGAAAGACTAGCTATTGATCGTTTAATCAAAGGCTGAGCAGCTCTAGCCTAGGCAATCAAGGCATCGAGTAAGGCGCGTAGCTTCAGCTCGGTCTCGCGGGTTTCCCTCTCTGGATCCGAGCCTTCTACAATGCCCGCACCAGCATACAATTTAGCCGTAGTGCCTTCAATCAGAGCCGAACGAATACCAACGATCATTTCGCCCTCATTGAGGTGATTAAACCAACCGATCACTCCAGAATAAAGACCGCGATCCAACTGCTCCAACTCGCGTATCCGCGGCATTGCTTCTTCGCGAGGCGTCCCTCCGACGGCTGGCGTTGGGTGCATCTCTTGCAAAATATTAAGCAAGTGCACATCGTCGCCCACTTCCGCTTCGATCGCAGTTTGCAGGTGCTGCACATTAGCCAAGGGTAATAAGCGCGGCGCAGAATCCGCATGTCCATGGACCCCGACGGCCTTCAATCGGCGTAAAATCGAATCACGCACACAGGCGTGCTCATGTAAATCCTTGTCACTGTCCAATAAGTCTCGGGCGAACTTGGCATCCTCAACGGCAGTCTCACCGCGTGGCGCCGAACCAGCAATCGCCTCAGTTAAAAGCTGGCCGTTGCGAATGCGCAATAAACGCTCCGGCGTAGCGCCGATAAAGCTACGCCCATCTCCGCCGCCAAACGAAAAGGTAAAACATCCGGCAAACCTTTCACGCAAACAGTTTAAGGCATGTAGCGGCTGCCACGGCTCACTAGCCTGCAACTTAATTCCACGCGCCAGCACGATCTTTTCATACGCGCCATTGGCAATATCTTGCAGCGCTTCAGTCACCGCTCGCGAATATACATCCGGCGCCAACTCTGAGCGTTGCACCGTAGTCGGCTTGACCGCAGGCGCAGGTTCGACGGGCGTCGAGGAATAATCAAAAATTGAAAACTTTTGATACGCACCCCACACCCGAGCCACCAGTTGATCAAGGTCTGCGTCCGGATCGATACGAATATTCGCCACGGCGCCATATTTCCCTTTAACACGCGAGACCTGCCAACGCGGCAGGAAAATTGTCGCCGGCGCAAAGGCGCTGCCCTCAGGCACGGTGTCATTAAAAGTAAACGCGGTGAAAAAATGCGGTCCAGTAAACGGTTCATTGAGATCCCCGACAACAATCGTGTTATCCATTATCTCATCCGCAAAGGCCTGCGCCTGAGCGAAACGATCCACTCCAGAAAACGTTGCCTCGGCAACAGCCTCCGCACCAGCTAGGGCCTCCTCATCGGCCGCACGCTCGATATAAAAGTGCAACTCATTCGGTTCGTAAATCGATCCCAACACAGCCAGCGGCGCAATATGCTTCACCGCCAACGAAATACTCGCGATCTGAAAATGCTGCTTAGCTCGCGCCGACTCCCGACAACCCTCTAGGAAAACACGCAGCGCGTCTTGGTCGCGCTCTGGAAGCATACTAGAAGGAATGATTTGCATAGTTGCTAAGTAGTAGAGAAACGAACGATGAAGCTGCAAACAAAATGGACAGATTGACATGGTCAAATTAAACAAAAGAAAGCACATGCCCCCTTTGCTCAGACAGGTTTAACCGAAAAGAGGTGGGCACTCCGGGCCGTGAGTTCATTCGCATGGGAAAATATCCTTTTATAGCGCTAACGAAAAAGGCCTGTATTATTTGAATAACTGAATGAATTCCTCTGTGGTTAAATTCAATAATCCCAAAAGGATGACGATGATTGGTCATTTTCACTTTGCCCTCCGCCGCATTATCCTAGATGCAATAGGTAGGGGAGCGAAGTCAGCGACTCACGACCCACTTCTAGCTGCTAACTCCATTTTTAATGACCGATTTTTACGACACCGAATCCAGTGCCTTCGCGCCAATCGACTTTCGCGCTGAACTCAACGACGAGCAATACGCCGCCGTCACCGCCAAACCAGGCCCCGCGCTCGTCCTTGCTGGTGCGGGCTCGGGCAAGACACGCACTTTAACCTATCGTGTCGCCTACCTGATACACCAAGGCATCAAACCTTACGAAATCCTGCTGCTTACCTTTACCAACAAATCCGCCAAGGAAATGTTGGAACGTGTGGAAGACCTGACCGGCGTCAAAAAACACCAGCTCTGGGGCGGCACCTTCCACAGCATCGCGCAGCGCATCCTCCGCGTGCATGGCGAGGCGGTCGGCCTCCAGCGCAACTACACCATTCTCGACCAGAGCGAGTCAGAGAGCCTGCTGAAAAATGCGATCAACACGGTCGACCCCACATTCATCAAAGGTAAGAACAACCCGAAGCCGAAGGTCGTGCACAACATGATCAGCTATGCGCGCAATACCTGCCGTACCGTTTTCGAAGAAGCTGACGACCACTACCCCTTCCTCGAAGGCATGGCGCAGAAGATCGCCGACATCTACAAGGTCTACAGCAAAACCAAGCTAGAGCATCAGGTTGTCGACTACGATGATCTGCTCGAGTACTTACTTAAGCTCCTGCGCGAGCACCCCGAGGTAGCGGCGCAATATCAGCAACGCTTCAAGCACATTTTGGTCGACGAATTTCAAGACACCAACCGCCTACAATCCGAGATTGTCGACATCCTCGGCGTGCACCACCAGATCATGGCCGTAGGTGACGATGCTCAATGTATCTACACCTGGCGCGGTGCGGATTTTGACAACATCATGCGATTCACCGAGCGCCACCCCGGAGCGACGATTCATAAGATCGAGACGAACTATCGCAGCTCTCCGCAAATTCTCGAATTTGCCAACGCCGTGCTCTCCGCACAACCAGCCGGCATGGGCTACTCCAAAGAGCTGCGCCCCGTGCGCCCCGATGGTGAGAAGCCCTATTTCACGCCTGTCATGGATGCGCGTGGCCAAGCCAATTTCATCATCCAGCGCATCGAAGGCCTGATCGACGAAGGTCGTGACCTTTCCGAAGTCGCGGTGCTCTACCGCGCGCATTACCAAGCGATGGATCTGCAAATGGAGCTCTCGCGCCGTGGTATTGATTACCAAATCACTAGTGGCGTGCGCTTTTTTGAGCAATCCCACATCCGCGACTTCTCTGCACAGCTGCGCTTCGCCTCCAACCCTGCCGACGTCTCTGCGTTTGCACGTTTCACTTGCCTGCTACCCAAGGTCGGACCCAAGACCGCAGAGCGTATCCATGCATTCACCAAAAAACTCGCCGAGAAGGAGGAGAAGGATTTCTGTGAAGTCCTAACATCCGCAGCAGTACTTAAAAAGGTGCCCAACGACGCCAAGGAGGAATGGCCGTCCTTGGCCGAAACACTTCGCGAAGTGTCCGTGGCACTGACAAGTGAAACGCCCGAAGCGATCGTGCAACTCGCCCTCGACGGCTGGTATAGCTCCTTCATTCGCGAGATCTATCCGAACTGGACCGAACGCGCCGACGACTTGCAAAGTTTGATCAGTTTCGCCAGCCGCTTCGACACAATGCAAGAACTGCTCTCGCAGCTCGTGCTGCTCGCCTCTGAAAGTAACGAGCGCGACTCAACTGAAGCCTTAAACTGCCTGCGTCTGACCACCATTCACCAAGCTAAAGGTCTGGAGTTCCCGATCGTATTTGTCATCGGACTTGCCGATGGACTGTTTCCACTTAAGCGCACCATCGATGATGGCGACCTGGAAGAAGAGCGCCGTCTATTCTACGTAGCCGTCACCCGTGCCATGGAGGAACTCTATCTTTCTTACCCGATGCTCAATCAACAAGGCAATACGGTGATACGCCTCAACCCAAGTCGCTTTGTGCAAGAAGTTGATGTCAGTCGCTACGAAACGCTACGCGTTGCACCGACACGGAGTTGGTAGTGGGTAATGGCTGACGCGATTTATGCATTTGAGACAATCGAGACGATGCAGTTTGAATCTGATCGATTGTGTATGGGCGCGTAAAACAAGATTCATGCTCGATTAGTGAGTAAAGCAGGGAGGGCGAATCGTCCTCCTTTGCAGTAATTGAAGATGAATGTGGGCGAGTCGCCCTCCTTGGCAGCAACACAGAATCAATGTGGGCGACTCGCCCTCCTTACAGCAACACAGGTTCAATGTGGGCGAGTCGCACACTCTCCTATTGCGGCCAATGGCTCAAACAAGCCCCGATTAGGGACCGGTTGCCTATTAGATGAAACGGTCTGTCGTTTCAATCGAGACTTTCCCACTAATCGACGATGAACCAAAAAGTAAAACCATTCACCTGCAACAGAAAGTTCGCTCCCATGCGGGAGGAGCGTGATGACCCAGTTCACGGCCTACGCCTCCGAATCAAGCAGGATCTTATATTCTACGGAGTCCACCAACGCGCGCCATGTGGCATCGATGATGTTATCACTGGCACCGACAGTACCCCAAGTCGCTTCGCCGTCAGTGGACTCAATCAACACACGAGTGATCGAATCGCTCCCCTGCTCAGTCTCGAGAATGCACACTTTATAGTCGATCAGTTCAACCGCCATGATCTCTGGGAACACGGGCGCGATCGCTTTACGTAAGGCATGGTCAAGCGCGCCGACAGGGCCATTGGCCTCGGCCACTGTATGATGCACTTCGTCGCCAATCTTGACCTGCACAGTTGCTTCAGATACGACTCGACCTGAAGTCGCTAGGTGACTCACCGTCACACGATAGCCAACAAGCTCAAAATTAGGCTCTTTACCTTTTAGAAATCGATTCAGCAGTAATTTGAAAGATGCATCGGCAGCTTCGTATTCGTAGCCTTTAAATTCTAGCTCCTTCAACTCACCGAGAAATTCTTTCAACTCCGGCGAACGCGAGTCGAGATCGACCCCAATTTCCTTAGCCTTCATCATTACACTGCTACGCCCGGACATATCGGAAACCAACACCCGTGTGTGATTACCCACCAGCTCTGGCGCGATGTGCTCGTAGCTGTGTTTTACTTTTGCGGCGGCATCCGCATGTACCCCTCCCTTATGAGCAAAAGAGCTCGCGCCAACAAATGGCAATGTCGAATCCGAGGCACGATTGGCCATCTCATCGACAAACAACGAAAGATCACGCAGTTTATTCAAGTTAGGTGCGCAGTTCAGATCCGCATCCATCTTCAAGATCAAATTTGGGATAATAGTACTGAGATTGGCATTACCATTACGCTCACCGAAACCATTCATCGTGCCCTGCACCAGAGCTGCGCCTGATTCGATCCCCGCGAGCGACAATGCTACTCCGAGACCAGAATCATTATGACAATGCATGCCAACAGGCGTATTCGGGAAATGTGCCACGACCTTGCTGACAATTGCTTGGATCTGACTGACAAGCTGACCGCCATTGGTGTCGCAAAGTGTCAAGTTGATCGCACCACCACGTTGCGCGGCTTCAAGGGTTTGGATCGCGTATTCTGGGCTGTCGCAATAGCCATCGAAAAAGTGCTCCGCATCGTAAATCACTTCGCGACCATTATTAGTCAGGAAGCGTACCGAGTCTTCGATCATCTTAAGATTCTCTTCGGCAGTCGTGCGGATAATCTCCGTGACATGCAGCAACCAAGTCTTACCAAAAATGGTGACTACCGGTGTTTTCGCATCGAGCAATAGCTGCAACTGCGGATCTTCCCCGGCCTTAAGACCAGCGCGACGAGTGGAACCAAAAGCAACGATCTTGGCATGCTTCAACTTAAGCTTCTTTGCTTTCTCGAAAAACGCCATATCACGTGGGTTCGAGCCCGGCCAACCACCTTCGATATAATCAATTCCAAACTGGTCCAGCTTCTCAGCGACGCGAATTTTAGCCGCGACAGTAAAAGAAACTCCTTCGCCTTGGGTGCCATCACGTAGAGTCGTGTCGTAGATTTTGAGTGCAGGTGTCATCAGTGGGAACGAATTGAAAAACCGATAAAAACAAGGGCTTAAGGGCTCTGGGGCAAACCTAAACCGCGGCAGAGCAGCCTGATGTAGTGCCAACTCTTACTAAGCGCGTCCAATAAAGGTTAGCCAAGCATGCCGAGTGCGTGGCTCTTTTAGCTGCTACGTGCGCTAGAGATAAACCCCTGTGTCTGCATAAATCCATACGCGCCGTGCTTAGTATCCGCACCACCGATGCCCGATTTGCGGCAACCAGCGTGATCACCGTTATCGACTCGAAACGCTCATAGTTAATATACGTTTCGCCAAAGTTAAGTGCTTCGAATAGATTTATCGCCTCATTGATATCATTCGAGAATACCGACGATGTAAGTCCGTATTCCGTGTTGTTGGCTCAAAATCGTAGCTAAAATCAGTGTTTTGGCCTGCTCTTTTATGATAAAATGGGCCAAAGGTTCAAATTATTGACGGATTTTATTCGCGAGCACATGCAAATGCTTTTTCTAGGAAAATGCTGGTAGTGCCGCCAGCTCGGTTGAGTGGCCACTGCGGCAGCAATCGCGGCCACGAACTGCTCGGGCGAACTGTCAGGGGATCGTCGAAATCGCTTCGCCGATGGCAGGGATGATCACCGAGATCGTGCTATAGTGCGGGGATTCGACAAATTGACCGTTAATATGGTAGGAGTCATGGATCACACTAGAAAGATCCTGAGAGATGCATATTAGTTCAACCAGAAAGCCTGATTCTATTAAATCAACGCCACAACGATACAAGCGAGTGAATCCACTGTTTTCTTGCCTTGCAGTATTCAGAATCAGCCCTAATCTCCGCCTTTTTTTTGGAATTTCGTGGGTGATACTCGCGTATGCAAAACCCTCATTTAACGTAGTAAACACTCTCCTAAAATACATCAGATAAGATCATGACCGACCTATCAAAATACAGAAACATTGGTATCTTCGCACACGTTGACGCCGGAAAAACAACGACAACCGAGCGTATTTTGAAGCTCACTGGCAAGATTCACAAGTTGGGTGAAGTGCACGACGGTGCTGCGACCACTGACTTCATGGAACAAGAGCAAGAGCGTGGCATCACGATCCAATCAGCTGCGACTACCTGTTTCTGGGACGACCACCAATTCAATATCATCGATACGCCAGGACACGTTGACTTTACTGTTGAAGTTTACCGCTCACTCAAAGTGCTCGACGGTGGCGTCGGTGTTTTCTGTGGTTCCGGCGGCGTTGAGCCTCAGTCCGAGACCAACTGGCGCTACGCCAATGACTCCGGAGTCGCTCGTGTGATCTTCGTCAACAAGCTCGACCGTATCGGTGCCGATTTCTACAAAGTTGTTGAGCAAGTCAAAACGATTCTTGGCGCAAAGCCACTCGTTATGGTGCTGCCAATCGGTGAAGAGAGCGCACTCAAGGGTGTCGTTGATCTCCTCACACGTAAGGCATGGGTATGGGACAACTCCGGTGACCCAATGGCTTACGAGATCCAAGACGTCCCTGCGGACATGGTCGACAAGGTCGAAGAATACCGCGCGGCGCTGATCGAAACTGCTGTTGAGCAAGACGACGACGCGATGGAAGCTTACCTCGAAGGTAATGAGCCAGATATGGCTATCATTAAGAAGTGCATCCGCAAGGGCACGATCAACCTCGATTTCTTCCCGACTCTCTGTGGTTCTGCCTTTAAGAACAAGGGTGTTCAAAACGTGCTCAACGCCGTAATCGACTACCTGCCGAGCCCAACCGAAGTGAAGCCACAACCTGAAGTCAATGCTGACGGCACACCAACAGGTGAGTTCGCGATCGTTGATGTCAAAGCACCTTTCCGTGCACTTGCATTCAAGATCATGGATGACAAATACGGTGCCTTGACTTTCACCCGCATCTACTCCGGTAAGATTGCAAAGGGCACCAACGTGCTCAACACTTTCACAGGTAAGACAGAGCGTATCGGTCGTATCATCGAAATGCACGCCAACGAGCGTAATGAAGTCGATTCCGCACAAGCGGGCGACATCGTCGCACTCCTCGGCATGAAGGCCGTGCAAACAGGTCACACACTTTGCGACCCTGCACACCCAGCGACTCTCGAGCCGATGGTATTCCCTCAGCCCGTTATCTCAATTGCGATTAAGCCTAAGGATCAAGCACACTCTGAGAAGATGGGCACCGCGATCGGTAAGATGGTCGCAGAAGACCCGACTTTCATCGTCGAAACCGACGAAGACTCCGGCGAAACCATTCTTCGCGGCATGGGTGAACTTCACCTCGATATTAAGGTCGACATCCTGAAACGCACTTACGGTGTTGAAGCGATCATCGGTAAGCCACAAGTTGCTTATCGTGAGAGTATCACCAACACACTCGAAGACTCTTACACACACAAGAAGCAGTCCGGTGGTTCAGGTCAGTTCGCTAAGATCCTCTACAAGCTTGAGCCACTCGAGCCAGGTGAAGGTTTCCAATTCGAATCCAAAGTTGTCGGTGGTAACGTTCCTCGCGAATTCTGGCCAGCAGTTGAAAAGGGCTTCAAGTTCTCCAAGGAAAAAGGCGTGCTCGCCGGCTACCCTTGCTTGGACTTCAAGGTCACACTCCTCGACGGTGCATTCCACGCAGTTGACTCCTCGGCAGTTGCTTTCGAGACGGCAGCCAAGGCAGCCTACCG
This sequence comes from uncultured Opitutales bacterium, assembly GCA_937775295.1. GTDB lineage: Bacteria > Verrucomicrobiota > Verrucomicrobiia > Opitutales > Coraliomargaritaceae > Lentimonas. The sequence continues at coordinate 85,713 of CALKBZ010000002.1, forward strand.
CCAATCACTTCCAAAGGCTGGTCCACAGATCCTTGAACCAGTCATGAAACTCGACGTCTTCTGCACAGAGGAAAAGATGGGTGATGTTATTGGTGACTTGAATCGCCGCCGCGGAATGATCAAGACTCAAGAGCCTTCCAACACGGGTGTTCGCATCAAGGCAGACGCTCCTTTGAGTGAAATGTTCGGTTACATCGGTGCGCTTCGCACCATGACATCCGGCCGCGGTCAGTTCTCCATGGAGTTCTCACACTACGCAGCATGTCCGAAGAATATTGCCGAAATCGTCATCAAGGAAGCGCTTGAGCGCGAAGAAGCGAAACGCAAATAAGCTTACCGCAACATACTTCTAACAAAAGTCCCCGACTCGAAAGAGCGGGGACTTTTTTTGTTGCTACCACGAAACAGCAAGCACTTGGCTGGCAGTGATTGAGAGACAAAAATGTGAATCATTCATTCACCTAGTTCGAGCTACGCAGCGCAAAAAGGTAGCGATTACAGTAAAGCCTATCCGTACGAAGCAAACCAATGGCACAACGCGCCAGCTATGATGCTCCTATGCCCATCGGGCTTTGAACTAACATTTGCGGAATAAAATGGGGTGGCTAACGGGATTTGAACCCGCGACCCCCGGCACCACAAGCCGGTGCTCTAACCAACTGAGCTATAGCCACCATCTGGAGAAATATACAAAGCGCACATCCCTAAAGAAAAGCCGATATGCTCTTCCAGATCGCCCACTTGTCAATAGTCCTTTAGAGGAATTTTATCTTTTTTTTAGTGAACTGAAAATCCGATCTGCAGGGCCCTCAACAGCCACCTCGATTTCTGCCAGTTGAGTGAGAGCTGGCAAAGGATTCCAAGCTCTATGGCAAATTTCCCCGCCCTAATTACACCTCGAGGATGTCAGCGCGTAACGCGCCACTCAAAGGGAGTTGAATCCAGCCACCCGCAGTAGCGAATCGCGGATAAAGCTTAATCTGTAAGGTCTTGCTCGCAGCTGTCTATTACGGATAAAGCGAGCAAGCGCAACCACTCGATTCGTGCCATAAATCCTAAGCTTGAATACAACTATGGTCCTGCACTCACGATGCCAATACCCATCATTAAATGCCTATGAGCGTTTACGTGCACTTGCTAGTAATCGTAAAACACCCATAAGGTCTCTAGTTTCTCAAACAATAGAGCTAAATCAAAATATTTTTATATGAAAACAGTACTCTTCGACTTAGACGGCACACTGATAGACCATTTTACCACCATTCATCGTTGCGTCGTGTTGACACAACAGCAGCTCGACCTGCCAGAGTCAGACTATGACACCGTACGAGCGACTGTCGGTGGCTCTGCGCCAGTGACTCTTGGGATATTGCTGGGTGAAGCATACGTCGATACCGCGCTACCAATATTCCAAAATCACTTCGAGCAATTCATGTTTGAAGACCTGATCGCACTACCAGGATCCAACTGGATACTGAACGAACTTAAACAACGCGGCTACCAGCTCGCTGTTTTTACCAATAAAAATGGTAATCAATCGCGCGCAATTTTAGACTTTCTAGGACAGGCACAGTACCTAGATGCGATTATCGGCACCGGAGACACCCCTTACCGCAAGCCCGACCCAGAGTTCACTGCCCATGCACTCGGATGCTTAAAAGCGTCCTCCGAAGATACTATTCTCATCGGCGACTCGCCCTTTGACTTCGCCGCCGCAGAAGCAGGCCAGCTCAAAACTTACCTCGTCGCGACAGGCAGCCATACCAAAGCTGAATTGTCTGCGGCAACACAAGCAGCCGGCATCTATGCAGACCTATACGAGCTTGGAGCCGCACTATTCAATCTCACCCCCGAAACCAGCAAAGCCTAGATGCCACTGACTCCGACACTCTCACGGCCAAAGGCAATCCTTTGGGATATGGACGGCACCTTGATCGACCAAACAGCTGCGATCATTCGTGCTTACGGCGACGTCATCGAAGCAATGGGTGGCGGCATTCCCGACCCCGAAGTGATACGCCGAAGCCTCGGTGGGCCGATGGCATCAACCATGGCGTTGTTTATTGATGATGCAGGCTTAGACGAAGCTGCGAAACGCTTTCGGCTACGCTTCCCAGAGATCATGTTCGATGGTTTGATTATCTTACCCGGCGGACTGGAGCTGATCGAAAGCGCCAATAAAGCAAATATCGCGCAAGTCATCTTCACTAATAAACACGGTGACACTGCTCGCAGAGTCAGCGAATATGCCGGCTTCTCCAAATACATACCCATCTGCATCGGCAACACCGACACGGATTGGCACAAGCCACAGGTAGAACTGACGCGCTATGTATTGGATCAAATCAACGCCTCCGCAACAGGTGCTTGCATGATCGGCGACTCACCAACTGATATCGAAACCGCTCACAATGCGGGGCTCCCCTGCTACGGCATCGCCACCGGCGCACATAGCACCGACGAGATGCTAGCGGCTGGAGCTGAAGCAGCCTTCAGCAGTCTGGTCGAACTCAAAGCAGCCTTCGGTTTGTAGCGCAAGTCGAGCTAGCTCAGTCGTTACGCGAAACAGTCTCGATTTTCTCCTTAATGGAGGCGATTGAATTCGCCTTTAGATAACCGCGAAACGCCATCGTCGGCATTACCAGTGAGCGTCGCCCAAGGATTGATCCAGGATTCAACACCGAATGGCAGCCCACCTCCGCGCCATCACCGACGAGTGCACCGAGTTTACGCAGGCCAGAACCACAGCGCGAACCATCTGGCAACTGCACAGGCACTTCGGATTGATCTAGACGTAGATTCGAACACGTGACTCCAGCGGCCAAGTGCACTTTATTGCCGAGTACACTGTCGCCAACATAACTAAAATGGGGTACCTGCACTCCATCCAGGAGCAGGCAGTTTTTAAATTCACAAGAGTTACCCAACACACAATTCGCACCCGCAATCACGAAGCCACGAATATAAACGCCTGGTCGCAATACACAGCCCTCGCCGATATAAGCAGGGCCAGTGATCGAACCAAATGGCGGCAACTTAACTGATGGATGAATAAAAACCTGCCCTTCTACATGTAGCCCAGGGGGGATCTCACCTCGAAGCGATTCAAACTGGAATGCGTTCAGTGCCTGAGCAATCAGCGGTATCCACTGCCACGGAGCGAGTTCGGTAGAGAAGACTCGCTTAAATGGCAAGGACTCGGGAAAATCAAACAGGTCATGAGCTTTAAGCATTCGAAAACTTGAACCATTCACAGGCTTTTGCGCGAACTTAAAAAATGCTTACAATTCAGGTTTGTTTTAAGAAACAAAGGTAGTAGATTATTTAAATCACTCATTTAAAACCAAAACCTAGTGCACGACGTTAAAGAAAAACCACGAATGGTCGAACGGGCCATGCTCATCGGCATCACCCTTCCCGGTCGGGACGACGCAACGACACGCAGCCTCCTCGATGAGCTGCGTGAACTCGTCACCACCCTCGGCATCGGCATACAGCACGAAGTACAACTCTCAATCCGTAAACCTCAGGCAAAATTCCTGCTTGGTACAGGCAAGGCCGAAGAGATGATCGAACAAGCGAAAGCGCATAATTGCGACGTCATCGTGTTAGATAATGAGCTCACTCCAGCACAGCAGCGGAACTGGGAGCAAGCCGCGGATGACAATATCTTGGTCATCGATCGCCAAGAGGTGATTCTCGATATTTTTGGCAAGCGTGCGCAAACCAAAGAAGCTGTCTTGCAAGTGGAATTGGCGCGTCTCGAATACAATTTACCACGCCTGAAAAGCGCATGGACGCACCTAAGTCGTCAACGTGGCGGTGGCTCGACGCAACGAGATGCTGGCGAGACCCAGCAAGAGCTGGACCAACGCATGGTGCGCACACAAATCACACGCGTGAAGCGTGAGCTCGAAAGCGTGATCCAGCAACGTCATGTGCAGCGCAAAAAGCGCATGACCGTGCCCGTGCCGACCTGCGCAATCGTTGGCTACACCAATGCCGGTAAATCTTCGTTACTTAACCAGTTAACAAATTCGGACATTCTCGTGGAGGACAAGCTGTTCGCCACGCTCGACCCCACCTCGCGCCGTTGCCCGCTACCAAGTGGGCAGCCTCTCATTGTAACCGATACAGTCGGCTTTGTGCGCAATCTGCCACACCGCTTAGTCAATGCTTTTAAAGCGACTCTAGAGGAAGCGGTTGTCTCTAACTTTTTGATTCATGTGCTGGATGTTAACAGCCCGGAGATCGAAGCCCATGCAGAAACCACCCTTTCGGTACTCAATGGACTCGGTGCCGATAAAAAGAAAATCATTACGGTCTTCAACAAAATCGACGACCTTTGGAGTGAGGATATACGCCTTACCCTGTCTTTTAGGTATCCAGAAGCACTCTTTGTCAGCGCACAGACCGGGGAAGGTATCCCTGAATTGCTAGAGTGCATCGAAGCCATTGTCGAAAGTGACTTTGCGCAACTGCGCTTGCTCATACCGCATGATCGTTATGACTTAGTCGCTCGCCTACACCGCGAAGGTGGCGTGCGCAAAGAAGAGGCGCGAGATGACGGAACTTACATCGTCGGTTCTGTCCCCGAGCGAATGCTATCAGCACTGCACCCTTTTCTGCTCAGCAACGACGAGGCCTAAGCTCTGCGTGCTTCGATCACCTTTCGAAGGTCTTGGCACCAATCAGAGTTCAGGGGCTTGGCTTTTTAAGGCACGATAAATAACACTTAAATCTCAATCCCTAAAAGGCTGGTTCACACTGCTTTATTGAGCGGAAACTAATTCTCAGTGAAGCGGTATAAGTAAAAAAAAAATACCTTTTTCTTAATATCTCATTCTAGCATAAAGGGTATAAATTATATTCAAAGACCAAGAGCTATTTTTAATTAAGAATTTTGGCTGTATGCTCATAGCCATGATCAACCCAGTATAATAATAAAAATAAATTCATAATACAGCACTGCGTCGCACTCTTGAGATAATTGATTAAAGTAAAATCATGACCGTATCCAGACATACCACCACACACAACAAATCACTAATTGTCATCCTATGGGGGCTGATCTTCGCAAAATGCTTCACACTGGAATACTTCGTTCAAGTGTATGCAGTGCCAATTAATTCAGTGCTCTACGTATGGACCCTCACACTCACCATGGCAGCTGTTGCTACATTCGTATTTTTGCGAATAAAGTCTCAAGAAAGCAGTTTTCAGAAAAGCTTGCAGCGCAATCTAGTCATCTGGGGCACATCGGCAATCGCAATGCTCATCGCCCTTGTCGTGGTATTCACATCACAAAGTATCAACCCCTATAGCATTCCATCTCTATTAGCAGTCTTTCTTGGCGCTAGCTACTTGGTTCAAAGTCTGTTAAATAGCACTCTAAGCGACACACTCAGCGGCATTGGTTGGTTAATCGGCGCTGGAATTCTCTTTGTACAGGGTGCAGTTGAAAGCCTAATTCTGTTCGCTTTTTTGATCCTCGCACTGTCAGTCCTCCCAGTAGTCGTTCAAATGATCCGTCCGATGCAAACACGCCAACAGGCAATTCACCGTTAATCGATGCCGCTGATAACGCGTGCAAATACATAATTCGCCTCGCACCAGAAAAGTAGCTGGACGCTCGTGGCTGCTTGGTCAAGGTTCAGCAATATGTCTACCGATCTCGATCCAATCTATGAGGAACTCAAGCGCTTACAGCTTGAAGGAATGGATCGTGTCTTCATCGAAGACAGCACAATGGCATTACTGGCACCCATTGCGACTCCAGCGGCACAGCCAATCGCGCCGCCCGTGCCCGCCATTGACCTGCAAGCCGCAATGAACTCGGGCCATAAGCCCAACGCACCAGCTCCAGAGGAGCTAGCACCACGTAAAAAAGCTGTGCCCACAACCACCCCGCTGCCCAACGCCGCAACGGTCGAACTACCGGAAGGCAACGCCGCGACTCAAATGCAATGGCTCCAACAGCAGGTGGAGAACTCGCCGGCATGCAAGGAGCGGCTGCGACCGGGCGAAAAAATCGTCTTCGGCGAGGGTGCCCTCACTGCTGATATATTTTATTGTGGCGAGGCCCCCGGCGAGGAAGAAGCAGCAGTGGGCAGTCCCTTCCAAGGAAAGTCCGGTGAGCTCTTAACCAAAATATTAAGTGCCATGGGTCTCTCGCGTGAGGCGGTTTATATGACCAATATCCTAAAGTGGCGACCGGAACACGATAAGCCCTACGGCAATCGCCCACCCACTCAGGACGAAATGGAATTTTGCCTGCCCTACTTGAAGGCTCAACTCGAAATCGTGCAGCCTAAAGTCATCATTGGCCTTGGCAACGCGACTGTCCTAGGCTTATTAGGAGCAGGTCCCAATCGTAAGATGGCCGCTATTCGTGGCACATGGCAAACCTTCGAGAAAATCCCCCTTGTCTTCACTTTCCAGCCCTCTTATCTGCTCTTTAATGATACGATGAAGACTAAGCGCATGGCATGGGAAGATATGTTGAAAGCAATGGATAAAGTCGGCCTGCCGATCAGCGAAAAGCAGCAACGCTTCTTCCAACCCAAGTAGTCGCACGAGTAGCCGCACATCGACAAAAAAGGCCGCAGTCACCTGCAGCCTTTTTGTAATTAGAAACTTGTTACAGTTATGAACCGGCGGCACCGGACACGTGCTGTTCTTGCTCGAAACTCAGATGATCATCCTGCACATCGACCTGAATGACTTCACCACCTTTGATTTCTCCTCCGAGAATGGCTTCAGCCAAAGAATCTTCGAGATGACGCTCAATCGCACGGCGCAGTGGACGCGCACCATATTTCACGTCGTATCCTTTATCGATTAAGAATGACTTTGCTGCCTCCGAGAAATCAAACACCAGACCTTGGTCCTTCAAACGATTCGACACGTTACGCAATTCGAGCTCGACGATTGCCTTCATATCCTCACGTCCAAGTGACTTGAAAATCACCAACTCATTCAAGCGATTCAAAAACTCTGGTTTAAAGACACGCTTGGTCTCATCGAGAATCTTCTCGCGAATCTTCTCATATTCATTCTCAGCATTATCTTCGATACCGAAGCCCATCGACGTGTTACGTTGAAGAATTTCAGCTCCCACATTCGAGGTCATAATCAAAATCGTATTACGGAAATCGATCTTACGTCCGAGACTATCTGTCAGACGGCCTTCTTCGAGCACCTGCAAGAGCAACTGAACTACGTCTGGATGAGCTTTCTCGATTTCGTCAAACAAGACCACTGAATATGGCTTGCGGCGAACTGCTTCAGTCAACTGACCACCCTCTTCGTAACCTACATAGCCCGGGGGTGAACCCACCAAACGTGAAACTGAAAACTTTTCCATATATTCAGACATATCAATCTGAATGATGGCATCTTGATTACCAAACATCTCTTCCGCTAACACTTTTGCTAGTAATGTTTTACCGACACCAGTGGGCCCAAGAAACATAAACGAACCAATCGGACGGCGCGGGTCTTTTAAGTCAGCACGAGAACGACGAAGCGCTTTGGAGACCACTTCGGTCGCCATATTTTGGCCGATGACCTCAGTCTGTAAATGACTCTCGAGCTTGAGCAACTTTTTGCTTTCTTTTTGCTCCATGCGTGACAGCGGTATACCCGTCCACGCAGAAACCACTTCGAGCATATCTTCTTCGTCCACCACGATTTTGGTCTCTTCGCGGCTCTTCTTCCACTCATCGATAATGTCGACTTGTTTTTGACGTAGTTGCTTTTCCTCATCGCGGAATTTAGCGGCCTCCTCGAAGTGCTGCCCACTAATCGCATCTTCTTTTTTCGCACAGACATCTTCAATCGTCACATTCATCTCCTCGATTTCCGGGGGACGCTTCAGCGACTCGATACGTGCACGCGCACCTGCTTCGTCCAGGATGTCGATAGCTTTATCAGGTAAGAAACGAGCAGTAATATAACGTTCAGATAGTTTAGTTGCTACCTCCAGTGCACCGTCAGTGAACTTCACTTTATGGTGATCTTCATATTTACTCCGGATGCCCTTTAAGATTAAAACCGTGTCTTCGACTGAAGGAGCGTCGACCTTGACTGACTGAAAGCGGCGATCCAAAGCACTGTCCTTTTCAATGTATTTACGATATTCCGCAAGAGTGGTGGCACCGATACACTGCAGTTCACCGCGGCTCAATGCCGGCTTAAAGATATTCGAGGCATCCATTGCGCCTTCGGCAGCACCAGCACCCACAATAGTATGCAGCTCATCAATGAAGATAATCACATTCTTGGCGCGTCGAATCTCATCCATCACTGCTTTGATACGCTCTTCAAACTGACCACGATATTTCGTGCCAGCGACCATGAGTGCCAAATCTAGTGTGATCACACGCTTATCTGCCAAAATCTCTGGAACGACACCTGAGGCAATTTCTAGCGCCAAGCCTTCAACAATCGCAGTCTTACCCACGCCCGCTTCACCAATAATAACCGGATTACTCTTCGTGCGACGGCACAGGATCTGAACCACACGGCGAATCTCATCCTTACGACCAATCACTGGATCGAGTTCGCCCTTTTTAGCCATCTCAGTTAAATCGCGTCCAAACGCTTTCAGCGCAGGGGTCTTGGATTCTTTCTTCTCATCCGATGCCCCGGGGCCTGGGCCTGCGGCAGCTTCTTCTGGATCTCCGGAGAAATTGGGGTCCAGTTCTGAAAGAATCTCATTACGGCAGCGCTCAATATCAACTTCGAGCAATTTAAGCACGCGTGCAGCAACGCCCTCACCTTCGCGCAACAATCCGAGCAAAACGTGCTCTGTGCCGACATACGAATGATTCAGGGCCTTGGCTTCTTTACCAGCCAGCGCCAATACCTTTTTAACCCGAGGCGTGTATGGTATATTCCCAGAAGGTTTACTCTCTGGCCCCATACCAACCTGTTTTTCAACTGCTGCGCGCACAGTCTGCAAGTCGAGCCCCATTTTTTGAAGTACGTTCACGGCCACCCCCTGTCCTAAATTAATTAGTCCTAACAATAGGTGTTCAGTTCCGACGTAGTTATGGTGAAAGCGATCCGCTTCTTTTCGAGCCAAAGCGAGCACTTGTTGTGCTCGCGGAGTAAAGTTATTCATTGGTTCCATAGTAATGTAGTTTGCTAATCGTTACTCCTGTTCTTCCAACTTGTCAAAAGCTAGAGCCGGTAGATTTAAAAATTCTTGCCGAAGTTTGTCTGCACGCGCAATATCTCGAGCCTCGGGTGCGATCCCCTCTTGCGCAGCAAACTGCACATGCCCAGGCTGACTCTCAATCACAAGGCGATCGACGTCGGCACGATTCGCTTCTGGCAACATTCCGAAATCGACTGCTAAGCGAATAAATGAAAGTAAATTCAGCGCTTCGTCCGAAGCGATGACGTGTGTATTCTTCAGCACACCAAAGGCACGGCCAATTTGATCGAGCAACTTCGCGCGATTTTCTTCGAGATACTTGAAGCGCGCGTTTAACTCATGATCGATCACCGTCTTAAGCACATTTGCTAGACTTTCCAAAATATCGGATTCGCTCTCACCTAAAGTCTGTTGATTTGAAATCTGAAAAATGTGGCCACTGGCATCTGAGCCTTCACCGAATAGGCCACGCACAGTAATTCCCAATTGGCGGACCGCACGAATCACACGCTCCATCTGGCCAGAGATCACCAGCCCGGGCAAATGCATCATCACAGACGCACGTAATCCGGTGCCCAAGTTTGTAGGACAAGCGGTTAAATAGCCGAAATCCTCAGAAAACGCCATGTCGATGGTCTTTTCCAACTCCGAGTCAAACGTATCGATCAACTTCCAGACTGATTTCAAATTGAAGCCAGCCTTCAAAAACTGAATTCGCAGATGATCTTCCTCGTTGATCATGACCGAGCAAGTCTGCCCCTTATTGATGTAAACCCCAGTGCCTTCTTCGCCGTCGCACAGTTCTCGACTGATCAGGTGACGCTCAACTAGCACTTGCTTCTCCAAGACGGATAAATCTGCGATATCAAAAAAGCTGCCCTTGTTCATCTGCGGCAGCGCACTCAGTTGATCTGCACAACGGGTGAGTACATCGCGGCGCTGTAAGACATCCGCACGTTCGGGAAATGGCTGACCGACTAAGTTTCTGGCCAGTCGAATTCGAGTGCTAAGCACAACTGGAGCCGCCTTCTTGACTGCCTGCGCCAACTCAGCGCGCTCATAATTGATGAGTGATTCGATCATTTAGGGGAGACCTCCAACTCTTCCGCCTCTTTGATCACTTTGATTTGGTCACGGAATTTAGCGGCATCCTCGAAGGCTTCCTCAGCAACAGCACGTGCCAGCGAATCCAGTAAATTTTTCAACTGTATTTGACTCGATTGACGACTCAACCCGACCGTTGGCACCTTGCCTTTGTGCACGGTTCCCGCATGCATCTCTTCAAGTGCCGGAAAGACCAATGATCTAAAGACCTGATAGCAAACCGAACACCCCAAGCGCCCCGTGCGGCGAAAATCAGCCGATTCCTGCCCACAGCTTTGGCACACCAACTTTGCCTCGCCAAGGACAGGCGCGAGCGGTGTCTTCGACATCAAGTCTGCCAACGAAAAGCCTTCAGGGTCTGTGACTCCTTTCTTTTGAGCACAAGACTCACAGAGATCCACTTTGTGGATCTTATTATTAACGATCTGCGTCAGATGCACGGTGGCTTCTTGATCACAGATGCTGCACTTTAAATTCTTAGCCATATAGTGTATAGTATAAAATACGGATTACTTGGCAAAGCGAAAACTTAGATTCAAGGTAATCAAATTCGCTTTATCAAGAGGTTTATGAGCTTTTGACAGTTACCAACGAAAGATGTGCCCAGCTTCTAAGCAAATACTTGAGCAAGGCTGCAATCGCCAGAATCCACCATTACCACTCACATTAAAGCATCGTGCCCTCAACCATGACACGGCGTTTGAAATTCTCGAGGAATTTCGCTGTGACTGGGCCAGGCTTACCATTGCCAATCACGCGCGCATCAATCTCAACGATTGGCACGATCTCGGCAGCCGTGCCAGTCAAGAACACTTCATCGGCCACCCAGACGTCGTAGCGCGTCATATTCGCCTCGCGCCAGGGAATACCCAGGTCATCAGCAATCGCTAATGCAGTATCGCGGGTAATGCCCTTCAAGGCACCGGAACTTGCAGCTGGTGTGATCAACTCGCCCTTATGCACGATGAAAATGTTATCACCAGTGCACTCCGCAATATAGCCCTGATCATTGAGCATAATCGCCTCGTGATAGCCAAGGTGCTGTGCTTCGATTTTAGCCAGAATGTTGTTTAGGTAGTTGAGCGACTTCACTGCTGGAGGCAGTGCCGAAGGGTTGCAACGCCGCGTCGGTACGGTGATGATCTTCAGGCCATTGTCGTAAAACTCCTGAGGATACAATTGGATCGTATCAGCAATAATAATTAATTGAGGTTCGTTGCAGTTCTTGATTGAAAGCCCAAGACTGCCGACACCACGCGTGACGACCAAACGAATATAGCCATTTTTTAAGCCATTCGCACGGCAAGTCTCGCACAGCGCATCCGAGATCTCTTGGCGCGTCCAAGATAATTCGAGCATGATCGCTTTGGCCGAATACTCTAATCGCTCCAAATGCTCATCGAGCTTGAACACACAGCCATCATAGAGGCGAATACCTTCAAAAATACCGTCACCATAGAGTAGCCCATGATCGAACACCGAAACTCTCGCCTCGCTGGCATCGACCAACTTATCATTCATATAAATCTTCATAAACTTAAATAATATGAAGGCGAATTTCGTTTTGTCTAGCCTCCATCACCTTTCAAATGCGAGATCGTTCGAAAAATCCAACTGCATGTGACATTTGGAGTCAGTGGCATCGAGTAGAGCTGCCCGCCCCAAACTACCCAGCCAATTATTCAGGTATCACCACGTTTCCGCAAATAGAGATTGGCTTTGATCATTCAAATTGACCGTATCCGTGATCGGAGCTTGCTTTGCGCGAAGACCGCGCGTGGCAGTGCTGTGTTCGCCTGAAAGGCGCCGTGCTTGAAGCATTTTTTGCCGACACGCTCAGCGTAAAGCCCAAACTACACCAGCCAGCTTCGATTAAATGAAACTGATTTGCTACGGTTGGCTCCGCGTACTGCCGCTCGCGCGCACAAAAAAGCCCCAGTCATAACGGCAGGGGCTTTTGTGAAAAATGTAGCGTGATTTATGCGACGCGTTCGACAATCAGCAACGGTGGATTCGGGCGCTTGGGAGCGAGGCGGTAAGCCGTCTTAAGGTACTCCAGTGCTTCTTCCATCTTAGCTTCGTCATTGTAATGGATCATCATCAACGGCTCACCTTGCTTGACCTGTGTGCCGACCTTCTTGATCTCAGAAACACCCACCGCAGGATCGTATTTGCCATTCTTCTTCATCGCCAACTTCTGCACGCCTTCGGCGATCAGACCAGCATTAATAGTGTGAACATAGCCGCGCTTAGGAGCAGGCAACTTACGCACGTGCTTCGCTGTTGGGAATTTATCGGGATCATCGATCACAGAAATATCACCACCTTGCGCCGCGACCATATCTTTAAACTTCTGCAGAGCGGAACCATCTTTAAGGTGGCGTTGCACAGTCTGCTTTGCGGAGAGTGTCGAACCCGCGACCCCAGCGAGGCGCACGATTTCCATTCCGAGCTTGAGCACCAACTCTTGCAAATCCTCCGGCCCCTCACCCTTGAGCAGCTGAATCGCTTCTTTAATTTCTAAGCCAGTACCAACGGTATCACCGAGCGGTTGATTCATATCAGTCACCAATGCCACGCAACGGCGCTTCATTGATCGACCAACACGGGTAATCGAACGTGCCAACTGCTTGGCTTGCTCGACATCCTTGATGAACGAACCGTTACCCCACTTCACATCAATTACCAAGCCTTCCGCACCTTCAGCCAACTTGCGGCTGAGCACACTACCGGTGATCAACGGCAAACTCGGAATCGTGCCAGTCAACTGACGTAATTTGTAAAATTTCGCGTCGACTGGAGAAATCTCCGGATCTTGCTTAATAAAAGTACAACCAACAGTCTGCAACTGAGCTTTAAAGCCCTCCAAATCCAGGATTGGATTGAAATTTGGAATTGAGGAAAGCTTATCAAGATTACTAATAACGTGCTCTTCATCAACACCATTCATGGTTGGCATGACCACGCCACAAGCAGCTGCGAGCGGACCGAGCACAAGAGTGGTTTTATCACCAACACCACCAGTTGAGTATTTGTCGATCTTCGGGCGGGAGATGCCAGTCAAGTCAATCACCTCACCAGACAGCATCATTTCCTCAGCAAAAATAGCTGTCTCTTGAGCAGACATACCCTGGAAAAAGATAGCCATTGCTAGAGCCGATTGTTGAAATTCGGGAAGGTCATCATCCAAAATGGAATCGACGATGTAGCGAATCTCCGCGTCGGAGAATTCGCCACCGTCACGCTTCTTTTCAACTAGATGGCTGAAGGAAGGCTTGATGAACTTACGAGCGCTGATAATATTCTTTCTCATTTAATAAAAATGTAGGAATCAATAGATCTGCCTTTCTAGAAGAAAGGCATAAACATTTATATATTAGGCGATTAGAAGGTGTATTGTCGAGCCTAAATAACGGGATCCTAGAAATAGAACCTTACCGCATGCTCGGGCAAACTGACATAAGTATTCGACTCAAACAGAAAGTTCCCAAAAGCAGGGCTTGACGCCGAGCGCTCTGGATTTTGCTCTGCTTCCCATGAAGGTTTGGTTCAACCCATCTAAGGCAATCGAAAGTGCGCTATCGACAATCGCAGCTCAAACAGAGGGCTTCGGCTCGGAGTTTGTGCCCGGCGTGCGCCCTGCTGATCCACGTTTCGGTGACTATCAGGCCAATGGCGTGCTCGCCTTTGCCAAGAAGAACGGGCTTAATCCGCGCGAACTAGCTATCCGCCTGATTGCCGCGGCAGAAGCCTCCGACGAATTCGACGCTGCGTTCGTGACGCTCGATATAGCTGGCCCTGGCTTCATCAATTTTACGCTCACGCCAGAGTTTATCTGGCAGTGGCAACTCGCGTTCTCCACCAAAGAGGACTACCAAAGCGGCGCTAAAGCGCTCAAGGACGGACGCAAAGTCATCATCGACTACCCGAGCGCCAATACCGCTAAGCAAGCACACATCGGCCACTTGCGCCCAATGGTGATCGGCCAGGCCATCGCCCGCCTGCTCGATTTCTGTGGAGCCGACCTAATTCGCGACAACCACATCGGCGATTGGGGCACCAACTTCGGCACTTTGATCATGAAGATCAAGCGCGACGGCATCGACCTTTCCGAGCTTGGCGAAAATGCCCTTGTCACCCTCGATCAACTCTACAAAGACGGCAGCGCCCTCGAAATCAAGCAGCCCGAACTGCGCGATATTTCCCGCAACGAGCTCGTGCTCCTACAAAATGGCGATACCGAGAACACCGTACTTTGGGACCAAATCGTCGAAATCTCCAAGGTCGCGTTTGAAAAGCTATTCGTGCAAATCGGCGTCGAGATCGACATCACCCTCGGCGAATCCTTCTACCGCGACAAAGTGCAACGCATCTACGCCGAGTTGACCGAAATCGGCCTAGCCGAACAAAGCGACGGCGCACTGGTCGTCTGGCACGACGAGATTAAAAAATTCTCGCGCGAGAACGAGCGCCCGTTTCCATTCAACATTCGTAAGCAAGACGGCGCTAGCAACTACGCCTCCACCGATCTGGCGACCGTGCTCTATCGCTTGGAAGAGTTTAAGGCCGACGAGATCATCTACCTGACCGACGCCCGCCAACAAGATCACTTCCAGCAGCTCTTTCTGACCACTGAAAAATGGTTCAAGGCCAAGGGCTATGCGCAGCCAGAGATGAACCACGTCTTCTGGGGCACCATTCTCGGGGCCGACAAGAAGCCCTTTAAAACCAAGTCCGGCGAGTCGATAAAACTCCAGGAACTCCTCGACGAAGGCCGCAACCGCGCCTTCGACGTCGTCACCGAGAAGAATCCAGACCTCGACGAAGCCGAGCGTCGCGAGATCGCTGAGTCAGTTGGCATTGGTGCAATAAAATACGCCGACCTTTCCAGTAACCGCACACAAGACTACGTCTTTAGTTGGGATCGCCTCCTCAGCTTCGAGGGCAATACCGCGCCCTATCTGCTCTACGCAGTGGCTCGTATCAACAGTATCTTCCGCAAAGTCGGCGTCGATCCCGAAGCGCCAATCGAAGCTGCGAGCCAAGCAGAGACTGAGGCCGAACTTGCGCTCGCGCGTAAGATTATGGGCTTCGTCACTGCACTGGAGCTAACGCTCAATGATCTGCGTCCGCACTTTCTCTGCACTTATTTGTATGAATTGGCTGGTGCCTACAGCAGCTTCTACAATGCCGACAAGGTGATGGTCGACGATACCGCGGTTAAGGCTCGCCGCCTGTTACTCTGCGCACGAACCCGCACCGTACTGATGACCGGTCTAGAGCTGCTCGGCATTAAGCCGTTGGAGCGCATGTGAGTTTAGGCTGCTAAACCAAACTCCGAATCCGGCTTTGATTTATAATACTGTGGGGAACACGTCTCCTCAATCGCCATCACTACGTTCGACAAGTACAGCCAGCAAGGCCTGCCCCAATTCACGATCCGTGGCAAATAACACGCCGCGGTGATTCATGAATGTAGAATCTGCTCGGTTTAAGTCCAAGCGCCGCCTGGCAACATCGCTGCACCACGCGTCCAACTCTGCGTAGATGCACGCCGTCGCAGCATAATCCCAGAGACTCCCGCCACCAGCCTGCGGCTTGGGGAATTTGAAATAACACGCAGGCGAACGCTCCAATACCCACAACGCATTCATCACCGCACCACCCGTCAAAGTCGTCTCTAATGGGCTTTGGCCGCGTTCAGCCGCCAAGGACTTCAGCTGCCCCAGCGCCGCGTCAAACTGCGGGTGACTCACGATGCTGCGGTCTGAAATGAAATGCAGCGGCGCCAATGGGTTCGGTGGCTTTAGCTGCCAAATCAGTCCGTTACGCAACACACCCTGCCCCTGCACTGCCTGATACTGAGTGCCAGTCGATGGATCATAGACCACCCCAATCAACGGCGTACCATCCCGAGCCACCAATGCAATCGAAACCGCATAACCAGGAATCGACTCCGTAAATGGTAAAGTCCCATCGAGCGGATCAATACACCAGAATGCATCCTTCTCTAAACGACTACCATCATCGGGCTGCTCTTCAGTCAACAGTGCGAGATCGAAGGCCGCACAAGTCGGCTGCAAGTGCTTTAGGATAATTGCCTGACTCAACTCATCCACCTCCGTCACTACCTGCGAGGCGAGACTCTCCCCGCCAGCCTTGTGCTGCACCAAAACCTCACGACCATCGTACTGAGCAATCAAGACGCCTGCCTCCATCACTGCAGTCGCTGCGCATCCAGCAAGCTGGATCAAATCTTCCGCGCTCAATCTCATTGTGCAGCTTCCTGTAAACTGGCGACCACTTGACGCGCCAAGCGCTCACTGTAGCCATTGATTTTCCAATGCCCAGGGCTCCAGCCTTTTAAGAAACGATGAAAGTCCGTCCATGCCACCGGATAAAGCGCGCGCCAATCGCACTCCAACGCATCCAGATCGAGGTCAGTTCCTTGAGCAGTTAATGCGCCTCGCAAAACACCGAAATACAGATCCAACAGCGCAGACTCCTCCCGCTCGCACGCCAGCTCGTCGAGGCAACTGCCGATCAGATAGACCACATCCTTCATCCCGCAGCCTGCGCCGATGTATTGAAAATCCACCGCCGCTACTGACGCGCCATCTTCTGAAAAACAAAAGTTGGCTAGCTTGGCATCACCATGCACCAGCGTCTGATACGGACTCGCCTTAAGCTTCCGATCAATCGCACCGGCCGCGTCTTTTAATGCCGAGTCTTGCTGTGCTAAGATCGCCAGCTCATCCGGCCGCGTATCCAAATGCCAATACGTGCCCTGCTCCCATAAACCCGTCGGATCCGCACCCATAAAAGTCGCGTGGAAGTGTGCTAACCACGACACGCAAGCGTGCAGCTCGGCCTCCCCCACCGTCGTACGACGCAGCGCAAATCCCGACGTATCCAGATCCTCTAATACCATGATCGACTCGTGCCGCACCGACTCCAGCGCCAAGCATTTCGGCACCCGGCACCCCACCCCACAACGCACACTCCAGTCGCGATACCAGGCGGCCTCCACCTCGTAGGACTTCAGTTTACGTTGATGTGAGAGATCCGTATTCCACCCCCGTGGATGCGTCACTGCCGCCGGCAGCGACACATGTTTGACGACGACACTTTGCACAGACCCGCCCTTCAAACCATAACGCACAATCGAGCCATAGCCGCTCCAAAGGCTCTGGATCACGCCCAGCTCAATCAGCTCAGTGGCTCCGGTGGAGCTCAGGATCATCGATTTCAAATGCGTATTCATTCGGAGATAGAGCATGAACAGCTCTCACCGCAATCCAAGAGCGAACTACTGAGCGACATATATTGCCATCTAGTCAGGCGTATCCTCGCTACCGATCGAGCGCGGCCTTTGCCAAATGAATCAAGCTTTCAATGCGACATCGAAAATGCTGCTCACCAATCTCACGATTGAAACCACGAGTGAACCAGAAGTTGTTTATAATAAAAAATAAAGACGCTCTAACTCAACTTCAGCGCCTTCGTCATAACGACGAACAACTCGTAGTTCTTGATAAACGGCGCAATCTGCTCAGATCCCGGCCCGAATGCGAATAGATCGATGCACTCGGAGGTGTGATTGTTTGAGGTCCAACCGATGGCGGTCTTTTTTAATAATTCCTTAGCGACGATCTTTGTCATCGCACTGGAGAGGTAAGTCGACTCGGGGTCATCCATCGTTGCCTGAATCGCATCGGCTTGATTCGGTGTCGCGACGATACCAGTGGCTTTGGTAAAGACCTCCGCATCGAACTGGCCAGTGGCTATAAATTTCTGCTCCAATGCCTCAAAGCTGCCAGTCATGTCATTGATACCATCGAGCGCTGGCCCGCTATCGACATACGCAGGCCCTGCTCCATTCAGCTGACAACCACCGGTGCCGTGATCTGTGGTAATAATAAGCAAGGTATCGGGATCGTTTCGTAAATACTCCAAAGCAATCGGAATACAGTCATCGAACTCCAACAGCTCATGCAAAATTGCTGCAGGATCATTGACATGCCCCGCATGGTCTACGCGCCCTCCTTCAACCTGTAAAACGAAGCCCTTCTTTGACTGACTGAGGCTCTGCAAGGCCGCGCGAAACATCTCGGGCAAGCTTGGCACTTCAGCAAGCGCGGCATCATGCGTTCGATCAATTGCATAAGGCAGATGTGAATTTGAGAAAAGCCCGAGCAGTCGTGGGCTGCTGGCTTGCGCAAGCAACTCCGTTTTCGTTTGCACGAAACGATAACCCTTACTCTTAAAATCTGGAATCGATGCGCCCTTCTGCCTGTCGGCTGTCCGTTGAAAATGCCGCAAGCCACCACCGAGCAACACATCAATCTCACGCTCATAATATTGCTGTGCGATCTCGTCCTCCATCCCGCGCTTCTCAACGTTGGCCGCGAAGCCCGCAGACGTCGCATGAGTGACTTTGCATGTCGTTACGAGACCAGTGGCTTTGCCAGCCTCCTTTGCATAAGAAAATAGAGGTTTCAGCGAGACGCCATTGGCATCCGTATTGATTACGCCGTTCGGCAGGCGCTGGCCACAGCCCAAGCGCAGGCAGCGGCAGCCGAATCGGTCACTGGCGAACTCGCCGAAGCGGTATCCTGCAGCGCGCGTGTTAGGCCGGGTTGCTCATAGACCTGCATCCAATTCAAGGGTGCCTTGCGATGGCGCAAACTCCAGTGATGTGCGAAGCCATAGGTGCCCGTACACATACCGTCCACGACTAGAAAGATTAAGTTCTTTGCCTTCGGACTCTTCGACTGGCGCACTCGATCCGCGGCGGCAGTACTCGAACCTAGCGTCACTGCGACACTACTCAAGCCAATGCCTTTAATGAACTGACGACGACTGGAGGACGGGGGGGGAGTTCGACATTCATCAATATTTATAGGCAGGTGAACACTGGAGGAAGCTAGAAAAAATGAAATACTAGTTCGCTTGGTGATACCACGCCTCAACCAACTTTTTGATCGCCTCGGCAGACTCAGCGGCTTCAAAAGTCAACGATGCTGAATTAATGCAGTAACGCAGTCCCGTCGGCTCAGGGCCATCCGGAAAGACGTGGCCTTGATGCGAACCACAGACCGCGCAATGCACTTCCACGCGATTCATTCCATAGCTCACATCGCGTGTTTCGCCCAGTGTACGTTTATCAATCGGCGTAAAAAAGCTCGGCCAACCGGTGCCGGAATTAAACTTAGTGGTGCTACTGAAAAGCGGCGTATCACAGCCGACACAACGATACAGTCCCGTCTCCTTATTGTCGTTGTATGGATTGGCAAAGGCACGCTCGGTGCCCTGCTTGCGTGCGACATGATACTGTATTTCAGTCAGCCGATCCTGCCACTCCGCATCGGAGCGAAAGACCGGAAAGCGATCACTGCTAAGGTCCACATGTGAGGGCAAACCACAAGCGCTCGCACATTCGCTCACAGTTTCAGCAGTTGATTCGGAAGAGGGGATTGATTCATCAGCCATGGTAAATTGAATTAAAAAGCCCCCCGCAATCAAAGTAAGTAGAGCTGCAATTGATAGAGAGGTACGGGATACGTGGTTCATTACGGAAAGTGAGATACTTCTTACCTTAAACTTATTCCCACTGAGTGCAAGTGCGTCGTGCTCTGCAATTAGTGATATTGAACATTGCTTCGCTATCTACGGCGGCCCTTCGCTTGGTCTTTTTAATCAGTGTGCTGATTGACTGGCGGGACGAAAATAGGCAGAAATGGCTGTCTCACGTGAGGCCACTGGCAAGGATGTTGTGGCGAATCATTAGGATACTGCTGAGTCGTGTTATCCGCGCTCAAATCCTCATATTTGGTGAACGCGCAAGGCAGTGTGAGATGAGTCAATTGTAGGGACGCTCCGTCGTTTCCTTGTGGTCATGTCGTCTGCGGCTCGGAATCCTGCACTCCCCTAAAACAGCATATCGTCCTCATCCGGATAGCGAATCTCAGTGAGACTGCCGTTGAATTTAGCTGCTAGGGCAGCGATCACTTGAGGACCGAGTCGTGCCGAGGCTTCCTCAGTGGTCATCAGCGGTTCACCTGAGTGAATGACTTTGGGCGCTGCCTTTTCTGTAGAAAATTCCCCTGCCGCTTCTTCAGCCCTCAAGTCTGCTGCGGCATACAACGCGGCGCGCTCGGGATCCACCTCGGGCAACTCCACATCGAGCAGCGCATCAATCACACTATCCGGCGCATCCAGTGCAGGTTTCGTGGGCGCTTCAACGACCAGTGTCGCTTCCACCTCAATTGCCTCAAGTGTTGATGGAACTAGGGCTTTTTTTTTTCGGGTAGCGTCGCCCCTGCGCCTGCCAGTTGTTTGATCAAACTGTCAATCGCACGCGAGCGGGACTCCTCGGCTGCTTTCAATAGTACCACCTCAAAATTCACTTTTTCCGACAGTCCGCGTTGTACCGATGCTTCGCCACGATTCAAGGCATCGAGCATACGCATAATCGACTCGGTCGTCAATGCGACGCCGAGTTGATCGCTCGAACCACGGTTCTGAATCGCATCCAATAAAGCTTTGCGAACATACACTTCGAGATCCTGCAAAATACGAAATAAGTCGCGCCCCTCTTCGGCATAGATATCGACCGCGGCAATGATCGCGGGGTAATCGAGCGAACCGAGCGCTTTAGCGAGTTCGGCAATACGCTCGCCTGAAATCAGACCATACACATCGAGCACGTCGCTGTCCGCAATTTTACTGCCGCAGAATGAAATCATTTGATCGAGAATCGACTGCGCATCTCGCATGCCGCCGTTGGCAAGCCGGGCAATCGATGCAATGGCCTCAGCTTCAACCTCAATACCTTCAGCCTTAGAAATCTCGGTCAGCTTGTCAGCAATGACTTTATCCGAAATTGGCCGAAATTCAAAACGCTGGCAGCGCGAGACAATGGTCGGCAAGACTTTATGCGCTTCGGTCGTCGCGAAGAAAAATTTAACGTGCGCAGGCGGCTCTTCGAGGGTTTTAAGCAGCGCATTAAACGCAGCAGTCGAGAGCATGTGTACTTCATCAATGATGTAGATTTTGAAGGTGCACTGCGTTGGCGCGTATTGACAGTCATCGCGCAGTTCACGCACTTGATCGACGCTGTTGTTCGAAGCACCATCGATCTCGATCACATCCATGCAGGAACCACCCATGATGGCTTGGCTGATCTCGGATTCGTTGTCTGGTGTAGCACTCGGTCCGCCTTCAGCATTGAGCGCTTTAGCAAACAAGCGCGCGGTGCTGGTTTTACCCGTACCACGTGGCCCGACAAACAAATAGGCATGTGCAATACGCTTGGTATCAATTGCATTGCGAAGGGTCCGCACAATATGGTCTTGCCCTACCAGTTCATCAAACTGTTTAGGGCGCCAGCGGCGTGCGATTACTTGGTAGCCTTTTTCCATCGAGGCTTTAAGAAAAGCTCTGATTTGAGGAAAGTTGCAAGGGGCTTTTTCAAGAACTTCGCCCTTTTCGAAAATCAATTAAAAAGAGACAGGTAATAGCGACGAAAACAGCACGATCCTGATGTCCGGACACAAAAGTGGCCAGGCACCCTACGGCACACGAGGATTAGGTGTTCGCTGCTTCCTTCCGGATCTGACGAGGTCAACCCGTCCAACATTGCATAGGACCCGGCCACCGACAGAAGACACCCACTCTCGCTCTTCGTTCAACATTAAAATGAACTATTTTCAGTGGATTGACAAAAAATTACGCACAATGCCATTCCGTGTTCGACCTGCGCGACTGAATATTTGATCTTTTGGCACATGCAGCCAGCCGTCACGCAACAGCGAAAGCAATTTTTCCCGGTCAATGATCTCTTTAGGGAATATCTGCATACATTCCACCGCAGCCTCGACTTGCCCGTCAGCTACGAAGATTTACTCAAATACGACGACTCCTTTCCTCTAATCAACAAGGAGGGCAACGACACCCTCTGGCAGACCTTGATCTATGAGCAGCAATTCGGCCGTGATCTCTATGACGGCCTGAAACGCATCTACGTTCTGCTCCGTTCGGGCGGAGACGAGTCGATCCTCAGCAATCTCTACATTGATCGCGTCGATTTTTGCACCTTCGGTAATACCAAACCGATGCGTGTGTGCGTTGTGAATCAATACAACGATAACCACGACTATTTCTACGTTAAAAAAGCCGATGCGTCTCGTGTGTACGGGCTTGAGCTCGAAGAGCTACTCTCTCCCAATCAGATGAACTTCCTGGTCGACGGCGACACCTTGATCGAGGAGCACATTATTGGCGTGCCCGGCGACGACTTCATCCGTGCCTACCTGCCGCGCTCCGACTTGCACGAAGTCCGTCTCGCCAAGGAGTTCATCAAATTCAACGAGCGCTGCTTCGTGCGATTGCTCGGTGACATGCGGGCCTATAACTATGTGGTCGAGGTGACACCTGACTTTGAGCAAAGCCAGTACCGCGTACGCGCGATCGACTTTGACCAACAATGCTACGAAGGCCGCCGCAGCCTCTACTTACCGCAGTTTTTCAAAAACAACCTACCGGTGGTCAAGCTCTGCACCAACCTGATCAATCTAGACACGAGTCGACAGTATCAACGCGAAGAGCGCTCGTTAATACGCCGACGCCTCAAATTCGCACTAGACCGTATGCAGCACTTACGTAACTGTATGTGCGCCGATCAAATTTCTAGTATTGAAAAGACTTATCAGTTGCGCAAAGAACTGGCAGTTATGCACAACGACAATCGCTTCATGCTCTGCCATTCAATGGGCGAAATCACCTTCCTCAATATCACGCTCACACTCGGACTCGAAGGCGAAGCTGCCTACTTCCCCGAAGGCGCCGGCACATTCATCTAAGTCGATCGCGCAGAAATTTTCGGTTGCGCCTGAGCGCAGAAACCAGCCTACTTGCTGTGTTGTATCAAAACACCTAAATATTAAATAATTATGTCAGACAATCTCATCATCGAAACCACACAGGGCAGCATCGAGTTCAAGCTGTTCGACGACATCGCACCAAAAACTTGCGAAAACTTCCGCACTCACGCGAAAAACGGCTACTACAATGGCATCATTTTCCACCGTATTATCGAGGAGTTTATGATCCAAGGTGGCGACCCAACTGGCACTGGCCGTGGTGGCGAGTCGATCTGGGGTAAAAACTTTAAAGACGAGTGCGTCAGTTCTCACAGCTTTGACCGCCCGGGTCTATTGGCGATGGCAAATGCAGGACCAGGCACCAACGGCAGCCAGTTCTTCATTACTACTGTCGCGACACCTTGGCTCAACATGCGCCACACCATCTTCGGTGAAGTCGTCAACGGCATGGATATCGTCGACGCGCTCGAAGGCGTGAAAAAAGGCGCTGGCGACAAACCAGTCGAAGATCAAAAGATCATCAGCATCAAAACTGCTGAATAAACAGGCACAGATTCTTGCCCTGCATGGGTTTACCGGATGTGGCGAGGACTTTGCGGAGTTCTCGCCACTTTGCGGTTTGGCCAACACATGGACCTGCCCGAACCTCCCTGGCCATGGCCCGAGAGCCGGCGCTTGATTGCAGCCCCAAGGCTACGGTTGATTTGGTGCAGACACATGCGGCTACGCTGCAAGCGCAGCGATCAAACGACGTAGCAGCGACACTCCTGTCGCCTGACCTAGAAAGCGACAAGAGTGTCGCTTCTACAACGCCCAAGATAGTACTCGGCTATTCGATGGGCGCACGTGCTGCGCTGCTTCATGCCATCGCCAATCCCAAGCACTGGGATGCCTTGATTCTAATCAGCGCCAGCCCCGGCATCGAATCAGCTGCAGAACGCAGCGCCCGCGCCGCGAGCGATACTGCCCTCGCCCAGCGAATCATCAGCGAAGGCGTGCCCACTTTCCTTGAGTTTTGGCAACAGACACCGATCATCCGCAGTCAGCAACACATACGCGCGGACTGGCAAGCGAGCATGCGGCAAAATCGGCTGCAACATACCGCCGCAGGACTCGCAACGAGCGTCGAGCAATTTGGTCAAGCGGCCTGCCCCAACCTCTGGCCTCAGCTCAACAAACTGCAGTGCCCGATCCTATTAATCAGCGGCAAGCACGACGTAAAGTACTGCACGATTGCCGAGCGTATGCAGCGTGCACTACCACAAGCGCAGTGGAGCAAAATACCAGATGCTGGCCATATGCCACAATTAGAAGCCCCCGAGGCAACGGCCGACGCGATCCGACGCTTCGTCCATCAGCTCTAGACGCTGCTACTCGATGTTTGGCAAGTTCGGATCTTTCTCGATGCGTTCAGGGAATTGTTGAATCGCCCGACTTAACGATTGCGCCACACGCGCTTCAGAAAACTGGATTGCATCAAAAATATTCGGTAGCTCTGCACGCCAGAATATTTCGTTGGTGGTCGTATCATATATTTCCACAGTGAGCGAGACACGAACCGCAGTTGAAGAATTGCCATCGTGACGCCGATGCATGGTCGAAGTCGGACCATCTACAGAGTCAAACAGGCCAGCGTTACTACTGATCTGCTTATGCCACTTTACCACGACATAAAAATCGCCATTCGATTCAACCGCCTCAAAACCACGCTTACCTAGCTCTTTTGTTAGCATCTGCTTGGACAAAGTCTTAAGCGCTGCCTCGTCAACATTTCTATAGGTCATGCCCGACACGACCGTCCGATCGTAACTAAACGAGTCGAGTGGTGAAAAATGAATCGATCGCACAAAGTCCCCCGGAGTGCGCGTTGGCTTCAACGTAGCGCAGCCAGTCAAAAACACGGCAGATAGCAGTACGATAACAAGTGGATTGAACGATTTCATAAGAACAATGTTAGTCAGAAGTTGGTAACTCGGAGGCCTTTTTCATGTGAACAGGGAAATTCTGAATCGCCAATCGCAAAGTCTGCGAAACGCGAGTATCAAACCATTGCATGGCATTAAAAATGTAAGGCAATTGAGCGCGCCAGAATAAGGATTGATTGGCCGTATCATACAACTCAACAATTAAAGAAAAACGCACCGCTTCGGCAGCGCTCAGGTTAATTTCCTTACGCCACTTCGATACAACGAAAAATGTGGCCTCCTGCCCTGCCGAAGCATAGCCACGCTGACTAAGTTCCTGAGTTAGCACATTCTTCGACAATTTCTCCATCACCAGTGCTTGCGAGCTCCTTCGATCGACCATGCCGGAAACCATCGTATGCTCATACCTAAAGCTATCCAATGAGGACATGTCAGTGGGTTTAACAAACTCACCCAAAAGAGTGGTCGATTCAAAGGATGCACAGCCTGACAGCAAAGCGACAAAGCAGAGTCTAAAATGAAGTCTCATAGGTACATTAAATCAGATTCCCGGCAAAATTCAAACCTTGTCCTGTATTCAGTAATATAATCATATACTTATATGCGTTTGACTCAACAAGAACGATATAGCCTGTCGGTGGTATCACTCATCCTAGTGCTAGCCTTGATCGGCTATATCATCTTTTAACTCAGCAGCGTATCGCTAAGTTTTTATTTGACCCGAGATTGCACAGCAAAGGCTCCGCGTGCAGCGCGGTGTGCTCGCGGGCGCGGTTCGTACTGGCAGGCGACTCGAGACGTTCTTGGGCTAGCGCCGAGACGGATTCATCCCCGCAGCTGTACTCTGTTCTAATTCTAGGTTGACAAGGCAGCAGCCATTCTTCCTGTCTGTAGCTCTTCCTTAGGGGTGACCTGGTCTGGGTCTGAGATGTTTCCTTGCAACTGCACAGAAATGATCCCTTTGAACCTGATCCGGTTGACACCGGCGTAGGAAAAGGAAGGGAGCGTGCTTTATTGTACGATCCCACTTTTCGCCGCCAGAGGCCGGATCTCAAACAACACTGATTGAGATCCAAATGAAATACATACCAACAATACTCGCCATCGCTGCCAGCACGGCTGGCT
>CALKBZ010000003.1:0-265000 GCA_937775295.1 uncultured Opitutales bacterium
TTTTGAGCTTTACGATCAACGACCGCTTACTGAATTTATCGGCAAAGTTACCTGCGATCGGCACGATCAGTAGGAATGGCAGCGCAAACGCGAGGCCAACAAGTGCTAGAATCGTCGCGGAATTCGTCTCGCCGCTTTCAATCGCGGAGGCATTCCACGCGATCAGCGCATACACCATGATCAGTTTAAACACGTTGTCATTCATCGCACCTCCAAACTGTGTGAGGTTATGCCACCAGAATGTTTTTGGGAGTAAGTGCTGTTTCATAGAGGTGTGAGTGCAATGCGCGGTGTCAGTACTTGGACTTGACGGTAAAATAACCGATACTGGCTCGCCACGTCGATGTTTTATCAATCGTAAACATGCTTGGGTATTATTATGCCCTTGAGTGCAGCGGCCTTCTGTGTGTTCGATCACAATGAGTCCGTAACGAGCTAAGCCGCATTGGCTTAGAGCGCGAGCTCGCCGAGATGCTTCGGCGTTTCGGGGAATGCGACCGCTATCGGCAGTTGCTAATGTTTATAGGCATCGATCGCATAGAGCTGACGCAGCGTGCGATCCGTGTGGAGTTGGCAACTGAACCAATCAGGGGTTGCGGCGGAAGAGATCCGGATGGAGCCATGAGCCTGATCGGGAGTTAGATGCGCCTACCAGAACTTCAGCGGGTTGCCGCCTTGCTCGATCGTTACGCCATTTTCGCTGCGTGTGCTGCCGCAGTTCGTGAGAGCGGTAGCGAGTAGTGTGGCAATCAGAAGACGTAGGAGTATGCTGCGTAGTGGTTTCATGTGTGCTGAATTCGTTAGTTGCTCTCAGTTAGAGCGGTCTTCGCCTGCTTATCGTAGAGGCTGGTGTAGAGCGGGTTGCTTTGGTAGAGTTCCTTGTGAGTGCCTTGGGCGATGATCGCGCCGTCGTCGAATACGAAGATGCGATCCGCGTGCTGGATGGTGCTGAAGCGGTGCGCGATAATGATGACGGTGCGGCCTTTGGAGAGGCCTTCAAGGGCGGCTTGGATCTGGTGCTCGCTCTCGGCGTCGAGTGCCGAGGTCGGTTCATCGAGCACGATGATCGGGGCGTCCTTGAGAAAGGCGCGGGCGATGGCGATGCGTTGGCGCTGTCCGCCGGAGAGGCGTGAGCCGCGCTCGCCGACCATGGTTTCGTAGCCGTCTTCGAAGGCTTCGATAAAGTCGTGGGCATGTGCCATACGCGCGGCTTCTTTGATTTCGTCGAGTGTGGCGTCTGACTTGCCGATTCGAATGTTGTTGGCGATGGTGTCGCTAAAGAGGGTGGAGTCTTGAGAGACCAGTGCGATCTGTGAGCGTAAGTCGTGCTTGGATAGTTCGCGCACATCGACGCCATCTAAGGAGACCGAGCCTTCGACTGCGTCGTAGAAGCGTGGCACGAGGTTGGCGAAGGTTGTTTTGCCGGCACCACTCGGCCCAACGAGTGCGATGGCTTCGCCTGGTTTAATGGTCGCATTGACGTGGTTGAGAGCCACTTCGCTATCATAGGCGAATGTCACATTGTTAAAGCAGATTTCACCAGAGACACGTCCAATCGGCTTCGGGTTTTCTGGATCAGGCACGCTGTCTGGGGTATGTAGGACATACTCAAGGCGATCGAGGGAGGCTTCTGATTTGCTGATCGTGTTCGAGACGCCGCCGAGCTTTTTGATTGGGGCGTAGCACATGTAGAGTGCGGTCAAAATGGCTGCGATGGTTTGAGGTGCGATGTTTTTCTGGGCTGCGACATAGAGCGCAAAGCAGAGTGTCAATGAGGTGACGAGCTCGATCATCGGCGAGAGTGCCTGTCCGTATTTGACGGTTTTGAGTGAGAGTTCGAAAAGCTTCCGCACTGCCGCGGCGAAGCGGTTAATCTCACGTTCTTCGAGGTTGTAAGCGCGCACTTCACGCACTGCTGATAGATTTTCGTTGAGAACGTTGTTGAGCTCACCTGCCTGCTTTTGTGCCTTCTTGGCTTTTTTAAAGATGCGTGTGCCGATTAATCGAATGGGCAAGACGCAGGCTGGAACTGTCGCGAGTGCGATCAGCATGAAGATGGCCTCGGATTCTTTAAATGTTAAGTAGATGAGGACGCCGATGGCGCTGATCAAGGTGGCTGGCTCTATCACCAAGCTGTTGACGACCTTGATGAGTGCAGTATTCAGCTGTCCAGTGTCGCCATTGACACGGCTCATCAGATCGCCGACGTGGTTCTTGCCAAAGAAGGCGATGGGGAGGTGTTGAATTCGAGTAAACACCATTACGCGGAGTTGCTCTAGCACGTGCATGCCAGCATAGGCCATCAGGTAGGCGTTTAAAAAGCCTCCGACTGATCGAAGTATAAAGGCCGCAGGGATGGATGAGAGTATGAGCAATAGCTTTAGGCCCTCCGGTTTGTCATCACTCGTGACGAGTGGCACCAAATACTGGACGATGAATGGCAGACCTGCTCCGGATGCCGCAGCTGAGATCATCCCGAAGATGAGCCCTAGAGCGAACTGCTTGCGAACAGGCTTTAGGTATTTGAAGTAAGGGCCGAAGCGTTTTAAAAACATACGAAATGTGCGGTTGAAAAAAGAAAGGTGCTAGTTGACGGTTTGCACGGGATATTGATCAAAGATGCGATCAACTGTGGCGATTTCCCAGCCTTTGACGAGTGCGGAGGCGATCAGAAGTCGGTCGAAGGGGTCTCGGTGTAATTTGGGTAATTTGCCGAGCATGAAAATTGCTTTGTTTTCGAGAGTATGGAAATTCAGGCCTGAGTCTTGAATCAGATCTGGTAGAAACTTTTGAGGTGTATCAGGTAGCTTCAATTTGCCGAGGTCGTATTTGATCTGAATTTCAAGCACGGAGATCTGGCTGAGATGCCAGCAAACCTCTTCCGATGCGAAGAGAGCTGCCAGCTTGGGCGTGAGTTTGCTGGGTGCGAACTGACTCCAGAGGAATACATGGGTGTCGAGCAGTAGATGTCTTATTCGCCGTAGAAGTCGTTTTCGAAATCGTTGAGCGGCGCATCAAAATCGTCGCTTGTCCCGTCATTAGGCCGAGTTTTGGGCGAATGCCGCTGTCGGGCTGTGGTGCGGGACCGATGACTGCGACTGGCTTGTTTCGATCAGCGATAATGAATTTATGACCTTGAGCTGCTTTGTGCGCATAGCGTCCCAGATGCGCTTTGGCTTCGCTGAGTTTGATAGTAGTCATGTTATTAGACTAGTATCGGACTCATTCTTGTCAAATACGCTCTTGCGAGTCATTAAGCGAAGAAATCGGTGATGACTTCGACCACGCGGGCAATCTGCTCGGGTGCCAGATCGGGGAAGATCGGCAAGGCAAGACTCATCGCTGCGGCGCGCTCGGAGTTTGGGAAGTCGCCTTGTTTGTAGCCCAGTAGGCGGAAGCATTCTTGTTCGTGCAGGGCCAGTGGATAGTAAATCTCACAGCCGACGTGGTTGGCGCGCAGATGGTCGATCAATGCATCGCGCTGATCCGAGTAGATGACGAACTGATTGTAAATGTGATAGTTGCCGTCTTTCTCAGTCGGCAGGATAATACCGTTTTGCAGGTCGCCACTGTCGAGTAGGTCGACACTGCGGCTGATGCCAGCTTTCTCGCTGAGTTTGTGATAGAGCGCGGCATTTTCGCGGCGTTGCTCGTGCCAGCTGTTGAGGTGCTTGAGTTTGACGTCGAGCACGGCGGCTTGTAGGGCATCGAGGCGGAAGTTGCCGCCGATGCGGGAATGGAAGTATTTCGGCTCCATGCCGTGGTTGCGCAATTGGCGAATGATGCCTGCGTACTCGGCGTCGTCACAGACCACCATACCACCGTCGCCGAATCCACCGAGATTTTTGGTCGGGAAAAAGGACAGACAGCCCATGTGCCCGAAGGAGCAGGCGGGGTGACCGTGTTGCTTGGCGCCGATCGCTTGCGCGGCGTCTTCGATCACCAGCAGGTCGTGGTCGCGCGCGAGTCGATTGATGGTGCGCATGTCGGCCATTTGCCCAAACAAATGCACGGGTGCGATCGCGCGAGTTTTGTCGGTGATCACGGCTTCGATCTTGGCGACGTCAATGTTGAAGGTGCCGGGCTCGATGTCGACAAACACTGGCGTTGCACCGAGGCGCACGATCGAGCCGACCGTGCCGAAGAACGTATACGGGGAGGTGATGACTTCATCGCCTTCGCCAATGCCCATCGCCATCATGGCGACGATCAGTGCGTCGGTACCAGAGGAGACGCCAATCGCGTGCGCGGTATTGCAGTACTCAGCACAGGCGGTTTCGAACTTTTCAACCGTCGGTCCGAGGATGAAATATTGGGACGCAATGACGTCGGCCACCGCCGCATCGAGCTCGGGCTTGAGTGCAAGATACTGTGGTTTTAGGTCGAGAAGTGGGACTGCAATTGGATCTGACATGAAATTGAAATGACTAATAGCGAATGAGTGATGGCTAATGAATGATTATGCGTTGAGCAATTCTTCAGCGCTAATTGGTGCGGTGCCAAGATGGCTGACCACGACGCCGGCTGCGCGGTTGGCGAGGGTGGCGGCATCTTCGAGCGATTCACCTGCGGCGAGGGCGGCGGTGAGCACGGAGATTACGGTATCGCCTGCGCCAGAGACATCAAACACTTCGCGGGCGACGGTAGCGATGCGGCCGATGATTTTGCCGTTCTCTCCGAGGAGCATACCTTCGGCGCCGAGCGTGATGACCAGTTTTTCGGGGTTGTGTGCTTTGAAGATCGCGGCGCACACCGCTTCGTCGTCGAAGTCGGCATCGGAGCTACTGTCGAAGCCTGCCATTTGCAGCGCTTCGGCGCGGTTGGGCGTCATCAGCGCCATGCCGTGCAGGTCGAGGTGGCGCTTCGGCTTGGGATCGACGATCAGCAGCGGCTGCTGGGGCAGTGTGGCGAGGTGTGCGTGCGCACCGCCTTGAGCAGGGCGTCGTTGACCACGCCTTTGGCGTAATCGGAGAAGAGGATGGCATCTGCGTTGGCGATCAACTCAAGGAACTTAGGCTCCTGCAGAATGTGGTCGAGTGCGTAGGCAGCTGGCTTGGCCTCGCGATCGATGCGGCACAGTTGCTGGCGTTGCACGACGACGCGGGTTTTCAGGATGGTAGTGGCGCCGTCTTTTTGGCCAATGGGAGAGAGTTGAATGCCGCGTTGGGTGAGCACATCGTTGAGCAGTACGCTCTCGGGGTCGTTGGTATAGGAGCCAATCAGGGTGGTTGGCACGCCGAGGCCCGCGAAGTTGTTGGCCACATTGGCTGCGCCGCCAGGTACGTAGGTGTCGCGGGCGACAGAGACGACGGGCACCGGCGCTTCAGGCGAGATCCGCGTGGCGTCGCCCATGATGTAGTGGTCCAGCATGATGTCGCCGATGACGACGATGCGCAGCTTGGCGAATTTGTTTAAAGTAGCTTGAATGTCCATTTTTGGAGACCTGAGGTGGGAGGTGGGAGACCTGAGGTGGGAGGTGGGAGGTGGGAGGTGGGAGACCTGAGGTGTGAGGTGGGAGACTTGAGACTTGAGGGCTGAGGGCTGAGGTGGGAGGTGGGAGACTTGAGGGCTGAGGTGGGAGACTTGAGAGCTGAGAGCTGAGAGCTGAGGACTGAGAGCTGAGAGCTGAAAGCTGAGGACTGAGACTTGAGTTATTGAGAGTCTTTGCGTTTTTTCGTGTTTTGGGACATTGTTACAAAGATTCGGATGAGTTCGTCGGCTTCGTCCCAGATTGGTTGGGTGTGTATTTTTGAGATTCCACAGTCTTCGTGTAATAGTTCGAGCCAATACTGTGTTTCATCGGCCTCTTGTGCGCACAATTCGATTTTCGCTATAAATTCGGCATCGCTACGTGAGCGACTCGCTTCTCTATAATTGGCACCGACAGATGTGCCTGAGCGTAACAGTTGTTTGCCTAATACAGAGATTTCTTCGCGTCGTCGGTCTAATCCAACGTAGAATCGAACGACTGCTCCAGCAAATTCTTTGGTTCGCCGCCTGAGCGCCTGAGTTCTTTCTGCATTATCCATTTCTCTTTTTAGTTGTCTCTAGCTTCAGCTCTCTTTTTTCAAGTCTCGGCCTTCTTCCCATTTCAAGTCTCAGCCCTCAGCTCTCAGCTCTCTTTTTTCAAGTCTCAGCCTTCTTCCCACCTCAAGTCTCAGCCCTCAGCTTTCAGCTCTCTTTTTTCAAGTCTCAAGTCTCAGCTCTCTTTACCCCCAGTCTTGGACTTCGACCAGTTCGAGCCAAGCGTGCAGGATGAAGGTGTGCAGCTCTTGAATACGGGCGGTGTTGTCGCTCTCGACGACGATGCTGTGGTCGGCGATGGCTTTGATCTTTCCGCCGTCTTTGCCAGCTAGTAAAATGGTAGTCACGCCGTTCAGCTTCGCGGCACCGAAGGCGCGGGCGACGTTTTCAGAATTTCCGCTGGTGGAGAAGCCGACCAGAATGTCGTCCGCTTTGCCGAGGGCTTCGATTTGACGAGCGAAAATTTCGTCGAAGCCGTAGTCGTTGCCGATACAGGTGAGTACCGAGGTATCAGTGTTGAGCGAGACGGCTGGCAGTGGGCGGCGATTGCCCCGGTAGCGACCGACGAGCTCTTCACAGAGGTGCATCGAGTCGGTTGCGCTGCCGCCATTACCACAGGCGAACACGGTTTTACCTTGGCGCAGGCGCTCCACGATCATGTTGCCAGTCGCTTCGACGGTGGCGAGTTGCGCGGCGAACTTGTCGAGGCACGTTTTGAGTGTGTCGTAGTCTGTTTGAACGAGGGACATGTGGTGTAGAGTTACTGGTTGTTGGTTGGGCGTTGCTGGTATTTATATACCGCCAGCTTTGATGATTTTGGCGATCATTTTCGTGGTGCTGAAGCCTTCGAGGTACGGCAGGAATTGAATCTGCGTGCCCGCGTTGTCGAAAGCCTGACGCTCCGGTTGATACAGGGTGTCGATGGTGTAGTCGCCGGCTTTGGTGTAGATGTCGGGCTGAAGTAGCTCGATCTCATCAACGAGGCGTGGACTGTTAAAGATGATGACACGGTCGACGCAGCTGAGTGCAGCGAGACAGTAGGCACGTTCGGCTTCGCTTTGTATCGGGCGATTTGGGCCTTTAAGCGAGCGGACACTTTCGTCGCTATTGATCAAGATCCAGAGCTGGTCGCCGAGTTTGCGTGATGCTTGCAGATAGGAAAGGTGTCCAACGTGCAGCAGATCGAAGCAACCATTGGTCATAACCATGGACTTGCCTGCCGTACGCAGTGTTTTGCGCGTTTCGATGGCTTGCTCGAGTGTGAGCAGTTTGGAATTTGGTAAAAGCACTGTTTTTTCTATTCGATGGTGTTAATGAAGGGATATGTGAGTAGCTTTCGATCATCAGTGAGCAAAGATAAATCGGAAATTCTAGCGGTGGCCGCAATGATACGATCGCAGGGGTCTTTATGGAATTCACCCGGTAGGCTGTAAGCTTCGCAAATTGTTGGGTAGTCGATCGCCAGAATTTCAATGCCGTTTAGTGTCGTATATTGGTCAAACCAATTTTTCCAATGCTGACCGAGGTCGATGCGCCCACGATCAGCCAGACAAGCAAGTTCTGCGCAAGTCACTGCTGAGACATAAATTCGAGAAGATCGTTCCAAAGCAGTTCGTTGTTTCGGAGAGAAACGTTTCGATTCCGAGACCAGCCAGATCAGCGCGCAGGTGTCGAGTAAGAGGCCCTTCATTGTAAGCAGTCCCAGTCCTCTTCAGGAATGGCTGGTTCAGTCAGATCGCAAAATACCTGAACTGAGCCTGGTGCAGAATCAAACTGAATCCGATTCTTGGGCTTATCTGGAATGCCTGTGATCTGAGCAATGGCTTTGCCGTGTTTGCGCACAATCACCGTTTCACCCGCCTGCGCTTTGGCGAGGCACTTACTAAATTGGTCTTTGGCTTCGGCGACGCTGAGTTCCATTCCTTTAAATATGGCCAGAATGCTGGCCTTTGTCAATCTCGCTCAGATTTGTTCTTTCAGCTACCCAAAGGTTACTCGCTTCACTCACCCTCCGCTACGATCCGTGCATTGCGATCCACCTTCTCAGCCCTCAAGTCTCTTCTCTCAGGTCTCTTTCCTCAAGTTTGTTCCTTCAGTTGCCCCACTGGGCACCCACTTCAGTCACCCCTACGGGGCAAATCGTTCCGATTCACCCCCGATTCATTTCATTCATTACCCTTCGGCGGGGCTCAGCAGCATCTCCGCGCTACTCGCGCTTCGTCAAGTCTCCTGCTTCAGCCCTCAAGTCTCCCACCTCCAGTCTCAGCATTTGTTCCTTCAGTTGCCCCACTGGGCACCCACTTCAGTCACCCCTACGGGGCAAATCCTTCCGATTCACCATCTCCGCGCTACTCGCGCTTCGTCAAGTCTCCTGCTTCAGCCCTCAAGTCTCTTCTCTCAGGTCTCTCAGGTCTCCCATCTCAAGTTTCAGGTCTCTTACTGGCCTAGCTGCTTGCCAGTGACTAGGTAGTTCTGCACGTAGTCTTTGACCGCATCCTGCAGCGTGTAGCCTTCATTGGTGTAACCCGTGCTGCGGAGTTTGGTGGTGTCGGCGCAGGTGTAGTATTGATATTTGCCTTTCAGTTGCTCGGGCATCTCGACGTAGTTAATATTCGGCTCGAGGTCGAGTGCGGCAAAAATCGCGGTGGCGAGGGTGTTCCAAGTGTTGGCCTGGCCGCTGCCGAGGTTAAACAGACCGTTCGCGGTCGGCGTGTTGGCCAGGTGAATAGTCATGGCCACGGCGTCTTTCACATAGAGGAAGTCGCGCATCTGGTTGCCGTCGGTGTAGTCGGGATGGTAGCTCTTGAATAGGCCGATCTCGCCAGTGGCTTGGATCTGCTCGTAGGACTTTGCCACGAGACTGCGCATGTCGTCTTTGTGCGCTTCGTTCGGGCCGAACACATTGTAATACTTCAGGCCGACGATCTGCTTGTCCCAACCCATGCGTTGGGCGTAGCAATCAAACATGTGCTTTGAGTAGCCGTACATGTTGAGTGGGGTGAGGGAGTGCAGGTCTTCGAGGGTGTCGTCCATGCCCTGACTGCCGTCGCCATAAGTGGCTGCGCTGGAGGCGTACACGAAGCGAATGCCTTTCTCGATCGAGATGCTGGCGAGCGTTTTAGTGTATTCGTAGTTATTGCGAATCAGATAGCTGGCATCGCGCTCAGTGGTGGCCGAGCAGGCACCGAGGTGATAGATCGTGTCGAACTGGTCGAAATACTCGGGCTCTTCTTCGGCGAGATCGAGCAGGTCGTCCGCTTCGATGTAGTCGGCATAGCGCAGTGGCACTAGGTTTTTGAACTTTTCATCCATGCCAAGGATGTCGGCTACAACGATGTCGGTGTTGCCTGCTTGGTTGAGGGCGTGAATCAGGGCGCTGCCGATGAAGCCTGCGCCGCCGGTGACGAGTGTGTATTTACCTGTGCTCATTTGGAAAGAATGTTGAATGCGTTGATTACAAGAGTGCTTTAAATTGTTCGGGAGAGAGTCCGGCGTCTTTGGCGATGTTGCCCATGGTGATCGCGTTGATTGGGTTGTGGCGAGGAATTGTTAAGCGCATGTTTCAGTTGCTCATCACGATATGACCACTTTGACGTTTTATCTTAAAGCCAATTTTTTGAAGAACACGTATGGCCTCGCGTTGGTGGATGCCTGGTAGTTTTGGCATGCCTAGAGAGCAATTTCCACCGTTTCAACTGACTTGATCCCATTTTCCTCAGCCTCCACTTCAAGCCATAGGCGGATCGCATCAGCGATATTGTCAAGTGCCTCTTCTCTGGAATCGCCTTGCGAGTGACAGCCGTGTAGATCTGGGCAACTGACGGCCCAACCTTCATCGGTTTCCCATAATTGTATACGATAACGCATGAATATAAGTCTGCCGCGTTTATTGTCAGGGTCAAGCTGTCAAGATGGCATCGATGCAGGCGGGGAAATCGTCGCGAAATTCGTAGGCCCCATTGATTTGACCTGCGTGATGAGCGGCAGTGATTTGTGGCTTGCCGCAACTGACCGCCCACGCGGAGGCGTTGGCATTCCACGCGGTTTCGAGGTCGACCAGGGTGTCGCCAATCATGTGCGTGGCGGCATTGGGTGCGCCGAGATGGCTGAGGGCTTCATCGATAAAGCGGGTCGAGGGCTTGCGATAGCCGCCTTCGGTGCCGGGAGCTTCGGGTGCAATGCACCAGCCGGCGATGTCTTCGGGCTGTAGCTCGAGTAATTCGAACAGGCGGCGCTGGCAGGCATGCACTTGCTCAATCGGAAAGTAGCCGCGGCCGACGCCGGATTGATTAGTGAGGATGAAAAAGGGAATACCTTGCTCGATTAAAGTGTGCACCGATGCTTTGACCCCAGGTAGGAGCTCGATTTGATCAGGCTCGCTGATGTAGTCGATGTGGCGAATCAGTGTGCCGTCGCGGTCGGCGAAGATCGCGAGTTGCGGAGCGGTATTGGCGAAGCGTGGGTTGAGCCAGACGTTTTTCATTCTGAAAGTGGGAAGGTCTAAAAGTAAGAAGGTGTGAAAGTCCAGAGGTGAAGCAGTGTCTCTCTTTTTAGAGCTGCAAGAGTCTTGGCAGTTTCGGCGCTTTGCCGTGAAATCTGTGGTAGAGCTTGATTGCTCGTTGGATGATCGCCTGCCAAAGTTTGGTGTGCTTACGCAGAGAT
This sequence comes from uncultured Opitutales bacterium, assembly GCA_937775295.1. Lineage (GTDB taxonomy): Bacteria > Verrucomicrobiota > Verrucomicrobiia > Opitutales > Coraliomargaritaceae > Lentimonas. The sequence goes on from CALKBZ010000003.1 coordinate 10,687, forward strand.
GCTTTCCAGTCTGCGCCAAGGTAAATCCGTAAGTAGCGGGCGGTGTCCGCTGAGGTGAGGCCGACATCCATCGCTGAAAAGAGCAGGGAGGCGAGGTCTTTAACCAGCCAGCGCTGCGGCACTTGCGGGCGGTGTTGCACGCGGTGCAGATCGATCAAATTCAGCGGAATCGGTTGGCCAGGTTGCCAGTTGCGGATCAGATCGCGGTTGATTAGGAAGTGATTGATGTAGAAGTCGCGGTGATTGATGCCTTGGCGGTGCATCGTTTGTCCCATACGAGCGACTTCGTCGATCAGCGCGCGTTTGAGTGTGACCCAGCGCGGCCCTGTGTAGTCCATCCAGCCGTCTTTGAAATGTTCGAGCGTCTCGCAATCTTCCAGCGCATCGAGCACCACGAACGATTCGATCGCATGCGGATAGCGGCCACGTTCGCCCTTGCCGAGCACCTTGGGCACACGCACGCCAGCTGCGGCGAGGATCGCGGCACCTTGCCATTCGGTGCGGGCGCTGACCACGGGCTTGCGCAAGCGGTACCATTCCTTGAGCACTTCGCCCCAACCACAACCGAGGTGGCGCTTTACGTAAAAGTGTAATTCGCCCAGATGCACCTCGTAGGTGAGGCGATTTTTCACGTGCCGATGCACTTCGCCGCCGCCTTGTAGGAACCACTCAAACGGGTCGGCGCCTTCAGGGAGGGCGTCGCGGAGTTTGTTTGAGAGTTCGATCATGGGAGGGTGGGAGACTTGAGGGCTGAGGCCTGAGATGGGAGGGCTGAGGTGGGAGACTTGAGAGGTCTTAATCCTAATCTTTCTCATAATCCTAATCAATTTTGTAAGAGTGAGGAAGAGAAGAGTAAGGTAGAGTAAGAGTCGCTAAGTTTTTTTACTCAGGATCTTTTCAATGATTTCGGCGGCGGCTTGATGGCAGGTGTATAAGTCTTCCGAGGCAGCATAGGCCAGCGCGTTTTCGCTCATTTGTTGGCGTTGATCGCTGTCCTGTATGAATGTTCGCACGGTTTGGTTGAGCGCGTCTTGCGAGAACGGGCTGGCGATGACTGCTCCGGCATTGGCTTTTAGAATATGAGGCGCGTAGCCGCAGGTGTCTGTGGTCAGTACGGGCAATCCATGTGTCAGTGCTTCGAGGAGCACCTTGCCTGCGGATTCGCTGTAAGCGGGGTGCAGCAAGAAGTCGGCAGCGTCGTAAAAGCGTCCGGTATCGGCGCGGCCGCCGAGGAAACGCACGGTCACACCCGCTTGCTTGGCAAGTTTTTGGAAGCGTGCTGGCTTGCCGTTGCCGACCACCCAGAATTCGAGCGGTTGCGCAGTTGATTGATTCACACGTATGGCGCGCAGCGCACGGTCGAGCCCTTTGATGCGAAAGCCGGACCCGACAAACAGGGCGACGGTCGCGTCTTGTGCAGTGCCGTGTTCAGTGCGTAGCTCTTGGCGGTTGTTGGCTGCTTCGGCCTCGGAATTATGATTCCGATCGACACCTGGCGGGAGTAAATGGAATTGCTCGCGTGAGCTGCCGTAGTGCTGGTGGAAAGCGTCGATCTCGCGATCGGTCAGGACGAGTGTTTCGGGGGAATTGGCAGAGCCGAAGACTGTTTGCTCTAGCGTTTTGTAATAGCGGTGACGCGGACTCCATTTGAATAAAGCCGATTTGCTTTTGACGCGCTCGACATAGCAGGGGTCGGCCGCGAAATAGATGTCTGCGCCTGGAATACGACTAAAGGCGACGACCCCATCGAGTAGGTGTTTCGGTAGTTCGCTTTCGAGCGCGCGAAAGAAGTGGTCGTTGCGTGAGATATTGCTCCAGCCGACTTTTTCGAGGATGTGTGCGTGAATGGTTTCAGGTTGGTCGCCTTTCCATGTGCGGGTGAAGATGTGGACTTCATGTCCACGCGCATGCGTCGCCAACGCGGTGGATAGGCAATCTTCCTGGAGGCCGCCGAAAGGGAAGTAATCATAGAGGACGAAACCGATCTTCATTATGGTATGAGAGCGGCGGGAATGCGCTGCGGCAATGCGAAAAGCTGGAAGATCGTTTCTTCTCGTGGTTGAGGTGTGGAGCCGATCCTCCTCTATAAGCTAGACATTTGGTCTCAGTATCCTCATGTCGAAAATGAGAAGGTCATACAGGCTCGCAACAATATGAAGGACATGACCGACGAGGAAGGCATGCTCTACATATTCGAAAACAATTGGGAGCAATTTGCTCGAATTCAATTAAGCTGGGTTCGTTCGGGGCAACCTGTTTTTCGGTACGAAGACTTGTTTTTGTCTGAAGGGAGAATGCTGGAAGAGATACTTGATTCGATCAATTTTGATGTGCCCAAGAAGCCTCTACGAGCCGCGATTGAGGCACAGGCTTTTGAGGCGAAGTTTAAACGAAAGCCCAATGAGGTCGATATTTATTCTCACGGACGAACTGGTTTGCCGGGAGACTGGAAGAATCACTTAACAGATGATCTAGGTGCGTTTATCGAAAAGCAACTCGCCCCAGTTATTCAGGAGACGGGCTACGAATTATAGTTAGGGCTTACGGTTATGTTTATTTCAGACTCCCATAAATTTATCGTTATGTTGCCGCAGAAATGCGCGAGTAAGACTCTGCAAGTGCGCCTTGATGCCTTGCGTAGCTCAGATTCTTTGGACTGCGGTGTTGTCTACGAAGAAGAACTCGGAGGATACATCAGTAAACACGTTTCATTGAAGGACGCGGTGAAACTGACTGCCTACAAGTCGAGGCAGGATTACCGTAAGGCTTGTTTCGTGCGAAATCCATACGACCGAGTCTACTCGTGGTTTGTTTGGATAAAGCGCTCGTTGGATAAGCCGCTACCAGAACCAGTTGGCGATCAGGTCGAGATCGAACGGGTTGAGCATATCATTCGCTCAAAAGAACGGAAAAAGAAGAAGATGGCAGAGGCGGATTACGATTTTAATCGTTATCTAATGCTGAACGAAAATTCGTTCAAACCTGTCAATCGATTCACGCACCATAAGAAAAAGTGTTATGTCGATTTTATCGGCTACCAAGAGGACTTTGAGCGGGACTACGATAGAATGGTTGAGCAATTCGAGTTGCCTGTCTCCAGCACAGAAGATGGCAACGTCGTTAGCGGAAAAAGGTGTGGCAAGAAACCGCCTGAGATGACTGTCGATGACTACCAGTATACTGAGTTTTTTACCCGAGAATCGATTCGAATCATCAATCGTCGATTTAAACTAGATTTTAAATACTTCAGCTATCCCATTCTAAAGCCTCGTCACTTTCCAGTAGCTCTGGGCTGATTCCGTAGGGCGAGATGTGTTCTCGCTGAAAGATTTCTTGAGTTAATCGGAGCGCTTTACTTACCTTTTTTTTGTGGTAACGGTATTCTTTAATGCCGTCGAACAGGCCATGGGGAATGAGGGTCGTTTCTGATGGATTCTAGGAGCATCGTAGCCGAGCTCATCCAAATGTGCCGAACGCGCAGCGAAGTGTAGAATTGTCGCGCCCATTTCTGACGATACCAATTGGAGAAAGTCGTTCCTGCCAGAGCCTGCCCGCCGAGAGCTATCGACCTTCGAGCCTCCTGACTCTCTCTTCGGATCGCCGAGTCTGCCCATGAGGGGCGGAAGCTCGGCCTCGGCTGATAGTGACGATTCCGGAAAGCCTATGAATGTTTCCAATTTCTTTAACTCTAGATCCGGGGTAGTCAGAAGGTCTTCGTAGCGAATCGAACAGATCGAATCGGCATGTTTTTGGGAAAATGAATACAGTCGGTCCCAGCCGACATAGAAATCGACCAAGAAGTCATCAAAGCGCCATTTCCCCTTAAAGAAGGTCTTGCTGATAGAGGAGGCAATCGCCAGCGGGTGCCGCCACAGCACGATGATTTTCGCATTTGGGAAGGTCCTTTTGATTTCTTCAGCAATGAGCGTGTAGCGAGGTGTCTTATCGATGAAGTATTTCATGTCTCCAGCGAGGAAACTGTATAACGACAGCATCGAACTATGCACCATCTCGTCGTATTTCTTGCGGGAAGTCAGGGTGGTGGTCGCGTAAATCCCGAAGTGAGAGCTCCAAGTTGCTTTCTCGATAATTCGCAAACCGAGTCACTGAACCAGAATCACCCAGAAATCGTAGCAAGAGGCTCGTCTCTCCGAGAGACGCGCATTCGTTGCTCGAAAGGAGCAAGCGCTGCAATAGCGTCGAACCAGATCGAGGTAGGGACAGAATGAAAATCGGTGTTGTCATTTATATGAGTATAGCTTTTCTGTGCGCATAGTTGCTCGTTGGTCGATCGCACATCTTGCAGCACAATTTCTTATAATCAAAACTCTAATTATGAAGCCTGACCTTGATATTGGAGTTGTAGTTCCGACCAGAAATTCGATGCCTCATATTCGTGATCATGTTGAGGCCTTAAATCAATGGATCGGGCGTGTCAAAGAGGTGGTGGTGGTAGACAGTCAGTCTGTAGATGGAACGGTGGACTACATTCGCGAGCATTTGTTACATTCTAATCTCGTCATTGTAGATCATCCACCTGGGCTCTATGAGTCTTGGAATGCAGGCATTAGCAAAATTCAGAGCGAATATACACTTACATTGCGACGGTGAATGACTATATGCCCTTGCGAGACGCTGGTGCGTCTTTATTCTGAAGCGGAGCGATTGGACGGCGGATGTGGTTGTGAGCGCGCCGGAGATTGTGCTACGAGGATTCGACTCTCAGAAGCACCGGAAAGTGGCCGATTCATTCGTTTTCTGGAGAAGTCTGTGCCGCAAAGAGGGAGGCTGACCTGTGTTGCACCCGCTGGAGCTTACTTGCGTTTGGAACTCCATCGATCTGCCCGGAACGTTGATTGGTAGTTCTGCCAGTAACCTGTATCGAACAGATTCACTTCAGGAGAATCCGTTCCCGTGTGATTATGGGCATGCTGGAGATTCGGCTTGGGCAGTCGGGAGTGCTTTAGCCAATCGCTGGGTGGTGGTTCCAGATGTTTCCTCGAAGTTTTGGTATCATGGCGGACAGAATAATAGCAGTGGGCATGGCCGTCGCCTTCGGGCTCAATTATATGCGCTCTCAGCAGGTCAGGCCGAATGCGCTAGAGATTCACTGGCTGTCTCCGATGCTGAATCGGGGATTCTTGATGAGTTGAAATTGCTTACTGGATTGTGGACTCAGAAAGAGCAGGCAGTTCTCGGGTATCAGGCGTATCGTAAACGGCGTATCCCCTGGGTGTTCTTCCCCGTGGCATGGGTGTTACGCTCTAGTAAGAATCGGAGTAATTTTGAGATCCGTAGGCAGGTTAAATGTTTGTTGCAGGCAATCGGGGATTTGTATGGTTACACGAACTAATGGTTTTTAGATTTGAGTAATTGCTTTTTTCTCTGGATATACTTTCCTGCCTGTTATGACTGATTTGATCAGAATACAATGAACCGCACATCCACTCAGTCCACATTGCCTGAACTTTCCGTTCTAATCAGCACCTATAATGATCGCGGCTTTGTTGAAAAAAAGCTGCGTGAAATTCGGGCGCAGACGGCTTTTCAGCGTGCTGAATTCATATTCATCGAGCCCAATTCACCAGGGGGTGAACGTGAGTTGTTGGAGCCTTTTTGTGAAGAACATACGAACTGCCGACTGATCACATTAAACGAGCAGGTTACCTTGTATCAGGCTTGGAATGTCGGTTGGGAATCCGCACTGGCACCGATTGTCTGTATTTCGAATATGGATGACGCGATGCATCCTCAATTGCTTGAGCAGGTGATTGAGGGCATGGCTCGGAATGCTTGGGATGTGGCTACCGTCTTGATTGCGAAGCAGGCTGTTGACGGGAATCGTGACTCATGGGAGCATCAGCGCTTGCGGCGCTTGGAGTTAAGCACACGGCCCGGGCCTTTTTTCGCTGGGAGGACTTAGCTGAAGGATAGTTTCGGAATGTTTGACGAATCGCTGTTGCTTTAGGGGGCTATCGTAGGATTACCGTGGGTTTCTCATTCGTTGAAATGAATCTTTGAAAATACTTCGAACCTTACGTCTCGTTTTCTTCGTTTCTGCTTTTATTTTTGCTCGGTATGCATTGAAGGGCTTCATTTGATAGTAGGCTTGAGTGATTGTCCTCATGCCAGACCTGTTGAGAGTCTCTTGTTTTGCTAAATTCAATGATTTTTGCTTCGCTAGGCTGAGTATCACTCCATATAGGTCGATCGGCACCCAGCTCAGATTTAACGTATTCATTTGTATGTGTTTACTCAGGGCTTTATCCCAACAGCAAAATTCGCCTGTTTGTGTTGCGTATACTTTTTTGACTTCTTTTCCTGAAGGTAGGTGTTCCATCTCCATGTTGTGTTCTTGGCAGATAGCATCGTCAAATGTTGAGCCATTGATGACTGAGTTTAGGCGTATAGTGCTTAGCCCTTCTTTCTTGAATTCCTCATATGCTCTCATTTCAGTAAATGCGTAGCTACTATTCACATTTTCAAATTCTTCTTTTTGTTGGCCGAGGTAAATAGGATCTTGAAATAGAGAATTTATTTTTTTGATGTATCGCTTCACTATAGTTCGGCAGGAGATGTATCCGTTTAGGCAGGAACCGTTACATTGTTCGCTGCAGTCATACGAACTGAATTTGCCTTCATGTGGAGTGAGGTCCTCCAAGATCATTGTATCGGTGTCAAAGTGCCAGAAGCCATCGATGCCTGTTGTTTCTAAGTAGTTTGATATGTAGAACCATCTTTTGAATACAAAGTTGATCCAGTCTTCTTTGGCTTTGACGTTGTTATGATTAGCTCCTTGTATTAGTTGGTATTCTTGGTTGAATGTATCTAACTCAGGGCCGTAGTTATACGTCTCGAAGGCATGGTGCGTGATGTTATATTTATCAGCGAGCCATTGATTATTCTTGTCTCCCAGTAACACGATTTCCTTGTCAGGGTTCGATAGCCTGACCATCTCAAAAACATAAGGGAGATAGGTGCTATTGCCGTAATGGCAGAATATGAGTGGAATATTCATTATCGATTGATGCTTTGGTGATCCTGTTTTCTTATCGATTTCGATATGCTAAAAGGGTTTTATTTGCGGTCTTTGACCATGAAAATTTACGTAGTTGTTGGTCCCGTAGGTCTTGTCTTATTTTGGATGGTTCAGTGCTTTTCGGTTGTGCTGCTTTTTTCATTAATGCGCACAGCTCATCTATACTTTCATTTGTAAAGTAATGCCCCCATTCGCCAAGCACCTCTGGTATGCTACTTACTTTTTGTGCGATGACTGGGCAGTTTGCTTGCATGGCTTCCAGAGGTGGAAGGCCAAACCCTTCGTAGGAGGAGGGGAATACAAGTGCAGTGGATGTCTGGTAGGCATGGGACAACTCTTGATCGGATAAGTTGCGTTGTTGCACGGAATCTTCTAGATTTAATGCGTGTATCGTTTCGGACTCATCTACGTCGAATGGACCGCCACCAACGAAGAGTAGCTGTGAATCTTGCTTTGTTTCTGCCTTGAGCTTGGCAAATGCCTGAATCGCAAGGTTGCCGTTCTTATAGCCGCCTCGGTTACCTACGAAGAGGAAGGTATTGTTGCGTCCTTGCTCTAACTCGATCGCTGACGGTGCGGCTGCGAGGTGGACGATCGAGATTTTGTTACTTGCCGATGGGTTGAACGCTTTGAGGTCGCGGGCGGTGGACTCAGAGACCGTGATGATTTGATCCACTAAGCCTTGGATTCTTTTGCGCTCCGAGGTTTTTTTAGAGTTTTGATTTTTCTCCTGATGCTCATAAATCAAATCATGAACGGTGAGCACTGAACAGTCGCAATATTCATTGATGAATGGGTCGAGTGAAAAATATGAGGGGTGGTAGATTACCTTTTTTCCTTTTCTTTTTAGCTGAAAGAAAAGTACTTTACGCAGCATCGGATTGATCAATTTTTTTGCAAATTTGAGCCAATCCCATGTGGGGCCCAGTCTAAATACTTTTAGGTTCGCGGTTTGTTTGAGTTGATTAAGGTATGCGTTCTTTGACCAACCGCCATAGATCACGACTTCATGCTCTGGCATTTCGCAGATTGCTTTAACTAGTTCGCTAAAGTAGCGCGAGATTCCCCCGTATGCTTGTTTTTCAAAAATGTTTTCGTCGATGAATACAATCATATTTAGGTCAGTTTATTCATTTAATGCTTGGGCTGATTTGGAGTCGGGCGATACGTGAAATTTAGTAGCTTTGAGAGCTTGTAGATTCTTTTTTGCAGGAAGTTCTTTCGGAATAATCCATTGTTTAGTTGAGCCCCACTTTTGGCGGTGTCGATTATTGTGGATTGGATCGGAGCAATTGTGCGGGGCAATATGTCAAATGGTAGGTTGGCGTGTGCGTTTGATGCGCTCGTGGTATGTGTTGCTCTTGCTCCGAAACCGATATTTGAAATTAGGTTATATAGTGGAGAGATGCAGTGACCTTGTTTTGATAGCACGTGGACTACGAATGGGTAGTCCCATGTGTTTATTTTTCCTTGGAAGGCTTTCTCCATGTAGCGAATGAAACGATCGTGCAACTTCGTCTTGGCGTATACTTGTAGCTCAAGCTTTTGTTTGAGCTCGGGCCATGCTTGCATGGATAGATCAAAGCCTTCCCATGCGCGTCGCCAAGTTGCCCAACCCCAGATTAGTGGATAAGCGCTCCGATAATATGCTTCCTTGGGCTGCTGGGGGCGGATGAATGCCGTGCCTGCAATTTGCATGACTTGCTGGTCGTCTTGATAGCGCTCTAGCATGGTATCTACAAAGCGGAAAAAGTCAGATGAAGGGAGGCAGTCATCTTCAAGTATGATTGCAAACTCGAATTGCTTGAAGGCATTGCTGATGCCTGAATAAATTCGCTGTTTGCAGCCCATGTTGTCTTCGGCGTAATCCAGCGTGACCTCGCAGGGCCAATCGACCTGTTCTGCTATTGCACGACATTCTTGGCATAGCTCAGCTTCGCCTTGGACTTGTGGCCGAGCGGCGTCAGCGACTACATAGAGTGCAGGTGGTTTGGCCTTTGCTATTTCGTTGAAGACCCGCTGTGTCGTTTCTGGACGATTGAAGATGCAAAAAATTACGGAACTCGTGGTATTGTAAGGATTCATGAGTTTATTGTCTGATCTACTTAAACTGAGTATAAATGAATTATATTTTTAATCTCAGGGCCGTGTTGGCAAGACTATGTCGTATGAATCTTTTTCTAAGTGGCTTCGGTCAAAAGTCAGCGTATATCCGCAACGATGTATAAAACAGACTTGTCGTAGGGGCAGAGGGAGATCATTCATCTGTAGATGCCTGAACTCCTCCACGAAATATCAGTGCTTATTAGCACCTACAACGACCGTGACTTGGTGGATAAAAAGTTGCGTGAAATAGAGGCGCAAACAGCATTTTCACGGTCGGAATTTATTTTCGTTGAGCCCGCTTCGCCGGGGAATGAGCGAGAATTACTAGAGCCGTTTTGTGAGCAACATGAGAATTGCCGGCTGATTACTTTGGAGGAGCGTATCGGCTTGTATCAGGCATGGAATTTAGGATGGGCGGCTGCTTCTGCGCCGCTTGTCTGTATTTCGAATATGGACGATGCGATGCATCCTGAATTACTGGAGCGTGTGTTGTTGGATGCGCAGTGTCGTGATTGGGATGTGGCGACCGTGTTGATTGCAAAGCAGTCTGTGGATGCGGAATGGAATTCCTGGGAGCGATCGAGACTCAGACAGCTTGATCTGAGTATGCGCCCGGGGGCTTTCTTTGCCTGGAAGCGCGAATTAATGAAGGAACATCTGGGGATGTTTGACGAGCGCCTCGAGTTGATCGGCGATAAGGACTTCTGGGCTCGTGCCGCTTCAGCGAACTGGAAGATGGTGCTAATTCCTGAGATTCTCTATCTTTACACCAAGCACTCCGCGCAACTATCAAAACGGGTTGAATTTAAATCAAAGAAGCGGGCGGAGCGGGTAATCTGTTGTGATAAGGATTATCCGCATGTGTGGCCGGCGAAACTGCATCGTAAAGTCATTTGGATTCGATGGTTGAGGAAACTTTCGTTTTTAAGAGGGCGCTTCGATCCTGATTCCTGATTCCTGCGCTGGCGGTCTCTTGATGTGACTTTCAATGCATTGTCGTCTGTGCTAAAGGTATTGATTCAGGCCTAGTGTGCAGGTCACCAGCTTGTTCTCGATGGCTTGTTGCTCAATGAGCTGGTTGTCTGATGTGGCTTTTTTACAGGCTGTGGGGTGATCCATATGATAGACTAAACCGCAGTAGCGCAATCGTCTGCCCTTGATGCCCTTGTTTTGAAGGCGGATGATTAGTTCAGAGTCTTCACAACCCCATCCCTCCATTGCTTCGTTATAGCCATTTATGGCCTGGATATCGGACTTCCAGAAGGATGCATTGCACCCGCGAAATTTTTTCACTCCGAATTTAACCGGCTTTTGCAATAAGGTGACATTCGGAAATCGGATTAATCGGATCGTCTTTTTGGGATATGGAGAGCGACAGCCGAAGTGTATGCATTTCTTTTGGAGTAGTTCAGGGACCATTTTTTGGGGGATGCGTATGCGAGTTCCGAATTGGTAGTAGCCGACGTGCGCGAATCGTAGGTGGTCCTGAATCAGGGCAGGGTGTAAAATGCAATCGCCGTCGACTTGAATTAAATAATCCCCCGCGGCTTTGGAAATAGCTTTATTAAGAATGATGGATTTCCTAAATCCTTTGTCTTCATGCCATACATGGATGAGTGGAATGGGCGATTCTCGCTTGATAGTCTCAACCAGCGTCCGTGTTTCATCGGTGGAACCGTCATCCGCTATTAGTATTTCATCCGGCAGTGTTGTTTGAGCCAAGGCGCTGCGAAGGACGAGTTCAAGTTGCAGGGGAGCGTTGTAAGTGCTGATGAGTAAGGAGCTTGAGGGGCGACGGGACATAATAGGTTTGGAGCTTTGTTTATCTCAGGATAGAACGATCTTTCTTGTGATGTCAGACTGGATATAGACACGGAATGTTCGGTTGATCGAGAGCGATGTGCCGTATCGCTGGTGGTTCCGTTAGAAGTTAGGGAGGCCTTATAGTCTAGGTCGCCAATGTTTGTAAGTTGCCGAATCCTATTAAGTTGTGAGTGCCTTATGGACAGCATCGAACACAATGTCTCCAGTGATTGCATCCATTGAATCTCTTTGGATGGCGGTGTGTGCGGTTCTCCCTGGGGAAGGCCCCGTGATAGCTGGATTCGTTACGGCATAGAGACCCACGATGTGCACTGGTGTGGTGGATGCGACGTGAAGCATTCCCGTGTCAGTAACCACGTAAGTCTGGAGTCGGTGCATTAAAGCCGCAGCCTCTTTAATTGAGAATAAATCGACCACATCGATAACATTCGGGCATGCTTTCGCTAACTTCTTGGTGAAAATCCCTTCAGCTTGGGTGCCCGTTGCTAGGCAGCGAATTTCTGGATGTTTTTCGCTGAGGAGCTGGCAAAATCGAGTAGCTTCATTGAGGCGCCAGGCTTTTTTGTGAGTAATGTCACTCTTTAGGAAGCTTAGGTGTTTTCGAACTGACCGACATCCTAAATGTAAACCAATGAGCGTTCGGTTTGAGACGTCCAATTGTTTTAATATACGATCAACCTGCAACTCATCTTGTTTCGTAAATGGAAGTGTATAGCTATAATCGTTACAGGTGCTTGAAATTTGTAAAGATGCACATAAGGATTCTAAGGAGCCAACACAGGAATGTTGCAGGTCATTAGCTAAGGCGGGCTCTTTTTTCTTCGACCTAATCTCTTCCAGGCCGGCTGGGAATCGTTGGGGGCCATTGATGGATTTACAGATCGGCATAGCAAACCGGTTGCTGCAGTTGATCATGGTCAAGTCAAACGTGCGCCCCTTAAGGGCTTCTGGAATGCTCGAGGAGGCGTCGTATAGTGCGTCAATGTCTGGGTTCCCCTCAAACACAGCATACGATGCCGCACTCGGTGCAATGATGGAAATTGAGATCCCAGGAATAGCCGATTTAAGCTGTCTAATTGCGGGGGTTTGGAATAGCGCGTCCCCCAGGCGATGCGCGGTAATATAGGCGATGGAAGAATAAGGCATTAGCGTAATATTAGATATTATTGGGGTACGTTGGATTATTGAACGGTGCAGATTCGGTGTTGGCCGTTATCTTTTTACAGAGCTGAGGTTGATGGGATTAAGGGCAAAGTCTGTTGGGTCCTGCTGACGATGGCTTCGATGTCGAGTCCGATGAGCCGTCATCGGCAACAATGATTTCAAACTCCTTTTCAATTGTTTGAGGGCACTTTCAAGCTGCAGGTCGAGTTGCTTGGCTTGATTGTAAGCATTGATAATCAGTGTGCATTTGTTGGAATAATTCATTCGATATTTAAAACGTCGGTGCGTCTGGTTTGCGCACCAGAATCTTTTCCATGATAAGAAATTGTAGGTCGGAACCATAGAGCATGTTGAGCGCATCGATTGGTGAGCAGAGCATGTTGAGCGCATCGATTGGTGAGCAGACCATGGGTTCGCCGAGGCGGTTGAGGGTGGTGTTGAGGCTGGCGCGGTCCTTTGAGAAAATAATGAATGAAATGCCGTCTTTCGTTGCGGCATTCCCATTTTTTTGACGCGCTTGGTGCACCAGTTCTGTCAAGAGTGTCTGGTTCTGTTGTAGGCGCTGGTAATCTTTATCGCGCAGAAGGCGAAGCCCAAGTCGCTTAAATAGCGGTTGAGTGATCTGGATTAGGCGATTTTTCACGTGTGATTTAGCCCTGAATAAACATGTCGTTGGTACTACCCTCGTCTAGTTGCTTTAGACCGTATTTACACTGTTTATACTTATGGGAGTGTATGCGAGGCAGGATGTCTATGATGCCAGGATTGTCGGATTTTCCATGTTCCAAGTGGTAAGTGTTCGCGCAGTTCCGGATGCCCACGGCTTCGATGCCGTTGTTCTTTAGGCGCGCGCCGATTTCGTGGTCCTCGTAGCCATATTGTAGGATCGTTTCGTCCATGCCGTTGCAAAGCTCATAGTTCTTCTTGTGCATGGCGAAATTGCAGCCACCCACGTGATGCCGCTCTTTGCAAAATAGTTTGCGAAGAAATCTGTTCTCAATGATCGTTGTTCGAAAGGGTTTAATTACCTGCCCCTTCAGTCCTCGCCACAGGACGGCCGCGGTATCTGTGGGGAATTCGATTTCTTTGCGAATGATGCATTCCGCTATGTCTTGCCGGATCTTGCTGCCCCGCCATCCGCACATCACGCGTTGTGGGTGTGCGTATTTGAGGTGCATTTCGATGAAGCGGTGGTGCAGGATCATATCTCCGTCGAAAAAAATGAGATACTCACTAGAGGCAAGCTTGGCCGCGCTGTTGAGGATGATGGTTCGGTAGAAGCCTCGGTCTTCATGCCAGACGCGCCGGATCTCTAATTGCGATTCCCATTTGCTGACGATTGCTTCGGTTTCATCCGCAGAGCCGTCGTCTGCCACTATGATTTCAAAATCCTGATTCGTCTGCTTGAGGGCGCTCTCAAGTAATACATCCAGCTGTTTGGCTTGGTTGTAGACGTTGACGATCAAAGAGCATTGAGGCATTTTGTGTTATTTTCTTAGTGTTGATACTTCGGTGTATCCGGCGTCTAGGCCAGTATATTTGTCATGATGAGGAACTGTAGGTCGGATTCCTAGAGCATGTTCAATGCATCAGTGGAGAGCAGACTATAGGTTCGCCGGGGTGATTGAGGCTGGCGTCGTTCCTTGCGGCATCTCCGAGTCCTGAAATATCCGTGGTCTTTTGTAAAAGTGTAAGAGTGTAAACGTGTTAAAGGTGGGAAGGAGCGCGACAAGCGTGGAGATAATTAGTGGGGTCTGTCGAGCTAGCCCCGCAGGGGCAAGTGCCAGGGATAAAGTGGTGATCAGGGATGGATCAATTTAACCTGAGGAAAATAAGTTTGGTAGCGTGAGACATCTCTTGTGATTAATGGCACCTTTAATGCGGCTGCATGTCCTCCTATAAAAAAATCCGGAAGGGGGGCGGATTTCGTGCCGCCGCGGGAGCGGTAGGTTTTATAGGCTTGAGCGGCGAGATAGAGCCCTTGGCGTGGAGTCTCAACGTAGGTTAATGATAATTTGCCTAGAATAATATCGATTTCTTCGGAGGATTCGGCGGGGTAGCAGAGTTCAGCGTAGATGGCTGGGTTGATTTGTAATTGTCCCTCATATTCCATCAGGCGGTCGATTGACCATTGCAACCAGTCCGGATCTTCGAATAGCACGTCTGAAATGACGTTGGTGTCGATGAGTACTGCCACCCGCTAGCGTATGCCCCGGGTGGTTTGCATTAGCTGTTCTGTAGTGCCGCGTGTTTTCCAAATGCCTGTAATTTGCTTTAGGGATTCACTTGCGTTGGAGTTTAGGGCATGCGGAGAGACGGCTTGAGTGAGTATATTTCGGGCCTCGGCTTCCATCGAGTGCCCGTGTTGCGCAGCGACTATGCGAATCTTTCGTTTAGTGGCATCGTCTAGGTTGCGTATTGTGAGGGTAGCCATCATTGCATTGTCTGCGTTGCTAGCATTGCTGTCAATGCTTGTTTTTCTAGATATGCGTGGTTATACACTCGGGCCACCGTGCATTTTACCGATCATGCGTTTCTGGGCATCGGAAAAAGTGTCCGTTTGGAAGTAGGCACGTAAATATGCCACTTTCTCTTCATTATTCAATTCGGTCGAGTGCCGCAGGAAGCGAGAGACATCTTCAATCGTGGATTGAGTTGAACGGAGTGGTTGTCGCGCTTTCTCAAGGTCAATCAGGCATGTGCTAAAATCCCCATTCTCGTCTTGGCGGATAAAGGCATGTTTTGGGTAAAATCCGAAGTGTGCCCATCCAGCATGATGAACTTCGCGTGCGGCGCTTGCGACTGATTGAAGTGCCTTCAGGATTGGTTCTGATTGATCAGCATCGGCTGAATCTTTCTGTTCTTTGAGCCATGTGTCAAATGGCTGCAACCCTTCGAGTGCCTCAGTAATGATCAACGAGCCTTGGTTGCCATCCTGCTCCCATTGGGCAAATTGCAGTAAGTTTGGCATACAACTAACCACTGGGGCGAGGGCTTGAAGGGCGTCGAATTCCCGAGCAAACGACAGGCGCTTGAGGAAAAATGTCGAAGGAGCTCGGTAGAAGTGGTTCTGCTGAATTTTCAGAAAGACGGCTTTCTGATCTTGTGGCACGGCTTCGGGGTTGAGCACGATGCGCGTGACGCCGCTCCAGCCGCCGCGGCGGCGATTGGGCGCTTCAAACCAGTCGAATTCACGCTTTGAGACGGATTCGATGTCGAGTAAGCCGGCGTCTCTTAGGGTGGACTCCCATTCTGGGGCAATCCATTTTTTCTTGATTTTAAACATATTGGGAAAGTGCTTCGGCTAGGCGCGGAGTCCTTTGAGAAAGGCGTTCTTCAGTGTGCTGCCTGTTTCTGGAGTCAATGGGCAAGCCGCGAGGTAGGCATCAATAAAAGTATGCTCGCCAGTTTGAGTGAAGAGTGTGCGGTCTTCGGTGTAGCGGCCGATGTGAACGAAGTTGCGGATGCGCTGTGATGTGGTGAGCGCGCCGCTGCGGCGGAAGCTGATATCGACGATGTCGATCAGTGCGAGATCGTGCTCGGGGGAGACCAGCACGTTGCCAAAATGCAGCGAGCGAAACAGGATGCCCTCGGCATGGAGTTTTGCTACAAAGCGTCCGAATTGTTCGATCACTGCTGTGGCCTCGTCGCCTTCGTGCTCGCGTAGCCACTGGCGCAGGGTGGTGCCGGGCAGTTCGTGATAGAGCACCGCCTGACGCTGCATCTCGGGGAGGTAGAAGATTTTCTCAACCGAGAGGGTGGGGATGCCGCGTTTGAGGAGGTCCTTGGCGTTGCGGTCAAAGCGTTGCGCGTGCGGTGCCCATAGTTGTGAGGAGAGCCAGTGCCTGCGCCGAAAAAGCTTGAGGATACGGGCATCGGGCAGGCGCAGCACTTTGAGCCCAAAGCCGTCTTTTTCCAAGATGCGTGCGCCTTGGGTCAGCGCTTCGAATTGGTGATTACTTAGATTGGGCAGCATTGGCTTTGGCTTGGCGTTTTTCGATGGCTTCTTGTTCCTGTCGGAGGTCTTCGGCGTCGAAGCGTTTGCGGCGATAATCCGCGATGGCTTGGGCGAAGGTGGCGACTTCGGGCGCATCGACGGGTTGATCCAGGTAGCAAGCGACGAAGCGCAGGCGTTCTTCCTTGGTACAGTGTAGACGGCCTAGTTTATCGAGGGTGGCGCAGTCCTTCAGTGCGCGGCGTGATTGGTGAGTCGCCGATCTCGTGAAGTCGCCTTTCGGGCAGTCAATCCAGAACAGTTCAGTTTGATTGCCATCGATGCGGGCGAGTATGTTGCGCCACTTGAGGTCCTGGTGATAAAAGTGCTGTGCATGCATCGCTCTAGTGAAGTGACTAAGTTGGTCGATGATGCTGTCGCGCCGACTGCAATAGAGCGGCAGGCTGCGATCCGGGCATGCACTAGTAATGAATTCGCGTAGCGTCTGAGTCTCGGGGATGGCCTCGGTAATGATGTAGTCATCGACGATTGTACCGATGGCGTTTCTACGTTGGCCCCAAGCGATGACGCGTGGGGTGGGGATTCCGACTGATTTGAAAAAGAGTAGGTTGCGTGCTTCGATGCGGGCGGTGCCTCGCCGCCAGAGGCGCTGGAACGACGATGTTCGGTAGCTGTAGACTTTGACGAAGGTCTGCACTTCGACGGCGTTCTCGGTAAACGAGAGCTGTAATACCTTGGAACGCTCATGCACTTTGGCTGCATCGACGCCAAAGCTCTCGAGAAAAGTATAATCCTTTCGCAGTGCGTCGGTTTGAGCAGAGAGTTCGTCGAAGTTTACAGCCATTTTAAAAAATGAAACTGAAAGGATCTAAGAACTTAACAAGCCAAAAGGCAGGGCTTGCTGGGATGGCTTCGGAGGGGGTGTAATTGCTAAAGGTGTCACGTGGCGTCGTCGCTTGCGACGGCCAGAGGTCAAAGGAGTGCTTAAATTGGCCTGCGCAAGCGCAGACGCCACGGGTTCAGGATCTTCGAGAACGATTCTGATAGCTTTGACAATGACAGGCTTCGGAGTCTTCCGCTGATTTCGGCGTTGCGTTTGCGGGGCATGCCTCGTTCTCATAAGTGACGATTTCTAATTTTTGTTGTGACACTATTTTTTATTAAACTGATTGGCCGTTTGAGCGCGGCGGCACCGGTGTGGCTGATACGTGCTATTTGCGTGCTGTTGGGCCGTGTGATTGGGCTGTGCGCTGGGGCGCGTCGCCACATGACGCTGAATAACTTGCACCATGCATTTCCTGGGCAGAGTGAGCAATGGCGGCGAAAGGCGTATTACGAGGCCTGCGCACGGGTTGTCGAGATGGCGCTGTTTATGCCTGCTTCGCGGTATTTCTCGGAGTCGCGGCTCGATGCAGTGTTGGAGGTCGATGATGAGCTGCGAGCCAAGTTCGAACGCTATATTTCGGGAGATCAGCAAGGAAAGCCGTTTGTGGTGATGCTGCCGCATATGACGATGTCGGAAGCGGCCTCGTTGCTGCCACGGGTTTTCCCCGGGTTGCCGCAGGTCAATGTGGTGTTCCGGCCATTGAATCAGCCTGCGTTGAATGCCTGGGTCGAGGAGACGCGGTCGCGCTTTGGCTTTCGCCAGCTGTCGCGCCGCTCAGGTTACAATGATGCGATGGCGGCGCTGCGTCGCAGTGAGGGCGTGGGGGTATTGTTTGATCAAGACGCATCGAAGAGTGGCACGACTTCGTTGTTTATGGGGCGACTCGTATCTATGACGAATTTGCCGGGTTTGATGGCGCTGCGCTTTGATGCAGATATTCATTTGCTATTGCTGGAGCGCACTCAATTTTGGCAAGCCAAGTTGAGCCTGCAGCAATTGCCAAAGTGTGAGACTCCAATAGAGGTGGCGGTGCGGGCGCATAATTTATTGGAGGCCTATTTGAAGCGTGATTCACATTCGGCGCCCGATTGGCTGTGGTTACATGACCGTTGGGGGCATCAGTCGAGTTCCCATAAACGCTTTAAGTTAGCGACGAAGCGCATGAAGTTGGAGATGACCAACGCGATCAATGGTATTACCGAGACGCCACGCAAGACACGTCTATGGGTGCGGATGCCGAATTGGTTGGGGGATGTGGTGATGGTGCTGCCACTGCTTCGGGCGATTCGTCAGGCGCGCCCTGATTTTGAAATCACACTGATTGGTAAGGCTGCGTTTCAGCCATTGTTTGATCGCTTGGATGTCGGCGAGCGTTTTATCCCACTGCCGCAGCAAGGACGTGGCTATTTTAGGTACTTCTACCAACTACGTCGGGATTATCCGAATACCTATTTGTTGTTTACCAATTCCACTCGAAGTGACTTAGAAGCTTTTCTGACTCGCTGTTCGCAACGTATGGGTATGGTTCGGCCTGGTAAGAAGCGGCAGTTACTGACGGATCCGTTTTTGTTGCCGCCTGAAATTGATGAGACGACGACCCACCAGACTCAGGTTTGGGAGCTGATGTTGCAGCGCTATGGTTTGGTTGAATCATTGGACACTAGCCCGTTGCCGCGTGAGGAATCTGTTCGTGCACGCCCGCAGGTGGCGATGATTTGCGGCACCGAAAATGCGCCGGAGAAACGCTGGCCAATTAGTCATTGGCGTGCATTGGTTGGCCAGTTGCTCGCGACAGTGCCTGAGGTCGAAATTGTATTATTTGGCACGCCGGCAGACCGTGTGATCACGGATCAAGTGGCAGACGGCTTTTCCGGCGGAGCGATTCAAAACTTGGCAGGTAAGACCGACCTCGCTGCATTTTGCGATGGGCTGAAGCAGTGTAACGTGGTGGTGTGTAATGACACCGGCGGCATGCATTTGGCCAATATGCTGGGCACACCTGTGGTGGTGGTCTTTGGGCCGACCAATCCGGTGCGCACCGGGCCGATCTTTGATGCGCCGAAGCATATTCTGCAACCCGAAGGTTGCCCTGCGACGGGTGGCATGCCGATCGAGGGTGTCTCGGCTGAGCGCGTGCTTGCCGCGGTGCGTCCGTATGTGGAGGGCGCGCAGTCATGAGTCTGGTCGAAGAGTCTGGCGGGCCGATCGCACTGCGGGTGGTGGAATCGGCGGATCAATTGGATGCTTCGGCCGCGACCGCCGAGTTGCGCCTCGACGTCAGTGAGGCGCTGCGCATCTTGCCGGACCGTCGTGAGGTGTATGCCGGCCAGTTGTGCTCAAATCAACAGGCGGTGGTGGCGAAGCGTTTTTTAGTACATCCGAAGCAGGCGCGGGATTGGCGGCGCGAGTGGGATGGTTTGGTTCAGTTAAATGCGCTGGGCTTGTCGGCACCCACGCCGCTGTGTGTGGCTGAGGAAGCGGATGGTTCGGCGGTCTGGGTGATTATGGCTCGGATCGAGGGTGCCGTTTCGGTGCAAGATGCTTTTCTCGATGGCGACTCTGATGAGCGCACGGAGTTGGCGCAGCAACTGGCAAAACTGGTGGATGCCGCGCATCGTGCCGGTGTGCGTCAACGGGATCAGCACGTGGATAATTGGGCCTGGGATGGCGCGCGCTTGTATTTACTGGATGCTGGTTCGATCGAATTTTCGAAGCGTGCGCTGAGTGAGCGAGCACGCTTACAGGATTTAGCTGGTATTTGTGTGACTTTGGGGCCCGAAGCCGAGTGTGCGTTTCGTGAGGCGATCCGCTCGAAGTATTTGATCGACGACCAGGCGCTTAAGGGGCGACTGCTGGATGAACTCGATGGGGCGATCGTGGCGCTACAGACCGAGCGGGCGCGTCGCTATTTTAAGAAAACGCGTCGCACCTGCACTGAATTTGTCGACACCAAGGCGGACGCATATCATGCGCTGCATTTGCGTCAGGCGGCTCCTGAGCTAATCGAGGCCTTTCTTTCCGATCCAGAAGCGTTAATGCTGCAAGGTCGGCGTTTGAAGTCGGGCAATACCAGCACCGTGCAGGGATTTGAGTATGCTGGAAAAGCGTATGTGCTGAAGCGTTATAACAAGAAGCCGTTGATGAATCGTATACGGCATCTGTTTTCGGGTTCGCGGGCGTTGAAGAGCTGGTCCTCGTCCTGGGTGCTGGAGATGGCCTTTATCCCGACGGCCCGCGCGGTGGCAGTGTATGAAGATACACGCGAGCGTTTGCCAGGGGTTCGCTATTTATTGATGGAGCAGATCGAGGGGCGAATTTTACCGGATTATGTCGAGTCCTGCGGCGCTGATCTAGCGCAGGTTGAGGCGGTGGCTGAGGCGTTTGCCCAGATCTGGTCCGCATTGGGACGTCTGCGCGCGGCGCATGGTGATTTGAAGGCGACTAATTTGATCGTCGGGCCGGATGGGCGCTTGCATTTATTTGATCTGGATGCTTTTCGCTTTGGTTTAAAGGCCAATGCATTTGAGCGCGGACGGGCCAAGGATTTGCGGCGGTTTATGCAGAATTGGGCAGGCCGCCCGGAGTTGGTCGAATTATTTGAGTCGAAGTTACGGGAGGTCAGTGAGTAACATGAAGCAGACTATACAGCGTATTTTAATCGTTAAGCCCTCGTCGATGGGGGACATTATTCACGGGCTGCTGATCGCAGAGGCGATTAAGACGCAACTGCCGAAGGTCTCGATCGATTGGGTGGTCCGAAGCGAGTTCGCGGCACTGGTGCAAGCGTCGGCGGTGATTGATCACACCTATATTTTTGAGCGCTCTGCGGGCGTGGGCGGTTTTGTAAGCCTGATTCGTGAGGTGCGCACGCAGCGTTATGATGCGGTGCTGGACCTGCAGGGCCTGGCGCGCACGGGGATTTTGACACTGGCCGCACATGCAAAACGTAAGCTGGGGCGTTCCGATGCGCGCGAGTGTGCTTGGATTGGTTATAATGAAAAGACGCCGGCGCTACCTGCTGGGCAGCCGCCGCATGCGGTCAAGATACTGTCGGCATTTTTGCCAGTGCTTGGCTTGCAAGAGGAGCTGCCGCGCTCGCTATCATTTAAGACGCCAGACACGCCAGTTGCCTTGCCAGAGCTGGCCGACGGTGGTCAGCGGGTGGTGGTCTTTCCGGAGAGTCGCCGCGCTGAGAAGAATTGGATGGGCTATGAATCGCTCACGCGTTGGTTGTTGCAGCAACCGACCGTCGGCCAAGTTGTCTGGTGTGGGCATGTGCCTTTTAAGGCGGCTGAACCGATTGTGGACGATCGTCTGATTAACCTGACGGGGCAGACCGGCATCGCGCAGCTGCCCGAGTTACTCAACGCCGCGGACTGTGTGGTGAGTAATGATAGTGGACCTATGCACCTCGCCGCAGCCCTCGGGCGACCGCTGGTGACTTTGTTTGGGCCGACCGCGCCAGCGCGCTTTGGGCCGTATCCGCCCGTTGCTTCACGACAACGTGTGATCCGCCGAGCGGATGGGGATATGAGCTCGATCACCTTGGCAGAGGTGGGCGAGGCCGTTGTTTCCCTGTTGAATGCTTAGGTATCGAGGGTGATGCTTCGATTGCTGAGCTGCAATCGCGTCGTAATCTCTGTGGCAGGCAGCGGAGAAATACATATTAGAACAGACAGGAATGGCTGCATCACGATTTCGTCCACACTTCCGCCCGTGGCGAGAGCCCATATGATCTGTAACTGCCTGAGATTATGCGGCCGGCCTCTGGTCTCTGATTTCTGAATTTGGGATTATCGTTTTGACGAAACCTCAGAGTCAGCTACAGCTGCTTGCTTTCCACTGACTCAGCCATGATTGATATTAAGCTCCTCCGCGAGCAGCCGGATTTTGTCCGCGCTGCCATTGCCCATAAGAAATTCACCTGCGATATCGACGCAATCCTTGCGTTGGATACGACGCGCCGTGCGAAGATCACCGAAGCCGAGCAGGCGCGGTCGGCGCAGAAGGCGGCCAATCAAGACATGGCTGCGTTGCCGAAGGGCACGCCCGAGTTTATTGCGAAGGTGCAAGAGATGAAGGCGATCGCGGGTAAGGCGCTCCTCCGCGAGCAGCCGGATTTTGTCCGTGCTGCCATTGCCCATAAGAAATTCACCTGCGATATCGACGCCATCCTTGCGTTGGATACGACGCGCCGTGCGAAGATCACCGAAGCCGAGCAGGCGCGTTCGGCGCAGAAGGCGGCCAATCAAGACATGGCTGCGTTGCCGAAGGGCACGCCCGAGTTTATTGCGAAGGTGCAAGAGATGAAGGCGATCGCGGGCAAGGCCAAGGAGCTTGAAGTCGTTGCCAAGCAGGCGGATGATGATTTTCAACAAGCATTTCTATCGATTCCCAATCTCGCTGACCCGTCCACGCCGATCGGTAAGAGCGAGGACGAGAACGAAGTGGCTGCGACCTGGGGCGATGCAGACGCCGCGTTTCCACATGCCTTGCCGCACTTCGATATTCCTTGGTTTGAGTCGCGGGTCGATTTTGCGCGCGGCGTCAAAGTGACTGGTGCCGGTTTCCCTTTTTATGTGGGTGAGATGTCACGCATGGTACGGGCGTTGGTGAATTTTTTCTTGGAGGAAGCGCGCCTATCTGGCTACGAAGAGGTATTGCCGCCGCTCGTGGTGAATGAGGCGAGTGCCACTGCGACCGGTCAATTGCCGGACAAAGAAGGGCAGATGTACGTCGACCCCAAGGAGGGGCTCTATCTGATCCCGACTGCGGAGGTGCCAGTGACCAACTTTTATCGCGACGAGATTCTCGATGCGGATCAACTGCCGGTGCGTCGTTGCGCGTACTCGCCGTGCTTTCGCCGTGAGGCGGGCAGCTGGGGCGCGCATGTGCGTGGCCTGAATCGCTTGCACCAGTTCGACAAAGTCGAGCTGGTTAAGTGGACCGATGCCGAAAGCAGCATGGAAGAGCTCGAAAAACTACGTGGCGACGTCGAACAACTCTTACAAAAACTTGAGCTGCCCTATCGTGTGCTGCGTATGTGCACCGGCGATATTGGTTTCCCACATGCTAAGCAATACGACCTCGAAGTGTTTGCCGCCGGGCAGCAGCGTTGGTTGGAAGTGTCGAGCTGTAGTAACTTTACCGATTTCCAGGCGCGTCGTGCTGCGATTCGCTATCGCGGGCCAGATGGTAAGCCTGTGACGGCTCATACCTTGAATGGCTCTGCGCTGGCGGTGCCGCGTGTGCTCGCTGCGATCCTTGAAAATAATCTGCAAGCCGATGGCCGCGTGAAAGTGCCGAGTTGCCTGCAGCACTGGATGCAGCAGGAATTTATCGGCGTCGCGAAGTAGTCACTGGGCTGCGGTCAATTCTGTCGCTGTGAAGGCTTGCCTCGTTTTGGATCAATCGTAACTATTTTAATAATGGAAATGCTAAAAGAGGCTCTGCTGTCGCGTAACATCATCGCTTGGGCCATTTTGCTCGTGTTGTTTGTGCTGTGCTTGAAGCTGCTCAAGAGCGCAGGTAAAGGCCTGGTGATTTTTATCGGAATTCTGATTCTCAGTTTTATATTGGTGAAGTTCTTTCCCGATGCGGTCGCGCCACTGGTTGATTTTGTAAAAGGCGCTTGGCGAGGCGACGAACGGCCTACAGGAGGGTGGTAGCAGTTTGGCATTGCAGCGAAGGGCTTGGCCTATTTGCTTCATTGCCTCATGGCTAAACAGGCAAAAACCGCAATTACTCCCACCCGCGACGAAGACTATCCGGAATGGTATCAACAGGTCATTAAGGCCGCCGATCTCGCCGAGAACTCGCCGGTGCGCGGTTGTATGGTGATTAAGCCCTGGGGCTACGCGATTTGGGAAAATATTCAAGCCGACCTCGATCGTCGTTTCAAAGAGACCGGTCACAAGAACGCTTACTTCCCGCTCTTCATCCCCGTGAGCTACCTGCAAAAGGAGGCCGAGCACGTCGATGGCTTTGCTAAAGAATGCGCCGTCGTCACACACTCGCGTCTCGAAGCCGATGCAGATGGCAAACTCCAGCCCGCGGGCAAGCTCGAAGAGCCGCTCATCGTGCGTCCAACCTCCGAGACCATCATCGGCGAACTCTTTGCCAAATGGATAAAATCTTACCGTGACTTGCCGCTGCTAATTAACCAGTGGGCCAACGTCGTGCGTTGGGAGATGCGCACCCGTCTCTTTCTACGCACGACCGAGTTCCTTTGGCAGGAGGGCCACACTGCGCATGCGACGGCTGAGGAAGCGCTCGGCGAAACACGCCAAATGCTCGACGTGTATGCCGACTTTGCGGAAAATTTCATGGCAATGCCAGTGATTACAGGTGAGAAGACCGCCGCGGAACGTTTCCCTGGCGCCGATGCGACGTACGCAATCGAAGCGATGATGCAGGACCGCAAGGCACTGCAAGCCGGCACCTCGCACTTCCTCGGGCAGAATTTTGCCAAGTCCAGTGGCATCAAATACTTGAGCGCCGAAGGCAAAGAGGAATTTGCCTGGACGACTTCATGGGGTGTTTCGACCCGTCTGGTGGGTGGCTTGATTATGACGCACTCCGATGACGATGGCCTAGTGCTACCGCCACGCATTGCGCCCGCGCATGTTGTTATCATTCCATTCACACCGAAGGAAGAGACCCGCGCCGAAGTGCTCGATTACTGCCTCGACTTGAAGCGGGCGCTCGAAGGGCAGACTTACATGGGTGCGCCCGTGAAGGTTGAGTTCGACGACCGTGATATGCGCGGTGGTGAAAAGGCATGGAACTGGATCAAGAAGGGCATCCCCGTTCGTGTTGAAGTCGGGCCACGAGATATCGAGGCTGGCAATGTGATGGTTGGTCGCCGCGACCGTGCACCCAAGGATAAGCAAGCACTTGGAAAAGATAAATTTGTCGGCAACATCGCGAGCCTGCTGGATGAGATGCAAGACGGGATGCTGGCCAAGGCCAAGAAGTTCCGCAAGGAGCACACCCGCGACATCACAACAGAGGCGGAGTTCGTCGAATTCTTCAAGCCGAAGAATGAAAAAGAGCCAGAGATTCACGGTGGCTTTGCCTCGATGGGTTTTTGCTGTGAGCCTGAACTCGAAGACCAGATTTCGAAGCAATACAAAGTCACCGTGCGTTGCATTCCGAATGCGTCGCTGAAGGAAGAGGTGGCCTGCGTGTTTACTGGCAAGCCCGGTAAACGCGTGATTTTTGCGAAGTCGTATTAGTAAAGGAGTGTGGGCGACCCGCCCACCTGCGTCGGGTTGGCAAAGGAGTGTGGGCGACCCGCCCACTTACGTCGGGTTGGCAAAGGAGTGTGGGCGACCCGCCCACCTATTTTCATCGTGCCGTGGGCGGGTCGCCCACGCTCCTATACTGACTTGGCGCGTTCACTTTCCCAGAGGGTGAACGCGCCAGTTGCGAGTTTCGCGGGGTTGTTTCGAATATAACGAACCACGGCTTCGAAGTGTCGACTGTTACGCAGGATCGTATCGCGGTAGTTTCTCTGCCAGAGCGAGCCACTGCCTATTTGCTTTGCGCTAATACTCTTCCAGTTTCGGAGCAGCTCTTTGATCGGATACATCGGTCGGAACAACAGGTGCACATGGTTTGGCATCATGACCCAACTGATAAATTCGGCACGCGTGCCGTGGTCATGATGCAGTACCGCCTCCAGGATCTGCCGTTGTACGCTTCCTTTCAACTGGCAGTTGCCATAGCCTTGATCCAACCAGTGCTCAAAGATCACGGTAAATTCACGATGGTAAGAGGCCTGAGTGGCGTCATCCCAAGGCTTTGGATGTTTTAGCAGCCATGTATTACGCTGATTTTTCCATTCGCGCAGCTTCGCCTGTGGCAGCGAGTCCTTCAGTCGAAAGGTGACGAATTGAAGTGCTTCACCTTGCTGCCAGTGCGGCAAGTCCGAGCCATGGATCTCGACTTCGCACCCAGGATTAAAAAACTCGTGTGGCATGGAAGTAACGCTATGAAGGACTGTTATTTTTTCAACGTCGTACTGCTGAAAAGATGGTGGGCTGGAGTGTTTTTCAGGAGGGTGGGCGACCCGCCCACTTTTCTCATCGTGCCGTGGGCGACCCGCCCACCTATTTTTATTGTGCCGTAGGCGACCCGCCCACTTTTCCATTGTGCCGTGGGCGGGTCGCCCACGCTCCTTTACTGACAGAACTGTCGCGTTGGTGCTACCAAAGTTGCGGACTGACTGCCGAGCCGAGCACTTCTTGCGCATGGTAATCGACTTCGGGTAGGAATTTTAAGCCCGTGTGTTTTTCGATTTGGGCAATCGAGGTGATGTAATTACGCAGTTTCGTATCTGTGGCGTCTTGAGGCAGCAGAAAGGCGATCGCCCGTAGACCGCCCCCCTCGGTTTGGTCAAATACGATCGCGAAAAAACCATCGGGAATTGGCACGCCAGAATCGAGATTGGAGCTTTGCGTGCGCATCACCGGGCCGAGGTAAATCCATGTTTCGCCAAAACGTTGCGGATAGGTGATCGTGATTTCGTACATGAGGCGCTGCCATAAGCCTGAACTGAATGCCGCCGACATCGGCGCCAGGTTCGTCACTAAGCACGATTCGTTGGCACCGATTGCGCCAAACTCCGCCGCCAGCGCTTGTGCTGGTGCGATTGTCTGAGGCTGCCACTGTCCTAAGCGTAGGTCGCGAGCGCGCAGTTGCTTAATACGTGGGTCTTCAAAAAAATCGTCGGGAATCGGCACGTCTTGGCGATCACGATCGCTGAGCTTGAATGCGATGCAGGTCGTTTGCCGTTCTTTTTCGTTGAACAGGTTGATGTAGCTTTTATTGCGGAGCACTCGGACGGGCGAGTTCGATCTTGGTAGACCGGCAATCAGCGGCGTTTCCTCGTGTCTGAGTTCGCCGCTTTCGACTACGAGTCCCTGACTCCCGGGGATGGTATCGTAGGCCAAGTTCAGTAGGCTGGTGATGGGGCGCGGTAGCCATTCTGGCGAGCGCACGAGATTAATTGCTTGAATCGCAGTACGCTCCATCTGTGCGCGTAAGGCAAACGAGCCAAAATAGTAACTTGCAATGAGTGCGACCACTCCAAGCACTAGCAGAAAGCGCAGCTTCGTCAGGACCGGCTTACGAGCAGCCGATTTTGAGTTCGCACGTTTGCGCGGCGTGTTTCGCTTGCGAGCGGAGCTGAGAGTCTTCTTTGCGCGTTTGTTGGCAGCCATTCAGTTGCAAGTAAAACCAATCGGCCGCCATTATTCAAGGTTGAGCTTCTTTAACTTTGGGCGGATCACCATTTGGCAGTACGGTGCTGATTTATTCAATCGGTAGTAATCTTGGTGCTCGTCCTCTGCGGGGTAATAGGTCTCGACTGCGGTGATCTCAGTCACGATTGGAGCATCGAAATCCTTTTGCGCGGCAGCTTTGGACGCCGTGGCGCTGGCACGCTGGGAATCGCTGTGATAGAAAATAACTGAGCGATATTGGGTGCCGCTATCCGCACCTTGGCGATTTAATGTGGTCGGATTGTGTGAGCGCCACAGCCAGTCGAGCAGTGTTTCATACGTAATTACGGCAGGATCGAAAGTGATTTGAGTGATCTCGGCGTGGCCTGTGGTGCCAGTGCATATTTGGCGATAGGTAGGATCCTTGACTTCGCCACCCATATAGCCGGATTCGACCGCATGCACGCCGTCCAGATTTTCAAATACAGCTTCGACGCACCAGAAGCAACCAGCGCCAAAGCTGGCGATTTCTAGAGAAGTTTGATTAGGGTCTGTCATAGTGGTTTTTATCGGAGTTGGGTTGTTTTCGGCGCAAGCAACCAAGCCAAAGAGGCTGGCGAGGCACAGGTAACTTGCATGGGCGAGGTGAGAGAGTGATTTTTGGCGCATGGGGTTGAGAGCGGAGTCGCTTGAGATCTATTCCAAATGGCTTTAAACTTACAGTGAGATCACATCTGGGATCTGCGTGACGCGCTGATAGATCGCGATCACTTCATTACTGGAGTTCATCTGCATCTCCATCGTATAGGCAGTGAAGCGACCGCTGGAAGACTCCTTGGCGCGGACTGGATCATCGGCAAAAAGTGCGAGCACTGTTTCCGTGTGTGCTTTGGGGACGATAAATTTAAACGGATAGAGGCAGGGCCATTCGTAAGTGGCATCTAGCGAAGAGCGAAATGAGTCGAGCGATTTTTGATCAGATGTATCGGGCATAATGGCCACACTGTGGAGGTATTTGAAGATTTGTCAAAAGTACGCTATGACACTGCGGGTGTTTTTATCGGCGGCAATCGATGCCGTGCCTTCTGCGGACCAGTTAGGCGCGGAATCCCCAGCACCTTTCTTTTACAGACGTTGCCGTTTGGATGACTGTGCCATGGATCCTTTGCGGAATACTGAGGGCGCAATGCCTTCGATTCGCTTAAAGACCACTGCCATTCGCTCGGGATCGTTAAATCCGCAGAGTTCGGAAATCATCGAGATGGGATGGTTGGTATCAGACAGCAGCTGTTTTGCGCGGGTGATTCTGAGCTGACAAAGCATTTCCCAAGGTGTACACTGATAGTATTCTCGAAATTTCTTTTCTAGGCCACGGCGAGCGATCCGTAAATCGGCGCATAGGCGGTCGATTGTAATGGGGTCTTGGATGCGTTCAGAAAGATAAGACATAACGCGCCGCAAGAGCGGATCTTCGACTGCAAGGTGATTCGCGGAATGGCGTAATACGACTCCACCTGAAGGCACCCGGATGGGTTGGGGCGAAGGCGCCTCACCTGCGAGTAAAGCGCGCAGGGCTTCGCCGACCGCTTCGCCGATTGTATCCCATGGGATCGACACACTTGAAAGCATCGGGTAGCTTAATCCGCACACGAGTGCATCATTGTTGGCGCCGATCACGGCGACTTCTTGCGGCACCCGAATCCCCATTCTTCGACAGGCACCGCATAGGAATCGTCCGAGTGGATCATGCACGGCAAAGATGCCAACCGGCTTCGGTAGCGATTCCAGCCATGCACGCAGTGCAGGATGAGGCTGTGCAAAGTCTTCACTGTAGCGTGCCTCCTTGAATGCATCTTCTTGATGCATCGAAAATGCCACCTGATCGCCTAGCTCGCGACGAAATCCTTCGATGCGTTGTTTGGAATAGGGGGTCATATTACCGAGGCAGGCGAAGCTTCGGTAGCCGGCCTGCGCAAATGCGCGCGCCGCCTCAGCACCGACCTGCCAATCGTCGACATCGATACTGGTGACTCCCGGGTAGTGCTCGTCGGTATCGGCAATGACGGTTGGTAGTCGTAGTTCCAGTAGTGCCTCGGTTACCTCAGGTAGCCATTCGGTGATCAGTGCGCTGGGCTTTAGTTCAGTTAACAAATCGCGCAGTTCTTCAATCGGGCGATGAATACTAACAATGCGAAAGTCATGCTGGCGACGAACGAATGGTATCAACGACGGCGTTAAGCGCCGCAGAAATACCTCCGTCATTACAATCGCTATTTGTTTTGCCATGGGTTTGTTTAAATACTAGCAGATGGCGCATATCAACAGAACATATACGCAATATACGGTTTGAGCTGGATCTGATTTAGGCTATAATGCGGTCTTCATTAGTACACATTCAAAGTAAAACCGACAAAATTATGCACTATTTCGACTGCGATAAAATTCAATTTGAGGGCACTTCTTCTAAAAACCCCTTAGCGTTTAAACATTACAACCCGAGCGAACTCGTTGACGGCAAGTCAATGAAGGATCATCTGCGCTTCGCGGCTCCATACTGGCACGTGATGCGTAATGAGCTGGCCGACCCTTTCGGTGGCGGCACTGCACAAATGCCATGGGATGACGGCAGCAACTCAGTCGAAAATGCACTGTCTCGCGTCGATGTTTTCTTTGAATTCCTCGATAAGATCGGCATCGATTACTACTGCTGGCACGATCGTGACATCGCTCCGGAATTGAACGACCTGGCGGCATCCAACGCCGCGCTCGACGCAGTCGTTGCCAAACTAAAGGTAAAGCAAAAAGAAACAGGCGTGCAGCTCCTCTGGGGCACCGCTTGTCTTTTTTCACACCCTCGCTACTCGCAAGGCGGTGCGACCTCACCGAATGCTCAGGTCTATGCTTACGCAGCTGCGCAAGTAAAGAAGGCACTCGAATGCACCAACGAGCTTGACGGTCTCGGTTACACCTTCTGGGGCGGGCGTGAAGGCTACTCCACATTGCTCAATACCAACATGAAGCGTGAACTCGACCACCTCGGCGCGTTCCTGCATATGGCAGTTGATCACGCTAAGAAAATCGGTTTTAAAGGCCCATTTTACATCGAGCCAAAACCACGCGAGCCATCCACTCACCAGTATGATTCGGATTCAGCTGCTTGCCTGAACTTCCTGCGTGAATACGACCTCATGGATCACTTTAAGCTCAACATCGAGACCAACCACGCGACACTTGCGGGGCATACGATGGAGCACGAGCTCACTGTTTGTAACAATGCGAACATGCTCGGTAGCGTTGACGCCAACCGTGGTGACGAACTCATCGGATGGGATACTGATCAGTTTCCAACAGACATCTACCTGACCACACAAGTGATGCTCTGCATCCTTGAGATGGGCGGTCTCACCACCGGTGGACTTAACTTCGATGCGAAGCGTCGCCGCGAATCACACGAGCCGATCGACCTGATGCACGCCCACATCGGTGGTATGGATGCATTCGCTCGTGGACTCAAAGTCGCCGCAGCAATCCGCAGGGATGGTCGCATGAGTGACTTCGTCCACGCTCGCTACAGCACCTTTGATAAAGACATCGGTGCGAAAGTTGAAGCGGGTGAAGTCGGCTTTGAAGAGCTTGAGAAATATGCACTCTCCAACCCAGAGCCGATCTTAGGAAGTGGCCGCCAAGAGCGCATGGAGAACTTGTTGAACGAATTCATCTAAAAACCCGCTGAGCGAATTTTTAGAGTGAATGCATCTCGTGCGTAGTGAGAGTGGTAGTGAAGAGTGCGGCTCTGATGTTATCACTTTTACTCCGCGCGTGGCACGGTCATTGTTGGAGGGAAACGCTCCGTCGTTGCCGCCTAAGCTAGAAAGAATTACAGAAACACTGATATCAACGACACTTACGTGCGGCAATGACAGAGCATTGCCCTCCATTATTTAGCTAATCGATTAAACAGCTTTAGCGCATTTAATCACTCGGCACGATCACTTCTCACTTTCACTTCTCACTTTCAGTTTTCACCTCTCACTTTCACTTTCACTCCGCGCTTAGCGCGGTATCACTTTCACTTCGCGCGTAGCGCGATATCACTTTCACTCCGCGTGTAGCGCGGCATCACTCTCACTACGCACGAAGTGCGTTCACTAACACATGTACGCACTCGGTCTCGATTCCTCTACGCAAAGCTGCTCCGCACTGATTATTGACGTTGATAGCGGCTCGATTGTCGCCGAAGCATCCGTCAACTTCGGCGAGCAGTTGCCTCAATATAACGCACCCTCCGGATTTATCCCTGGTGGCGAAAATGGCGAGGTGCACTCGGATCCGCGCATGTGGCTCGACGCGCTTGAAATACTTCTCAACGAGCTTCAAGGACAGTGTGATTTGTCCAAGGTGCGGGCGATATCCGGTGCTGGTCAGCAACACGGCTCCGTGTATCTAAACGACCAGTGGTTCACCGCGATTGATACACTCGCCGAGAATCAGACACTCGCGGAGCAACTCGCGCCGACTCTATCGCGCACGACGTCGCCCATTTGGATGGACAGCTCTACGGGTGAGGAATGTCACGAAATGACTGCTGCCGTTGGCGGCGAGGATATTGTTTGTGCCAAGTCCGGCTCGATTGCGATCGAGCGCTTCACCGGACCGCAAATACGCCGCTTCTATAAAAATGATCCAGCTGCTTATGAGCAGACGGCGCGTATTCATTTGGTCAGTTCATTCCTCTGTAGTGTCTTGATCGGCGCCGACGCACCGATCGATACCGGCGACGGGGCAGGGATGAACCTAGTCAACATCGACACGTGGGATTGGGACTCAGAGTTGCTCGAAGCAGCGGCCCCCGATCTGCTTGACAAGCTTCCTGCTGTTAAACCTGGCAGCACAATCGCTGGTAGCCTCTGCGACTACTTTACCCAGCAATACGGCTTTGCTGCCGATGTGCCGGTGACGATCTTCACTGGTGATAATCCCAGTAGCCTCGTCGGTATGGGCGCGAGTCGCCCTGGTAAGCTGGTCGTTTCGCTGGGCACCTCCGATACGTTTTTTGCCGCGATGCCGAGCGTCGTCGCTGACCCAGCTGGCTGCGGTCATGTCTTCGGTAATCCCAGCGGTGGCTCGATGTCGCTGCAATGCTTCGTGAACGGCTCACTTGCCCGTGAAGCAGTGAAAGACAAATTCGACTACGACTGGGATCAGTTCACGCAAGCCTTGGCCAACACGCCCAGCGGCAATGATGGCAATTACATGCTGCCGTTTTTTCGCCCCGAAACCAGTCCGCGGGTGGATCTCCCTGCACCGATTTTGAAAGGTAGCGCAGCATTCGAAAACTGGGCCGACGCTGATGGCGCGGTACGTGCCTGCGTTGAAGGGCAGTTCCTTAACATGAAACAGCGCACGGACTGGATGCAGTTACAGCCTGAAGTGATTTATCTCACCGGTGGCGCATCGAAAAATGATGCGATTGCGCAAGTCATTGCCGATATTTTTCAAGCCAAAGTGCAGCGTCTCTTAGTCAGCGGTTCCGTTGGCTTGGGGGCAGCGATGCGCGCGGCTTCGAACAGTCTGGGCTGTGACCTCGGCACCCTCGAGCACCGCTTCTGCCAACCCGAGGTGGGCAGCACGATCACGCCGCAAGCAGGCAGCTCAGTCTATCAGGCGGCGGCTCAAGCGTTTGCGGCATTGCTCTAGCCGAGTGCCTTGGTGGCGCTCGGTTTGACTGCAGTTAAATTCGTTAAACTAAAGTCAGCCAATCATCCTGTGCTTGATTTTTCTGACGTTTTTCGCGGCATGTATAATCAGCCATTGCTGAAGGCAATGTCTGAAGGACAGAAGTCCTCTGCGAAAAAGTTCGACGCGCCGAGATAAACCCCCTTTTGTTCAAAACTTTCCAAGCGGGCCTGTAGCTCAGTGGTTAGAGCAGAGGACTCATAATCCTTTGGTCGTGGGTTCAAATCCCACCGGGCCCACCACCTCGAAGAGGTGCCGGCTATGAGCGCCGCGAATTTGGGATGAAGAACCCGCGCAGTGGGTTTAACGTAGCGAAGTGGAGATGGGACATCGCTTGCGATGGTCTCGCAGAGATGCGGTAGGAGTCTGTTTCAAAATCCAGGAGTGTATTTTTTGCTGTAGTCGCCTCGCTCTGTGGAGGCGTTTGCCTGGGTTGATTGTATTTTTACCACACATAGATGAAACGGCGGCAGAGCGCCGTTGCTACAAGCTACGCGTTTATATTTTTGAGACATTATTTAGGCAGCAATCTCACTGGGTGCACTACCTCGAAGCAAAGATAGGACATCGCTCGCGATGGTCTTGCAGAGCTGCCGAATTGCTTCGTCCATCTTGGTGGCTCAATCTAGGTGCGGCGGTATCTGTAAGCTTTCTGCGTAGGCCTTGGAGACCTCTTCGCCGATGATGCGGATGCCAACTTGAACGTCTTCTTCGGGCATGGTGAAGTTGATCCGGATGCACTCCTCGCGGTGCTTCCAATCACTGTCGTCCTGACCAAAAAAGAAGTAGCTGCCCGGCACGACGAGGACGTTGCGCGCTTTGAGGCGTTCGTAGAGTTCGCGGCAAGTAATTGGCAGGCCTTTGAACCATGCCCAGAGAAAGAGTGCGCCTTCGCTGCGGTGGATGTAGTAATCGAGCGTTGGGTCGAAATATTGTTGCACCCATGCTTGAGCTTGGACCGATTTGCTGCGGTAGAACGGTTGCACCACTTCGTTGCTGAGGCGTAGAATTTCGCCGCTTTCTATCAGTGGTTGCGCGATCGCTTGGCCGGTGTTGGTGTTGGCCAAGCCCATGATCGAGGTCATCGAGGCGACGGCTTTGATGATCTCTGGTTTGGCAATGACGATGCCGGTGCGGGTGCCGGGCAAGCCGAGCTTGGAGAGACTGAGTGTTAGGATGA
Organism: uncultured Opitutales bacterium; assembly: GCA_937775295.1. Classification (GTDB taxonomy): domain Bacteria; phylum Verrucomicrobiota; class Verrucomicrobiia; order Opitutales; family Coraliomargaritaceae; genus Lentimonas. Next base: position 44,803 of record CALKBZ010000003.1, read on the forward strand.
TGTTGTCATTCCAGATGGGTGTGGCCTCGGTGAAAATGACATTGGGGAAGGGCGCGCCGTAGGCGTTGTCGATAATCAGCGGGATGCCATGATCCTCGGCGAGTTGTGCAAGCTGGGCGATTTCGTTGTCGGTCAATACATTGCCGGTCGGATTAGTGGGGCGGGACACGCAAATCGCGGCGATGTCGTCAGTCACTTCTAGGTTATCGAAATCGACGCAGTATTTAAATTCGTGTTCGCCGCTATACTCGATGCGAGGCTTGACGCTGCGAAATAATGAACCGCTGACAGATTGATCTGCGTAGCCGATATATTCCGGGACCAGTGGCAGTAGGATTTTCTTTTGCTGTCCATCGGCAAAGCGTCCGCCTAGAGCATTGAACAAACAGAAGAAAGCGCTTTGCCCTCCCATGGTGATGGCGACGTGATCGGCACTGAGCTCCCAGCCAAACTCTTTGCGGAAGAGATTCGCGATGGCTTGGCGAAAGCGGGTGCAGCCTGCTGGCGGCTCATAGTTGCCGAGCATGTGTTCCAGTTCGCCTGGTGTGGCTGTGATCTCTTCGATCCGCTTGCGCCAGAGTGCATCCATCTCGGGGATGTGGGCGGGTTGGCCGCCGCCGAGCATGTGCATCTTGTCGCCACCTGCTGCGAGCGCGTGCCCTAGGTCGTCCATCAGTTCGCCAATGCCGCTACCGCAACAGAGGCGTTGGCCGAATTCAGACCATGCCGGTTGTGCGGAGTCGGAGGTGTTTGCTTGGTGAGGCATGTGCTTAGTGAATGCTGAAATCGTTGGAGTATAAACCAAAAAAAGGCCGTTCGAAATGAACGGCCTTTTCGTATTTAAAGATTTCCCGTTTATTTGAGGATGATTAGCTCATCACGACGATCTTGGCCTGACTCGGATTTGGATAGTCCGGCAGTCGCTTCGAGGCTGCCTTTGGAGAGCGTATCGATGCGATCGCCGCTGACGCCGAGTGTGTCGAGGTATTCGCGGGCGCTGTTGGCGCGACGATCACCTAGTGCGAGGTTGTAGTCTTCGGTGCCATACCAGTCGCAGTAGCCTTCGATTAGGAGTCCATCGCTTGGGTTGGATGCGAGATGTTCGGCCGCGTCTTGAAGCTTCGAGCGCTCGGACGAGGAGATGGAAAAAGAGTCGAAGCCGAAGTAAACGTCTTGAAGTACGCCGCGCACCATCTGACGGCCGTTATAAGTGCCTTCTGCGAGGTCGATGCTTTCGTCGCCGTCGCGGAGCTCTAGGTCGTTGCCCCAGTCTGAATCCATACCTGATGGGATGAGGTCATCACCATTGCCGAATTCAGAACCGCTGCCCATGGCACTGTCAGTGGTCGGGGTGGGTGGTTGTTTCCGGCAACCAGAAAGGACGAATGCAGCAAGAATTAAAGGAAAGGCAAATCGTAACATCTTATACATAAGTTAAAGAATCTGTTAGTATGATTTGTAACGCGCAAACATTTTCCTTTGCTAGTTGGTATTATTTTGGCTCAGTCGCATCGTTTATGGCATCTGCTATTTTTAAATGACAACATCTCCCTATATTTTTCTAATTGATAATGGTTCGCTTCGTGCCGATTCAGTTTTCGCGTTGCGTGGCCTAGCGGCGCAACTTTCGGAGCGGATCGGGTTGAAGGTCGAACCGGTTAGCTTGTTGCACTCGAGTAAAGTACCGGCATCGGAGTTGGGTGGTGTCGCTGCGCGGGTGGTAAAGCCGACGCTGCGGCGATTGATCGCAACGGGGGCGCGAAAATTTGTTTTTGTGCCACTGTTCCTCGGGCCGAGCCGAGCGATTACAGATTATTTGCCAGAGTTGATCGCGGAGGCGCGGGTGTCGGCTCCGGAATTGCAGGTGGTGGTTGCCGATACGTTAGCAGGTGTGGACTTCGCTGCTCCGGATATGCGTCTCGCTGAGATGCTTGCGGACAATGTGCGGCTAACGATGCAGGCTGCGGGGTTGTCGCATCCGCGAGTTGCGCTGGTGGATCATGGCACACCTGCGGAAGTGGTGAATCAGGTGCGTAACGCGGTGGCAGGTCAACTTGCGGTGCTGCTGCATACCGAAGTCGCGGCAGTGGCAGCGTGCTCGATGGAACGACGTGAGGGGAGCGAGTATGATTTTAACGAACCACTGCTGGAGCGAGTTGCGCAGCTGGATGGATGGGCCGGCGCGGATGTGATAGTGGCACTGTTCTTCTTGTTGCCAGGCCGCCATGCTGGGGCCGGTGGAGATGTCGCGGAGATTTGTGACGGACTGATCGCGCAGCAGACACTGCGCTCGACAGTACGCACGCCGTTACTAGGCGAGCATCCGCAGTTGGTCGATATTTTGGTAGACCGGCTACGGGCAGCGCTGGACTCGAGCGTCGAGCAGGCTTAATGGTTGTCCACGACCACCAAGCCGTTTTTGACTGCGCAGTGCGTTAGACTAGCAAGGTCGTGCAGGTCTAGCTTGGGCATCAGATTGGTACGGTGATTCTCGGCTGTTTTGACGCTGTGCTTAACTGGGCCGCGATGCCTCGGGTACTGTTGCTTTCAGCCGTCAGTTGGAGAATTTTGTGCTCATGCTTGGTTGAAATGAGAACGCGTGTCTCGGGGGATTTCGGTCGTGAATCGACGTAAAACTCCGGTGCCGTTGAGGTTCGGTAGCATCGCATCGAGGAGGGCGAAATCTGGCTTTTGCTCGATGCATTGCTCAAAGCCTTGCAAGCCATCGTCGCATTTAATCACCACTTAATAGGCTTCGTTATCGAAAAACGCCTAAAGCAGCATTTCTTAGATGGCCGTCTAATCTTCGATGATAGCGACTGTTTTCATGTGAATAAAATGGCGGAGAGAGAGGGATTCGAACCCCCGGAACCTTTCGGCTCAATAGTTTTCAAGACTACCGCATTCGGCCACTCTGCCATCTCTCCTGAAGCTTGATGGCTGATTTCCTAGGCGATGATTCGGTAAGTGCAAGACGTTAAATCCAATTAGGTGATTTTTTTGCTGTTAGTGTAGTCTGCAGGCTTTTGCCTTAAGAGCAGTTAATAGAACAAATTTCTATCCAAGCTGCGGTATTGAATGGCTTCGAGTAAGTGCGCTGTGTCGATTTGTTGACTGCCGGCAAGGTCGGCGATAGTCCGCGCGACTTTTAAGATGCGATCGTAGGCGCGTGCGGAGAGTGCCAGTTGCTCCATGGCTTGCTGTAGCAGGTCGCCTTGTGCTTTATTAATGGCGCAGTGTTTGCGAATTTCAGAGTGCGACATGCGTGCATTGCAGCGCGTCGAGGCATTGGCATTGGTGGCGAATCGTGCGTTTTGTACGGTGCGGGCGGCCTCGCAGCGTTTCCGAATTACCAGCGAAGTTTCTCCAGGTTTAGTGCTGCGTAATTCTTCTATTCGCAGCGACGGTGCCTCAATGTGTATATCAATACGGTCGAGCAGTGGGCCGCTGATTTTCGAGCGGTAGCGCTGGATTTGCGGGACGGAGCAACGACATTCGCGGGCACTGTCGCCGGTATATCCACACGGACACGGATTCATTGCGCAGACCATCATCACCGAGCAGGGCAGGTTTATCTTACCTGCACTGCGGGAGATGGTGACATTGCCGTCTTCGAGTGGTTGGCGCAGCACTTCCAGGGCTGATCGTTTAAATTCGGGCAATTCGTCGAGAAATAACACACCGTTGTGCGCCAGAGAGATCTCGCCGGGGCCAGGGATGGTGCCGCCGCCAAGTAGGCCGACATCTGAAATGGTGTGATGCGGGCTACGAAATGGCCGTTGGAAGTAGCGATTTTCATCGCTCAGTGTAGTACCTGCGGCGGATTGAATGCTGAGAATCTCGAGGAATTCATCGATGCTGGGGCGTGGCATGATGGTGGGTATACGCTTGGCGATCATCGATTTACCAGACCCGGGAGAGCCAATCATCAATAGGTTGTGGCCGCCGCTGACGGCGATCTCGACGGCGCGCCGCACGGCGTGTTGGCCTTTGACTTCCGAGAAATCAGTCCGTTGCGATTCGGGCGGTGCCTGGTAAAAGCTGCTGTCGCGAGATTTCGCGGGAAGAATATCGCGCTCCCCATTCAGAAAGCGCACGGCTTCGTCGAGGCTGCGTACGGGATAGATCTCGATGTCTTTGACTAGTGCGGCTTCGTCGGCAGACTCGGCGGGCACGATGAGGCCTTGTTTGCCGAGCTTGCGGGCCAGCATCGCCATGGCGAGTGAGCCCCGCACCGGGCGGGTCTGTCCTGAAAGGCTGAGTTCGCCGGCGATCAGGAAGTTGTTGAGGCGATCTCCTCGGCATTTATTCATTGAAGCCAGAATGGCGATCGCGATGGGTAGATCGTAGGCGGGGCCTTCTTTGCGCAGACCGCCAGGTGCGAGATTGATCGTGGTGCGGGTGGCGGGCGTGCGAAAGCCGCTATTGGCCATTGCCGAGAAGACCCGGTCCTGCGATTCTTTAACCGCGGCGTCGGGCAGGCCGACTAAAATAAATTTGAGTTCCCCCGCTTCACCTGTATTCACTTCTACCTGAACCGAGTGGGCATCGACTCCAACTAAAGCGGCGGACTGTGTGATTCCTAGCATCGTTAAATAATTTCCTCTAAAATGAATGTGAACAAATTTGCGTTACTGTCTACGCCTTATTACGTTATTTAATGTTTATACGGAACGATCAATGAAATTTTGAAAATAGGACTTACAGGAGGTATCGGCTGTGGCAAATCGACCGTGGTGCAGTTTTTCGTAGATGCGGGTTGGCGCACCATAGAGACGGATGCCGTGGTGCGTGACTGTCTCGCAAGTGATGCGGCGGTGCATGCGGCGCTGAATGAGCACTGGGGGAAGGCGGTGTTTCATGCGGATGGCACGGTCGATCGCAAGGCGGTGGCAGCGCGCGTTTTTACAGATACGCAGGAGCTGGCATGGTTGGAAGCGTTGCTGCATCCATTGGTTCGGCAAGCATGGGAGGCGGCGATTTCGAGTGCGCCAGAGGCTGATTGGCTAGTGGAGATTCCTTTACTGTTTGAAAAAAGGCTTGAAACTGGGTTTAATTTGATTGTCTGTATTATTTGTCCTGCCGATGTGGTTGAACGCCGTATGGTTCACAGAGGTTACTCGGGAGATGAGATTGCACAGCGTCGTCACCACCAAATGCCCCTCGAGGAGAAAGCCCGACGCGCTGATTGTGTGATCTCAAATACAGGCAGCCTTGAATTTTTAAAACAACAAACAAAGCGATTAATCGCACAGACCCATACGCATTAGTTCGTTCCCGCATGTCGGTTGAATGCAAAGCGTCGCCTCTTTATCAAAGAACCCGCACTAAGTGCGCACTATTAGCCCATGAGCTCTGAAGACGAAATTAAACCCTCTGTTACTGCCAATGCATCTCTCGAGGATGCGTCAAAGCGTCCTGCGAAGCCCGCAGCGAAGCCCGCAGCTAAGCCCGCAGCTAAGCGTGCCGTGAAGAAAACTGCCGCTAAAAAAGCGGCCAAAAAGGCGGCTAAGAAGGCCACCAAAAAAACCGCTCGCAAAGTCGCGAAGCCAGCGGCCGATAAACAGCCGCAGCAGCCAGATATGTTTGCCGCGGCCTCGGCTCCTCGTGTTGAGTCGCCTGCGCCACGTGTGGAGCAAGCATTTGTGCCATCAGAGGTGCCTGCGGGCAGTACGCGTAAGACTGGAGTAGTTTGGTCCTCGGATGATGCCGAGCCGCCCAAGGAATCACCGCAAGAATCTGCCTCGGGCAATGTTCAGGGCGAAGTGTCGTCGGGTGGGGCGTCCTCGCAGGGCGGCGCAAAGCCGAATGAGGATAAGCCACAAGACGGTAAGCCCCAAGACGGCAAGTCGCGTGGGCATCGCAATGAATCAGGCGGCCGTAATCAACGACGTGATCGCAATGATCGCGGCGAACGTAAGAATGACCGTGGCGAGCGTCCGAATGACCGCGGCGAACCTAGGAATGATCGCGGCGAACGTCCGAGCCGTAATAGTAAGTTTAAAAATAAGGGTGGTGCTCAAGGTGGGCAGCCAAATCAGAAAAAAAAGGGCAAGGGCCGTTGGCAGGATAAAAAGAAGCGTGCTCGCGAGGAAGACTCTCCAATCGAATATGGTGAATTGCTCGAATTTGAAGTGCTAAAGAACTTCGAGGAGACGCTGCAACTGGCGACCGATTTGCGCTCGGGCGAGGGTGAGGGGCTCGACTTTAATCGTATCTACGACATGGGCCTGCCTGAGCTTCGCGACGAAGTCGCAGCCGCCGCGGTGGAAACGCCGTATGCGCCGAATCGTGATCAGTTGTTGAATGCGCTCATTGCTAAGGCGGGTGAGCAAAAGGTCTGCATTTCGTCGGTTGGTATCTTTGAGCCGTTGGAAGATAACGAAGGTGGTTTGCTGGTGTATGAGCGTGATAGCTATCGCATCAAGGCGCTCTGCGCCTATGTGCCGCAGCTTTTTGTCGAACATTACGGCTTGCAGCGTGGTCATATTATAACCGCTCAATTGCATCCGCATCGTGAGAATGAGTCCTGCCCGTTTGTGGTTTGCGTGAATGATGTGATGGGGCGTGACCCTAAGACGCTAAGCGAGATCGTGCCCTTCACGGAGGGTGTTCCTTATTATCCGCTTGAACGTATTTTGATGGAATCGGACACGGAATCGAAGTCGGACAACCTATCGATGCGGGTGGTGGATTGCTTGACGCCAGTTGGCTTTGGCCAGCGTGGTCTGATTGTGGCGCCGCCGCGCACGGGTAAAACAGTACTGATGCAGGGCATGGCTAATTCGATCCAGAAAAACTATCCGGATTCACATTTGATCATCCTGTTGATCGATGAGCGACCTGAGGAAGTAACAGATTTTCGCCGTCAAGTCTCAGGTGAGGTGATCAGCTCTACCTTTGATGAGACAGCAGAAAGCCATGTCCACTGCGCCGAAATGGTGATCGAAAAGGCTCGTCGTATGGTCGAAGTGGGCCGTGATGTTGTAATTCTACTCGATTCGATCACGCGTTTAGCGCGTGCCTATAACACCACGATGCCAAGTAGCGGAAAAATTCTTTCTGGAGGAGTGGAGGCCAATGCCTTGCAAAAACCGAAACGTTTCTTTGGTTCTGCGCGTAATATCGAAGGCGGCGGCAGCTTAACGATTATCGCTACTGCGCTGGTTGAAACCGGCAGCAAGATGGATGAAGTGATTTTCGAAGAGTTTAAGGGCACTGGCAATATGGAGCTGCATTTAGACCGTGGTCTTTCTGATAAGCGCATTTTCCCGGCACTAAGCATGGATAAGAGTGGCACGCGTAAGGAAGAATTGCTTTATCATCCCGATGAAATGCTAAAGATTTATTCATTGCGCAGAGCAATGAAAGGGTTACCGTCGACCGATGCTATGGAAATGCTCATTCAGCGCATTAAGAAGACCAACACCAACGCTGAGTTCTTAATGAGTGTTTCTCGATAGTTTTTTACTTTATTCCGCACCTCCTCCCCATTTAAACCTTGTGACTTCCGCTGACGAATTTGTTCTCCAACTATTAATTGATAAAGGCATCGTCGATTCCGCTGCGATCCAGGCAGCGCGCACAAAGGCAGCTGAGCAACCGAGCGCTGGTAATCTGGATACGGATACTGTGGAATTGCTGGTTGCTGAGCATGCAGTGACTCAACTGCAGATCGCTCAAGCGCTCGCGGAGGAGTTTAACATGGATGTCGTGGATCTCGCAGATGTGCGCGTTTCCGCTGAAGCGTTGGAGCTCTTGCCCTACGAGCTGGCGAATCGCTATAAGGTCTTTCCGCTCGAAGCCGACGACAACGAAGTTGAGTTGGCAGTGTGTGACCCCCTCGATATGGATGCGATTGATAGTATCAGTCATGTCATTCAGCGTTCGATTACCTGTCGGGTGGCACCGCTTGAAGACATCGAAAAAGCGATTCACCAATATTATGATGGGGCGCAGGCTGATAAAGTGGACAGTATGTTCTCTGGGCTAGAAGAAGTGGGCGTTGATGATCTTGACTTGCCGACAGGCGAGGAAGGCGATGTCGGGGAAGACGAAGCACCAATTATTCGTTATGTGCATATGGTGATTTCGGAGGCGTTGAAACGTCGTGCTTCGGATATTCATATGGAGCCTTTGGAAAAGCGCTTTCGTGTGCGCTACCGTATTGATGGTGTTTTGCACGAGGTGGAAAATCCGCCCAAGCGTTTGCAGCCCTCGATTATTTCACGTATCAAACTGATGGCCGATGTGAGCATCGCGGAGAAGCGCGTGCCCTTGGACGGTCGTATTAATATTAAGGTCGGGCCAAAGGTGATCGATTTACGTGTTTCGACCCTGCCAACTGCGTTCGGTGAGAGTATTGTGATGCGTATTTTGGACAAAGAAGGCCTGAACTTAGGCTTGCCACAGCTCGGGTTCTTCAGCGATGACCAAGCCACTTTTGAGCGTATTATTGCGATGCCAGACGGTGTGTTCTTGGTGACTGGACCAACGGGTTCTGGTAAATCAACCACGCTTTATTCTGCGCTGAACTGCATCAACCATCCTGATCGCAAGATTATCACTGTCGAAGATCCGGTCGAGTACGAGATGCCTGGAGTGAATCAGGTGCAGGTGCGTCGCGATGTGGGTATGACTTTCTCTGCGGCATTGCGTTCGATGCTTCGTCAGGCGCCGAATATCATCATGGTCGGGGAAATTCGTGATAAAGAGACTGCTGAAATCGCGATTAATGCGGCGCTGACTGGGCACATGGTGTTTAGCACGCTGCATACCAATGATGCGCCGAGTGCGATTAGCCGGTTGGTGGATATTGGTATTAAGCCTTTCCTTGTCGCTGCTGCTTTACGCGCGGTGCTTGCGCAGCGGTTGGTGCGTCGTATTTGCCCGAATTGTAAGCAAGCGCACACTCCGGATGAAAAGCTTTTGAGCTCTCTGGGGATTCGCTCTGATCAGGCATTGGATGCGAACTTTATGTTGGGCAAGGGGTGCCCTAAATGTAATTCGACTGGATTCCGCGGTCGTGTGGGCGTCTTCGAGATGTTTACGATGAGTGAAGAGTTGCAACAAATGGTTTATGAAAATGCCAGCCTCGTGGCGCTGCGCAACAAATCCAAGGAGATGGGTATGCGGACAATGCGTGAAGACGGCATGCGTAAGGTCATTGCGGGTGTCACCACCCCAGAAGAAGTCCTCCATTCGACAGTCGCTGAGCCTGTTTAATTTTTTATCTTCTGTCTACTACTACCTTAATCAAGATAACGCTATGAGTTATGAAATGAATGATTTGCTAGAGCTGATGGTAGATCAGGGTGCATCTGACCTTCATTTACAGGTTAATCAGGCGCCAACATTGCGCATGTCTGGTAGTATGATGCCGGTTGAGGGTGAGAAGCTGACACCTCAAGATACTGAAGACTTGATGAAGGCGATCACCTCATCGACTAATCAGGAGCAGTTGAAGGCGAGCGGTGGCTGTGACTTTGGTTTTGCTTACATGGAGCGGGCCCGCTTTCGTGTAAGTGTGCTACGTGCCAAGGGCGCTTTCGGTATAGTGCTGCGTCAGATTCCAAATGATTTATTTACCTTCCGTGAGATTGGCCTTCCTGATCAGATTAAAGAGTTAATTAGCCGTCCCAGAGGTATGATTTTAGTCACCGGGCCGACAGGTTCGGGTAAGTCGTCGACCTTGGCTTCGATGGTGAATTGGATTAATCTGAATTATGATGGGCATATCATTACGATTGAAGATCCGATCGAGTATTTTCATGAGCATAAAAAATGCATCGTGACTCAGCGCGAGGTGGGCAGCGATGTGGCCTCGTTCTCCAGCGCGATTCGCGGTGCGCTGCGGCAAGATCCAGACGTGATTCTTGTTGGGGAAATGAGAGACCTTGAAACGATCGAAGCTGCAGTCAGTGCGGCGGAAACGGGTCACCTAGTCTTTGCGACTTTGCACACGACCGGCGCGGCGCGCACCGTTGACCGTATTGTCGACGCGTTTCCAGCAGAGACGAAGGATCAGATTCGCACGCAGCTGGCGTCGTCTGTGGTTGCGGTGATCTCGCAGGTCTTGTGTAAGAAGATCGGTGGTGGGCGTATCGCTTCGTTCGAGATCATGGTAATGACCAACTCGATCGCACAGCTGATTCGCGAGAATAAAACTTACCGTATTAATTCTGATATCCAAACCGGTGCTGCTCATGGTATGATTGGTTTAGATACGCACTTACTTAGTCTGTATAATCGCGATTTGATTGATGCAGATGAAGCTCTGGCAAAATCACAACTCCCCGATGCCATGCGCGACAAGCTTGTCGAGAATGGCGCCAAATTTACAAATTCATAAGTAAGCTGCAATATTGCGGCCCAGATACCCTGATGTTTGAAGATCATAACGATACCGTATACGAAATTATTAAGTCCGCAGCGTTGCTCGATCTCGCGCAGCTTGAGGAGCTCAATGAGTCGCACTTGCACACTGGTAAGTCACTAGCTGATGCCGTGATTGACTCAGGCGTGGTTGAGCGCAGTGCGTTTTTGACCGCGGTCGCCGACTTTCTAGGCTATGCCCATGAGGAGGTGATGCCTAGTTCGATTTCCAAAGCAGTGGCCTCGGTGCTGAAAGCCAGCACCGCTCGTATGTATGCCGTGGTGCCTTTTTCCGCCGATGAGACCTCGATCTCTTTGCTGGCAAAAGACCCATTCAATTCCAGTATTATTGACGATCTGACCTTCTCCTTGAATAAGGATATTCAGATTGTGGTCTGCGACCCCGAGCTGATTGATGACCTTGTTGTTGCGACATACGGCGAAGAAGATTCCTCAATTGATGATATCCTGGGTGACCTAGGTAATAGTTTTGAGGAAGCACAAAATGATTTGTCCGACTTGGATTTGACCGATATGGCGAATCAGACGCCGATCATTCGTTTTGTGAATTTAGTCTTGCAGCAGGCGATTAAGGATCAGGCATCGGACGTCCACTTTGAGCCATTTGAAGATCAATTCCGGATTCGTTATCGTATCGATGGTGCGCTCTATGAAATGGCGCCACCGCCAAAGAGCCTCGCAATTCCAGTTATTTCGCGGATTAAAGTGCTCTCTAATATGAACATTTCGGAATCGCGTATTCCACAGGATGGTCGTATTAAAATGACTATTGCCGGACGTCCCGTTGATTTACGTGTTTCGACCCTGCCGACCCAATTTGGTGAGAGTGTGGTACTTCGTGTTTTGGATAAGTCGGTTGTGAATCTCGACCTCGAAGCCTTGAGTTTGCCGGATGATATCCTGCAAACGATTCGTGATCTGGTAAATCGTCCGAACGGTATTTTCATTGTAACTGGTCCGACAGGTTCGGGTAAGACGACCACACTTTACAGCGCACTTCGCGAGGTGAACAGTGTCGAAACCAAGATCCTCACTGCAGAAGATCCGGTGGAGTATGAGATTGACGGCATCATGCAGGTTGCGGTGAATCATCAGGTAGGGCTGGACTTTTCGCGCGCGCTTCGCGCTTTCTTGCGTCAAGATCCGGACAAGATTATGATCGGTGAAATCCGTGACCTAGAGACTGCGCAGATTGCGGTGCAAGCATCGCTCACAGGTCACGTGGTATTGAGCACGCTTCACACCAATGATGCTTCGGGTGCAGTCACGCGTTTGATCGATATGGGGCTCGAACCTTTTCTAATATCAGCCTCGCTTGAGTCGATTCTGGCGCAACGCCTGGTGCGCCGCATATGCAAAAAATGCCGTACCGCGTATGAGCCTGGACATGATTTGATTGAGTTGCTCGACATTGATCCGCTCGAGATTGCAGAGAAAGACTTCTTCTACGGTGCAGGTTGCCCGGAATGTAGTAATACGGGCTATCGTGGTCGCGTCGGTCTGTTTGAAATGATCATCGCTTCTGATGCGATTCGCGAATTAATTAATAACCGTGCGCCGACCCTTGCGATCAAGCAGAAAGCTCTAGAGCAGGGTATGCGCAGCTTGCGTGATGATGGACTGCGTTCTATTTTCGACGGCAATTCTACAATCGAAGAAGTTCTGAAATATACTTAATCTGTTAACCTCTACATCTCCCCATGGCAAAATATAAATACACTGCGATTGATCAGAATGGTAAGCAAAAGACCGGTTCTATTGATGCTGAGAGTCAAGACGATGCGAGCGCTAAGGTAAGCGCAATGGGCTTGATGCCGACAAATATTGCCGCAGGCGGCAAATCGTCTTCGAAGGCAAAAAAAGTCGCTAAGACTAAAGGGAAGTCTGTTGGTATGAACTTTGGTAAGGTCATCAAGCCAGAAGAGCTGACGACTTTCACGCGCCAATTGGCGACTTTGTTGCAAGCTGGCTTGCCGCTGCTGCGCGCGATCGAGGTGATGATCCGCCAAGAGAAGAACTTGCGCTTTAAGGCGTGCCTGGAGCAAATTGCCGATCAGGTGAAGTCTGGTAACACATTCTCTGATGGCTTACTTCAGCATCCTAAGATTTTTGACCGCCTATTTGTAAATATGATTAAAGCCGGTGAGGCGGGTGGTGTGCTCGATGTGGTGCTCTCTCGTCTGGCGGGATTCATGGAGAAGGCGCAACGTACCAAAAAGAAGGTGAAATCTGCAATGGTGTATCCGATCGTGGTGGTCGGTGTGGCTGTTTCGATCGTCGTCCTCCTGATGGTCGTAGTGGTACCTAAGTTTCAAGCTATTTTCGATGATATGCTCGATGGCGCGGCATTGCCTGGTCCGACTCAATTGGTGGTGGGGATTAGTAACTTCCTGCGCGATAATATTTTCATTTCATTGGGCTTGATCGTCGCACTTGTTTTTGCCGTGAAGTTTGCTCTGCGCACTGATATCGGTTCGAAGGCCTTTAATTGGTGTGCAATCAACCTTCCGAAGATTGGTGATCTGGTCAGCAAGGTGAATATCGCTCGTATTACACGCACTTTCGGTACGCTACTTTCCAGTGGTGTTCCGATCCTTCAAGCGATTACGATTACGAAGGATATTACCGGTAATATATTTTACACCAATGCGCTGACTCGCATCCACGACAGTGTGCGGGACGGTGAATCGCTCTCAGCGCCGATGGGCCGTGAGAAAGTCTTCCCAGATATGGTGACTAGCATGATTGATGTGGGTGAGGAGACCGGTGAGCTGTCTCAGATGTTGAACCGTGTCGCAGATAATTACGACGAAGACGTGGATAATGCAGTGTCCGGTATTACATCGATCATCGAGCCTGTGATGATCGTGTTCCTCGCGGTCGTGGTCGGTTTCATCGTCATCGCGCTGTTCCTACCCATCGTTGAGATCATTAAGCAACTCACGGGTTGATCCGATTACGATCGAACTTTTCAAGAACCCGCGACCGTAGTGTCGCGGGTTTTTTATTGGGCATGCGGATCTGCTGAAAGCATCTAAGGATTTGCTTTACCCCTTGCGGTAAAGTCTGTGTTGTTGGCACTTCGATGAATACTATCCTAATTGCATTTATTTCCCTTCTTATTCTTAAATACGCTACCAGCACGCTACTGGATGTGCTTAATTTGGGCTATGTGAAGCGCCAGTCAGCGGCGGTGCCAAAGGGCTTTAGTGACTTTATTGATCTACCGACCTATCAGAAGTCGATCGAGTACACGGAGGCTAAGACGCGCTTCGGCCTCGTGAGCAATTTTTACGACTCGATCATTCTGGCGGTAGTCGTGCTGTCTGGCCTGCTGCCGTGGTTATATACAAGTTTGAGCGCGACCTTCGGCTTCGGCATCTGGGGGCAGACATTAGTTCTGTTTCTGATTGCGGTGATATTAGGGCTGCCGGGCATGCCTTTCGAGTGGTGGAGCACTTTTCGAATCGAGGAGCGTTTCGGTTTTAATAAAAGTACGCAGAAGCTTTGGGTCGTCGATAAAGTGAAGGGTTTCATGCTCGGCTTTGGTATCGGCTATCCGTTACTCGCGTTATTGATCTTCCTCGTTACGAGTGCCGGAGATCTTTGGTGGGTCTGGGGCTTTACGGTTTTCTTCCTGTTCCAATTGGTGATGGTGGTCGCGTATCCGATGTTTATTATGCCTTTATTTAATAAGATGGAGCCGATGGCAGCAGGGGAGCTAAAGGATCGTCTCTTTGCTTTGGCTGAGCGGACTGGCTTTAAGGCCCAAACAATTCTAGTGATCGATGGGAGTAAGCGCTCGGGCCATTCGAATGCGTTTTTTGCAGGATTCGGACGTTTTCGCCGTATTGTACTGTATGACACATTGATCGAGCAAATGAGCCACGAAGAGCTGGAGGCGGTACTCGCTCACGAAATCGGACATTATAAAATGGGCCATATTCCGAAGATGATACTGCTTTCAGGGATCACCACTTTCGCTATGTTTGGATTACTTGGCTGGCTGGCTGGAGGCACTTGGCTGGCTGAGGCATTTCACTTTAGTACAGCCGTAGCTGAGCAGTTTGTGCCCGTGTTACTGCTATTTATGCTGTTGAGTGGTTTGCTCACTTTTTGGCTATCGCCTTTTAGTAGCCTTTGGTCGCGCAAGCATGAGTATGAAGCGGATGCCTTTGCCCGCGATGCTATGGACTCCTCCGAGCCTTTGATTCGTGCACTGCGTAAGTTGCACAAAGAGAATTTGAGTAACTTGACGCCGCATCCGATTTATAGCCGTTTCTATTATTCACATCCGACATTATTAGAACGCGAAAGCTCATTGATTGATAGCTAGTTAAGTGCTACCTTTTCAGGCTTATGCGATTCGTATTAAGTCAATGCTGTCTTTTACTTGCTGCGGTCTTTTGCCTGCAGTCCGCTGATGCAAAGCCCATTCGTCTGGCCACATATAATCTGAACAACTACTTGGTGATGGATCGTCATGTCGACGCAGTGTGGCGACCCTCCTATCCCAAGCCTGAAGCGGATAAGAAGATTATCCGCCAAGTTATAAAGCAGGCGTTGCCGGACATCTTGGCAGTGCAGGAGATTGGGACACTGCCGTTTCTCGAGGAACTGCGAGCCGATTTAGCCCAAGAGGGCGTGCATTATCCATACGCCATACATCTGGAGGGTGTGGATCAGGTGCGGCATGTGGCGGTGCTCTCAAAGCTGGCACCTGCGGCAGTGGTCAAGCACAGCGATCTGGACTTTAAATATCAAAATGGCCGTAAACGCGTAAAACGCGGACTGTTGGAACTCTCTTTTGAGCGATCAGACGGCAGTGTCTTTAAGCTCTTTGTGGTGCATCTGAAAAGTCGTTGGTCGGATGTGAAGGCAGACCCAGAATCGCAGCAGCGGCGCTCGCGCGAGGCGGAAGCCTGCCGCAACCGAATTATCGAGCGTAGCTATGATCTAGGTATTACGGACTTCGTAGTCGTCGGGGACTTTAATGATCATCCGGCAAGTTCCACATTGCGTCGTTTTTATCGGAAGGGTGATTTCGATATTGGTGCTTTGGTGCCGGCCTCAGATTCGCGTGGTGAGCAGTGGACGTATTTTTACCAGAAGCAGGTCGTTTACTCTTTGGTCGATGGATTTGTCGTTTCGGGGGCACTGATGCCAGAGGTGGTCGCTGGCGATGGCCATATCGTTGACATCCCAGGCGTCTTGCTCGGTAGTGACCATCGTATGGTATATCTCGATCTTGCCGATCCTGCGCTAGAGGCCACCGATTAGTGTGACTTAAATTCCAGTGTGGCACTGAGATACTCGGTTGCCAGCAGGCAATAAGTGTCACAGTGTTTGATCTTTATGGAAATTCTATTTTTAGGCACAGGGACGTCACAGGGGGTTCCGATGATTGCGCACCCAAAAGGGGGTTGTGATTTGAATAATCCACTGAACTGGCGCACGCGCACCTCGATTCATGTTGAGATGGGTGGGCATCACATCCAAGTCGATGCGGCTCCGGAGTTTCGCATGCAATGTATCCAGAATGAGGTGACGCAGGTTGATACCTTTATTTTAACACATTCACACGCTGACCATATTTTGGGGATGGATGACCTGCGCCGCTTCTGCGATCTAAACGGCGGCACTGCGTTGCCTGTTTATAGTAGTGCGGAAGGCTTGCAGCGGATACGTGAGATTTTTCCATACGCAATTTTAGATAAGCCAATGATTAAGGGCTATCCTGCATTCAAGTTGGAAGAAATGCCGCAGGTGCTTGAAGTTCCCGGTGGTAGTATTGAGTCGGTTTATCTTCCGCATGGTCCGATGCGGGTGTTAGGGCTGATCTTTACAGAAGCCGAAACGGGTAAATCGTTTGCATATTATACTGATTGCAAAGAAGTCGGCGAGGAGGCGCGTTTGCTTGCCGAGGGTGCCGATGTGGTGATCTTAGATGGCCTGCGCACAGAGCCACATCCTTCGCACATGACTGTGGCTGAAGCGACTCAGACTGCAAAAGAGATGGATGCGAGCCTCTCGTTTCTGACGCATATGACGTATCGGGTCGATCACGAGGCGACGGAGGCCAGCTTGCCGGATAATATTCGGCTCGCCTACGATGGCCTCCGAGTGAGTTGGTAGCTGTCCGTTGTTGAACTAAAAACGCGGCACCGGCGATGACTGGAAACGCGTTCGTGTTTTAAGCACCGCGGGTGGCATTGCCGATTAACTCGATCCTGAATGCTCGACACGTGATTGCCAGATTTACCAACTGCCACTGACCACTACAGCGCTGCTCTTGCCATTTACGATAGACTCAAAAAATCCGCAGCAGATCACTGACGGGGATTTTTATTTACTAACAATAGCTGCTATGAAGCGGCTGATTCTGCGTATTGGCCTAGATTGCGGAACTTGGTATAGCGGTCATTGAGCAGTTGCTCGAGGCTCTTCTTTTCGAGTACTTCAAGTGACTCGAGGATAGCTGCTTTCATGGTGATTGCCGCGGCATCGTGATCGCGATGTGCGCCGCCAGTAGGCTCGGGCAGGACTCGATCCACGACGCCAAAGCCTTTGAGGTGCGTTGGGCTGAATTTCAATGCTTCGGCTGCCATCGGCGCGGCCGCACGGTCTTTCCAGAGAATGGCCGCACAGCCTTCGGGGGAGATGACCGAGTAGTAGCCGTTTTCAAAGATCATGACTTCGTCCGCTACCGCGATTCCTAGTGCTCCCCCAGAGCCACCTTCACCGATGACGATGGTGATGATTGGTACTTTCAGTGCGCTCATGTCGCGAATGTTCACGGCAATCGCCTCGGCAACGTGGCGTTCTTCTGCGCCGATACCGGGGTAGGCCCCCGGAGTATCGACAAGTGTGATGACTGGCATGTCGAATTTTTGAGCCATTTCCATTAGGCGCATCGCTTTGCGGTAGCCTTCCGGGTGTGGGCAACCGAAGTTGCGGAGTAAATTTTCCTTGGTGTTACGGCCTTTTTGTTGGCCAATCACCATCACAGGCTTGCCTGCAATAAACGCGGGGCCGCCGACGATGGCAGCGTCTTCGCGAAAGCGACGATCGCCGTGAAGCTCTTCGAAGTCGGTAAATACACGTTCAATGTAGTCGAGTGAGTAGGGGCGCTTTGGGTGGCGTGATAGTTGCACGCGTTGCCAAGCAGTGAGGTCCGAGTAAATATCGACCTTGATTTTATCGATCTTCTTTTTGATCGCTTCGATTTCGTTGCTCACATCGACCTTGGACTCTTGCGAGACCTGGTTGAGTGTGATCAGTTGTTTCTCTAGCTCGCGCAGAGGTTTTTCAAATTCAAGCGTGTATGTTACGTCTTCCATGTTGTGGTCGATTTTAGAGGAGCGTTTTATCGGCTGTCAATGCCGCTAAATAGTATCCTTTTCGGGGGGCGATTTTAGCTCGTCTTTCCAGCCAAGCATCCGCGCCTGCGCGCCGTAATATTCCGCTTTATCTTTATCACCGCGTTCGACCCAGATTCGAGAGAGGCTGGTGTTTATGTGGATGTCGTTGGGTTTGAGCGCATGCGCTTGGTCTCCAGCTGATAGGGCATCGTCGAAGCGCCCTTCAGAAAAATAAATTTCAGTCAGTGCATGCCAGGTTTCGAACGAATTCGGGTTTGCGGCGCTGAGCGCAGTCAGTTTACTCAGCGCCACCTTGCTGTCGCCGATGGTAAAGTCAAAGGTGGCGTCATCGATTTGATCTTGGAGAGAAGTATCGTCTGTCATGTCTTTTAGGTTGCTCTGCGTTGAAGGCCGTTTTGAAATAGTCTTATCTCATCTTATGGCTGACCCGCAAATCGAAAAACTTCTTATTGTTCAATACCGCGATGTATCGTTGCTAAAAATCAAGCAAGACCTTGCTCGTATTCCGATAGAGCGAGGAATGGTTGCGTCCGAAATCGCGTCGGAGGAGGCTAATATCGAGGCCGCTCGCCAGGCGCTGATCTCTAAGGAACTCCAACGCAAGGAAATCGATGTCGATGTTCAGGTCAAGGAGGGCGCTTTGCTGCGCTTTCGCACGCAGCAGGTCGAGGTGAAGAAGAACGATGAGTATCAGGCATTGACCCATCAAATCGAGCAGACCGAGGCGGATATTGCGACGCTCGAAGAGCGCGAGATCGAATTGATGCTGGATATCGACACTGCCAAACAAGAATTTGAGGCCGATAAAGCAGTGATACTGGTGCGTATCGAAGTGCAGCGGCAAGAAATTGCCCTGCTCACCGAGCGAGAGGGAAATTTAAATGCATCGGTGGCAGCAGCCAGCGAGGAGGTCGCGGAGTCCCGCGTCGGCATCGATGTGGACTATTTGGAACAATATGATCGTGTGAAGAAAATGGTAAAACGTGCGCCGTATTTGGCGCCAATCGAGGCACAGAAGTGCGGCGGTTGCCATTTACGAGTCTCCAATGAGATCTCACGCGGTGCGCAAAATGCCGGTGAGCCGCATTTTTGCGACCAGTGCGCGCGTATGGTTTACGCCTAAGCGCTTATTCTGGGCGAATATTTAGCCGCACCAAGGGGTCGGCACCGCGGCACCGGTTTCGATTGCTTACGTTTCGCCTTCAAGGCTGCAATCGGTGGTAGTTTCTGAGTCCGATCCGTGTGTCGCGCTATGCCCATTGGAAAATTCGGTCGTGGATGATTTTTGCTGATTTATTTCCAAAAGGTGATCGGTGAAACTGTCCTGTTGCTTGTTTTGGGGCGGAAGTAGCTTGTTAATTGAGCGATGTTAAATGATTCTATACTTCTATTTTACTGAGTATAACTTGTTTAGTGGTGGGCTGCCACTCGTTGCCTAAGAAGCCATCTGCAGTGTAATATTATCAGTTGTATCAGACGATAGATGACCCGGAAGTGCAGCAGTTCCTAGCCGCTGGTTTGCAGTTGTTACGCCGCGAGCATAGCCCTTTAGAGTTTACAGTGAATGAGGTCTTGTTACGCCAGTCTAAGAAGAACGAAACGGACACGGCTACGCAATTAATGAAGATTTTTCGCTCACCAAATTGTCGATGCTCAGGCTGGAATCTTTGCGTTTTATTTTTCAGTGCCGCCGAGCCATGCTGAGTTTTATCTGCTCTTAGCGCATGAGATTGGGCATTTGCAGCGGCCATCCCTAGTCGACGACTGGGAAATGGAGGGCTTTTGCATGGTCTTCTCTGAGGACTTATGTCGCCAGCAAGGCAAAGACTGGAGCATCTGGGAGCGGCGCTTTCGTGAGGATTCGAAAGATCCCTATGCGCGAGCTTATTGATCGGCGTTGCAGAAGAAGTAATGAGTCCTTCGTGTTAATGCACGCTGGGGTCTTCCATTAGATTTTGCGCTAGGTGGTAGCCGCTCTGGTCGGTGGAGTTGTGCAGTGCCTTCATCCATATGGCGATGCGCTGGCGGCCTCGGGAGCAGATGTATTTCGCGGTTTCGACGGAGTGGTCGGGGTCGTTGTGCTCGGGGTCGACTTGGTGGCGTGCTTCGCATGCTTGGTTGAGCTGGTTGGCGCGGGCGCAGGCGCAGGACATGGCGAAGAGTTCGGTGCCGATGTCGACGAGGCGGCCTAGCAGGAGTTGCTTCTTTTCCAGTTTCGGTCCGTAGCGCAGCATACTATGGAAGAGCTGCCTGCTGAGTTTCCGGCTGAGCTGATCGATGCGAATGAGCTCAACATAGAGCGCGGGATGGAAGTCCT
Organism: uncultured Opitutales bacterium; assembly: GCA_937775295.1. Lineage (GTDB taxonomy): Bacteria > Verrucomicrobiota > Verrucomicrobiia > Opitutales > Coraliomargaritaceae > Lentimonas. The sequence goes on from CALKBZ010000003.1 coordinate 64,897, forward strand.
TTGGCACGCGCACTCGGTTGGACACATATTGCTTCGGATACCATTTCGCGTAATGGCGTGCGGCTTCGAAAACGGTGCGTAGGCGAGTCGATTTCGTTTGGCGACTATCGAGTGCGGCAGCGCTTTTGCGCAGGTGTGGGTCGAGTGCTTCGCGGGCAATGAAGAGGCGCATGATCTCGCTGGAGCCTTCGAAGATGGTGTTGATGCGGCAGTCGCGCATCATGCGTTCGATCGGGTCGCCCACTTCGCCGCGTTTAATTAGTGAACTCTCGATTTCGTAGCCGCGGCCGCCTTTGATCTGCATGGTTTGGTCGATCGTGTGCCATGCGGCTTCACTGCCCCAGAGTTTGCTCATTGCCGCTTCGAGACGGATGTCGGCGTACTTGTCGTGGTCGACGAGTGAGGAGGTGTAGCGGACCATCGATTCGGTGGCGAATGTATCGGCTGCGATGTCGGCAATTTTGGCTGCGATGGCTGTGTGTTTGCCGATGGCTTGCCCCCATTGCTCGCGTTGCTTAGACCAACGAATCACGATCTCTTGGCAGCGCTGCATCATACCAGTGCAGGCGGCGGGCAAAGTGAGGCGTCCTGTATTGAGGGTGGTGAGAGCGACTTTGAGGCCTTTGCCGACTTCGTGCACGACATCCTCCACGGGCACCTCGACGTTGTGAAAATGGAGCACGCCATTGTAGAGTGCTTTTAAGCCCATGAAGCGGCAGCGCGTGACGATCTCGACGCCGGGGGCTTCCATCGCGACGATGAATGCGGTCGTGGCGAGGCGTTTGCCTTCTTGCGGGGTGCGCGCCATGACGATGATGTGCGAGGCTTTCAGGCTATTGGTGCACCAGAGCTTTTCGCCATTGAGAATGTAGTGCGTGCCGGCTTCGTTGAGTTCGGAATGGGTTTGCATGCGCGCGGGGTCGGAGCCGACTTCTTGTTCAGTCAATGCGAAAGCGGATATTTGGCCTTTGGCGAACAGCGGTAGGTATTTCTTTTTTTGCGCATCGGTGCCAAACATCAGCAGCGGTTGAGGCACGCCGATGGACTGATGTGCGGAGAGGAGTGCGGCGAGGTTCCCGCAGTGCCGACCTAGTAACATTGCGGAGCGGGAGTAGTTGGTTTGTGAGAGCCCGAGTCCGCCATAGGCGTGTGGAATTTTGATACCAAATGCACCGAGTTCGCCGAGGCCTTTAATCACATGGTCGGGGATTTCGCCTTTCAGATCTATGGTGTCGGGGTCGGTTCGGTTACGTAAGAAGCGATCCAGCTTTTTAAGAAAGGCGTTGCCTTGATCACAGTCTTCGGTCGCTTGCACGGGGAAGGGGGTGATATCTACAAATTCGGGGTGGCCGTCGAACAGTGACGCGGCGAAACCGCTCAGTGCGCGTTGGTCGCGCGAACCTTCGGCCATTTCCAGTGAAGCGCGTTGGCTGCGAGACATCTTAGAAGTGTCGATGAGCGAATCATTTGAGGTTTTTTGAGTCATGGTATTGGGGGCTTGAGGGTGAGGAGGCCTGAGGCTTTAGAGAGGAGGCTGGAGGGTTGAATGGTGGATACTTATCCTGTTTTTCGATTTGGTGCGGGGTAGAAATCGGGGCGTAAGAGATGAGTCGCATCGGCGTAGCGTAGTGGCCCTCCGCGGAAGGGGGCGTAGCCAGTGCCCATGACCATCGCGAAGTCGATGCTCGCCGGTGAGTCTGCGATCTCTTCGTCGAGGCAGCGGGCCGCCTCTTCGGACATGAGGTGAGCGAGCCGATCGATGATCGGCTCATCGGGGGCAATGCGGTTTTGACGGAGTGCGAGTGTGTCAGGGTTGGGCGTCGGTGTCTTTGAGTCGTAATTATAAAAACCTTTGCCGCTCTTGCGACCGAGGTGACGATTCTCAATCATTTCATTGAGAAGTGGCGGCATGGACATGCGCTCTGGATAAGCTGCAATGAGCGTCTCGGCGACATGGCTGCCGACATCGAGGCCGACTTCATCGAGTAAGCGCAGTGGCCCCATCGGCATGCCGAAGTCGAGCATCGCTTCGTCGATCTGCTCAGGTGCAATGCCAGTGGCGAAGATGTGGCAGGCCTCAAGGAGGTAGGGGACTAGAATGCGGTTGACCAAGAATCCCGGCGAGTCCTTCACCACCACGGGGATCTTGCCAATGCGTTGCACGAATCGAATCGCTGTGGCTAAGGTTTGTTCGGAGGTGGTCGGTGCGCGCACGATTTCAACCAGTGGCATTTGTGGCACTGGGTTAAAGAAGTGCAGGCCGATGATACGCCCCGGATTGGTGACGACCTCGGCCAGCTCATGGATCGGTAGTGCAGATGTATTGGTGGCGAGGATACAGTCTTCGGAGCAGCGTGTGTTCAGTTCGGCGAATATTTGCTGCTTGATGTCTAGGTCTTCGACGGCGGCCTCGATCACTAGGTCGCGATTATGCAGGGGTATTTTTTCGGCATTGGCATGTATGCGATCAAAGTTCTTGTGAGCTTCTGCTTTACTGGTGAAGTGGCGTGCGACGGCTTGACTATATTGATCGCCGATTTGGACCATGCCTTTGGCGAGTGCGTTGCCGTCGATGTCTTGCAGTAGCACGGGGTAGTGGTGCGCGCTGAGCCAGTAGGCAATGCCTGCGCCCATTATGCCGCTGCCGAGGACGACGGGATGTTGCAACTCGTGTGGTGTGACATCGGGGAGTCTAAGTTTCTTGGCCTTTTCGCTCAGGAAGAAAATATCGATGAGTCGTGCGGTCTCGGGTTGAGATACGAGTTCGATGACGGTGTCGCGCTCTTTACGGAAACTGACTGCTGGGGTGAGGGAAACAGATTGGCAGGCGACTTTTAATGCTTTGAGAGGTGCGGGGTAGAGGCCGCGGGTACGTTGCATGATATCCTTGCGTGCTTGTGCTTCAATCAAGCGAACAGATGCTGGATTGTGTAGGACGGGGTGCTCGGTAGTCTCTCGCTGACCTCTGCTGAGAAACTCCGTTGCGACGCGATCGAGGTGCTCTTTGGGCACGACGTCATCGATCATTCGTTTGATCTTGGCTCCGTTGGCGTTGAGCACTTTGCCGCCGAGGATGAGCGGCAGTGCTTGTGGTAAGCCAATGAGTTTTGGGAGCCGTGTAGAACCGCCCCAAGCGGGCAGGATGCCGAGCTTTGTCTCGGGGAGGCCGATTGTGGTGCATTTGTCATCCGATGCGATGCGCCAGTCACAAGCCAGTGCGAGCTCGTAGCCGCCGCCGAGGCATGCACCATGAATCGTGGCAATGGTTGGTATGCGTAGGTCTTCGAGTTTTTGAAAGGCTTCGTGGCCGAGATCGATCATTGCGGCGAGTTCGCCGAGGGTGGACGCCATGAGTGCGTGTATGTCGGCTCCGGCGATGAAGATGTTTGGTTTGTTAGATCGTAGTTGTAGTGAATTGATGGAGTTATCATTTTCGATCTGTGTGAGCGTATCGAGCAACTCGTTGAGTGTATCGAAGTCGAATATATTGGCACTGGAGCCTTCTCGATCAAAGATGAGTGTGGCGTGTCCGTCTTGTGTGCTAAGTTGTAGGTTTTTCATTTTTAAATGGCTGATGGCTGATGGCTGATTAAGAGTAAGACTAAGTTCGTTCGAGCCAGAGGGCTGCGCCCTGGCCGCCGCCGATGCAGAGGCTGACGAGGGCGCGTTGGCCTTGGTTGGCTTTGAGTTGGTTGAGTGCGCTGAGGACGAGTCGCGCGCCCGTCGCTCCGACGGGGTGGCCCATGGCGATCGAGCCGCCGCGTGGATTGAGTATAGCTTCGGGGATTGAGCCGAGTGCTACGTCGAGTCCTGCCTTTTGGGCGTATGCGGGTTCTTTGAGGGCTTTGAGAACCGAGATAACTTGGGCGGCGAAGGCTTCGTTGATTTCGACTAGGTCGGCGTCGTTGAGCGAGAGTTGAGCGCGGGCATTGACGGCTGCGATGGCTTTGACTGGGCCGAGACCCATGCGAGCCGGATCACAACCAGTGTAAGCGTAATCGACTAGGTGACCGAGCGGCTCGATGCCAAGTGCTTCGGCGCGTGCCTCGGAACCGACTAGTAGGGCGACTGCGCCGTCGGTGATTTGAGAGGCATTGCCAGCAGTGACGCTGCCAGTCTTATGGTCGAACACGGGACGCAATTTGCTGAGTTTATCAAATGTGGAGTCGCTGCGCATGCCGTTGTCTTCGGTGATGGCCAAACCTTCGGCGTGTACGGCGGTGATTTCTGCTTGGGTCTCGGCTTGTGCGGCAAATGCTTTCTCGTGTGAGCGAGCGGCGAAGTGGTCTTGGGCTTCGCGTGATATGGCAAAATCGCGCACGAGGTTTTCGGCGGTTTCTCCCATGTTGAATCCTGAGACGGGGTCGCTGAGCCCGAGTTGCAGTGCGAGGAGGGGCGAGAAGTCTTCGGGGCGAAAGTGTGTGAGCGCGAGGATTCGCTCTTTCAGTGTCTTAGCTTTGGCCAGTTCGGTGAAATGCTCGACTGCGCCGTGGCGATAAATGAGTGGGTAGTTACTCATACTTTCGACGCCACCGACGATAAAGAGGTCGCCCATGCCGGCGAGTAAGCGTTGGTGTGCGCAAGTAATTGCTTCGATGCCAGAGGCGCAGTTACGGTTGACTGTAGCAGCTGGCACATGGTGGGTCACGCCCGCACGCAGAGCGATGACGCGGGCGATGTTGGCGCTGTCGGCGGGTTGACCGACGCAGCCAAAAATCACTTCGGATAGTTCGGCGGGGTCGAGTGCGGTGCGGTCGAGCAGGGCGGCGACTGCGTGGCGACCGAGGTCGCTAGCGCTGAGGCTAGCAAGTTCGGTGCCCATGCGGGTGAAGGGGGTGCGCACTCCGGCGATGATGACGAGTTCTTTGCTCATAGTTGGGCTCCTTTTGGTCGGTGATCGATGACTTTTTGTTCTTTAAGTTCGGTGCCGACGCCTTGCAGCTTGCGCATCTCTTCCCATGTGTGGAGTTCGATGGCGTTGGGCATGAGTTCGACTTTTTGCTGAAATCGTCGCTTGATGGAGGCTTCTAAATCTTGGCTGCCGTTGAGGCCGACCGCGTGAACGATGAGCTCATCGACATCGAGCGGGTCATCGTTGTGTTTGCGGATTTCGAGCTGCCATGCGCCGACGCCGGGGGTGTCGTCGATGAGGTGTTCGAGTTGGTTGAAGTCGACGAGTGTGCCTTTGAGCTTGTCGAGGTGTAGATGGTGAATGTCGGACACGCGGGATATTTTGCCGAGTAATCGTGGGCAGGTGCGGCCGCAGTGCGGGCAGGGTTGATGGGTAATGCCGTGCTCGATCAAGTCGCCGGTGCGGTAACGCAAGACGATGGAGCCTCGGGCATCAAGTTGGGTGAATACGATTTCGCCGGGTTGCTCGTCTGGCACGCGCTGGCCTGACGCGGGGTCGATGATTTCGACAAAGCCCATGTCGGGATAGATGTGAAACCCCGCCGAGGCTTGGCCTTCGGGGACGAGGCATTCGCTCCATGCGATTTTGGCTTCGGTGAAGCCATAAGTGGACATGACGGCGACCTGCTCTGCGCCGACATTTGCACATAGCTTGCGGAGTTTGCGGCGCATGCCTTCGGGCACTTTTTCGCCGCCGAGGACGAGGGTTTTAAGCCGCGTCCAGTCGGCGTTTTGCTCGGAGGCTTCCTGTAGCATGTGGTAAAGAAAGGTGGGCATCGCGATGATGGCGTCGGGGTTTAGCTTCGAGATGACGCGGACATTGCCGTCGGTGCCCATTGTTTTGCCGCCGCCGGTGGAGAGGTTGAAGGTGTTGAACGCGAGGCCTGCGTAGTGCGCCTGCCAGAAGGCGAGATGCGGGGCGAAGGGGAAGGCGTTTATGTGCCGATATTCTGGTTTAGAACGGCAGATTTCCATGAGTCGGCGACCGCTAGTTTCGAGTCGATCCAGGTCATGTTGGGTGTATAAGAAGGGCACGGCTGCGGAGGAGCGACCGGTGGTGCTGGTCATGAAGATCGGGCGTAGCTCACGTTCGAGTAATCGTTTGGCTGACTTCGGGCCATGCCGTAGCGCTAGCCTTCGAGTGCTCCATTGCTTTTTTAGAATCGCTTCGTCGGGGACGATGACGAAGTCGCGCGTGTCGCTGAGCTCAGCCTTGCTGGTAAAGGGTATTTTAACGAGGTCGTCGGTGCTGCGTATGTCCTCTGCCTTCAAGCCTGCGGCTTGAAACATGTTTTGATAGTGCCGCGTGAATGGGAGCACGCGGCTTTTCAAGAAATGGGTGAGTATTAAAGCTTGTTGGTGATGGATTTCATCAATTGAGGCTGTTTCCCACCATGTGGTTTGCCTGTGGTTCATTGGAAGGTGTGGAGTCGAGCAATGCGCGGATCGCGGGGAGCGCTTGCTCGGCGGCCTGACGGCCGATTTTTATAAAGTGGTCATACTCGTGGTAGTCATACCAGTGGCCTAGGTAGGAGATCGGCTTGATGACGATGTCGGCGTGCTTGCAGGACTCGTGCGCCATACGAATTTGCGAGGCCTTTAATGAGCTGACGAAGGTGTCGATGATATTGCCGTGGGCGAGTAGGTTGATAGGGCGCAGTAAATGGGACAGTGCTCTGCGAAGTCGGCTTCGTTTGGGTCTTTTAAATGTATCGATGGTGCAGTGCTCGATTTCTTCAAAGCTCGGGATGGTTGAGATCGCGATCACTGCGTCGATGTCGTCACGGTTTTTCAAAATGGAGATGGGCACGGGATCGACGACGCCACCGTCTACGCAGCGATGGCCTTGGTAGTTGACCGGCACGATGACCCCCGGCATGGCGCAGCTGGCATGCACGGCGTCGATCACTTTGCCGTGGTTGCAGATAATACGTTGATTGGTGTCGATATCTGTGGTGACCACGTAGAGCGGACGTGCCAGTTGTTTGAAGGTGATGTCGCCAATGGATCTGCGTAGATGTGCTTTGCCTCTGCGTCCATGGAAGAGCCCTTTCGATGGAGGGATGGCAGGGTCGGAGAGTTTTCGCATCACTTTGGGCGTTTGTATCTCTTCGGCGAGTTGCTGAAGTTGGTGGCCTTTGTAGCCTGCGCACCAGAGCGCGCCGATGTAAGCGCCCATGCTGGAGCCAGAGACTGCCGCGATCGGGATGTTGTTTTCTTCCAGCACTTGGATGACGCCGACATGTGCCAGTCCTTTTGCTCCGCCAGCTGAGATGGCCAGCCCGAGACGCTTTAGTTGCTTGGGGGATGCATCAAGTGCCGCCGCAACGAGCATGGGCTCGTTCGTATTAAAAAATGATGAAATAGTGTGGAGCATGTTGTGACCTCATGTCATCTGTATAAATTATAAAAAATTACGGATTAGTCCACACGATAGTTGCATTAACGAGTAGGAGAATGGGTATTTATGTATGTAAGCTCTGTCTTGAATGCTAGAACTAGGGCTTCATTTGCACAATCGGGTGAAAATCCTTTTGCAACCTGTGGCGAGACACTTTGTCATTCACGAATTACATGTTGTTGAACTTTGCTGTTATTTCTCGATTAAAGCGAAAGGGTGCTGTGGCTGCGCTCTTGCTCTTAGTACTTGTGCCTAGTGTGCAGGGGCAAGCGCCGTTGTTGGCGGATCGTGCCGATGTGCTGGATGCCCAGCAGCGGCTGTTGTTTGATTGGAAGGTGGATGCGGCGAATCGTGCGTTGAATGCCGGATTGGCGGTGTTAGCCGAGGGCTTGTATCTAGATTTACTGGCGCTGCCGGGAGTGGTCGCAAACGATGTGGTGGACTTGCAGATCCAGTTGGCGGCTTCGCTGATTGCACAACGCCGTTTCGTGGCGGCCCGTTCGGCCTTGCTGTCGGTGCCCGAGGAGGCACGCCGCGATCTGTATTATCTCTATCTGGGGGTGAGCGCGTATGGCAATGGTCGCAATATCGATCAAGAGTCCTTAACTCAGGCGCTTGGCAATGTCGCTGAGAGTGCGTTGAAGCCAGAGGAGTTGCCTTGGTTGTATGTACTGCGCGGGTTGCAGGCGGAGCTTGCCGGTCGAACCGATCAAGTGGCAGCTGCTTTTCAGCAAGCACGTGCGGCGGCAGTTTCAGAGGCGCAGCGGGCGTTTTTTACTGGATTGATTTTGCGCGAAGAGATCTTGAGAGCGCCTGCGAGTGATGCACTAGCGGCAGAGGTGCGTGGCCAGTTCGAGCGCTTGAGGGGTACTCCCGCAGCTTATCCGTATGTGCGGCAGTATGCGGTGATTCTGCATAATCAGGGGCGTAATACAGAGGCGATTGAGCTGATTGCTGGGGAGTTGGCAAATGTGCGGTCTGGCTATGCTAGCCGCGAGCGTGAGCAATTATTATTGTTAAAGGGCATGCTCTATGGGGTAGACACCTTGAGTTGCCGTGATGCGTTGCGTGGTTTGCTGCGTGAAGGAAAAAACCGTGAGGTAATGGCGGTCGCATTACAGTTGTTGGCACGCGCGGGCAGCCCTTCGGAACGAGATGAACTGACTGTTTTTCTTAATGTGATGGTTGCCGAGTCCGAGTCCCATCCATTGCTAGGCCAGATGTATTATATTCGCAGTCAATTGGCGTTGGCTAATGGTGAGACGGCGTTAGCGGAAGCGGACGCACAACTCTTGTTAGAGCAGTTCCCTGGTTTGAGCGAAATTACTAATGTGTATCGCTTGCTCGCATATGCCGCGCTGCAGCGCACGCCTGCGCAATATCGGGCGGCCGCGGATTTCTTGATTCAGTTGCGTGATCAGGCGGAGGGTGTGGACGCGCGCCAAGTGTTAAATCGCTTGATTGGGGACTGTTATTTCTTGAACACGGATTACCGCAATGCGATCGATTTTTATCAAGCTGCGCGTTACAAAGGTGTGGGGATGGATAATGACGGAGAGTTTTTCTTACGCTTGGTCACTGCAGAGATGCGGGCTGGACAGATTGAGGCGGCTTTGCAGCTGATTGATGAGGCGGATTTTAGTGGCAGTATCTCGGTGTCGGATCGTTGGCGTGCGGAGTGGAATGTGGCGCAGGCCTTGCAGGCAAACGGAGAGTTAGCGGCGGCCTTGACGCGGGTGCGATTACTGCTTGCAGAAGATGGCAACGGTTCGGTGCCGGTTGCGCTGGACTTGCGTTTCCGTTGGTTGGAGGCGCGCTTGTCGTTGATGGTCGGTGCTGCAGCGCCGGTTCAGGCGCGTGTCGATACGCTGCTGAACCGGATTGAATCACTCCCTGCGGGGGCATCAGATCCGAGTCCTGCCGAAGTGCGCCTATTGCGCACAGAAATGCTACTGCTGCAGGGAGATATTTTGATTGGCTTGGGCGATTCGACTGCAGGGATGGAGGTGCTGAGCGGCTTGCGCACCGGTTACGCTGAGAGCTCAGCTGCAGAGCGTTCGTATCTGACTGAGGCGAATTATTATGCATCGATTGATGACTTTGCGGCGGCTCAACAGACGTTGCTGAAGTTGGCTTCGCAATATGAAGCGAGTGAGCTAGCGGCACAGGCCTTGTTTGAGGCGGCTTTGTATTGTGAACGTCGAGGCCCACAGTATTTCGCTGAGGCAGTGCGCGTGCACTATGATCTGACCGAGCGCTACCCGCAGAATATGTTGTTTTTCTCATCGCGTCTGAAGCAGGGAGACCTGCTTCGACAAATGAATAATTTTGCGGGTGCGCAAATTATTTATGAGAATTTGATTCGTTTATTTCCCGAGCATCCACGTCGTTATGTGGCTGAGTTGTCGCGGGCGGATTGTATGCTAGCGTTGGCCAAGAATGATGCGGAGCAGTTGAAAAATGTCGCGCAAGCGTTGCAGCGTTTAATCGACTTGCCGAACCTGCCGATCGACTATCAGGCGGAAGTCGGCTACAAGTGGGGCTTTGCATTGCTGCGGCACGAGGCCTTCGATCAAGCGCAAGTCGTTTTTACTTTGGTCGCAAACGACTTTCTGTTGGATATTGAGAATGCGATTCGCTTGGGCGTGACGGGGCGCTATTGGATGTCGCGGACACTGCTTCAACTGGGCACTGGCTTGGAGGCTCAGGGCCAACTGGCGGAGGCGCGGCGGGTCTATCGCAAGATGGTCGCTTATAATTTACCCGGTCGAACGCTTGCGCAATCGCGTGCGGATCGATTACCAGTTGTCGAAGAGTAGCTCGCACGCTATATTTAGAAAAATCATTCCATGGATTACTTGCAACAGACATTCATTCTACAAGGCGGCTCCGTCATGTATCCGCTGCTTTTCGTAAGCCTGTTAGGCTTTGTGTTATTTATTGAGCGTGCCTTGTTCTTGCACAAGGGCCAGATCGGCACCGAGGATTTCTTGAGCGGAATTAAGAATCTAGTGGGCAAGAAACGTTTGGTTGAGGCCTTGACGCTGTGCGAAGATACGCCGGGGCCGATGGCACGTATCGTGAAGTCGGCATTGCTGCATTATGGCGAATCGAGTGCGAGTATTCGGACTGCGATTCAGTCTGCGGCGATTATTGAGATCCCGGTATTAGAGCGTCGCATCGGCACGATTGCGGCGTTGGCTCGTGCGGCACCCTTGTTGGGCTTCCTCGGCACGGTCATTGCGGCGTTGCAGGCGCTGTATCAACTCGAAGCCTCCAGTGGCAATAGCGGCGAGTTTAGTCGCTTGCTCGCGGAGGCTTTGATTACTTCAGCTTCTGGCTTGGCGATTGCGGTCATGGCGACTTTGGCGCACCACTTTCTCTCTGGGCGTGTGCGTGCGTTGGTGCACGATTTTGAATGGGTGGGACATAACATTCATGAGTTTCTGACGGTCGGAGCGGCAACAGTAGCAGCGCCGACCGAGGAGGGAGAAGTATAGCAATGAGTGCGCCTGAACAACAGCCTGCCGGTAATTTAACCGCACCGACCGCTGAGTTTACCGCGTCGTTCGGTTTGTTGGAGCGATTGAAGCGTCCTGAGATCAAGATCGATGCGATTCCAGTGCTGGATTTATTGGTATTGGCGCTATTGATTAGTTTATTGTTCACACGATTTGTGATGTTGCCGGGCGTGCGGGTGAATTTACCTGAGACAGACCTGCGTCTGCAGCATGATGCTGCTGAAGTGGCGGTGTTGACGATCGGTAATGGCGGGATGTTGTTTTTTGACGGAAGTGTGTATGAGCATGGTTCGGTGGAGAAGGCGTTTGGTCGACATTTAGAAGATCGCACCGAGCAGAATGCCGTTTTGTTGGTCAAGGCGGATGCCTCGATGGAGCTGCAACTTTTTTTGGGTTTGTGCCGCATGGCTCAACGTGCCGGATTTACTGAGGTGCAGATTGCGGGGGATCAGGTGCCGGAGGTACTGGAGCTGATTCCTGGGGATGCACTGCAACAAGGTAGTAACGTATTCATGCCCGTATTGTGATGTCGCCCGCTTCCCAGCTGTCTGAGCCCGCGACACCGCGTTCACCAGAAATGATTTCGCCGCTGTTGCGCCTGAGCTTGTTGCTCGGTGTGGCGCTGCATCTTGCTGGTTTTTTGATTTTTCGAGTGGTTTCCAGTCCGTTGCCTGATCGAGTCGCCACCCGGCCTTATGTGGAATACGTCTCGGCTGGTTCGCTCGCAAATGATCGTGAACTGGAAGAGTTGGCCGCTTTGTTTGACTCCGCCCCTCTGTTTATTCCGACCCGCTGGAATGCCTCACAAGCGATGGTGGTTGATCCGAGAGATCGAATGCAGGGGCAGTTTCCCGAGTTTGAGCCGGAGATTCAGTTGCTCAGTGAACTGCAACCGTCGAATTTTTTAGTGCCTCAGAATATAGCGGTGGATAAGCCTCTCGATTTATTGGCGTCGCGCTTTTGGCGCTTCTTCTCAGGCGTTACGGAATCGTCGCGGCCGGTCGCGAGATTCCCAGAGGTCACGCCGATCGCGGAAGTATCAGTTGTGGGGCAGCTGGTCGCACGGCGGTTGTCAATCCCCGCGGAGTTGAGCTACACCACCTCGTCCTCGGTGGAGCGGCCGGTGTTGTATTATTTACGTGCCTCCGGCAGGGTGCTGGCATTATCTGTACCGACGCTGGGTCAATCCTCAGGGAATGCGGACTTCGATCGTGCTGCGGATGAGTGGTTGCGTCGCCCAGAGGTGCTTGGTCAATTACCACAAGGCTATCTTTCTATTGAAGTATTTCCTTGGTAGCTTGCAGCGCAGGCTAACTTCACGATTGCGAACGCGACGATCCGAGCAATAAATGAATCTATTATGAGTAACGAATATCAGCCACCGGTCGCTGCTGCATTGAGCGATACGACTATGTTGAACCAGCTCGAGAGCTTGACCGAGTCGTGGGGGGAGCGACCGTCTTGGGATACCTATTTCATGGCGACGGCCTTGCTGATGGCCTCGCGCTCCAGTTGCGATCGCTTGCATGTGGGCTGCGTGATCGTCTCCGGCGGCTCACAAAAAAACCGGATCATCGCGGCGGGGTATAATGGCTTTTTGCCGGGTGCGCCGCATGCCTCGCGCGTGCGTGATGGGCATGAGCAGGCGACGGTGCATGCCGAGCAAAATGCGATTTGCGATGCGGCGCGGCGTGGCGTTTCGCTTGAAGGCACCACGGTATATGTGACACACTTTCCATGTATTATTTGCGCCAAAATCTTGGCGGCGGCAGGAATTGGTTGTATCAAGTATCATCGTGATTATCGTAATGATGAGCTGGTGAAGGAGATACTCACTGAGAGTGGAGTCAGCTTAGAGCGGTTATAATTGAATTTTGCTATGCGTTTGATACCAGATCGTGGTCAGGATGATGAAGAGTTGCACCTCGCGGGCTCTTTGTTGGTGGCGCATCCATCGCTGCTGGATTCGCATTTTAAGCAGACGGTGGTGTTGATGACCGGCCATTCGGCGGAAGAGGGCTCATTGGGGGTAATCGTCAATCGGCCACTGAATCAGACGCTAGGGCAGTATGATTCCGAGTTGGCCGACTCCGATTTTGCCGCAGTACCACTCTACGAAGGCGGTCCCGTGGGCAGTGATCAAATGATTCTAGTGGCGTGGAAGTGGTCTAGCGCCGATGGCAGCTTTAAGCTCTATTTCGGGATTGATGAGGATAAAGCCCGCCAGATCCTGAAAGACGACCCCGAATTCGAGCTGCGCGGCTTTATTGGCCATTCCGCTTGGGGCGACGGCCAACTGGAGGGCGAGATCGAGGTGGATGCGTGGCTGGTGTGTCCCTTAAGTCCTGAACTAGAGTTGCTTGAGGGCTTGGCTATTTGGCGCGCGATACTTGCTCAGCAGGGGCCAGAGATGCAGTTGCTCGCCGAGGAGCCGGATGACCTTTCGATGAACTGAAATTAGGCGGTTTATTTCCGTCTTTGCCATTGACAGGGGCGGGGCTCGACCATTCTTTCACCAATTCTATCTTTTCTTGTTATGAAAGTTGTATCTTCTCTTAAATCTCTCAAAAACCGTCATCCGGACTGCCAGGTAGTTCGCCGCAAGGGACGCGTTTACGTAATCTGCAAGTCTAACCCTCGCTTTAAAGCGCGTCAGGGATAGCTCGAACCCTCCGAAAGGACACTACTGTGAAAGCTGATATTCATCCAAAGCTCAACCCTATTGCCTTCGTCGATGTTTCGACTGGCACTAAATATCTGACTCGCTCCACTATGCGTGGTAGTAAGACTGAAACAATCGATGGCGTTGATTACCAAGTGGTAATTTGCGATATTACTGCTGATTCGCACCCCGCCTTTACTGGTGAGAAGCGTTTCGTCGATACCGCTGGTCGCGTCGAGAAGTTCCAAAACAAGTTCACTCGCCGTCGCTAAGACGCGGGCTGACTTCAGATCGCATTTCTAACAAAGCCCGCTGCGTATTGCAGCGGGCTTTTTTTGTCTGAATCTGTGGCAGCGATTTGAGTCGCGTTTGAATCGTAGGGCCTTCACTTGCGAAACTGTCTCAAAAATACCACAGACATAGTAAATTGCTTACATGTGGCTGCTACTCTCTTAATCTTACTCTTCATCGTAATCATAATCGAAACGTTGTGATAGAAGACCTTACGGATTCGCCTAGAGGATTAGGATTAGGATTAGATTATGAGTAAGATTACGATTATGACGTCGAAAATCGTTATATTTCTATTTGTGAGACAGCCTCCTTGCTGAGTGCCGCGCATCGTAAAGGGTGAGCAGTCATGTCGGGGTGCGCCTTGGCGCACCCGTTGATCCTCGGTTGACAGAGCTCTAGCTACGGCGGGCGTGCCAAGCCTCGCCCCTACCATTTTTATTGGTTTCAATTAATCACCGCCAGCCCGGTCGCAACGATACTGATGATGATAAGGGGTGGCAGCCACATGGCATGGCTCTGTAATCGCGCCGCGCTGCGATGCAGCCACAATAGTGTGGCAAAATAAAGGCACAGCGCACTATAGCTGAACGCAGTTGAGAAGCCTTCACTGGGCAGGATGGCACCAGGGAGTTGAGCGCAGTAGATTATCATGTTATCCATTAGGTAAATCACCGTCCATGCCGAGTGGTTAACGAATCCCGCGAGGCCAGTGAGCAGGGCGCTGGCGCAGGCCAGAGAGATGATGCCGCCGCTGATGACGATGGCGGCTAAATAGACCAACAGCATGTTGAGTAAAATCGCGCCGGGCGCGACGAACTCGAACAGTCCCGCGCTGAGCGGTGTGCTCGCTAGCCACGCAGAGAAGCTGATGGCAAACAATAGCAGGAATTTGTCGAGCGACCAAGCATAGGCGCGCTGCCGAGCGTTCCAGTCTTGTTCCGGCAGCCACTGGTAGGGTTGGCAGCGATGCGTTAAGACTTGGTGCAGCGGTAAGCCAAATAATAATATGCTCAGCACCACCGTGTAGGAGAGCTGAAAGCCAAGGCTCCAGAGTTGATTGGGATCGATGATTAGCACGAAGATGGCGGAGCACATGAGCGCAGATAACGGCGAGCGCTGGCGCTGGCAGGCAAAGCTCGACCAGAAAAAAGCCGCCATCAGAAACGCGCGTATGGCGGAGGGCGAGCCACCGGTTATTTCGACATACAAATACAGCAGCGGTAGTCCGATCCATGGGGCAACTGTTCGCGGGACACGGATGAGCAAGAGGAATTGGGCAATCACAGTCGCGATTACGCCAATATGTAGGCCACTGATCGCGAAAAAGTGCATGGTGCCAGTCATTCGATAGCGTTCGATTTGTGCTTTGCTCAGCTCGATCTTGCGGCCCAGCAGCATCGCGACGTAGACATTGGCAAGTTCCGAGTTGGCCGCTGCTCCTAACCGCAGTGTTGCTTGGAATCGCTGGTTCATTCCAAAGCAAAACCGATCAAAGGTGCGCGGCGCACGTAGTATTTGCAGGGGGCCAGTGCGGTCGAAGCGATAGTGCACGCCGATACTTTGTAGGTAGGCTTCGAAATCGTCTTCGTCACCGCTGGCTGCCGGCGGCAGGATCGGAGTGAGTACGCCAGTGGTCTGCACTTGCAGGCCGCGTTGGATGGTTGGCACGGCGGCCTGCTCTGCTGCTACCGCTGGAAGCGTCAGTTTGAAGTAGATCTGTTCGCCGGGATGTAGGCGGCTGGTGGTGGGTGCGTCGAGGACGCGGGCGAGTCCGCTGGGTTTGCCGTAACGTTCACCAGGCTGCATAACGCGTTGTATTTCGATCGTTAACTGCGCTTCGCGCGCAGGCAGTGTCAGGTTGTAGGCCTGTGGCGACTTTGGCAGTCGAAGTTGCCCATAAGCCCAGCAGCAGTGAGTCGTGCTGATTAAGAAACATAGCATCCATTGCCACCGCAGCCTTTCGTTGCCTGCGAGTCGAAGCGCCGCGAAGCTGCTCATACATGCGATGCACAGCAGCAGAGCTAGCGGGGCACTATAGTGGCGAGCTAGGATCAGTCCGAGGAGTAGTCCTAACAGTAACGATAAAATCGGCGCGCGGGCTTGGGTCGTTGCTGTCATCGAGGTGCAGTTGCGCTTTTAATATAAAGCGTTAGTATAAGTCGAGTCGTTTCGTTCTATCTTGCAAGACTGTATCACGTCTAGGATGATAAATCTGATGTCTGAAAATATCGAACAGCCTGGCATTTTTGATGCCGAGCAGGAGGCTTCGGCCGGCTCCGTAGTGCGGCCGCTGGCGGTACGTATGCGACCGCAGCACTTGGGCGAGATCATTGGCCAGGATCACATCGTCGGTGAGGGCTGTCTGTTGCCGCGGCTGATTCAGGCAGATAATTTCGGTAGCCTGATTTTTTATGGCCCACCTGGCTGCGGTAAGACTTCGATGGCGGAGGTGATTGCGGCTGAGACACAGAGTAAGTTCGTGCGCATCAATGCGGTGCTTTCGAATGTGGCCGAGGTGCGCGATATCCTACGCTTGGCGCGTTACGAGCCAGCTAAACGCACCATCCTTTTTATCGATGAGATCCATCGGTTTAATAAGTCACAACAGGATCTACTGCTGCCGGATGTGGAGGCTGGCAATATTCGTCTGATTGGCGCGACCACGCACAATCCTGGGTTTTATGTGAATCCGCCGCTGTTGAGCCGTAGCCACCTGTTTCGGTTGGAGCCGGTGGATGTCGAGTCGGTCGCGATTGTACTGGCGCGTGCTTTGACGGATGTGGCGCGTGGCCTCGGTGCACATCGTTGCACTGCCGAGCCAGCGGTGTTTCAAGCCGTGGCCGATTTTTCCGGTGGTGATTTACGCCGTGCACTCAATGCCTTGGAGACACTGGTGCTGAGTCAGCCCCTGGGCGCGCATGTTGATGCGCAGGCGGTCGAGGTGTTCGCACGCGAGCGGCAGATCCGCTACGATCGCGATGAGGATGAGCATTACGATCATGCCTCAGCGATGATTAAGAGCATTCGCGGTTCAGATCCAGATGCTTCGCTGTACTGGACCTTTAAGATGCTGCAGGGTGGCGAAGATCCACGCTATATCGCGCGGCGCTTGACCATTTTGGCTTCTGAAGATGTCGGCCTTGCCAATTCGCATGCGCTGACGGTGGCCACTGCCGCATTTGAGGCCTGCGAAAAAATCGGCATGCCAGAGTGTGAGTATCACTTGGCGCACGCAGTGCTTTATTTAGCGACCTCGCCAAAGAGCAATTCTGTGACGCGGGCGATGCATGCAGTTAAAAAATCGCTCCGAGATGAACCCGTACAAGCCGTGCCGCTATGGTTACGTGATGCGCATACCAAGACCAATAAGGCGCTCGGCCACGGTAAGGACTATCTATATAGTCATGATTATCCCTCTGGGATTTCTGGCCAAGAGTTTATGTTGTCACCACAGCAGTTTTATGTGCCGGGCCATTCAGGCGCGGAAGCTGCCACGGCACAACGGCTCGAACAGTTTAAAAAGCTTAAAACTGGCATGCAGCAGCGAGATGCTTCTGCGCAAGATTGATCTCTGCACTTTTGTGGCTATGGTGAGCACTATGAAATTAACAATTCGAGTCATATGCTTTGCTTTGGCTGCATTGACATTACCGATTTCTGCAGAACAGCTGGTGCCCGCACAAATTGAGGATAAGCTGCTCCCTAGCGGGGTTTCCGAGCTGCCGTATCCAGTCGGCCAGCTGCCTTCGCAGCAGGGTGATTACATCGAGCGCCCAGAGCGGACATCGATCAATTTTCGTATTGTGGCTAATAAAATACGGAGATATTGGATCGATGCAGATGGTTTAATTGCACCGCCAGAATCGACTGCTGGCAATGTGTGGCTGAACGGTAAACCAAAAATCCGATCTTATTTTAACTTGCAGCCAATCTGCTCTGTAGCTGGTTTAGGTAGTGAGGGGATCGTCCGCCCGCCGTATTTTTTTAATGTGGTGCTGTACTTAAAAAGTCAGAAGGCGGAGCCAGTGAGGTACACACATTCCGTTATCTGATGTCGATGGACGCCCCGATCGAACGTGGGGAACTGAATTCGACTTCGACCGACTAAGAAACTATGGATTTAAAGCAAATGTTCAAAAGCTGGGTGATCGTTGCGTTTGGCGTTCTAATCGCCTCCAACACTGCCTCTGGTATACATTATGATAGCCGCGAAGCGCTGATCATCGTGGTGATACTGCTCAGCGCCTGTAATGTCTTTCTCAAGCCATTACTTATGCTGTTCTCGCTGCCCTTCATTATTCTGACATTCGGCATTGGGATCTGGGTGATCAACGCATTGCTGTTCCTCTTCGTTGCGGCGCTCGTGAGCGGCTTCGAGGTCGATAGTTTCCGCAGTGCGCTTTGGGGTGCACTCGTCGTCAGTATCACTAGTGGCGTGTCAACTCTACTATTCGGCAGCCGAAATCGACGTTGGAGTGCAAATATCAATGTCGGCCGTGCCGGGCCCACCTCAGGCGCTGGGTCGCAAGCGCGTGGCTCCAGTCAACCGCGCAAGCCAAAGCGAGTCATCGAAGATGACACCGATGTCATCGATATTTAAAGAGGCAGGAATGTTACTGTGTTTTAATGGAGTGAGGGCGACTCGCCCTCATTGTTTGATGCTGAGGTCGAGTCGCCCACACTCCTTTCGCGTTCATTCAAGCCCGCAACAACCATGCCCTTGGCATTGACGACACCTAACTCGTCTGTTTTCTTCGCATCTTTTTGTCGCGGGTATTTCTCCTGTTTTGCCGATTTAAGCACCTTCAATTTAACTATTTATGTCAACTAACTTAAAATACGATCTCGTTGTGATCGGCGGTGGTCCCGCTGGTTATGCCGCAGCCATTCGCGCGGGGCAACTCGGTAAAAAAGTCGCCTGCGTTGAGCAGGAGCGTCCCGGCGGCACTTGCTTGAATTGGGGCTGTATCCCCTCCAAGGCGCTGATAAAGAGCGCCGAGTTGTTTAATAAAATCAAGCACTGTGAAGAATTCGGTATCAGCGTGACGGGCGCGAGCTATGACTTTACTAAGATCATTCAGCGGTCACGCAACGTATCGGGCACGATGGCCAAAGGTATCGAGTTTCTGTTTAAGAAGAATAAGGTCGATTACATTAAGGGGGTCGGCACGATCGCAGTCCCTGGGATGGTAGAGATCACTGACGGTCCAGATAAGGGTAAGATCCTGGTTACTGAGAATACCCTCATTGCCACTGGTTGTAAGCCACGTCAATTGCCCGACCTCGAAGTCGACGGTGTGCGCGTCATGACCTCTCGCCAAGCGTTGGAGATGAAGACGCAGCCGAAGTCCGTCGTGATTGTCGGCGCTGGTGCGATTGGCGCTGAGTTCGCCTATTTCCTCAATGCCTTCGGCACCAAGGTCACGCTGGTCGAGATGCTCGATCAAGTGTTGCCAGTCGAAGATCACGAAGTCGCAGCCGTGGTTGCTAAGGAGTTTAACAAACAGGGCATCGACTGCCGCACTTCCACCGCGGTCGAAAACATCAAGGTCGCCAAGAACAACGTGAAGATGGACCTCGTCAAAGGCTGGCGAGGCCGAGTCGATCACTGCGGATTGCGTGCTGATCGCCATCGGAGTGGTTGCCAACACCGCCGGACTACTGTCTGCGCGCACCAAGCTCGCGCAAGATCGCGGTTACATCAAAGTCGATGGCAACTACGAATCCAGCGTCAAGGGGATCTACGCGGCCGGCGACATCATTGGGCCACCTTGGCTCGCGCATGTGGCGACCTACGAAGCGATTCAAGCGGTGCAGGGCATGTTTGGTCACAGCCAAGCGAAGCAAGTGACTGATTTCCCTGGCTGCACTTACTGCATCCCGCAAGTCGCTTCGATCGGTAAGACCGAGAATAAGCTCAAGGAAGAAGGCATCAAATACAAGGTCGGCAAATTCCCCTTCCAAGCGTCTGGTAAGGCCGTCGCATCGGGGGCTCCTGAAGGCTTCGTTAAGCTTCTGGTGTGCGAAGAGTACGGCGAAATTCTGGGTGCGCACATCGTCGGTGGCGACGCCACTGAAATGATTGGCGAATACTGCCTGGGCAAGAAGCTCGAAGCGACTGCGGAAGAGATTCACCACACCATCCACGCGCATCCCACCCTGAGTGAGGCCACGATGGAAGCCGCAGCTGCCGTGTTCGGCGAAGCGATCCACATCTAGTCGATCTAATTGAATCAGCAAAAGGCCGGAATTCGCACTGCGAACTCCGGCCTTTTTTGTGGTATGACGTTCGTAGCCGCTGCGCCTTCTTATTTCTTCAGCCCGGCGTCAAACCAGTTGTTGCCGAAGTCATTGCCGCCGCTGCTGCGATTGCTGTTACCTCCGCGGTTGCCGCGTGCTTGATTGCTGCCGCGGCCGCCTTGCTTTGCGCTAGGTGCGCCGGAGCGTTCCTTTTTGCTGCCGATTTCGGGCTGCTGCTTCATCGAGAGTGCGATGCGGTTGCGCTGCATGTCGACTTCGGTTACGGTCACTTGCACCTTGTCACCGACTTTGACCACTTTGTTAGGATCATCGACGAACTTGTCGGCCAGTTGGCTAATGTGAACTAGGCCGTCTTGGTGCACGCCGATATCGACGAACGCGCCAAACGCAGTGACGTTGGTCACGATGCCAGGCAGCTTCATGCCGAGGGTGAGGTCGGTGGGCTTTTCAACGCCATCAGCGAATTGGAAGACTTCAAATTGCTTACGTGGATCGCGGCCGGGCTTGGCGAGTTCTTCCATGATATCGCGCAGGGTGGGGAGGCCCACTTCGTCGGACACGTAGTTCTCTAGCTTAATCTTCGCGCGTGCGCCGCTGTCGCGTGTGAGGTCGGCTAGTTGGCAACCCACGGCGGCGGCCATTTGCTCGACGAGTTGGTAGCGCTCGGGGTGCACGCCGCTCTGGTCGAGTGGGTGTGCGGCGGCGCGAATGCGTAGGAAGCCGGCGCACTGCTCAAAGGCCTTGGGGCCGAGGCGGCTGACTTTTGAGAATTCTTGGCGCGACTTAAAGGGGCCGTTTTCTTGGCGATGCGCGACGATGTTGCCGGCGATGGTTTCGTTGAGACCAGATACGTAGGAAAGGAGCTGCTTGCTGGCGGTGTTCACCTCGACGCCGACTTGGTTTACACTGGAGGTTACGGTGTCATCAAGTGTGCGCTTGAGTGCGTATTGATCGACGTCGTGTTGATACTGCCCGACGCCAATTGATTTCGGATCGAGTTTAACTAGTTCCGCCAGTGGATCCATGAGGCGGCGGCCGATCGAGACGGCACCGCGCACGGTGATGTCTTCGGTGGGGAACTCTTCGCGAGCCACTTCGGAGGCGGAGTAGATCGAGGCGCCGGATTCGTTGACGCTGACGATGACGATTTTCTTGGAAAGGCCGAGTTCACGGAAGAAGGCTTCGGTCTCGCGGCCTCCCGTGCCGTTGCCGACTGCGATGGCTTCGATGTCGTAGCGTTCGATGAGTGCCTTGGCTTCGACCTTGGAGCGGTCGATTTGGCCTGCGCCACCGGTGCAGAATAGCACGTGGTTGAAGAGTAGTTGACCTTGTGCGTCGAGGATCACGGTTTTGCAACCGGTGCGGAAGCCGGGGTCGACTGCCATCATGCGCTTTTGACCGAGCGGGGAGGCCAGCAGGAGTTCGCGGGCGTTGTCGGCAAAGACTTTGATCGCGGCCACGTCGGCTTGCTTCTTCGCACGCAGGCGCACTTCGGTTTCCATTGATGGAGCGAGTAGGCGTTTGTAGCAGTCGCCGATGGCTTTTTTGACCTCACCTGCGGCTAAGCCGCGTCCGTTGAGGAATTGCTTCTCTAGGATGAGGATTGCGGATTCTTCCTCGGGGGTGATGCGGTGGAACAGGAAGCCTTCTTTTTCGCCACGGCGAATGGCCAGCACGCGGTGGGAGGGGGCGTTTTTGATCGGCTCTTGCCACTCGAAGTAGTCGCTGTATTTAGCGCCTTCGACTTCTTTGCCCGGGAAGCCTTCGGAGACGAGCGTGCCGTGCTCCCAGAAGAGTTTACGCAGGGACTCGCGGGCGTCGGCGTCGTCACTGATCCATTCGGCGATGATGTGGCGCGAACCTTCGAGGGCAGCATCCGCATCGGCCACTTCCTTTGCGGCATCGACGTAGGTCAGTGCTTGTTCGGCGGTGTCGCTGGCGTCTTGGTTTTCAAACAGATGCGTGGCGAGCGGCTCCAGACCACGTTCGCGAGCGATCATCGCTTTGGTGCGGCGTTTGGGGCGGAACGGCAGGTAGATGTCTTCGAGCTTAGCGAGTGTGGCTGCGGCGTCGATCTTGCCGTCGAGCTCGTCGGTCAGCAGGTTGCGCTCTTTGAGGGAGCTCTTGATTGATTCACGGCGAGCGGCGAGGTCGGCCAACTGTTGCAGCCGATCACGGATGTTCATGATCTGCACTTCGTCGAGCTCGCCAGTTTGCTCTTTGCGGTAGCGGGCGATGAAGGGCACGGTGCCGCCGTCGGCGATCAGGGACGCAGTGGCGGTCACTTGTGCCGAATTGAGGTTTAGCTCTTCAGCGATTTGATCAATAAATTGGGTCTGCATGAGTCGTTATTAAAGGGTTCTGCTTGGGGAGTGGAAAAGTCAAAGCAGACACCTTAGCGCCTCGCTTTCCGAGTGGAAGAAAAAGTGTGCGCGGGCAGTGTTTTTTCTACACTGTCGAGGCCTACCCGGGGGGCGCCCCGAGCAAATCCTGCAGCGCGGCGATCAAGCGCGCGCGCAGTGGTTTGCCCGCCTCGGTGAGGGCGCGTTGCTCCTGCTCGTATGCCGCGCGGCCGGCCTCGGTTTCGATTCGAATTGGTTCGAGGCCGAGCGAGCTGCAGTCATAAGGACTGGCACGCATGTCGATTTCGCGGCATCGGATCGCGTATTCGAACGTGTCCCATAGTAGCTCCGAGCCGACCCACGGCATTGCCTTCGCAGCCCACTTATACAGATCCATATTGGTATGTAAGCAGCCTGGCTGTTCGTTGGTCATGCGCGCGTCCTGCGTCGGGTCGAGCTTATTGAACGGTTTGGCGCTGTCGGTGAAGAAGCGAAACGCATCGAAGTGACTGCAGCAGGTGGGACGTGCGTTGACGACGGCATCGATCTCCGCTTGCGAGAGGCGCATTGGCAGTTTGCCTTCGTGACGCGGGCGACCTTCGGGCCCTCCTTGATAGACCATCGCCCATTCGTGCATGCCGAAGCAGCTAAACTGCGCGGGCTTATTTTGAACCGAACGACACAAATCGAGGCTATATTGCAGCCGCTTGCGGGCTTTTACGTCGATCTTACTCGGGTCTAAGTAAAGCGTTTGGCCTTTGCGGCTGTAGTGTTTCTCGTTGTAGCCCGGGTTGTCTTCGGTTGCTTCAAAGGCAACGCCGAGCCCTGGGTGCCAGCCTTCCAGCAGTGCCGGCGCGAAGCGAAAGTAAATGAACACGAAGTCGTGGCACGGATGCATCTTGCCCGCGGCGCGGCGCGAGCGGTAGGGCATGGTCCACTGCTGCGCTTTGTTGAAATGGGCACGCGCGCTCGCCTGCCACGTGGCATAGGGCAGAGGCGACTGGTCGAGTGTGGCCATTGGCTTAGTGGCCATCGTCGCTGGCATCGCTGTTGGCCGGTAGTTCGTGCGGGAACAAGCTGTAGTAAGTCATGATCACCCAGCTGAGCATTAATGGGTAAAGCAGGGTGGTGAGTAGCACCGAGCCGACGATGCCGATGATCACACCAGTCCACATCCCGACGACTTCTTTGACCACTAAAATACAGACCGGAATAATGATGACAATAATCGCCAGCACGTAGCCGATCGAAGTGGTGCCGAAGTAGAAGCCCGAGTCTTCTTTCTCCAGTGGCATGTCGCAACCGGTGCAGTGTTTGTTGAGTCGAAACCAATGCTTAAACATGCCGTAGGCGCCGCAGTTGGGGCAGCGTCCGGTCAGGCTGCGTACTATGATTTCTCCTCGTTCGACTTTCATATATTGGCACTCATGCAATGGCTATAACTGCCCTTTGGCAAGATCCCATCCTATGTGTAATTATTTCTGCGAAGACTGCAGTCGGCGCTTTTAATCGAATTTTACCGATCGAACTGACGGTACCGTGGTTCTCACTGACTGCTCAAATAGTAATGACTCGGCCGCAGCGAGGGTACTGCAAGTTTTGATCTGGAATAGTAAAAGGAGTGAGGTCGAGTCGCCCACACGCCTTTCGGTTGAATGCCGCGGACTGAGTACGCGCCTATGCTAGCTCAAATTGGTCGTATCTTTTCCACGATTCATAGCTCGTCATTTGCTGCGGAGTCGGCAGAGTGCTGCCATTCAATGGTTTCGCAGAGATGATTTTGCGCGCCGACAGCAGACAAAACGATGAGCACAGCATTTACAAAACTCGGCATTCCAGACGACCTCAACCAAGGGATCGAAGCACTCGGCATCCTTGAGCCGACGCCAATTCAAGCGCAAGCGATTCCCTTCCTGATGGAAGACGGCGGCGACCTTATCGCCCAAGCTCAGACTGGCACTGGCAAGACTGCCGCTTTTGGCCTGCCGCTGCTAACCAAGATCGACCCGAGCTTTAAGGAGATCCAGGCGGTAATCATCGCGCCGACCCGTGAGCTCGCGCAACAGATCGGCAAGCAGCTGTTCCGCTACACGAAATTTTCCGCCAAGATCTTTGTCGAAGTCCTCGCTGGTGGTGATAAGATCGACCTACAGGTTAAAAAATTGCTACGTCCCACGCACATTGTGGTGGCCACGCCAGGGCGCTTCATGGACTTGCTCAAGCTCAAGGCGATTCGTTTACAGTCGGTTCGTCATCTGGTATTGGATGAGGCGGACGAGATGTTGAGCATGGGCTTTCAAAAGGAGCTGGAGGAAATCTTTAAGCAGACCAAGGACCGTAAGAGCACATGGCTGTTTTCCGCGACTTTTCAGGATCGTATTAAGAGCATGGTCGAGCAGCACATGTCTGCCAAAGCTCACATGATCAAGGTGGATAAAAAGCACGTGGTGAATCAGAATATTGATCACCAGTTTGCGATCTGCTCGCGTGAGGATAAGACTGATTTTATTTATAAGTATTTGATCGCGCATGGTGAAGAGCGCGGCTTGATCTTTTGCCGCACACGTGCGGGTGCGGTTTCGCTGGGAGCCGACCTCACCAAGCTCGGTCTCGCAGTCGGCGTTTTGCAGGGCGACCTCAGTCAGAAGGATCGCGATAAGGTGATGCGCTCCTTCAAAAATGAACGCACACAGTTTCTCCTCGCGACCGATGTCGCCGCCCGTGGGATCGATGTCGAAGGTCTATCTTTCGTCATCCAGCACCAGTTGCCGGATGCGATGCAGTATTACACCCATCGCAGCGGTCGCACCGCACGTGCGGGTAAGAAGGGCGTGTCGATTACATTGATTGAGCCCAAGGAGCGCCGTAAAATTACCCAGTTAGAAAAAGAACTCGGGTTGAATTTCTCGATGGTGGAGTAGTGCTGCGGAGTGTGGCACGACAATATGTAATGAGCACTGAACTGTGGCAAGATGCCTAGCTTCGGCAGCAGCACCAGCCTTGATTAATTTAGAGCATCTACATGACCTGTTGTTTGTAGGTCATTTTTTTCATAATTTAATTCTGATCTTTATTTCTAGTTGTCGTATAATGCATTAATACGTTGGTTTTTCAGGGTGGGGCGGCTGCTAAGCAGGCGGCCCTCTGGGGATCCAACTCTACTGCGCCAAGTTGTTAAGCAAATCTAAGTAGCCCCCATAGACTTGGAAAATAGTAAAGATGATGAAGGTAGCGACCAATGCAAACAGCAGTGTCGGGTAAACAATTGAGGCGTAAGTCATGGCGTGGTTCGCCTGCGTTTGATATTGCTGGCCAGTTTTGAGCATCATCTCGTCGAGCTTGCCGCTTTGGGTGCCGGCGGCGTAGAGCGCCACGAAGTCGGGCGGGAATACTTTGTGCGCTTTGAGTTGCGTGGCGGGGTCTTTGCCGGCGTCAAAAGTGGGCTGCATCGCTAGGTAGGCGCGGCTGATCTTTGCGTCTTGCGCGATGCGAGCGGAGCCTTGCCAAGCAGTGTGCATCGGCACGCCGGCATCGATGAAGGTGCCGAGCGCGTAGGAAAAGTCGGCGAGGGCCTGTGCTTGGCTGTAGCCCCGCAGTAGTGGAATGCAGCGCAAGATCTGGGCCAGTAGCGGGTTATCAGTTTTGACTAAAAATAGGGTCAGTGCGCCGAGTGCCCATACTGGGGCGATTAATAGCGAACTTTGTAGGAGGTGTAGTGGGGCGTCCCATTCGAATCCATGCGCATAGTCGATCATGCGAAAAATCGGCAAAATCAAAGCCGCGATGTGGTAGACGCTGAGTGGATAAATCAGTCCGAGCATGACTTTGAGCTGAGTGGCACCAATGCGCTCATGCCGATCGGAAAGGTTGCGTAAGGTTTGCGGGAGGCGGCCGGTGTCCATTGCAGTGCTGATGAAAACGCGGTCTGTTTTCGGCAACCAGGCCGATGCGGTGGCCATCACTGCTTCGATGGTAGTGCCACCTTCGATCAATGCTGCCATACGCAATCGGTCTTGACTCGGTGGGCCTGCGCAGACGCTGAATGCTTCCGCGAGTCGTGTGCCGGAATCGAGATGTTCCGCGAGCTGTCGATACCAGTTAGAGAGAACTTTATGCGAAGCCATAGAGAGGGGGAGCGACCTAAGGAGGCAGACCTAAAAAATAACAAACAGGGAGAGTCGACTTGCGGAGTAACAGGCTACTTAGATAGTTCGCGTTCGAGTTGCTCGAGGCGTGCGAGCTTTGCTTTAACCTGCTGCCGGTAGCGCTGTTGGCGCACGGCGTTGCTTTTTAATTTGTGGGCGGCGCTTTTTTTCGGCCGACCGCGACGTAGTTGGACGACGTTTTCGGGGATCGTGAAGAGGTTGCGTTGTCGGAATGGCTCCGGTGTTTGGCTGATGTCAATTGCGTCGTCGATACAGGCGCTATCGGCAATCCGATTTGATTGCGTCACCCAGTTGGGTGCTGTGGTTTTGCTGAGCTGGCAAATCCAGTCCACATACGCGGCGAGGTAGGCATCACAGTAGCCATGATCCTTGAGGCGCGAACGCAGTAGTGGCGGAGCATCTTGAATCCGTTGTCGCAGCTCGCGCGCCGAGGACACGTGTTTCAACTCGCTTTGCCACTGCTGCAAGCGGGGTTGAAAATCGCCCACTTCATGGATATTAAAGGTGACTTCGGCGGCAGTTGTAGGTGGCGAGAGTGGCATGGTCAGTGGTTGATTTACAATTTGATTTAAATATGTATTGCTACGTGACGTAAAAATAAGGAATTAAGAATAAAGCGTCATTCAGCTGATGGGTTGGGTGAGCGCGGAATGATCCTAGACCGATTTACGCATCGGGTCAAACGGGATGTACAACTGAATGTTGGTTAAAGGTTTCGGTGGTTAATCTCGCCCGAATTTCTTAAAACGTGAATGAGCAATAGCCTGATGCTGAAATTGATGTGAATAGTGGTGTAGAACGCGGTTCTTTGCGCAGTAAAGGCCGTGTTTAGACTCACCGTATCCAAACGCGCCCTCTATGAGAGGCATGTCCTAAGCACTATACGTAAAATGGATAAGCAACTGGGTCCAACGACTCCTGTCGCTCCCGCCGCGCGCGTTAGCGCTTCTTTTTCATCCAGCCCAACGAGATGGTTTTCTGATGCTTCACCTTGGTTTTTTTCGGCAGCATGGTCTCAATGAATTGCAGGATCTCATTGCGCCCAACACGCGTCTTAGCCGAACAACTAAAGGCTTTGACGGCCTGAATACCCCATTCGTCTAATTTCTGCAGGAATAGTTTAGCGTGATTTTCGACGGTGGTATCGGAGCTCTTGTCTGACTTGGTGAAGACAATCGAAACGGGCAGTTTAGAGGCTTGTAGCCACTCAATAAAGGCGAGATCGCCTTCAACTGGTTCCATTCGCGAATCGACCAGAGCAAAGACATGCTTGAGGTTTTCGCGGCCGGTGAGATAGCCGCTGACATTGATATTGAAGTCGTTCTGCTTTGCCTTGGAAAGTCGTGCATACCCGTAGCCAGGTAAATCGACGAGGCTCCAAGTCTTATTAATATCGAAGAAATTGATAAGCTGTGTCTTGCCCGGCACGCTGGATGTTTTCGCGAGCTCTTTCTTGCCGGTGAGCATGTTGATCAGCGAGGATTTGCCGACATTGGAGCGACCGACAAATGCGAATTCGGGCTGCCAAGACGGTGGGCAGGCTTCGAGGTCGAGTGCACTAGTGCGGAAAGTTGCGGTTTCAATCTTCATGAGTGCCGAGGGATTAAAGGGAAATTTAGCGGAATGCAAAATATAAAGCTGAGATTGAACGTCCTTTGTATCGTTCTCAGTCTGGACAGCGCCTGATGCGGCGGAGATCGCCCCAGCCGAGTTGATTTTTCTCGCTTCAACTTTTAGCAGCTTTGTGCATGCTCACTTAATCTCGATAATGAAGATTCTACTTCGAAAACATGCATTCACTCTGTGGCTGGTTGCCGCGGTGCTGCTCGCGGTCTATTTCCCTGAGCCCGCCTCGAAGGGCGGTTTTTTGGGTGCGCAGTGGATCACGCAGTTCGGCGTGGCGATGATTTTCTTTTTACAGGGCTTGTCGCTGCCGACACGTTCGTTGGTCGCTGGCTATAACCCGAAGCGACTGCATGTGTTCGTCTTGTCTTGGAATTACTTGTGGTTCCCGGTGGTGACGGGGCTATTGCTCGTGCCACTGTCGTGGCTGTTGACGCCGGAGTTGTGCGTCGGGTTTTGGCTGTTGGCGATTTTGCCGACGACGGTGGCCTCGGCGATCGCATTCACCTCGCTTTCAGGCGGCGACACGAGCAATGCCATTTTCTCGACGATCTTTTCTAACCTATTGGCGGTGTTGGTGGTACCGACGATTGCGGTGGCTTACCTCGCGAGTGAGACGGCGATTGAGATTTCATTGTCGGAGATTTTCGTGAGTTTGGCTCGGTTATTGGTGTTGCCGTTGATTGTGGGACAGGTGGCTCGTCAGTTGCTTCGGGCGCTTGCTAGGCGCATTGCTGGAGTGGTCAAATTGGTCAGTAGTGGCATCATTATATTTATTGTGCACGCTGCATTTGCCCAGAGCGTGAGCTCGGGCCTGTTGGATGAACTGTCATTGGCACTTTCCTTCGGAGTGGCTGTGGGGGTCGTGACGGTCTTACTGGTGACGGGTGTATTGATCTGGTGGAGTGGGTCTTGGTTGCGCTTGCAGCGTAAGCAGCGAATCGCAGCGTTCTTTTGTGCGAGTCAGAAGTCGTTGGCCTCGGGGCTGCCGTTGGCCTCGTCGATTTTGCTGGCAGCTCCGGGGGTGGTGGATCCTGCGATGGTATTGATCCCATTGATTTGCTTTCACCCCTTGCAGTTGGTGTTCGCCAGTTTACTGGCGGGGCGGTTGGTGCAGTAGCATGCTGGAATTTTGCTGACGAGCTGGAGGGCAATGCTCTGTCATTGCCTCACGTTAGATTCGTTGATTTAGCTATCGTGGCAACGACGGAGCGTTGCCCTCCAATATAGACACAAAAAGACCGCTCGTAACTGAGCGGCCTTTTGTTGGAAATGGTAATTGAGCAACTAAAATGGTGGCTCTTCGTCGAGAACTTCGTCGGCCGGATTGAAGGCTGGCGGCGTGCTGCTGCTGGCACCACCACCTGCTGCAAGGCTTTCGATCTTCCATGCTGCAAGGTTGACATAATATTTTTCGTTATACTCGTTGCCGCGAAGGTCGAAAGTGACTTTGACTTTTTCGCCAACGCTGAGCTTGTTGACCAGTTCGACCTTATCTTTAACACACTCGAACTTAATGTCCTGTGGGTATTTGTCAGCTTCGTCAGTCACGACGAATTCGCGCTTATTAAAGCCGCTGGCAAAGGTTTGTTCCTCGAAAATTACTTTTACGGTTCCAGATAGTTCATGCATAAGACAGATGAAACCGACTCGTGCGGCAGAAGCAAAACTTTTTCGTCCGAAAAGTGAGGTTTTACTAAATTGGCTGAACCGTCTTAGACGCCCGCGCTACCATCGAGAATGGCTAACACCTTCTTACGCACACCGCCACGGCTGTTGGCCACTGCGTCTAGCAGGTCGTCGCTGCCCTTGGGGAGCGGTTTTGCCTGTCCTTGTTGCAGTAAATATATGTGATAAGCTAATTTAAAGAAAATGTCGCGACCGTAGCTTTCGAGTAGATTCGGCGTGCCAGGCTCAGGCTTGTGAATAAATTGATAGGGGTCTTCCAGTAGCAGCGCGGCATTGAAGCTGAAACTCTCTTTGCGGTAGTAATAGAGCCCTTCGGGACGGTCGGACTTACGGATCGTGTCGGGGAGTTTCTCGGAGTAATAGATCGGATAGGGGCAGTCAGTGGGTCGTTTTGTGTCGATTTTACTGAACTCCTTAAAGTGAGAAGTCATGTGGTGGGTGGTGACGCTGGCATCAAGTAGACGATCCTCATGGATCATATTCCAGGCATGGCCGAGAGGGATAGTCGCCAGTGTTTGCGTGCCGTCTTGCATGATCAGCAGGCCGTCCATCACCACTGTCGGGTGACCAAGCATCTGCAGCACTGCATCGACGACCACTGCGTGTTCGCGGCTAAACCAGCCCCAGTCGCCGTCTTCGCCAGGGGCTTCATGCAGTATTAAGTTCAGTTCTTTGAGGGCGCTGTAGCGGATCATGGCTTAAATCGCTAAATGGAAAGAACTACAGATGCAATGCTTGTGCGTATCGATTTTCGGTCAACTTCAGTGAGTGACATTCTGCTGGCAAAAAATCCACGAAAAGCGCTTCGTTCTTATTCTGAGGTCGATTAGCATTAGTTTTAGTTGTCAATGTACCTGCTGATGATCGAGCGTATCTGGCGTAAATGGATGGAGTGACGCTGCCTTGCCTGTTTCATTTGCTCAAGAAACGCAGAGACGCACGAGGTCGGTCTGTCGGAGAGGGGGGCGCAATGTTCGTTCGCTTGCTACTCGCTTGGTTCTTCCGCAGCTTCAATCAGATCGGTGCCCGCTTGTGCCGTGGCGATCATTGCCGAGTTTAGACGATTACGTAGGATAAAATAGGCGATCATTGCGGGAATGCCGATCACGAGTCCAGTCGCCGTGGTGATTAGGGCTTCGCCGATATCGCCCGCCAACAGTTCAGGTCGGCCCATGCCGCCGCGGCCAATTGTTTGGAACGCGCTGATCATGCCGCTGACCGTGCCGAGCAGGCCGATCATCGGTGCCACCGAGGCGACTACGTTCAGATACGTGACCCATTGCGAAACGCTGTTTTCTTCGGCTTCCAAGTTTTCGATGAAGAGGTTTTCCATCTTCTCGCGGCCTTTACGGATTTTTTTGAGAGCTGGCGAGAGTGCGCGTGCTAGGATGTTGCTGGCGTCTTGCAGATGCAGGTGTCCTTGCTCCATGTTGCCGCTCTTGAGCGCGTCTCTCGTCGTGCTCAATTGCGCAGCAGTGAAGAATTTATTCTGTGTGGTTTCCTTCCATGAATAAAAGATCAGGAAGAACATAATTAACGAACAGGTGCCGAGTGGATACATCGCCCAACCGCCTTGCTGGATCAAGCCCAGCAGATTGAGGCTGTCTTCGGCGACCTCGGTGGCAGCGGTGGCCTCGGCGGCGGCGTCTTGGGCGTGCGTCATTGAGGTGAGCGCGAGGGTGAGCAGCAATGTCGGGGCGTGACTTGTGTGCGCCCGCCAATTTGATGTGAGTCGTTTCATAGTTAGCGTTTTGAGGATAGAGTCCTTTGGTGGAGGGTTACGCTCCGTCGTTAGCACCGGTCAGACTGAGCCAAACCGGCGAGTGGCTACGACAAAGCATTGCCCCCCAATTTTTCTAGAGGTCTGCTGGATTTTTATTTGTATAGTTTATTTTTTTCAAGTGCTCGTTGAATTGTTTGAAGGGGGCGTCAAAGGTGGGGTCTGTTTGGGGCCAAGTGAGAGACCGTTCTAGCATCTCTGTATACAATATTAGCGCATAATCTGGATCTCGTAATCCCATGGCGGAGCTGATTGCTGCCGCGTAGCAGTGCGCTAGCTTGTTGGGCGGATTTGGCATGGAAAAAACAATTGGTTGTAGCGCCGTATCGAGTGCCCCGCTGAAGTCTTCGCTGCGTAGTAGATCGGCGCTGTGGGTGTAATAACCGAGGGCGGAATCGCCGTACGGATTACGCGTGGCTAGCCATGCTTGAGTCAGTGGGCGTACTTGGTCGTAGAGTTTTAGGCTATTGTAGCTATCGAGCACGGCGTCTTCGAGTAAACGTAGCGCGGCCGGATGGCTAATCTGCGGCTTTAGAATGCCAGTCACTGCAATCGCTCGGGCGGGATTGTCGGACTGTAAAATGAGATCGACGTAGTAGATGAAGAAGTGTGACTCGGCGGCGGGCAGCAGCGGGATGATTTTAACGCGTTGCAAATAGAGCAGTTGTAGCAACTCCATCGCATTGTCGGATTCGCCGGCATCGATCCATTCGACTGCGAGCGTCTTGTAGCTTTCGCCTGGGATCGTGAAGTCGCGGACTTCATTCACGTTGAAGGTGTGGATGATTTCGCCAGCGCCTTCAGAGGTTGCTACCTGTATATAATTTCCAGATACATCGATCGAGTGGCCTGCAATCGTGCGGCCATTGATTAGATGCACCGCAATCGGTTGATGTAGTTCGGCATCGATTACCTCGAGTTCGTCGGGCGGGATGGCGGCGGTGATGAGTGTGGGGAGTGCTAGAATCAGAATTGTAAAATATGACCGAAAGCTCTGGGTCCCTCCCCGAAAATAGTTCATTAATTTCATGGTTGTGCCTCTCTTGCGTGATGGGCGGCTTGAATGGCGAGCTCGGTTTGCGCCTGTACGATAGTCTCCAGCTTAGAGATTTTACCCTGCGCGAGTGTGTAGGCTTCGAAGTCTTTTAGGCGCACGTCGCTGAGTAATTCCCGCAGGGTGTTGCGCGCGGCAGTGCTGTCGCCGATTTGCTCAAACAGCAGGGCGCTCTGCCAATAGGCATCGATGATTATTTCGGGGTAGGCGCGGTAGAGGGTGTAGATGCGTTGCCAGTAGGGGATCGCTCGCTCGGGGTTCTCCTGCGCGGTTTCGATGCGTGCGAGCCCGGCTAGTGCAAGGGCGTGTGGGCGGCCGCGCATGGCTTTGATCTGCAGGATTTCGTTGAGCACTGCGCGCGCGCCATCGTAGATGCCTTGCTGGGTGAGTATATTTGCGCTGAGCAGACGCACGTCGGCGGCCAGTGGGTGCGTGGGTGTCTGTTCGAGGAAGCGTAGTAGCCAGCGGCGGGCTTGTTCCAGCCGTTCGGCGTTGGCGGCGAGTTGCGCTTTGCCAAAATAGGCGGTGCCGCATTCGAAGCGTTTCGGATATTCGGTTAGAATCTGTTCACAGTAATCGTCGGCCGATTCGTAGCCGCGCTGGATCAGCACGAGTCCGACGTTGGCGAGTGTCTCTGCGTCTTGTTTATCAATCGGCACAAAGCGGTGAATCGAGAGGAGCGTGGCGTCGGCGCGTTCGTCGCCGAAGTGGCGGCGTTGGCGCGCGGATTTGAACAATGTTAAGCGCGCAAACCAAGTTAGTTTGCCAGTGCTGAGGCTTTCCTCGCTGGCGTTTTGCAGCCAAGTCTCAAAGTCTGTCATGTTGCTGTCGGTGTTGCGGAGACGTTTATAGAGATCCGCGTAAGCGGAAAGGATTGAGCTCACCGCGCGGGCTTTAGGATCGTTGCCGAAACGGGTGAGTGCATGTTCAAACAGTGGGAACGCTTCCGGTCCGCGAGCTTCCTGTTGTAGCGACCAGCCGATCCAATACAGGGCTTCGCTCACGCGCGGGCGTTCGTTGGCGTCGTCGCGGTCGATGTAGGCTTGTAGATGTTTGCGCAGTAGGTCGTAGCGTTCGAGCGCCTTGTAGATCTTGGAGGCTTGGAAGATAGCGTAGTCGTAAAGGTGCGCGTCATCCGGCGGCACTTGGCGAAACGCGTTTGCAGCCTGAAGTAGTTCACCTTGGCCCATGAAGATGTCGCCGCGCAGAGCTTGGGCTTCCGGCACGCGGTGGTGGTCTGGGAATGCTTTGACTAGAACGTCGGCAATTTTGAGTGCTTGGTCGTAGTCGCGCTGTGCGTAAGTCACATTGGCGATACGGTAGTTAATTTCCGGATACAGTGGATGCTTCTTGCTGGTTTTCTTCAGTGCTTCAAGGGCATCTAAACTTGCGGTGTAGTCGCGCTCAAAGAAGAAGGTCAGGCCGCGCCATAGTTTGAATTGTACGACTAGGCTACTCTCTGGGAAGCACTCCAGCGCAGTGTCGAAATCGTCACGGGCGGCGCTTTGCCGCTCAAGCGCACTGAAGTTGTAGCCGCGGGTGAAATACCAGCGAGGAGCCTGCTGGTCGTTGGGGAAGTTGCTGATGAGCTCATCAAGCACCGCGATCGCTTCGAGGAATTGAGCTTCGCTCTGATAGGCGCGGGCAATCAGGAAGAGCGCGCTGTTGGCGAGTTTGTGGCCCGGGTGCTCGTTGAGGAACAACTGTGCGGTGTCTCGGGCGCCTTGCCAGTCTTGCGCTTCGCTCAAGGACAAGATCCAGCGGTAGTGGGCTTCGGCGCGGATGTCGGCTTCAAACTCTGGAGTTTTAGCGACGGTGCGAAACAGGATGGTCGCCTCGCGGTATCTTTGACCGAGCAAGTAAGCTTGCCCAGCACGTAGATACAGACCTGGCGTGTAGTCGGCCATGTGTTCGAGCAAGTCGAGCTGACGTCTGAGCCTTGCCATCAGTTGCTGCGAGTGACTCTTCCAGATACTTGAGGCAATCAGCGATTGTTGAGCCAGAGCGCGTTCGACCATGCGGAGACGCTCGCGTTGCTTTTCGATCAGCACCTTGCGGGGCAATGTTAGCCGGTAGGCACGCACCGCTTCGCTGTGGTGGCCTTCGTTGAGCAGTAGGTCTCCCGCGTCCAGCGCTGCGAAGCTCAGCACGGCGATGTCTGGCATCGCGGCTACATTCCAATCCGATTCAAATAGGATTGCACGTGCACGGTCGGTCGAGCCGGTTTCGCCTGCGATTTGCAGCGCTCGCAGGCGCGCCTGCATACGCAGCGTCTCGGGGGCCTCTGATGCGTAGAATGCGTCGAGTAAAGCGGTGGCCTGCGCTACGTCGCCGATTTCATAGCGTAGATCTGCCTCTTGTAGCAGCGCGAGTGCGGCCTCGTTGGAGCCAGGAAAAGTCAGTTGGAAATTGTGGAAGGTCTGCGCGGCAGCGGCCAGCGCATGCGTTTGCGACTGGGCGATCGCGGCATTGTAGAGTGCGAAAGCCTGTAAGCCTGGGTGTGGTTTGTGTTGGCCGAGTAGTTCGCCAAAGTAGATCAGTGCATCGGTGGGACGATCTGCCATGAGTGCAGCGTAGCCACGAATCGGGAGGATGGTTTGCTGAAAAGTGCGCGCTAAAAACTCTGGTTCGGTGCCATAATCGAGCTCCATATTCTCAAATTGCCAATAACTAGAGGCGTAATCAGCATTGCCGAAAGCCGAAATTGCCTGCTCCAATTGCTCCTGCAGGGTGCCTCCTGAAGCGCTTGGCATGAGCGATAGTAGGCAGCTGAGTCGGCCTATAAGCTTTATGTACCTGGTCTTTCGGTCATTTAATTGCTTATCGCTCATCGTTAGTCAGGTAGGATTGTGTGGCTATTTTAAAATCGCGAACATTTAATCTGAAAGAATCCTTTTAAACAGTATTGACAGGGGTGGAATTTGTGATGGTTTGTCGTCTTCTTTTGGAAACGGGGCGTGGCGCAGCCTGGCTAGCGCATCTGCTTTGGGAGCAGAGGGTCGCAGGTTCGAATCCTGTCGCCCCGACCAAAAAAGAAGAGTCCTTCTCGGCAACGAGGAGGGCTTTTTTGTGTCTAAGCGCGGCGACTGGAGTCGAACCTGCGAACCAGCAGGTTTGACGGAGTGTTTTCAGGAACGGAGTTCCGCTTGGAAAACGCGAAGAGGGCGAAGCAATCCTGTCGCCCCGACCAAAAAAGAAGAGTCCTTCTCGGCAACGAGGAGGGCTTTTTTGTCGCATCTATCCCGCTTTGACAGTGAATCGAGCGAGTTTTTCCAACAAAGCGAAAAAACTGAGAATAGTTGTCTTTGGATGACTTTGTGGACGAATCGTGTGACGATCAGCCTCTCCCCCCTCGGCACTATCTTAGGTGCTTGCCGCTAGTGCAGCTTGTCCGCTGGGTGTGTTCCAGGGCAATTCTTGATAGAGAAAATTAGGCAGTTCGATTTTTGGTTCAAAACTTCGAAAAAAGATCGGGGTCGACGCGCTAGACATGGGGGGGATGAGCCAAGGCCAATCGCCATGTACTGTGCGCTGGTTTCGATCTTCTTTTTTACAAAAATTAGCGAATTCTGAAGTGACTGTATGGTGATCCACGATTCGATACCCGGTGCGCTCAAATGACCAGAGCACGGCTTCATTCAATGCCACCAGCGCGCGATCGATCCAAAACTGTGCGTGTTTACTTGGGTCGAGCCCGATCGCCGCGGCGACCTGTGGTAATTGATTGTAGCGTTTCAGGTCTGCAAGATTTCGAGCGGCGATCTCGGTCGACACGTAATGGCCACTGAAAGGAGCTGCTGGATAAATGGCTTGCTCGGAAGCAAATAGCATGTCGGAGACAAATGGTATGGCATACCAGCGTAGCCCCAAGGACTCTATGCCAGGATGCTCGGGGTGACGGATCGTGACCTCGGCGACGTACTCTTTTGGAATTGTCCGTAGATGTAGCTTGCC
The DNA here is from genome assembly GCA_937775295.1 of uncultured Opitutales bacterium. Classification (GTDB taxonomy): domain Bacteria; phylum Verrucomicrobiota; class Verrucomicrobiia; order Opitutales; family Coraliomargaritaceae; genus Lentimonas. The sequence continues at coordinate 101,555 of CALKBZ010000003.1, forward strand.
GCGAAATTGCAAAATGATCGGCAGGATATCGAATCGGCTACGCTGATGGGGGGGCTGCCAGCCGAGATCAATCGCGATTTGAGTCAAATATATGTTCATCGGATCGCCCAGCACTGATCCATCGCTCGCTTGGTAGCCCGCATAACGAATGAGCTGGTGGTTCCAAATGCGAGTCTCGGCTTGGTCCGGATCAAATTCTGGGAAGACTGTGATGAATGATTCTGCGCCCCGATTAGCATCCGCACGTTTCAAATGCTCAAACAGCGCATCGAAGCTCTCCTCGACTGAATTGGCACTTCTCGCATCGATCACACGCAGCGAACGCCAACGTGCGCGTCCGCTGCAGCGCACGGAATTACGCCATGCCCCCTGCGCATCTTTTTGCAAATCAATTTCCGTTGCGCTCGACACCGATGGCTTGAGTCGTTTGTAGAGTTCATCGGCGGACCAGAGCTTCTCAACCGAAATCTCTGGCTGATCAGTACCGCTTGTTTGAGTCGAGTATGGGCAAGCAGTTGGTTTATTCGGATTCATCGTCGTGCATTAATTAAGATGCAGTATGCAACACAAAATGCCTCTATGGGCAAGCGAAGGTAGGGGTATTATGGGGAATGGCGGCAGAGTATGGAATGGAGGAGTGTCTTAATTCTTGAGGGTTAATTCAAGATTAGGCGGGTGGTGGAGGTCTTCTAACCGAGTCATCCCTGAGTCAACCGACTACCAAAAGGCTGAGTTAGTCACGTATTAGCATTCGATACAAGCAGGCAGATCAACCAAAGTGAGGATCCTTTGCAGTCGATCGATGCTTTCGTACAGTTCTTCGCGGATTATCGTTAGGCGCATAAAAAGAAATCCAGTCGGCAGCGAGAATCCAGAAATCACAGAGCAATTGCTCAGTAAACCCCAACGAATGGTCTTTATCGATCCTTGCCGCCTCGCACTGTGCGGGAATCAGCTCGTCGACCAGTGGGGTCTCTATGTTTTCTTCCACGCAGTGTCGGGCGACAGATGTGAATGCGCTCAGCCGGTCCGGATCGTCAACTCTGGACGGCAGATGATGTGTTTGTTGGAGATAGCTAGCCTCGAGCTCGATTATTTTAACCGCCGGTACCCTTTTTTTTGCGCTTGGTGGGCTGCACTTTTTTACCTCTCTTTACCTTGCTTGTATTTGGTTGCGGGTCGCCCGCATTCCAGCGCTTAGCCTCTGATAGCCGCTGATTTAGTTTCTTATGATTACATGTATCCCAATCCATTGATTCTTCCCTGTTTGATTTTACCGACAAACGACATGCTGTGCGCATTTCTGTGTGGCCCGAAGCTGCACGCTTTATTCTGCCTTGTCCATCCTGTTTCGCGGCGACCTTAGGCGAGCAGCTTGGCCCTCAAGTGCTTGCCTCTGTATGCGCTCTACGCGGCCGCGCTCTTCGCAATCAATCATTAAGTCGTGCTCCTTTGCAGCACAGTCCGCCACTGCGGCAGCGCTCTTCTTGTCTCAACTCAGTAAGTTTTTTTCACGGCTGACGATTAAATTGTGTGTTCAAAAAGCTAAATTTAGTCGTGGTCGGACAGCTAAAGCAAGGGCTTGGGCAACAGGCCTGTTGTCATGCGATTGCAGCAGCGTTGATGATCGGACTCTTTCCGATCATGGGGTTTTCGACCTTAATGAATACTTTTATCGCGGCGTATTTTCGGCTGAATCAGCCAGTGGTACAGGTTTGTAACTGGATCATTGCCCCTGTCAAAATTGCCCTCATTTTCCCGTTTCTGCGATTAGGTGAGTGGCTATTTCAAGCGAACCCTTTTCGCCTCAGTCTTACTGAATTTAGTACACGCTTTTTTAATGACTTCGCTACCACAACTGCCGAATTTGCGTGGACCTTCGCTCATGCGATCGCGGGATGGCTAATCTGTGCGCCTTTGATTTATGGTGTTATCTTTCGAATCTCGAAGGTGCTGGTCCCTAAAAGACTGGCGAGTCATCCAAGCCGAGTCGCTGAGTAAGTGATCTGCAAATCGGTCTAGTTCGGCGGCTGTTCCTTTTGCCCTGCTTGAAGCAGCTGGGTTTGATTGACTGTCGCCGATTATTTCAATGGCTTCGCGCTGTAAGGTGCGCTACAATTGCACGATATTTGTCGAATGTAGCTACCAACGAACTATTCTATTCCAATTCATAGAAAATAGAGTTTACTAGTGCATCATTATTTTATGTTCACGTCCTTTTGTTTACTGTCGATTGTCTCGTTCTTCTGCTATGGAGCTAGTTGTGTCTTCTCGGCCCACATGGTTGTCGAGTTTCAGCGCTATGGCTTAGCGCCGTTTCGATTGCTCACTGGATATTTGCAACTGCTTGGTGCGACAGGCCTCTTAATTGGCTTGCTAGTGAGTCCCACTATCGGGCTGATTGCTTCGATTGGTCTTAGCGTCCAGATGCTGCTTGGCTTTTGCGTGCGTATACGGATTCGTGATACGATTGGGCAATGCTTACCCTCGTTTATCTATATGTGGATCAACGCAGGACTGGCATTGGAATTCCTCAGTCGCTTAGCCTTAAGCAGCTAATACGATGATGCCGATGCACAAGGCTAGCATCACCAGCGCAGGAATCGATTTTTTGAACGGATCCTTCACTTTAAGGTGCATTAATAGCGCACCCACCATAAGCAGCCCGAGCAGACTAGCAAACGGGATAATCAGCGGATCGAAGTATATACCTAGAATTAGGGCAAGCGCAGCGGTGATTTTCAAGCCGCCGATTAAATAAACACTCCAATTCGGCAGGCCATAATTGGCAAATTCGGCCTTCATGTCCGCTGCTGTTCCGCCGCGGTAGGCGGTGCCTTGATTGTAACGAAGGAGCCAGACATTAATAATCCCGAGCCCAGCGATCAGTTGTAATAGATGTTGAATAGTGTCCATTAGCGAAATGTGGCTGATCTCTAGGTTTTAGTCAAATACAGTAACTGCTCTGAGTGAGATTCGGCGGTGTGCTGGTAATCGTCTGTTGGGTCGATGCCGAATCGATGCTCAAAGTCCTTTGCTTATCAGCTGGAGGCATTGGAGTCATTGCTGGGGCGCTTACCTGAGGATGTCGTACTGAGCATCGCGTCGATACGTTCCATATAGATGGCGTGTTGCTCTGGGTTATGGTAGGAGCCCGCGGCGTGCGGCTCAGGTTCTGTGTTTTGCTGCTTTTTAGGAATAATGTGGATCTTGCGCCCCGTGCCTAGTTCGTAGGTGAGTTGAAGGGTATCGCCGTTGGGCTGCTGCGTGACTTGTAGATTTTTTTTCCGAGTTTGCATATTAAACTATCGTGCAGTCGCAATTAACCCTACAAAAAAAATGAATGCTTCATCGTATGCTTTTTGCGCCACTGGGTGGCAGAGTTTTCGAGCTAGACTCTTGCGTATGTAATATACTTGGGCAATTTCATACAGGTATGAAGGTGACTTCGGGATTAATTGTCAGTATGATCGCCAGCTGTGTGTGTGTGGCATCGCTCTTGGCAAAACCACAGGTGACAGCAGAGATGAACACACTTTTTAAATTTACTGGTGAACACGCCGACAAGCCATGGCTGAGCAGCAACGATGGCGTTATGGGCGGCCGCTCTGCTGGCAGTGCGACGATCGGTGACGATGGAATGCGCTTCAGTGGCACTCTTTCGCTGGAGAACAATGGTGGCTTTTCTTCAGTATACACTCGTGGCAATTTCGATCTTTCGGATGCCGAAGGTGTTCGCCTGAGAGTACTTGGTGATGGCCGAACTTATCAGCTGCGCTTCCACAGTGACGCGCTCTTTCGTGAGGGTTGGGCGGTTAATTTTGCGGCGGATTTCCAAACCACCGCAGGTGAGTGGATCGAGGTGTTTGTGCCTTTTAGCGAACTAGAGCAAAGTTGGCGAGGCCGGCAGCTCTCGGGCTATGCCTTTAATGCTAAAGACATTCGCCGCATGGCGCTGATGCTCGCGGATAAACAAGCCGGTCCCTTTTCTCTGCGGGTCGCTTGGATCGCAGCTGAATAAAAAAACATCGAACGCGGTCAGTTTCAACGCAGCAGCATTGCTAGCCTAACATCGATCGAGATGCTTAATCGTCGAAATCGAGTTCTGTTTGAGCGCTGGCAGCTTTTGCAGCTTTCGAATGACCTCGTACTGTTTTACGACTGCCGTGTTGCTTAACGATAGCTTGTGCTTCATTGAAAAAACCGTCGCTACGCCGAAGTGCGTAAATACGCTGCATAGCTTGTTTGCGCGCAAGCTTTTCATCGACGATCGGCAGTGGGTAGCCATTTAGTTTATGTGGCAGTACCCATGGCTGATGGATGCTTTGAGCCGAATAATCGGCGAGTTCTGGGATCCATTTACGGATGAACTGCCCTTCGGGATCATGATCCATACTCTGTTTGATCGGGTTATAGGCGCGGATCGTATTAATGCCAGTGGTGCCCGACTGCATTTGACACTGACTGTAGTGAATGCCGGGTTCGTAGTCGGTGAATAGCCGTGCGAGGTGCAGCGCGGGCGCTTTCCAATCGAGCCAGAGGTGGTAACTGGCGAAGCTCATCAGCATCGCACGCATGCGGAAATTAATCCACCCGGTAGCACTCAGCGCGCGCATGCAGGCATCGATCATAGGGTAGCCGGTGCGTCCGTTTTGCCATGCTTCGAAACGGTCGCTGTCGGGCGTCTTTTCGCGCAGCGAATCATACGCAGTGTGGAAGTTTTCGAATTCGATGCGTGGGGCGTCTTCGATTTTTTGGATGAAGTGACAGTGCCAGTGTAGCCGGCTATTAAAGGATCGAAGTGCCGCAGGCCATTTCCCTTTTTGTCCCCGTGCTTGTGCTTTGACTGCCAGGTTGCGTTGTTGGCAGGCAGCAACAATTTCGCGCAGTGAAAGGGTGCCGAAGGCGATATGAGCGGAGAGTCGCGAACAACTGTCAAAGGCAGTCACCGGCGAAGACATCTCGGTGCTGTAATGTTCGCCGCGCGTGTGCAGGAAACTTTCTAGTAGCGCCAGTGCATGGCTGCGGCCGCCGGTCTGGGTGGCTTGCAGGGGCGTCGGGTGTAGGTTCAAGTCGCTGGCCGCAGGCATCGATTCTGAGGTCGTGGCGACTGACTGTAATGCCTGTGGCGCGTCGAGGCAGACTTGGTTCATCAGCGCTTGCCATTGGCGACTCCAGCCATCGCGATTGTGCCGTCCACGAACCACTGCAAATTGCCGTGGTTGATGCCATGGGATGTTTTGCTGGCGTGCCCAGCGCTGAACGCTCCGGTCTCTACGGTAAGTCCAGTCGTTCCAGGTTTCTTGATGCGACCAGAGTGCTTCGATCGAGTGTTCGTTGTGCAGGGCCTGCAAAATATCGCTGGCTTTGCCACAGCGAACCACCAGTGGCGTGCCGTAGTGCTCAATCAGCTGTGCATTGAGTTCAGCGAGGCTTTCGTTAAGAAAGCAATAGTGGCGATGACTGAGGTCAGGTTGTTGCCAGAGCTCGGGCTCCATGATATAGAGCGGCACTGTCGGGCCACGGCGAGCCGCCTCGCTAAATGCCAGGTGGTCGGAAATCCTCAAGTCTCGCTTGAACCAAACTACGTGTGCCATGGTCGATTGGTCAGTGCTTATACGATTTCACCTGCGTCAACTGCCTGTAAGAATCGGGTGCTGTCTGCGCGGATTAGATCTACCTTCGCGGCGTCCATCTTGCTCAAGGTTCGGTAGGGCATGCCCATTCGTGGGTTCGCTCCAAGCTTGTCTTGCTGGCGGATTAAAAAATCCCAATAGAGATAATTGAACGGGCAGGCGTCGGGCCCGTTCTTTTTCGAAACCTTGTAGGAACAGCCTTTGCAATAGTCTGACATGCGGTTGATGTAGGCTCCACTAGCTGCGTAGGGCTTCGATGCGAGTAGGCCACCGTCGGCGAACAGCACCATGCCACTCACATTGGGTAGCTCTACCCATTCGTACGCATCTGCATACACGATCCAGAACCATTGGTTGACTTCTTTGGGGTTGAGACCAGCCAACAGCGCAAAATTGCCGAGCACCATTAACCGCTGGATGTGGTGCGCATGCGCATTTGCTTTGGTTTCGGCCACACATTGTCGCAGGCAGTTCATCTTAGTGGCGGCGCTCCAGTAAAACTCCGGCAACGGTCGCTCTGCCCCGAGGAAATTTTCCGATACGTAATCTGGCATCTTTAACCAATAGATCCCGCGCACATATTCGCGCCAGCCCAGTATCTGACGGATGAAGCCCTCGGCGGCATTCAGTGGGGCCAGTCCGTCGCGATAAGCTTGCTCTACTTTTTGGATACATTCGAGCGGGCTGAGTAGCCCGCAATTGATGTAGAAGCTCAGATGCGAGTGATACATCCAAGGCTCACCTTGCAGCATCGCATCTTGGTAGTCGCCAAAGTGGCACAGTCGCTCGCGGATAAATTGCTCTAGCGCCTGCTGGGCTTGGGCTGCAGTCACAGCAAAATGAAACGGCTCCAAGTCGCCAAAATGCTCACTAAACTCGCGACCGACTAATTCGAGCACTTCCTGAGTGATGCTGTCTGGCTCACTCAGGTAGGTCGCCGGGATGTCCAGCCCACTCTTCGCTGGCTTGCGGTTCTCGGCGTCATAGTTCCACTGCCCACCGACCGGCTTGTCGTCTTCCATTAGAATCCCATAGGTACGCCGCATCTCGCGGTAGAAAAATTCCATGCGCAACTGCTTGCGACCCTCGGCCCATGTTGCGAACGTATCCTTGGTGCATAGAAATCGGTTATCGTCACGAATTTCCAGCGGAATAGGGAAGTGGGTTTTCCAGCTTTCAACCTCTTTGAGCACGGCATATTCGCTCGGCTCGGTGACGATAATTTGCTCTGGACTGAGCGCTTCAATCGCCCGCTCCAGCTCACCAGTCAAACTGCCCGCATTGTCGGGGGCATCATATCGGATGTATCGGGTGCGGTAGCCAGCTGCTTCTAGTTCCGCAGCAAAATGGCGCATAGCAGAAAAAATGAAGGCGATCTTTTTTTTGTGGTGCGGGACCCGCGTCGCTTCGTTACGGACTTCGCACAACAACACCATATCCCGCGCCGCATCAATATCCGACAGGCTGGTAATCTGGTGGCTGAGTTGATCACCTAAAATAACACGTAAAATCATATTTATATAAACGTGCCGCGAGCTGTCGAACTTACATGCTGTAGTTAATTAGTCTTAAAGTGAGTCGGATTCAACCAAGGCATCCCGCGCGTTGTTTGCATTGCGTCACCAAGTGTTACTCCGAGCACTCTGCTTCGATGGCATTAATCGCAGCTTTGAATGTGACCGATGCCTCGGATTTGAACCGCCACTCCTATCGCCATTGCGCTTGCTGCTCGCTGTCTGTCGCGCATGTTTGGCATATGGCATCCGAACAGAATCCTGAACCACACAAGCGACGAGTGCGTTATAAGGGCAAGAACCCGCGTCGCTTTGAGGACAAATATAAGGAGCTCAATCCCGAGCGCTACACCGACACCGTCGCCCATGTGCTCGCAGGCGGTAAAACGCCTGCCGGGCAGCATGTGCCTATCATGCTGGCCGAGATCATGCAGGTACTCTCAGTCTTGCCGGGAGAGCGGGCGGTCGACTGCACGCTCGGTTATGGAGGTCATGCCGCAGAACTGTTGAAAGCCGTACAGCCCAGCGGCTGCTTGCTGGCGGTCGATCAAGACCCCATCGAGTTGCCAAAAACGCAGACGCGTCTACGCTCAGCTGGCTTTCCGGCAGGATCACTGCAGTGCGAGCGCACCAACTTTGTCGCCCTGCGCGGACTGCTGGGTAAGATCGGTTGGCACGACGGGGCCGATGCCATTCTCGCCGACTTGGGCGTCTCTTCGATGCAGATCGACAATCCAGCTCGCGGTTTCAGCTTTAAACACAAAGGGCCGCTCGATATGCGAATGAACCCAAATAAGGGTATCTCAGCCAGCGCCTTGATCGAACAATTGAACGAACCAGAATTTACGGCTCTGTTGCGCGAAAATGCGGATGAGCCCAACGCGGCACGTTTAGCCACCGCCTTGGCTGGACAGACATTTGAGACCACCGGAGCACTTGCTAGTGCCATAGAGCAGGCGCTACCAAAATCGTTTGACGAAGATCGAATCAAACTCAGTCAGAGACGTGTGTTTCAGGCTCTCCGTATTGCGGTCAACGATGAGTTCAAAGTCCTCGATGGCTGGCTGCGCGGCCTCCCTGACTGCCTGAGGGGCGGTGGGCGCGTTGCTGTACTGACCTTCCATAGTGGCGAGGATCGACGGGTCAAAAAGGCCTTCCGAGCCGGACTGATAGATGGACGTTACAGTGCAATCAGCGAGAGCGTCATCCGCGCCCCCTTCAGCGAGCAGCGCGACAACCCTCGGTCCAGCTCTGCAAAACTGCGTTGGGCGGTGAGGGCGCCGACTGCTGCGCTCTTAATGTAGCGCGCCAGCTCGTATCCGCTGGCACAGTCTTTATTTAAAGCGATTGACCCTTTCGCTGAAAGGACTTAAATCTAATTATTTTAAAGCTTAAAATAATGGCTAAGCTAATCTCGGAATCTAACTGCCCCAGCTCGTAACCCGTCCGATGAAATATAGTCCTTTGCAACTTCTTTTTCCTGGGCTCGTCGTGGTGGCTACGATCATAAGCTATAGCGTATTTGTAGACCAAGATGCGCCCGTCGTAGGTGATTCAAACGCTGCACTCGTAGTCAATCGAGCGGCAGCGAAGACTGCTGATTTTCCCTCAAGTCTAAGCTATCAGGCTGACCATGTGCCTGCACAGTCCAACGGTACCGAAATAGCGTCGACTCAAACGAACGATCCGCTCAAGCGACGGAGTCGACAAACACACCAAATCTAGACTTTGACGGACAACAGGTCGCAGGAGGGCAGCCGGAGTCGCCTGAAAGATCAGAAGACTTGGCTCCTTTGCTGCAGTCCACGGCAAGGCCGAAGGGCTTGGAGATTATTTCGGAAGTAAAAGCGGACCCCGAAGATCCCCGTTATGCTGATTTTTTGGAAAACGGTCTGAAAGAGGTGATGGACTATTTGGACGGCGTTTACAGTGAAAGAGACAATATTGATAAAAACACCGAGAATCTGGCACTCGACGAACTACTCTTAACTGAAGACTCCGATGTCAGAGTTTATTTTTTAAAGGAAGGCACCATTTTTCAAAATACCCTAGGAATCGAAAATAATGGTGATCAAAGCCTCATTTTCCCAAATGCGTCTTCTGCGTATTCCTAGCTCACAGATGCAGAGACTCGAAGCACCGAAACCAACGAAAATATACCCTTAATCCCCGGAGACTATGTTGATTTAGGACAGCTTAAAAAGGGTAGTTTAGTCGACCTGTTCTTGATTCGAGACGGTGCGCAAAACGAAGGTGCTTGGTGTTTTGGGTCGATCCAGAAAGTAACCCCGATCAAATAAATCACGCAAAGCTGCTGGCAGTTTATGATGAAAATACTCTGATCATCGGCTTTGAAGACCAGCCAGGCGGGGGTGACAAAGACTACAACGACCTCGTTATTGCAGTTGAAATAAATCCAGCAACTGGCCGATAGCCCAGCTATACCAGAGAGGCAACGGCAGCGGTTAACATGAGAACATGCTACCTTTTAAGCGGCGCATACATCAGATGAACCGATAGACGATTTTTTGCCACAGATCGCCGATCACTGAGGTGCCCCAAAGCCGATCGTGGTAGTCTTCTCGCACCAGATACATATGGTCTTTGAAATCCCAGAAGATGATGGTTTTCCCCTCCGGTTTGAGTGCCAATAAGCCCTCGATATTGCGAAGATTTGCGACGTGTAGCATCAGGTAGTCCGCGTTCGACTCGTTAAATTCTTGATATAAGCGTTTGGTCAAAAGATCGAAATGAAGGTAAGTGGATGAGGTAAGCCAATAGATTTGACCTGTGGGCACCGTGGGGTGCGTTTCATGAATGTAGCGGATCACATCGCTGGAGATCGAGCTGATCATAATATCTTTCTCTCGCCCACGGGCTTGAATGTCTTGGATGATTGCATCCGCGAGGCGGCAGTCCTCTTCATTATCGCCACGTGATTTGATCTCAATATTTAGCTTTTTATTAACGGATCCGATGATGTCTCGATAGCGCACGATCTGCCCATCGCTGGCGTCCATCAGTTCAGCGTAGGTCGAGTTTTTGATGGTCGCCAGCTTGCCAAATAGGCGCAGAAGTCGCTTGTCATGAAAGACCACAATCTCTCCGTCTTTGGTGTATTGAACATCGAACTCGATGAATGCATACTGGGGGTCTTGGTCTGCCGCGAGCAGAGCTGAATAGCTGTTCTCCAAGTAATCAATGGACGCGCCGCGGTGTGCGCCTACGGTACAGGGGAAGTCTGGCAGCGACTCAGTAGATCGGCCGATGTGGGTCTCCATCACCTCACTCAAGCTGGTGATGTGGCGCAGGAATCCTCGATCTGTCAGCAGCCAAACGAGTAGCACTACGCCGGCCAAAGCGAATGGCTTGAGGATTTTGATAGCTGCGTTCCGTCGGGTGCCTTTAGTCAGCTGATTGTGGATCCTCATGAGAGTGCACTGACAGTCAACTATACGGCGCCTAACCACGGCTCGGCATCGAGCAAGGCGCTTAGTTCCGGCCAGCCACCTGTTTGCTGCTCTTGAAGCACGTAAAGATACAAGGCAAGTTCGCCTGCTGGATACGTATCGCGCATTGCTGTAAGTGCTTTGCTCAGCAACGTCGGATCCATGACCTCTGGGAATTTCTCGACCATGCCTGCGCCGTCATGCTTGATGTTCATCCGATCCAGGAAGTCGATTAACATTTCTTGGCGACCGCGCATCAGCCAGACCTCCAGCACTTGCATCGCAATCTGCTCGGCTGGCTTACGACCGCAGGCAGCAGTCAACAACGTAACCTGCTTCTCCGGCGATTGCTTGGTAATGAAAACTGGGCGCATTTTTTGCTGCTCAGCGAGCTGCTGGACCACGCCCTTATAGGACTCACGCTCCTCTTTACGGAGATAAGTGAAAAGTGTTGCTGCCAGCGCAGTCGGCATGGTTTGAAAGATTTGATATGCAAGCATATGCAGACAACACTTCATCTCGCAGGCTTGCGGCAATGCTAAAATTCAGCCGGCAGTGGTTAAATCCGATTATATTAAAGAAGATGACTGGGGTGAAGTGGCTCTGTTAATGATGACTCGCCGGCTGCTGCTGCTCTTGTGTTGCCTTTTTTTGGTCACGTAATTTTTTGTGATCATGGTAATTGCTAGGACCTCTGCGATGGTTATAATCAAATTCTGAATCATGTAATAGCGCAAACTCAGAGGGATTTCGTCGCGTAAAATGCATCGATAATTTGAGCGCTTGCGATCGTGCCAAGCCATTCGAATTAGGGTGCCGCTTTCTGTAGGATTTAAGTCTTTGGCTTTTATATTTGGTCTAGATGTCAGGACTTACGTCTTAGTGCCGCCGCGCTTGATTGGGGGATTGACTGGTTTTTGTATGTTATTCCCAGCAACTAGCTTTGGCCGCTGTCTGCGGCAGGCTTCTGAGCAGTAGCGCACTGCATCCCAGCAATTGGCCCAGCGCTTGCGCCAGGTAAATGGCCGCTGGCAGTGAGCACACATTTTCTCGGGCAGATTTTCTTTGCGGACTGTTTTATTGTTACGACGCACGTTAAACAAACGTGTCAGCCGCGAAGTCCTTTCAGTTTTTTTAGAGATTTTTTAAAAGTCCTTGGTTCTAAAAAACGGCTTGTCGTCACTCTCGCATCTACGTCTAGCTCTTTTTGCCAGCTCTCAGGCATAGCCGCCATTTAACTGGCACCGATGTTCTCGTAGTGTTCCCCTCCGATCAGGTCTTCTCCGCGGCCTCTGCTGCGAGTTCGGCCTCAAAATCGGCTTCCTCCTTCGCTATAGCATCTGCTTCGCTTTGCTTGATGGCTTCCTCGGCAGCTACGAGCTCGGCTTCCTTTTCAGCCTCAAGTTTTTCGACCTTGGCAGTCTCGCGAGCGAAACGCTTATCGATCTTCTTCTGCTCTCGATCGCGGCGTTTTTGATCTTTGCTTGGTGTGAAGGCCATGGTGGAATCTTTTTGAAGTTCTTGTGTTTGGTGGATTTTGTTCGATGCAGCAGCTACATTGTCGTAATACCTTGCAGAAGTGGTCGAAAACAAGGGAAAAAGTAGAATGCGACAAATAAGTAAAGTAAATGGTGGGAGGCCTTAACCTTGATTTGAGCACCCAATTTCTGCTTTGTATGAGTAATTTGGACTTTTTTATTTTTTCAAATAAGATTAATTGTACGCCATGAGTATTCAGCGACAAGAAACAAAGCAACGTATGAGCCGCATCGTTATTCACCATGACACCGTTTATTTATGCGGGCAGGTGTGTGCCGACGCAACCAAGGGCATCGCGGCACAGACCGAGACCATGCTGGAGAAAGTCGATGCGCTGCTGCTTCAGGCAGGATCAGACCGTGAGCACATGCTGTCGGCAACCGTCTACGTGCGGGATATGAAAGATTTCGCAGCCATGAATGCTGTCTGGGACGCGTGGGTGCCTGCAGGTTATGCTCCAGCACGAGCTTGCGTGGAGGCGCGTATGGCACGGCCTGAGCTCCTAGTGGAGATCTCAGTGGTAGCCGCGCTCAAGCAATAGATCGATTCTGGCCGTCACACAGTGGACCTGCTCTGCTGGACTCGCCTAACAAATGTTAGTAGGGAATGTGGTATGTCCTCGTATCATATCTTTCCTGAACGCCGGTAAGGGAGAATGTTTAATTTAAATGTCACCTAGCTGTGCGCTTTATTCTCGATGAGGCTACTGACTCGAGAGGGGGGGGGAGGGCCATATTGAGGCGCTACGCGGTTTAGCCGTTCTTCGCTGTTGTTTGCTTAGTGAGCAGCCGCGCGATTTGAATTTTCCAAACAGCGTCTTTGGGTGGCGTCAGCTGCGACGCCTCGCCTTTCTTTAGCCGCCGCATCTGTGCGCACACGATCGACTCCCACTGTGCTTCGTTTAATGCCTGCAGGTCGGCACCTTCTCGGTTCACATTGAGATGTTTCTCTGTGATGTCTTTTGCGAGTGCTGCTTTGCGCTTGATACCCCGAAGCATGCTTCGGTTTTTTGGGAAGGGCAACGCGGCGGCGTTGCCACGGTGTGGAACAGGCGTGTGGAAACGGCAGAGCGTTGTTTTATTGTGGTCATGTCGCTGTCCGATGGGAATACCCCCAGACGAATACCTCGGAGCTTGGCCCGTCAGCTCTACCCGTTGGGATATTGCATACAGTATGCCAGCACACAGATACTGGTGGCGGTTGCGACATTGTAGCTGTACGGGAGGCCCCAGATTGGTATCTCCACGACGGCATCTAGTATCTCTAGGCATTCAGGCGTGAGTCCATCGCGCTCCGCTCCGATCACCAACACGCACTTGTGAGGGAATGCATATTCACCTAGGGCGTTCGAATTCGTCGTTTGCTCTAAGCCTACGAGTTGATAGCCGTCGAGTTTGAGCTTTTTAAGGACAGGAACCAAGCTGCGCTTCACTGTCAGTTTGACGTTCTCGGCGCCGTCTCGGGCGATCTTAGGGTCGACTTTGCCATTACCGGTGGCAATTACCTCGCTGACTCCGCAGCAGCCCGCAGTTCGCATGATTGTCGATAGGTTCACCTTACTGTGCAAAGGGGAGCATGCGATGATCAATGGCCGTTCCTGAGTCAGCTCTGCCGGTGGCTTGTGCCTGAGGTGTTCAAATTTTAAATCACTCATGAGCGCTGTCTATTCATAGTCGAATGTTGAAAATAGAGTTTGATATGTAACATTTTCGAACGCTAGTGGGAGTGTCATTCCAAGCAAGGGAATTGATTTTTGCTAAAAGGGTATGATCCTCTTTTGTCTCTCATGGCCAAGTTGAAGTGTGACCGATATATTTAGAAGATCTGTTACCTATGTTCTCGGATCATACATTTTGTATATCTGATATCTTTTGCTTTCCTCTGAGGCTCTCTTTACTAGGCTTTTTTATATGCCTGATAAAAGTTCAAAAAAGTCACCGGAGATTCACTCTGATAATATGGTGTGGACGCGCATCTTTTATGGCCGAGAGGTCATGGAGCGCATCATTGAGACGATTTCTAAGAAGCAAGAACTACAGCAGCATTACATTTGCCGCTATGTGCTACGTGCTGCGATGGCTGGGCTCATTATTACGCTAATATATATGTTCACCTGCCAAGTAAAGGCCGACTTGGGCGATCTGCTCAATCTGGGTATTTCAAAATACATCACCTCGTTCACTTTCAGTGTCGCATTGGTATTTATTTATTTTACCAACTCCGAACTTCTGACGAGCAATTTCATGTATTTTACCGTCGGTATCTACTACCGAAAAATAAAATACTCGCAAGCGCTCCGAGTTCTAGGGCTCTGTTTATTCGGCAATATCCTCGGAATCATATTCATCGCAGGCCTAGTTGCTTCGTGCAATATAATCTCTCCCGAAATGCAGCAGCTCTTACTAAACGCGGTGGAGCTAAAGACTGTCGGCAGCGATGCGTGGACGATCTTTGTCAAAGCGATCTTCGCCAACTTTTTTATTAACGTTGCGATCATCATCGCGATGCAGATGGGCGAAGATTACAGCGCCAAAATTTTTGCCTTACTCGCAGGGGTCACGGTGTTTGCTTATATGGGCTTTGAACACGTCATCGCCAACTCAGCACTCTTTGTGCTGGCGCTCTTTTTGGAGCCTCAATCGGTTGATCTGATGCATACGGGGAAGAATTTTATTTTCTCGTTGCTTGGCAATTATATTGGGGGCGGGCTCATTGTCGGCCTATTTTACGCATTCCTAAACGACGATCGGCAGATTCAGTAAATTTTGGGCTGATGGCAGAGGATCCTTCTTACGTTAATCAGCTAATTGATCACTGATCTATAAGACTTAGCGTTTCCTGGCGTGGCTTAGCGGGTTATTTTGCTCGTAGAGTGCAAATCAGATTCCTAGCTCCATGGAGGGGCACTGTTCTAGCCCAAGCCTGAGAATTGACCAGCGGCTTCGCTTGTAATCGCTGATGAACCGCTTTTTTGACTACTCCTTTATCCGCCACACCTTGACGGGCTTCCCCTTCCAGGTCTCTGTCGCGATTTTCTTGAGAGCTGCATCCACTGCGTCGCGGGCCACTGCAGCATACGTCCAAGCTGTCGCACACATTAATTTGTCCGACCTGATTGCCCCGCAACCCGGTCTTACCCGTCAGAAGACCGAGGATATTTCCTGCGCCTATTTTCTGGCGCTTGCCGAGCCGGATATGCAACGTGACCATTGGTGCCATCGCAATCGGTGAAGACAACACCTTGCGAGACGGCAAGGCCGACGTCTGCAAGGTCTTGCCGAAATGCGATTCTAGCGCGTCCATGTTCGAGTTGTCCCGCGAGCCGAATAATGTATGGGCAACCCCTTTGCTGCCCGCGCGCCCCGTCCTTCCAATCCGGTGCACATGCACTTCCACGTCCCGAGCCATCCGGTAGTTGATCACTGCATCCACAGAATCGATATCCAGCCCACGCGCCGCTACATCCGTAGCCACCAGCACGGACACGCTCTTATTTGAAAAGAGCACAAGCGTTTCGTCGCGCTCGCCTTGATCCAAGTCGCCATGCAGAGCCATTGCGCTGAAGCCGAATCCAAGCAACTCGTCGCGCAGCTCCTGCGCTTCTACTTTCGTGCTACAAAAAACCACCGCCGTCTCCGCACGCTGCTCCTGCAGCAACAGGCGCAACGCCATCAGACGTTCTCCTTCGCCACACTTGTAAAAGAACTGCTCAATGCTCCCGTTATCAGGGCTCGCTTCGACCTGAATCATCATCGGCGCATTCATCACCTTCTCCGCGATCGACTGAATCGCCTGCGGATAAGTCGCGCTGAACAATAAGGTCTGCCGACCCGCTGGCGTCTTCGCGATGACCGCATCCACCTCTTCCTGAAAGCCCATCTCGAGCATGCGATCCCCTTCGTCGAGAACTAGAGTGCGCAGCGCTTCCAAGCGTAGGGCATTCGTGCGCAAGTGCTTCCCGATACGCCCCGGTGTTCCCACTACGATGTGGGCGCCATGCTCCAAAGACTTCACCTGAGGCCGCGACGGCATACCCCCGCAAAGTGTAAGCACTTTCACGTTCGGACTCATTCGCGCGAACTGTCGGATCGCCTTCGAAACCTGATCCGCCAACTCGCGTGTCGGGCACAAGACCAAAGCCTGCACCTGCAAGCTGCTCGTATCCAAACGCGCCAATATGCCCAAGCCAAACGCCGCGGTCTTACCGGAGCCCGTCTTGGCCTGACCGATCACATCCTTGCCCAGCAATATCGGCGGCAAGCTCTGCGCCTGTATCGGAGTCATCTCCGCATAGCCCAATGATTCGATGTTTTTCAGCAGCTCTTGCGGCAGACTGATAGATGAGAAGTTTTTCGCGTTCAAAATAGTGTCTTTAGCTGGCAACAGATAGCATCCGTCAGCACAGATCAACCCCCATCCGATCTCAAATCCCAAACGCTTCACCTGTCTTGTCGTCGAGAAACAGCTCCTTGCTATCGTTCCCTCGACAGATGATGGCTGTCTAGGCGAGTCCTACGAAGCCGGATCATAAACGGATCCAAAATATGAGGGTGGTCGCTTCTGTCTGCATTGTATTACGCTGTGACGTGTCGCTCGGATTGATACGTTGTTTGTGTGGCATGCAATGCAGAGTGGCAGCCGGGCAGATAAGTGGTTGAATATTTATATTTTTTGCCGCCTTTTGTTGTCCTTTAATCGCCAATTACTTCCTTTGATGGCAAGCCGATAGCGTTGGGTCGGGCTTCTTGGGGAGTCGGTTGGGTGCGTTCGATCTAGTTGCCTTTGAGCGCGGGCGAGTCCTTACCTCTTAAACTGATAATTCTTGAAGGCATCTGCATCGACTGAGTTCTCGATGCCGTCGGGGAAGAGGGCGGCGAAGTCGTCGTAGGCTTCATGGACATCTTGGTTGGGAGGCCAGAAGATGCCGGCTTTGATTTGTTCGATAACGGCGGCGGCGCACGCTCTGGCCGAGTCGAGGTGGCTGTCGGTAAATCCTTCCCAGCGTTCGATGCCGCTCTTCTCAAGTGTTTGAGCGAGATTGAAATAGGCGACTGAGGGACGTTCGCTGCCGGCTTCGTGTTTGGCGAGCACGTAGAGTGGGAGTTGTAGGTCGGTCCAGCGGTAGGTTTTGCCCTCGTGCTCGAAGAAAGCTTCCTCAGGTAGGTGCGTGGGTGGTGCTTTTTTAGCGACCACAACGAGGTGTGTCTTTTCCGGATTTGCAGCTGAGTTACTGGTCTTGTAGTCGATCAATTCGAGGCGTTCGCCGCGTTGATCGATCCGGTCGATGCGGCCCTTAATGGTAAAGCCGGCGAGGGGGATTTCGAAGGATTCTTCTGTATTCAGTATTTTGATACTGCCATTATGTTGCGTGTCTTCGACTTGGTGTTGGCAGAAGGCGTGGATACGCGCCATGACCGCTTCGTGCTGCAGCCGTAAGGCGAAGGAGAGCTGGTCGCCATAGCGGTGCTTGAGCATTTCTTCGGCGATGGCGTGTAGCTTTTTGACTAAGGTGGCTAGGTCGGTGCTGCTGTCGAAGGTGTAGCCATTGAGCCCGGCGACGGTGTCGTGCACGAGGTTGCCAAAGGCGGCGGGGTTGAGCTCGCGTGTTTCGACATCGACCGGGCGCATCTTTAGTATGTGCCTGAGGAAGAATCGGAAGGGGCACTGCAGGTAGCTTTTAAAGGCGCTAACTGAAATCGAGGTAGGCAATTCTAAGTCAGGCGGCGGCGAGAGTTTCCATGCGGCGCTGTGCTCGATGTCGGCACTGCTGTCTTCGGTCTCGCTGAAGAGCAGTCGAGTGCGGCTGAGGAGTGTGTCGGACGCGCCTTGAAAGAGGAGGCGTGAGGGTTTGAGGGGTGTGTGATCGTCGCCCGCTTGTGGCACGAGGATGTCGATGTGGCCGTGCTCGCCTGCGCGGCGGCGGCAGAGTGCTTCGAGCAGGTAGGCGTCGCGGGCGAAGCGCTGTGCGTTGGTGCGTAGGCCGAGTTCCTCGCGGAGGGCCTCGGGTAAAAAGGCATCGCCGATCACTGATTCGGGCACGATGCTCTCGTTCAGGCCGGCGAGGATGAGGTGCGGCGCATCGTTCCACAGAAGTTCGAGCCAGCCGAGCAGATCGTGCGCTTCGCGTGGGCGGTCGGGATAGACTTTACTGCGCTGCAGGCTCTGGCGAAAGGCGGCGCGGCTGAAGGCTTTGGGAAGTTTTGAAAATAAGGTTTCCGCTTCGGCGGCGTTGTTGAGTAGCTGGCGGACGGCTTCGGCACGCTCCTTCCACTGGCTGCTGGCTTGGCCGGTAGTCTCGATTTTTTTCGTTGAGTAAATGTGCTGCAGCGCCTGCGCGAGTGAGTTGCTGAAGTTGCCTGATGTGTTGAGCTCTGCGGCGAGTGCGTTGAGTTGTGCGAGGGCGTCGTGCAGCGCCGAGTCTGTTTTGCGCGCGGCAAAGTGGATCAGTGTGGCTAGGTCGGGGGCGAGGTGGTTCTCGAACAGACGGTCGAGTTGGCGCAGCAGTTGGTTGGTTGTGCTGGTGGTTTTGAGCCAGATTTGAATGTCGGGGTGTTGCAGGAGCGTGCGGATCGTGGTGGTGCTGCGGTCTTCACAAAGTTGGCAAAGTAGCTCGGTGAGTCGCCCGACGCCGCCGATATCGAGCGCTTGCCCTTCGGGGTCGTAGCTGGCGATGTTTGCGCGCTCGAGGGCATCGACGACGATGGGGTTAAACGTCGGGTCGGCGAGTCCGATGAGCACGGATTCGGGGGCTTTGCCTTGCATGCTCTCAGCGATGAGGGCTGCAGCGGCTTTGGGAGAGGCGAAGGTTTGTAGATGGCAGCCCCATGCTTCGAAGGGCAGTGGGCGTTGTGACCAGTGCTCGGTAATCGGCCGCCCCCAGGTATCGAAGTGTGCGTCTTCAGGGCCGTAGATCCACACTTCGACTTGAATGCTTTCCTGTGCGCGTTCGATTGCTTGCAGCGGCAGTGGCTGTGGGTCGGGAGTGGCGGCGAGGATGATGCGCTTGATTTGCGGCGGTGCGACGTAGCCCTGTGCGGCTGTGCGGCGGGCGTGTTTGGAATCTTTGAGGGCCCGTGTTTGGAGTTGATCGAGGTAGAGGCCTTCGAGGCGGGCAAGTTCGCCCCACCGTGCGGGCTCGTGTCCGCTTTCGGCGGTGCGCTGTGCGGCGAGTGCGAGGTCGAGTCCTTCTTCGCCGAGTTCGTTACGCAGCTGCATGAGTCGTTGCGCCATGCCGAGTTGCCAACTGGTGTTTTGCTCAGGGGCAATCGGAAAGAGGGCTTCAAATTGTGTGCAATCAATCGCACCGAGCACGGTGACCCATGCGGCGGTGGCGCTTTCTTCGTTGGCGATCGGCTCGTCGGTGATCGCTTGCCCGAGGAAGACATCGGGCGTGACAATTTCGGGCGGAAATAAGCCGTGGTCGCCAGCAGCCAGCGCGAGGGCTTCGCGTAAGCGGCGGCCAGATTGCACGGTGGGGACGATGACTAGGTCGCTGCTAAGATCAATGCAATCGTGGTTCGCAGTTTTGAGGAGCTGCTGAGTGATGGCAGGGAGCAGGGGGAGGTTCCAATCTAGGTGGATCGCGACGCGGTTGGGCATATGAGAGAAAGTGGGACGAAGCGCGAGTAGCGCGAAGATGGTGAACCGTCTGCGGGTTGCCCCGCCGGGGTGACCGAACTGGGTGCCCTTTGGGCAAGTGAAGGAGCAAAGTGACGAGTATTAGGAATTACGGAAACAAAGTGACGAGTATTAGGAATTATCGAAACAATGCGATGAAGCTGTGGAGGACGCGCCATTGAAAAAGCATCTCAAGTGCGAAGTATTGATAGAATCCTACGATACTCCAGTAAATCATTTGGTAACTGCGTTTGATAGTCTTGTGGCGTAACTGTTGTTGGGCGAGATAGGCGGCTGGCCATCCGCCGAAGAATTCAAGGAAGTGTAAGGTTGCTTCGGACACACGTGAAGCAGCTGCTTGTGCGCGACGTTTGTCGTGCCAATAAGCAGCGTAAGTGACGAGTGAGATTAGCACTAAGTAGGCCAGCGCGAAACGTGGTTGAGCCCACTGAAATGATTTGAGCAGGGCCAGTGTCGGCAGGATTAGAAGGACTACGATCAGTCGGTGTGTGTGCATGGCTATGGTGTCGGGCACGGTGCGGTGGAATGCGTGCTTCGGATTGGCATTTTTAACTGCTTATCTTCGCTAATAAAACGCTTATTTTAGGATGATGTTGGAATATATTTACTGAGAATGTAGCGCTTCCACTCGGCTGCATCTAACGGCCCAAAGTTGATCAGGTAGCCGACGGATTTATTTGTTATATGCATGTAGTTCAGTGGTTGCTTCGAGTGATCGGGAGTCAGCGCTTGGACTGCCTTCAGCACTGTGACTATTTTATCAAATATCATTAGGTCGGGGACATATCTCTTATTCAACTGATGACCTTTATAGAAAACCTTGAGTTGTTTTTTGAGCCGAGAAGGGGATTTTTCTGAGCCCGGATTCCCATTCTTAGCTGTTTTAGTTTTTTAGTAAATCTCTTCACTGAGTCCACCACCTAGTTGACTATGCATTTCAAAGGCAGCGCCCGTGATGGCATATCTTTCGTTTCCTAAGTATTCGTCGTTTTGCATGATTCAGTTTTTAGGTATCAGTGTCTTATTAATCTAGATAAGCGGTTCCCGCGAAGCGGCCTGATTCTTTGATCTGATCTACAAATCTTCCAAGATACTGCGGAGTTCTGCGGCGGGTTCGTCGTGGTGCTGGGATACTGCAAGTTGTAAAGCATGCTCTAAAATTAACTTGGCACGGTCTGCCTGGCCGTGCTGGAGTAAGGCTTTTCCTAGTAGAATGCGTGGGAGCATCCAATCATCGCGCGAATCGCTGCAGCTTTGTAGGTGCGGGATGGCGGCTTCGGTAGTGCCTTCGTCGTAGAGGGCTTGGCCGAGGCTGAAGCGGAATAATATATTGTCGGGCTTGGCTGCGACTTTAGGTAGGAATATTTCTGACTTTTTCATAAATAAGAAAGGTAGTGAATTGAGAGTTGATGCACACTTTTTCGCAAATGCTTTTGAGGTCCTACTGGTCGCGATAAGGATGTATTGCGCAAGTGTGATCCCTGTTTTTGTCAGGTTGAATTTACTGAATAAAGACGATGTTGACGGTGATGTTGTGAGGTTTGCTGTTGGTGTTGCGCACCTTGCCTTGATTGGTGGTGCCGTGTGCTGAAAGGTGCATGAAAGTGCGAGTGGAGTGAGTGCGGTTCTTCTTACTAGCTTAAGGTGTTACTGAAAAATGTGGCCGCGGTTGTCACGATTGAAGCGTTTGAAGTCTTGTACGGGCAGGGCATCGAGAAAGCGCCGGCCGTAGGGTTTCGTTAAAATTCGGGAGTCGAGTATGACGATGTTGCCGGAGTCTTCGTGGCGGCGAATCAGGCGGCCGATGCCCTGGCGGAACTTAACTAATGCTTCGGGTACAGTCATTTCAGCGAAGGGATTCCCGCCGCGTTCGCGAATGTATTCGCTGCGGGCTTCGCTGACTGGGTGGCTCGGATTGTCAAACGGCAGGCGTGCCATGATCACCTGCGAGAGGGCGGGGCCAGGCACATCGATGCCAGTCCAGAAGCTGTCGGTGCCAAATAGCACACCGTTGCCTGCTTGGGCGAATTTACGAGTTAGCTCGCTGCGGTCGATGCCGTAACCTTGGCTAAATAGTGGCCGCTCGATTTTATTAAAGAAAGCTTCGGTGCGTTGGTGTACTTGTCTCAGGTCGAAGTGGCTAGTGAAGAGCACGAGGGTGCCGCCGGCGACGTTGCGACTGAGCCAGCAAATCATGTTGGCAAGGTAGTCGAGGTCGAGGCGGCCCTGCCCTGGCTCTGGGGTGGGAGCATCGGTGGCGAGGTAGACTTTGCAGTTCTCTTCGTAGTTGAACGGTGAATACTCAACTTGTGCCTCGGCGATCTCGCCGCCGACTTTCGCCTGAAAGCTATCAATGCTGGTGCCGTCGGAGAGTGTGGCGCTGGTCAGGATAGCTGCGGTCTGGCGGCTGAAGAGTGCCTCGCGCAGATAGGGGGCGACGTCGAGTGGAGCACTGCGTAGGGTAATGAGTTGGCCTTTTTTTCCGCCGCGTTCAAGCCAATGCACATGGTCGTCTTCGGCGAGGGTGACGAACCCGTTGATGGTGTCGCGGTAACCGAGAATTCGGCGGCGGTGGTCTTTGAGCTCGTCTTGCACACGTTCGTTGTCGATTTTTTGGATGATCGCACCGAGGCGCTCAGCGACTTCTTTGAGCGGGCCGGAGGCAATGTTATCGCAAAAGTCTGCTTCGTGGATACGCAAGATCGAACGCTTGGTTAGAAAGGTGTCGCCGAGGTAACTGAAAAATTCGCCGGCGGCTGAAATTGCATTGTCCACCGCATCGTGATCCCATTTTTGACCGTGCTTGCGGAGGATGCCGCGATTGGTACGCGGGTTGTAAATACGTCTAAGTGCGCGATCGACAGAGTAGGAGCTGGCATGGATGCCGAAGTGATCGGTGGCGATAGCGGGGATGCGATGTGCTTCGTCGAGCACGACAAAGTCGTCGGGCAAGAGGATGCCGCGGGCGTCGCCTTTTGGGGGCATGCCGGCATTGATTAGGGAAAAAAGCAGGCTGTGGTTGACGATTACGCAGTTGGAAGTGAGTAGTTTTTTACGTGCGCGTTGATAGAAACAAGTCGCTGGATCGCAGTTTTTCTTGGAGCAGGAGGAGCTCTCGGCGTTGACGATATCCCACACATCGGGGAGCGGGGCGGGGGAGAGTTCCTGCACGATGCCGTTGTTGCTGGTGGCTGACCATTTGGCGAGGCGGATGAGTTCGGCCCTACCCTCGTCTGCGAGCAATTCGGTCTGTTTAGAGGATTGCGCGTCTTTGATCGCGTTGCTCAGACGCGTGGTGCAGCAGTAGTTGCCTCTGCCGACCATGAGTGCGGTCTTGAAGGTGGCGTAGCGCTTGAGCTCGGGGACGGCATTGAATAGTTGACGGCAGATTTTGAGGTCTTTGCTGCGAATCTGTTCTTGCAGTGTGATGGTATGGCTGGAGACGACCAGTGGGCGCTCGCTGTCGATCGAGTGAATGAGTCCGGGGATCAAATACGCGAGGCTCTTGCCAACGCCGGTGCCAGCTTCAAATAGTAGTGGTTTGTTGGTCTCCAGTGACTGCGCGGTGCTGAGCGCCATGGCTGCTTGTTGTGGGCGGTGGTCCAGTTGCAGGACGGTTTGCAAGCTGCCGCCTTGTTTAAAAATTGAGTCAACGAGCGTGACGAGGTAGCCCGGTTTTACGGGGCTACCTCCTGCGTTTTCGATCAGTCCAATCATTAGTTTTAGAGCCCGACTAGTGCTGGAGCAGCCAAGCGGCGTAGCTTAGGTCCTTTGGGGTGGTGATCTTTAGGTTGGGTGCGTGGTTGGGCACGATGGTGGTGTGCAGTCCAATGCTGGCCGCCGCAGAGGTGTCGTCGGTAATACCTAGACCAGAATTATGCACGTGTTGATAGGCTTTGAGTATGTCGGGCAGAGCGAACGCTTGTGGTGTCTCCATCGCCCAGAGGCGGGAGCGGTCGAGATCTTCGAGCTCGGTTTGTGTGAGTTGTTCTGGATTGGGGATGCGTTTGATCGTATCGGTCACGGTGTGAGCTAGTACGGCGGCGCGGTCGCGCAGCACTGCGGTGTGGAGCGCTTGTATGGAATCGGTAGATACGAGTGGGCGCGCACTGTCGTGGATGAAGACGTGGGTGCAGGTCTCTGACTGGATGCGCAGTGCGTTATAAACGGAGTCTTGCCGTTTGTCGCCGCCGAGCGCCCAGTCGAGGGGCGTGCCTTGCAGGTCGATTTGGCGTAGGGCGTCTTCGAGCTCTGTTTTTTGCGCGTCGTCGCGGTAAACGATGGTGAAGTGGTTGATGCATCCGCTGGCCAAGAAGGCGCGAATACTGTGGCAGAGCACGGGCAGGCCATTGAGCGGTGCGAGTGTTTTATCCGCAACCGTACCTTGCATGCGCGAGCCGCTACCAGCCGCAAGAATGATTGCGCTGGTGGGGAAGTTGTGAGCTGAGGGCTGAGGACTGAGATTCATGCGTTTTGTAATTGAGTCAGGGCGAATCGCCCACACTCCTTTAGATTTAGCGTCTTGGTAGTCTTGATCTTTTAATCGGTAGCAACGGCGGCGCGTTGTCCTCCACTAAAAAGCAGTTCTTTTTACACTTCGCTCAGCTCCGCGCGGATCGCCGCAGCGGCAGCGGCGGGATCGTCGGCTTTGAGGATCGGGCGGCCGACGACGATGTAGTTGGAGCCGGCAGCGGCAGCGGCGTGAGGTGTCATAATGCGTTTTTGTTCGTCGGCTGAGCTACCTTTAGGTCTGATTCCAGGGGTGACGATGATTGGCTCGTAGCCGAAGCGTGCGCGCAGGGGGGCGAGTTCCAGCGAGGAACAGACGAGACCCTGAATTCCTGCGTTGAGGCTGAGGCTAGCCAAGTGCTTGACCTGAGCTTCGGTGGTGGCGTGTACATTGAGGCTACGTAGTTGGGGTTCGTCCATCGAAGTGAGAACGGTGACGGCGAGCAGATTAAGATTTGGAGAGTAGTCGGCGCGGGCTTTGTTTGCCCATTCTAGCATTTCGCCGCCGCCGGAGGCGTGCAGGGTGAGCAGCTCGACGGGTAGCTTGGAAATACTTTGAACCGCCTTGGCGACGGTATTTGGAATGTCAAAGAGTTTTAGGTCAAGAAATACCTTATAGCCGCGATCAGCAATTTCGCGAACGAAGTCGGGCCCGTAAGCGGTAAATAATTGAAGGCCTACTTTGACCCACTCGAGAGAATCGCCAATGCGGTCGAGCATGGCGAAGGCTTCTTCGCGGGTTTCGAGGTCGAGGGCGAGTATGAGTTTACAGGGATTCTGGTCAGGCATTTTAAAAGACTGATAAGCAGATTTGCTTGAGGCAATTTGTAAAAGCACGATTTTTCCTCGGCGGCGAACGAAAGTAGCTTCATTAATGGAGCATGCCAATCCAAATGAACAGTTCTCCCAGTGAATTGACTCTGCCTTCGCCGGCCAAGGTGAATTTGATGCTATCTGTACATGGTCGGCGTGCGGATGGCTTTCATGAGCTGACATCAATGGTAGTGGCTTTGGGATTTGGCGACACGTTGACGCTTCGGCCGGGTAGCTCGAGGGATGTGCTGCGTTGCTCGGATCCGGCGGTGCCGTTGGGACCAGAAAACTTGGTGTTAAAAGCGGCTGCGGCGTTTCGTTCACGTTTAGGGCGTGCGGCGTATTTTGAGTTTGATTTGGAGAAGCGCATACCGATGGGTGCTGGTCTTGGCGGCGGCAGCAGTAATGCGGCGGTGGCGCTGTGTGGGATGAATCAACTTTCGGGTGAGCCGTTTACCAATTCGGTGTTGTGCGAGTTGGCTGCTGAGCTGGGTTCGGACTGCCCGTTTTTCATTGAAGGTCAGGCTGCGTGGATGAGCGGACGTGGCGAAGTGATCGAGCCTTTGGCGGCTGAAGTTGCTGAGCGATTAAGCGGTACGCGAGTGGTGTTGTTTCGTCCTGATTTTGGTGTCGAGACGGCGAGTGCCTATGGCCGTTTAGCGGCAGGTGCCCCAGGCAGTTATGAGCGCGAAGCTGCGGCCGTAGCGCGACTGAATTATTTTATCGAAAGAGGCACGTTGGGCGACCTACTGTTTAATTCATTCGAGGGTCCAGTCGGCAGTAAATATCTGGCTATTCCGGCTTTGTTGTCGCAACTGCGGGCAGCAGGTGTGGAGTGTTTAATGAGTGGCAGTGGCAGTTGTTGCTTCGCTTTATTGGAAAAAAACGGTGCTGATGTTGGTCAAATTGAAGGAATTGTTCGAGATGCATGGGGTGAGGCGGTGTTTTGGGTTGAAACTTCAATTTGTTGAGTTAGGGATATAAACGTTAGCATTCTAAATTCTCTTTAACGCGATCATCGATAAAACTAGTGTCCGAAAAAAAATCCAAAGAAGAAATCATCCTTAAGGGCATTGCTGCGTCTCCTGGAGTTGCGCACGGAACTGCGCTTTTGTATCTTCAAAAGGTATTAGACGTGCCTAGTTACGATCTGCGACCGGAAGCCATCGATGCTGAGATCGAGCGCTTCGATCAGGCGATTTTGCAGACGCGTAAAGAGATCACGGCGGTACGCCATAAAGTAGCCGCTTCGTTGGGCGAAGGTGAAGCGCGAATTTTTGATGCACATTTGATGGTGCTCGAGGATGGCGCATTGCTGGACGAGGTGAACTCGGAGCTGCGATCAACGAATAAGAATGTCGAGAGTTGTTATCATCAAATCGCGGAGCGTTATATTTCTTTCTTCAGCTCGATGGAAGATGAGTATTTGAAGGAACGTGTGACTGATATTCGAGATGTGTCACGGCGTTTGCTGCAGAACTTAATTGGCATGAATAAGTCCAACCTCGGGGAATTGGCGGCGCATAGCATTATCGTCTCCGAAGATATTACGCCATCTGATACTGCGGATATGGATCGTAGTAAGTTGCTTGGTTTTATCACGGATGCGGGCGGACAAACCAGTCACTCGGTGATCATGGCACGTTCGATGCGGATTCCGGCGGTGGTTGGGCTACATAATGCGACAAAGGCGATTCAGAGTGGCGATCAGATTTTAGTGGATGGATATGATGGTATCGTAGTGATCAACCCGTCCGAGGAACGTCTGTTTAGGTATGGCAAGCGCGCCAGTGAACGTCGCAAGCTGGATGAGATTTATATTTCGGCCATTTCCGAGCCTAGCGAGACTAAGGATGGTTCGCCGATTGGGCTGATGTCTAACATCGAGGGGGCTCATGAGATGGAGCAGGTCGTTGCGATGCGTTCAGGCGGGGTCGGGCTATTCCGTACCGAAGGTATATTCCTGAGGCATCATGGCTACCCGCCGGAATCTGTACAGTACGACGAGTATGCGGCAGTCGTAGCAGCTGCCGGTGATGAGCCAGTGATTATTCGCACCTTGGATATCGGTGGCGATAAGACTTTAGGGGATGGCGGCCCGCAGGAGGATAACTCTTTTATGGGTTTTCGGGCGATTCGTTTTTGCCTTGTGAACCAAGATACCTTCAAGACTCAACTGCGAGCGATTCTTCGGGCCAGCGCCAAGGGCAACGTTAAGATCATGTATCCGATGATCAGTGGTGTGGCTGAGCTGCGACGCGCGAATCAAATCTTAGAGGAAGTTAAGGTCGATCTTCGCGCTGAGAGTCTGGCATTTAATGAAGGAATCGAAGTCGGAGCCATGGTGGAAATTCCTAGTGCGGCTGCGATTATTGATCTGTTGGCTGAGGAGGCAGATTTCTTTAGTATCGGTACGAATGATTTGATCCAATACCTAATAGCGGTGGATCGTCTAAACGATCTTGTCGCGCATTTATATGAGCCAGCGCACCCAGCGGTGCTGCGCACGCTGAAGCTGATTATCGATGAGGCCAATCGTTTGGGTAAGCACGTGAGTGTGTGTGGCGAGATCGCCGGTGATCCAATCTATGCAATTTTACTAATGGGAATGGGGGCGACCTCGCTGAGCCTGACTTCGTCGATGTTGCCAGAAGTGAAGTATTGTATACGTAACGTGAAGATCGCGGATGCGCGTGCGTTGGTTGAGGAAGTGTTGCAAATTAATGATCCGGTTGCCGTGGTTCGGCGCTTAGAAGACTTTCGAGTTGAGACAATCGGTAAGCGATAGGCGCAACGTCGCGTGCCTTTTTGTTTAAAAATAAAAGAGCATTGCCTCTAAGTGTGCCGTCCCTTTTCTGTTGGGATGAATATAGTTGTGTTAGATGCTGGGACTTTGGCTTTAGATGATGCTGTGTGGTCGGCACTTGGTAAACTCGGTGATGTACAGCTCTATGTCTCCACATCGTCAGACGCGGAGACTATTATCCAACGTATCCGCGAGGCGGAGGTGGTCTTTACCAACAAGGTGCCACTTTCGGCAGAAGTGTTGGAAGCTGCGGTCAGCTTGAAGTTTATCGGTGTGCTGGCCACTGGGTATAATGTGGTTGATGTCGCGGCTGCTGAGCGGCTCGGGCAAACCCTCTGTAATGTTCCAGCTTATGGGGTGGCGACGACTGCGCAGCACGCAGTCGCTCTGATTCTAGAGTTGTGTAACCACGTTGGTCAGCACAGCGCATCTGTACATGTGGGCGATTGGGTGCGCAGTGAACTTTTTTCTTATTGGAAGCAGGCGCCGCGCGAGCTGGCTGCGATGACTATTGGAATCGTTGGTTTCGGCACGATCGGTCGCCGTGTAGCCGCAGCGGTGAATGCAATGGGTGCGCGGGTGCTCGCTTCGGCGCGCACCGAACGTGATACGCCGGATTATGATGGGTTTGAATGGGCCTCGAACGACGTGATCTTTGAGCGAGCTGATCTAGTGAGTTTACATTGTCCTGAAACGTCGCAGACAAGTGGTTTTGTAAATGCTGCTTTGCTGGCGACAATGAAGCGAGGGGCATTATTGGTTAATGCCGCTCGGGGAGGACTCGTTTGCGAAGTTTCCCTAGAGGCGGCTTTGCGTAGTGGCGCTCTGGGCGGTGCTGCGGTCGATGT
The DNA here is from genome assembly GCA_937775295.1 of uncultured Opitutales bacterium. GTDB lineage: Bacteria > Verrucomicrobiota > Verrucomicrobiia > Opitutales > Coraliomargaritaceae > Lentimonas. The sequence goes on from CALKBZ010000003.1 coordinate 130,307, forward strand.
GCTATGTAACGAGCCGATGGCTGCCGACTGCCCGCTGTTGGGTGCGCCAAATTGTTTTATAACGCCGCACATTGCTTGGGCGAGTGAGCCCGCGCGCCGCCGTTTATTCGACACATCGGTGGATAACTTGCAGCGATTTATTGCAGGGCATCCTGTGAATGTCGTGCAGAATAATACCTAATTTCGAAGTGAAAGGGGCGGCGGTTCACTTCTCTGGGTAGTGGCTTTGCACATAATGGAACTTAGTGGGTATATGTATCATAGAGCAATAAATGTAGTATCTTCAGCCAATAAGTTGGTATCTTAAGACAATAATTTTGATTAGTTTGATGTAATTATAAATCTAATTTTGCATCTTTATATTTCTTTTTTGAATCAGTTAAACTGATAAATGGTGGTGATTCCTGCTTATGGTGCCACTTTTTCTCACTGTGGAAATTCTAATTTTAACAGCTTTATATCCACCACAAAGCTCGTATGGACATGATGATCGTTGCCGACAAGTGGTGGGTGCCTTGTCGAAGCGTGGCTATCAGTTGCAGGTGTTGACCTCAAATCACCGGGCGCCACCGATGGGAGTTCTAGGGGAGAAGGGAGTGTACCGCCAGTTGCAGTTGCATGATGCTAAAGACATTGAATGCAACTTAGATGTCTCATACTCGGCGACTTACAAGCAAGAGCGGACGCATCTTTAGGCCTTGTATGACCGGCTGAATCGCTTTCTGCCTGATGTCGTCTATGTGTGGAATATGCATGGTGTGTCGAAGTCGCTGTTGTTGAGCCTTCAGGATCATGGCACTCCGATCGTCTATGACTTGCACCGTAATTGGTTGAGTCCGCATGTCTTTGAGTTAGACCCAAGTGATTTACTTGGTGGCAACGCAACCAGAGCCTACGTTCGAAGTGCTATCAGTTCTTTTTGCGATTGATCGGATCGGCGCGGCGAAGCTTGCGGCACTTCCCGGTGGAGACAGTCGCCGACCTGGATCTATCAAATGCATCGATCTGTAGTGAGAGCTTGCGCGATGATCTGGTGGCTGGCGGCTTGGCTATAGCAGCTTCACTGCCGGTGGTGTATCCTGCTGTGGATGCCACTCACATGCTTTTTAAATTTTCTTATCAGCCCGCTCGCAAGTTCATGTGAGCTGGGAGTTTGAATGCATCAAAAGCCCCTGGGGTCGCGTTAAGGGCAACTATTATCTTAAAGGAGCGTGGTATCGACGTCTCGCTGAACTTTTATGGCATGGGAAAGCCGACTGAGCGCCGAGCGATGCGTAACTTAATTGATGCCTCGGGCTTGGGCGATTCAGTGCGAATGCTGGGGGTTCGCCCAGGAGAGCTGATTTCGAAATATTCGGAGTATGATGCCTTACTCTTTACTAGTTGCTGCAATGACCCATTTCCAATCACTCCACTGGAGGCGATGGTCTCAGGATTGCCGGTTATTCTTGCTCGGGATGGTGGCATCGAGGAAATCACCGAAGATGGTGAGACCGCGCTGCTGTATGACGCGGGCGATGCCGAGGCATTGGCAGATGCAATGGTGCGGATGATTGACCTCGAGGATGGCGGTCGCGCCATGGCGAAGAAATGTATGGCAAATGTGCAAGCGCAGCATTCTCTCAACCCAGTCATACCTCAAATCGAAGCACTTCTGTCTGCTTCAATTAGCGCGTGAATCGAGTCTTGCTGTCGGTTTTATGGTGTTGTCGTGGGCTTGTTTAAAAATATCTCCTCAAACGGAGTGACTTTACGGGGCAACCTGTCGTAGAACATAGAGGATGTCTTTGATTGATCGATATGTTTTAAAGGAATGGGCGGTGGGCTTTGCACTGACACTTGGTGTGATTGTCGGCATCTTGATCCTTCAGAATATGTATGACAGCCTGCCGGACCTCTTAGATATGGGAGCGAGTTTTGCTGAAGTGGTGTTTTATTACATGTTGGTATTGCCTACTTATTTGCCTTCGATTTTGCCTGTCGTATTTTTGGTGTCGCTGTTGTTTTCGCTCGGCACCTTGCATCGTAATAATGAGATTACTGCGATGCGTGCTTCTGGAGCAGGACTGTTTCGGATCAGTCGTTCGCTATGGTTGGCGGGATTTGCGCTCACCGGATTGCTGTTTTATCTAACAGCGTCAGTCGTGCCCTATTCGGTGGAGCGCGCGCGGACATTTTTCGACAATCTAGAATATGCGACGGTACAGGAAGATGCTGCTGCGATTAAGCAGCAGGGCCTAGTTTATAATTTAGGCTTTGATAATCGTAAGGAAGGACGTCTGTGGTTCATGGATCGTTTTAGTGAGCGCGCGTGGCTTGGCCTCGGTGTGAATGTGCACACGCGTGACCAGGATGGTCAGGAATTAAACCGAATTTCGGCTAGTGAGGCGTATTTTGATGATACGCAGGGGTATTGGGTGTTTCTCAATGGCCGTGAGCTTATACTTGATCCCGAGACGGGTGATCCGATGCGCACCATTGCTTTCAAGGAAAAGAGCTTTGAGGAGTTTTACGAAGATCCAAGTTTGATGCTGGCCCTGCATAAAAATCCGAAGGGGCTGTCGTTGTTTGAATTGCGCCGTATTATCGAGACTGTGCCGCCCGAAGAAAATCCTGTAGTGCGCGCGTATCTGGTGCGGTATTTTTCGCTATTAGCCGCGCCCTTTAGTTGCTTGGTCGTCGTTGGCTTAGCGGTGCCGTTTGCTGTCTCTGGGGTGCGGACCAATCCAATGATAGGGATTTCTAAGTGCATGGGCTATTTCCTGATCTTTTATGTATTGATTAGTGTTGCGACGATCTTGGGGGATCGGCAGATAATTCCGGCACTGTTAGCAGCTTGGTTGCCGAACCTAGTCATGTTTGGAGCTGGAGCTTGGCTCTTTCGGCAAGCGCGCTAGTTTTTAGTATTTATGGATATTTTTAAGGAAAACGTGCTCCGTTTAAAGCGCACTATACCAGAGGGAGCGTTTGGGCATCCTTGGGTTAGATTAGCCGATTTGGATCTGGCGGATTCGAGACTGGTTGATGGCAACGCGGCGACTTTGATTGCAGCGGATGGTGGTGTGCTGGGCAGTGGCATTTTCGATCGTCGCAATCTGGCGGTCGCGTGGCGACGTTTCAGCTGGGCCGAAGGTGTGGCGTTTGATGAGAACTATATTGCCGATGCCATGCAGGAAGCGCTGGGCCGTCGTGGTGAGAGCGACTGCCAGCGGCTCATCAGTTCCGATGCAGATTATTTGCCCGGGCTGATTGTTGAGAAGTATGGAGACGTGCTAACTATTACCGCTGAGACCGCGGCGGCGGAGGCCCACCTTGATATGGTCGCAGAACTGTTGAAAGAGCACCTCGCGCCTCAGGAAATTGTGTTTCTAAATGATTGCGAAAGTCGAGTTGCTTATGGCCTCGAGCGTGAGGTGCGCACATTAGGTGGTAATAATTTAAAGGGCCGCTGGGTTGAAATTGATGAGCTAAGTTATCGACTTGATTTGATGCAGCCGCAGAAGCCACGGTTCTTTTTGGATCAACGCGAGCAACACGCTCTCGTGGGCAGCCTTTGCGAGGGGCGCGTCGTGCTTGATGCGTTTTCTCATTGCGGAGCGTTTGCGATGCAAGCACTTCGATCTGGAGCGGCGCATGTGGTCGCCACTGATCTTTCGGAGACCTGCGTGAAAGCCATCGGCGCCAATGCGCAGCGTAATGAATGCTTTATTGAAACGATTGATTGTGACGCGGCGGCATTTTTGGCGGAGCGTATGGCCGGGGATTTCGACTGTATCATACTTGATCCGCCGAGTGAAATAGCAGCAGATATCGATGCCTTGAAGCAGTTGCACGTCAGCGCATTTCGTTGCTTACCGGCAAGTGGCGTGTTGGCGACTTATTGCCGGTCAGAGTCGATTACACTGGAAGCCTTCGAGCGTCTGGTGTCGACTGCGGCTACTGAAGTCGGCCGCGAAGGTCGAATCTTCGCTCGGACGGGGCAACCGTTTGACTTTCCGACGCTCCTGAATTTCCCCGAAGGAAATGTCTTAAAGGGGCTTATTTTGCAGGTCGAGTAGCGCTGTCAATTTCGGCGGCGTGCTTACGGAAGGAGAGCAACTCCTCTTTAATCACGGGGAGAAGTAGGTAGACTCCGATTAGATTTGGGAAGCACATGCCCAGCAGCATCCCGTCTGAGAAGTCTGTGACCGCTCCGAGCGACATCGACGCACCGAGCACGACGCAGAGACAAAACAGGAGTTGGTAAGAAGTCTTCACGATCTTACTGTTCCCAAATAGGCTGGTCCATGCTTGTTGCCCATAATAGGACCACGAGATCATGGTCGAAAATGCGAATAGTGTGACTGCGACAAACAGCACAAAAGGGAACCATGAAATGACGGATGCAAAGGATTGGGAGGTGATTGCAATGCCATCGCCGGTATTACCCAGCACTTCGCCATAATTACCCGTGATGACAATCACTAGGGCGGTGAGCGAACAAACCACGACAGTATCGATTAAGGGCTCCAGTAATGCGACGATCCCTTCACTCGCGGGTTTGCTTGTCTTGACTGCCGCGTGTGCAATTGGGGCTGAGCCGATACCGGCCTCATTCGAGAAAGTGCCACGCTGAATGCCGACCAGCATCGCACCAATCAGCCCTCCCACGTAAGCATCTGGAGTGAACGCTTGACTCACTATCAATGCAATCGCTTGAGGAATCTCGGCCAAGTGGGTGAATAAAACGACCACCGCAGCAAAGATGTAGATCATGCACATTAAGGGGACGAGTTTGGATGTGACATTTGCAATACGAGTGATGCCGCCAATAATCACCACGCCAACTATGATGGCGATGACGACTCCAATGACCCAGCGGTGTTCGGCTAATATACTCTCACTGCCGCCGCTGATTTCAACAAATTGTGCGCATACTTGATTGATCTGAAACATGTTTCCACCCCCGAGAGATGCACCCACACATAAGATCGCAAATATGACTGCGAGCACCGAGCCTAAGACTCCCATTGCTTTGCCGCGTTCGGCTAAACCCTTCTTTAAATATTTCATCGCGCCGCCGCTGACTGTGCCATTTGCATCAATATCACGATAGCGCACCCCCAATGTGCACTCGGCAAATTTGGTGGTCATGCCTACTAAGCCAAGCACCACCATCCAAAAGGCTGCTCCGGGGCCCCCCTTGGAGATCGCGATCGCAACACCAGCGATGTTGCCTAGGCCGACTGTAGCCGAGAGCGCTGCTGTGAGTGCTTGGAAATGGCTAATTTCACCAGGGTCGGTCGGTTTTGAGTATTTGCCGCGAACCGTGCGTAGCGCTAATCCGAGAAACCTAATGTTTATAAATTTGAAGTAAACCGTCAAGAAGATCGCAGTACCTGCGAGCCAAATAAGGATGAACGGGATTTCTTGCCCAGCGATGGCGAATGGTTTGAAAAAGATAATGTCAAAGACTTTCTCGGTCCAAGGGGCGACGGCGTTATTGATCCTGTGGTCCAGATTCTCATCGCTGGCATTGGCGGTGCTGACTAGAAGCAGCAGAATAGAAAGCAGGCGTAAGTAAGTCAGGAGACGCAACATATTAGCGAAAGGGGGGCAGATTCGGGCACCTAGATCCAACGGTAGAAAATTACATCAATAATGATGTGATTTTTAGTTTGCTAGAGTGTGTCGTGGCTATGTGTCTTCTTTTTTACTCTCAACGTCGTCGCTCTTTGGAGCTTCGGCGGCTGTAGTGCTGGCTTCGGCGGCTGTGGTGCTGGCTTCGGCGGCTGTGGTGCTGGCTTCGGCGGCTGTGGTGCTGGCTTCGGCGGCTGTGGTGCTGGCTTTGGCAGCTGTGGTGCTGGCTTCGACTTGTTTGCTTTCTGCCCGTGGGCTATGCGTTGGTTCATCTTCGGCATCCATCGCGCTGCGAACATCATTCTCGATGTCGGATGTCGCTTTTTTGAATTCTTTAATCGATTTCCCAAAAGACTTGAAGAGTTCAGGTAGGCGTTTTGCTCCGAATAGCAGCAGGACGACAAGGAAAATAAGAATCAGCTCCGGAGCTCGGAGATTCTGAATGAATGCTAAGTGTTGAATATTCATGAGTAAACTAGGTTAACTATATATTAGTTTTCTTGGTCGGGATTGCTATAGATCTTTGTGAGCTCGATATCGCGAGTGCTGTCTGCGGTCTTGACCGTATTGTTGATTTCTGGGTCACCTTCGAGGATGTCGGCCGTTAACAGTGTTTCGCTTAAACTACTCGGGCGTGCTTTAAGCACCGCAGTTTCCACGCCTGCATAGTCGGCTGTGATGAGAAACTGATCGCCCAGATCCATGCCATTGCGGATGGTCGCGATACGTTCAAATAGATCGATATGCACGATCATCGGTTCTTTGTCAGTGATCATAGGCGCGGTTTCGCGCTTTTGACCTTCGGTGATGCGGACCCCGTTAGGGCCGGCACATCCTACTAGGATCAAGGCAAGCGCACAACTGAAGGCGGCGATAAGTGAGGAATGTAAACGCATAGATGGCTTAAGTAAAAGAAGAGCTAATTAGGGGGGTTGTTTATTTTTTTGCGTTCTCGCGTTTTAGACTGTCCATGCCTGGTTTTTCCAGATTGATGTCGCCTTCGAAGAAACCATGCAGCTGGCGAATACGGGTCGGGTGGCGCATCTTACGAAGCGCTTTGGCTTCGATCTGTCGAATACGCTCACGGGTCACCTTAAACTGGCGGCCGACCTCTTCGAGTGTTCGTGAATAGCCATCGGCGAGGCCGAAGCGGAGTGAGAGCACCTTGCGCTCCCGCTCAGTCAGACTGTCGAGGACGTCGGTGATTTTTTCGCGTAAAAGGCTATACGCTGTCATGTCGTAAGGATTCTCGGCTCCCTTATCTTCGATGAAGTCACCGAAGTTGGTATCGTCCGAGTCGCCCACTGGGCTTTGTAGCGAAATCGGCTGTTGCGCCATCTTCATGATAGACTGCACACGCTCGATCGGCAGGTTCATTTCGTCGGCGACTTCCTCGGCAGTTGGCTCATGGCCAAGTTCTTGGAGGAGTTGCTTCTGCACCTGCATGACCTTGTTGAGAGTCTCGATCATGTGCACCGGGATACGGATGGTGCGGGCCTGATCAGCGATGGAGCGAGTGATCGCTTGGCGAATCCACCATGTGGCATAGGTGGAGAATTTGTAGCCGCGGCGGTATTCGAATTTCTCAACCGCTTTCATGAGGCCCATGTTGCCTTCTTGAATCAAGTCGAGGAAGGATAGGCCACGGTTGGTGTATTTCTTCGCGATCGAGATCACGAGGCGCAGGTTGGCTTCGACCATCTCAGTCTTGGCTTTGTGCGCTTGACGCAGACCTACCCGAACTTCGCGGATGATCTCCATGAATTCGCGTGCATCCATCTTGAACTCAGTGGTGAGTTCGCGAAGGCGTTTCTCGGTTGCATCAATGTCGGCCTTCTTCTTGCGCCGAGTGGCTACTTTGTCGGCAGATTCGAGATCGTCATAGAGATCGATGATTTCGCGATAGACCGGAGTCAGATTGCTGAGGAAGTCTTCAAAAACCTTAAGCTTGAGGCAGTATTTGCGGAGCACTAGTCGCAGCTCGGTCTCGTATTTTTTCATACGAGTGTGAGAGCGCTTCTCGTTCGGGCCGTTGCCCTCGTCAGCTGCTTTGAGTTGGCTGTCCCATGCCGCGTAAATGCGCTCGCCGAGCTTGTGTGCTTGTTCGAGCAGCTTTGGTAGGCTGTTGAAATAGATTTCGCGACTCTCGATCTTTTTGTCGAGCACGACGCGGTCGAAACGTTCTTCGCGATTGAGAAGCTTCTGAACGATGTTGTTTTGGAACTCCAGCGTTAATGCTGTAGAGAAGAGAGCATCTTGGGCGCGCAGTTCGGCCTTCTCGATACGCTTGGAGATGGCGACTTCTTCCTCACGGGTCAGCAACGGTACTTGACCCATTTGCTTAAGATACATCCGAACAGGATCGTCGAGGATGTCGTTTTGAGAGGTGCGGACTTCTTTCTCTTCAGTCTCTTCTTGGCGGGCCTTGAAGGCTTCGACTTCGGTGTCGTCGAGGATCTCGACTTCGAGATTTTGAAGGATGGAAATGATATTTTCGATTTCGTCAGGATTGCTGACGCTATCGGGCAAGGCTTCGTTGATGTCTTTGTAGGTAAGGAAGCTCTGCTCTTTGGAAAGTCGAATCAGGCTGCGGATACGCTCGTTCAGCTTTTCCTGTGCTTTCGCGGTGAGTTTGCGCTTTTTAGGTGCAGCCTTTTCGATCTCTCTCTTAATCTCTTCTGCAGTGACTACCTTCTTAGTGGGGGTTTTACTTGTGGGAGTCTTTTTCGCTGCAACCTTCTTGGCGGGAGTTTTCTTCACCGTAATCTTCTTGGCTGCGACTTTTTTAGTCGGCACTTTTTTAGCGGCACTTTTTTTAGCCGGCGCTTTTTTAGCGGCGGCTTTTTTGGTCACTGTTTTTTTTGCGGTGGTTTTTTTCGCTGCGGACATAATGTGGTGTGGTTGCTTGGAAAGAGTTCGGCTTTGTCTAAATTTCGAGCTGGTGTGGTGTATCGAGTTCGTTCTTGGCTGCCTTTACTTTGCGCATGAGGGCTAATTGCTCATCAGGCGAGCAGTTGGCTACTTGTTGCTGTAGGATCTTTAACTTGATTTTAAGGTTTTTTAAGTGGTTCTTGTAAATGTAGTTGAGATATCTGTTGATTTCAAGCTCTGGGATGTCGGCATCTATTTCTAGGTCTTTTGATTGAAGGTCGGCCATTAGTTGACGGTCTTCTATCGTGTCGATGAGATTTTCGATATTTGAAGTATTTTCAATCAATCCTTCGCGCAGTTCGGCGAGGACGCGTTTGAGGAGACGGCCGGCTGGCGATGTGCTATTAATCCAATCGTAATCAATTATTTCTGAGATTGCTGCGCTGTGTTCGGGGAAACGTAAAATGAGCCAAAGTAGTTCCCATGTCCCATCTGTCAATAGTGTGTCTGTACGGACTTTTTTGGTGGGTGTTTGCTGATTCTGACCTGAGTTGTACGCCTGAGGCTTTGCGGATTTTTTGAAATCAACCAGTGCGGCGTGTGAATCGACATTTAGCAGCTTTGAGGCGGTCTGTATGTAATCTTCGCGTGCAACCTCGGAAGGGACGTGCTGTAATAGATCGAAGACGTTGCGTAGGGCAGTGGTTTTTTCGTTGGTGCTGGGGGCGCGGCCTTCGGGGAGGCTTTCGGAGATGGCCAGCTCGATGGCACTTTTTGAGTTTGCGCGGAGCGGTTCGAGTGCGGCGGCGCCGTGCTGACGCAGTAAGTCGTCGGGGTCGGCTTTTTCCGGCAGCAATAGATAGCGGAACTCGAGGCCGGCCTTGAAGGCTAGTGGCAGGGCGCGCAGGGCCGCTTTGCGGCCTGCTTTGTCGCCATCCAATAAACATTCGACGGTATTGGGCTGGTAGCGCCGCATCAGATGGAGTTGGTCGTCGGTGATTGCGGTCCCCTGTGGGGCGACCGCGGTGTGCAGGCCGACGGACCAGCAGCGAATCGCGTCGAGTTGACCTTCAACGAGGAGGAAGCTGCCGCCTTCTTTGAGATGTGTGCGGGCGTGATCCATGCCGAACAGGATGCGGCCTTTGTGGAAGATCTGCGTTTCGGGGGAGTTGACGTACTTGGCTTCGCGGGCTGGATCGTCTGCCGGGGTCTGCTCTAGTTGACGCGCGGTAAAGGCGACGACGCGCCCTTGCACATCGCGGATCGGCACCATGAGTCGGCCGCGGAAGCGTGATTTGAAATTGTCGTGAAAGTTTTCGTTGTCGCGGGCAAAGAACAATCCGCTTTGACGCATTGCGGCGGCGGGGATGCCGCGCTCCTTAAAATAAAGCGCGAGTGCATTACGCGCGACGGGCGCATAACCGATTTTGACTTCATCTGCGGTCTCCATCGTGAAGCCGCGTTGATCTTGCCAATATTTGCGCACGGGTGCGGCTTCTTCGGATTCAATGAATTGCTGGTGAAACCAAGTCGTGGCGAGTTCATGGATTTCGAAGATTTGCTTGCGCAGCGACATTTCTTCGCGGGACGGGCCACCGGCTTCGTATTCGAGGGTGATGTTAAACTTCTTAGCAATGAACTCGATGGCTTCAGGAAATTCGAGATTCTCGACCTTCATGATGAAGGTGAAGCAGTCGCCGCCTTCGCCGGTACTAAAGCATTTATAGAAGCCGCGGTCGGGGTGGACGTAAAACGAAGGGGTCTTTTCCTGAGTAAACGGGCTGAGGCCTTTCCATGAACTGCCAGCTCGCTTGAGTTCGACGTAGGGAGACACGAGATCCACCAAATTTACCTGGTGCTTTATCGTTTCGACTGATTTTTGCGCAATGCGGGCCACGTGTTATATATGTAGGAAGCGGGTGGTGTTAAAAATGGCTTGCTCGAAGCTTAGCGGAGTCGAGTGATTGAGGCTTCAGCCTCTTTGCGCAGCGGGTGATTCGGCGCGAGCTGGATGAAGCGTTCATAAAGCACGATTGCGGAGGAATTGTTCTCGCTGATTCGCTCATAGCCGCGGGCGAGTGAGAGGGCGATCTCGGGGCTGCTAGGAAAGCGGTCGTAGGTGGTCTCCAATTCGGCGAGGAAGTCTTGTGGCTTTTTTGTGCGTTGTATCGCGCGCAGGTAGTCGAGGGTGTAGTTGATCTCTTGCGGGGCGAGTCGGGTGGCCTCAAGTGCGGTGGTCTCGGCGTTTTTAGCTTGTCCGTCGAGTCGGTAGGCGAGCGAGAGTTGATTCCATATGTCGGCGCGGGCGTTGGCACGGCCGAGTGCTTGCCAGTAGAGCTGGATGGCTTGTTTGTAATCGTGCTCCATGAACGCGCTTTCGGCATCTGCCAGTAGCTGTTCTAAGCTGCGTGGTGTGAGTGTGGGGGTAATTGCGGGTGCTGCCTGGAGGGCTGCCACGCCAGTCTTGATGTCAGCGTCGGTCGCGATGTTGCCGTTAAGATCGGAGGTGCTGGCAGAGTCATTGATGGTCGCGCCTTCGCTCTGTTGATCGTTGCTGAGCGTGGGTTCGACTTCTAATGCGGGTGTGTTGGCCATTGCTTCGGCGCGCTCCAGGTCTAGCATGACTTGTGCCTTCCCAGACGTGGCCTCGCCAGCGTCAACAATTGTTGGGTCGGTGGCTGCAGCTGGGGTGCTGGCTACGAGTTTGGCGGCTGCCTCTTTAGCGGCGTTGGCTTGGGTCAGCTCTGCTTGCATGGCTACTTGAGCACTGCGCCAGCGTTCGAGTTCGCCGCGGGCGTTGGCCCATTCGCTGGCATCGACAGCACCAGGGAATTGTTTGTCGAGTTGAGTGATGGCTGTTTCAGCGGTGGTCCAGCTTTTGTTGCGAAGGTGGATATCAAGAAGGCCGAAGAGTGCGGGAAGGGCGTTGGGGTCGTCGCTGTTGGCGGCGATGTTTAGCCAACGTTCGGCCTGAGGTAGGTTGTCGAGTTGCTTGAAAAGTGTGCCGATTGCGACTGCAGTTTCTGCCGAGGGTGCACTGTTTTCCGGGTCGACGCCTTTTAGGTAAGCGTCGAGGGCTGGCTGAGTCTGCTGTGCTTGTGCGCGGAATTCGCCGAGGCGTAACCATAGTTCGGCGTTGACGGCGTCGGGCTCAACCGCGACCAGTGCTTCGAGTAGATCGTAAGCGGCGGCGGATTGATGCGCATTTTCTTGTGCGCGGTAGGTTTGGTAGATGAGTTCTACGTCGTCCGGTGCCAGAGCATAAGCGGCGCTGAGGTAAAAGGCGGCTTCGGGAGTATTGCCCAGCACTTGGTGGATCCCGCCGATTTCTTGAAGGATTTTGGGGTCGTTGGGGTATGCTTGAGCGAGTGTTTCGAGCGTGTTGAGTGCTGCGGTCTCGTCCCCAGCAGCGCGTTGTTGTGTGGCCTGATTGAGGCTGTTGGCTCGCTTTTCTTCTGGACCGCTGCAACCAGCGAAAATCGCCAGTGTCAGAGGGATAAGAGTGAAGAATAGTTTTTTGGTGTTTGCTTTTAGCATAAGCAGCAATTTGTTGCGATGGGTGTGTAATACTGAAGATCAGAACACAATGTTACCGTTACTGTCGTTTCCCTTGTTTGGGTGTCAAGTGGATAGGCGGGCGTTGTGCTTTGATTTGACGCCGATTCGCTGGATTTGCGCGGCGTTGGTTGTATTGGGTGTTTTTTTGGTGCCGTCGGTTGCGGGTGCACAGGAGAGCTTGCCGCTGCGTGCGCCACTGGGCTTGGTATGGGAGGTGCTACTGTTAGACGGGAAACGGTATTACCCCGAAGTGTCGACTTTGGTTGAGACGTATGAAGCTCAGGTGGGCACTCGATTGGTACCGAGCAAGCGTGGCAAGGTAGGCATTAAAGTAAACACGCGGAGTGGTCGTGGTTTGAGCACGCCGTTGCCGTTGCTTCGAGCAGTGATCAAATTATTGGAAGCACGAGGCTTTGCGCGCGAGTCGATCTTGATTGTGGACTATTCAGCGTATCAGCTGCGGCAAGCTGGTATCATGCCTGCGATCAGTTCGGATCTGCGCGATTTTGAGGGTTGCCCAGTGTATGCGCTCGATAGTGAGCAGCATTATGATTTGGATTGGTTTTATGATAGCCCGCTGCCGCCGAGCTTAAATCAAGAGCCGCAGTTGTTCGGCGGCTTGGGGCGCGGCAGTAGTGCGCTGAAGACAGGTGCGAAGGAGCGGAAAAGTTTTTTGGCCGCGCCACTTTTGTTTCAGGTGGATTTTTGGTTGAATTTGGCGGTCGGCGTGGATGATCCTGCACTGGGCGTAGATGGTGCCTTGGCAAATGCGACTTTGTGGAATGTTAGTAACAGCCAGCGTTTTCTTGGCAATGAGGCGACTGCTTCGTCGGCTATTGCAGAAATTGCTGCGATTCCGGAGCTGAACGAGCGAATGGTGCTGCATTTTATTTCGCTGGATCGCTATCAGTATATTGGTGGTCCGCTGTTTAGATCCCGCTATTCTCGATCGGAGCCGTTGCTGTGGATGAGTTCCGATCCAGTGGCCATTGATCGCTTGTTGTGTGATAGGATCAATCAGCATCGGCTGTTGGACGGGTTCCCAGAGATTTCGCCGCTGCCGCGCCAGTTGCCCTTTGCCGCCAGTCTTGGCTTGGGAGTGTTTGAGAAATCGCGTATTCGTTTGCAGCGTTTGGTGTTGGTTGCTCCGGCAAAAAACGACCAATCATTTTCAGAGGAGGACCATGGGATTACCTCGAATGGCGACTTCGAGCTAGAATAATTACTGTTGTACGAAGAAACACCTTGAACTGGGACGAAAATCGTCCTTCTTTCCTAGATATGCAGATCGCGGACTATTATCCGATTCTTATTCAAATTTCTATCGCATCCAGTATCGGTGCGGTCGTTCTAATAGCGTCGCATATTTTTGGGCAGCGCGGCACTTCGGTTGGCGTCAAGGATACACCTTACGAGTGTGGTATGTTGGCTGAAGGATCAGGCCATGCGCGGTTTGCGGTGAAGTTCTATGTTACTGCGATGCTTTTTATCCTGTTCGATATTGAAGTCATCTTTCTGGTGCCTTGGGTACTAGTTTTTCGCGAGTTCCTTGCTGCAAGTTTGCCTATTTTATTGCCGATTTTCTTCTTCCTCTTTGTGATGGTCCTTGGACTTTTCTACGAGTTGAAAAAGGGTGCGATTGAGTGGGATCAGTAAACTGGTCAGGCTTGGCTGGTTCGCAGTGTTCTCGTTTAGTTGTTTGGTCTGGGCCTCTGGGTTCATGCCCTGCTATTATTTATTTTGTTATTTATTCAAACCCTTTGACAATAGACGCTCACGTTTCACATATAAACTATGCGTATTGACCGTTACATCGCTCAAAATCGTGTGATCGATCTTGAGAGCACCGACTTCAAGGGTGCGTTGTCGGAACTTCTGAACGTTTGCGATTTATCGAAAGACAGGAAGCTTACGCACAAGGGGTTGTTGAAAGATTTGTTGGCTCGGGAGAAGCAAATGACGACTTATTTAGGCAGCGGTGTGTGTTTACCCCACACGCGAGTGCCGATGAAGCGCAACTATATGATTGCCGTGGGGCGTTGTCCGAATGGGTTGCGCTATGAGGGACAAACTGAGTACCAAGGGGTCCGTTACGTCTTTCTACTGCTCGCATCTGAAAACGCGCGGAGTTATTTGTATAGCTTAGCGTCGCTGGCTCGTGTGTTTCAGGATGATTCGCGCATGGAGCGCTTGGTCGCGGCCGAGTCGTTGCCAGACTTTCGTCGTGAGCTGAAGTCGGTGTTCGGCGGGGATGGAGTTAAGCCGCGTCGACGCCATGATCGGTTTAATAATTTAATTTTGAGGGAGGCGGCAAAGATCGCTAAGGGCGCGAACTGCACGTCGGTGTTGGTTTTTGGTGATACTTTTGGCGGTGGGGTCGAAGTGGGGCGAGTGTTTAAGGGGTTTAAAACAGTGCTGATCGCACATGGCACATCAGATTCAGTGACAGAGCGTCAAGATATTGATGCAATCTTGCCGATTCGTTCGTTTAGTAATCATCGCTTTTCTCAATTGCGCAGTGCGGTGTTGATTGGCCTGACGCGCGGTATATTTTCCAGTACTGAGCGCCTGTGCTGTGTGGGTGGGCTGCCAAAAAGTAATCAATTCGACAGTATTACGGTGGTCGATGTGGAGCGTGAATTTCAGACCATGCTGATGCAGAAGTCCGACATGCTGCCGGCGGGAGTCAAAGCTGAGGTGGTTGAACGCGTGCTCGCCATTGCCACTGAGCTTGCTGTTGAAGGCCGTGAGGGGCACCCTGTCGGTTGCTTGTTTGTATTAGGCAATTCAGATAAAATTGTTGAATACACCAAGCCGCTTATCTTGAATCCATTCTACGGCTATAAGGATGAGGATCGAAATATCCTTAACCCGTTCATGGATGAAACGGTCAAAGAGCTCTCTTCGATTGATGGGGCATTTATTATTCGAGGTGATGGGGTGTTGATTTCCGCAGGTTCGTTGATTCATGCGCCGGACTATACACATAACTTGCCAAGTGGCCTAGGTAGTCGTCATGCCGCGGCTGCTTCGATCACTCAGGTTGAAGATTGCCTCTGTGTGGTCGTTTCCGGTAGCACTGGTCAGGTCACACTGTTTCGTCGCGGCGAGATGCTGCCGTTGATCGAAAAAGCGCTGGTGCGTAATAGTTGATCGTTGAAGATTGATGATGCCTCCAGCATTTTGTCTGAATTCAGCTAAAGAACTGATTTCCAGTTCGCCTACAAACAACTTTTCACAAATAACTGTCCACTATGTCTCGTATTGAAAAAGCCTTTGCCACTGCCCGTGCCGAAAATCGCGCCGCCTTTGTTGCTTATCTGTGTGCTGGCGATCCTGACTTTGAAACATCTGTCAAAGCATGCCGTGCGGTGATTAATGCAGGCGTCGATGTACTGGAGCTGGGTGTGCCATTCTCGGATCCGCTCGCGGATGGACCGACCAATCAACTGGCCGCGCAACGTGCACTTGAAAGTGGCAGCACCAACGGCCGTGTGCTCGATTTAGTTAAAGCAGTGCGTGCATTTAGCGACGTGCCGATAGTTTTTTATACCTACTACAATTTGGTCTTCGCTTGGGGCAGTGAGGCGTATGCTAAGCAAGCAAAAGCTGCGGGGGTAGATGGCATACTCACTTTGGATCTACCGCCGGAAGAAGCTGGCGATCATTTGGCAGCGTGTGATAAGCATGGACTGCAAACCGTTTTTATCGTCGCACCGACCACTCCAGACTCGCGCTTGGAAACGATCTGTCAGGCAGCGACTGGATTTGTCTATTACGTTTCGCGTGAAGGAGTCACCGGTGAGCAAGCTGCGATGTCGGATGGGATTAAGGCACGCGTTGATGCGATTAAGCAGTATACCGATCTACCAGTCGTGGTTGGCTTCGGTATTTCCAATGCCGATCATGTCAAAACAGTCGCACAGGCAGCCGACGGCGTCGTCGTCGGCAGTGCAATTGTAAACTGCATTGCAGAGAATATCGGTGTTGCGGCTGCGATTGAGTCGGCACTAACTTCGAAAATGAATGCCCTGGCTGAGGGCAATTCCTTGGCGAAATCCTATTGAGCTGCAGTCCCCTCGGAGAGCCATAGCAGCGTCTGTGGAGGCGGTGCAAATATGTTCTGCTATTGACCCATATCGGGATTTCACCAGTTTCTATCGTAGATTGGGTAATACATGAGTATGCACACACACAGTGACGATCAGATGGCCTGTCCTTCATGTGACCACTTGTATGATATGTCAGGCTTAGAGCAGGGACAACAGGCTCGTTGTGGGACCTGTAATCATCTTCTCGCTACATATCGCGAGCATGCGTATGCGCATGTGGTGGCATTTTCTATCAGTGCTTTGATATTCTTTGTATTGGCATGTTGCTTTCCTTTTATGTCCTTTAAGTCGAGTGGCATGGAGAGTGTCATGACGCTGCCGCAAGCAATTACGCAGATTAAAGGTGAAGGGATGTGGGATCTCGCAATTTTAGTGGCTTGTTTTATTTTAATCATTCCTGCCTTGGTGATGGCTTTAACTGCAGCACTGGGAATTTCGCTTTTAGCTGGCTGGCGAAATCACTGGGCAAAGGATGTCGCAAAGTTGATTTTTCATTTGCAGGTGTGGAGCATGGTAGAGGTTTTTTTTATTGGGGTCTTGGTTAGTTTGTTTAAAATTGCAGATATGGCGACGGTGGGTGTCGGTATTGCGTTTTGGAGCTATGCGGCGTTTGCCATTTTCTTTACGCTCGCACTTTCTAACTTGGACACCTTTCAGACATGGAAAAACTTGGAGGAGCTTGAGCCATGAGCCGTGTGACTGCTGCTTCCAAAGGTCTGGCGTCGTGCCACTTGTGTCAGAAGGTTGCAAGTGTCGAGCTGGATAAGTGCCCGCGATGTGGAACTGCGCTACATTCGCGTAAATCGAATAGTTTGAATCGTACGTTGGCCTTACTTTGCACCGCGACGATTTTATATATTCCGGCTAATATTTGGCCAATTATGATTACCGATCAGTTTGGTAGTTCGATCGAGAGTACGATCCTCGGAGGTGTGGTGCTGTTGATCCAGATGGACTCGATACCTGTCGCTGTGATCATATTTATTGCCAGTGTGATGGTGCCCGTCGGGAAGCTGCTATCTTTATTTTATTTATGTTGGACGCTTAAGTCCGGCTCGTCGGTGAGCCCTCGGCAGCGCACGATTGCTTACCGTATTACGGAGTTGATCGGTAAGTGGTCGATGATCGATGTGTTTGTGGTGTCGATTCTAGTGGCGCTGGTTCACATCGGAAAAATCTTGGTGATTCGTCCCGGGATTGCTTCAATTACATTTGCAGCTTTAGTGATCGTGACGATGATCGCGTCTAAGGGATTCGACCCTAGATTATTTTGGGATAAAGAGGCAGAAAATCATGAATGATATAGCTAAACCTACTATAGATAAGCGTAATCGTCTCTCGGTGATATGGATTATACCGCTTGTTTCATTTGCGTTAGGCCTATGGATGATCGTCGAGAAGAAAATGTCTGAAGGGCCTTTGGTACATGTCAGCTTTGAGACGGCTGAAGGCATCGTTGCCGCTAAGACAAAGATCAAGTATCTGAATGTTGAAGTCGGTCAGGTCGAAGCGATTTCGTTGAATGATTCAATGGATGGAGTGCTGGCTTCAGTGCGTATTGATCATGATGCAAAACACTTACTGTTCAAAGACACTCAGTTTTGGGTCGTTCGTGCTCGAGTTGGAGCTGGAAGTGTGACCGGTTTGGGCACTTTGCTGGGAGGTGCGTATCTGGAGTTGTCGCCGGGGCAGGAAAAGGCGATGAACTTTGAGTATGTCGGTTTGGAGACCCCGCCGTTGACCCCCGCTGGCGCCGCTGGTATTAAGCTAAATCTGTATAGCGAACAAGCAGCCTCTGTGAGCACTGGCGATGTCGTCTTATATAATGGCTATAAAGTCGGTCGCGTTGAAGGTATGGGGTTTGATGAGGCGCAGCGACTTGTGCGCTACGATCTCTTTATTGATGCGCCCTTTGATCAACTCGTGAATGGCGCGGTGCGCTTCTGGAATGTCAGTGGTATTTCGGTTAACGCCTCATTAGGAGGGGTCGATATCAAGGCAGGTTCGTTGGATACGATCTTGCTCGGAGGTGTGGCCTTTTGCTTACCCGATGGGGTGCAGGCAGGGGCTCCAGTAACAGATGGTGCAGATTTTAAACTTTATGATAATTATGGAGCGTTACAGGAGCAGCCATATGAGTATTCGTTGGAGTATGTCGTCCAGTTTCGCCAATCGCTGCGTGGCCTTTTGCCTGGCGCCCCAGTGGAATATCGAGGGATTCCAATCGGCAGCGTGAGGCGGATTATGACGACTGAGCTATTGGCTGATCCTGAAGGGCAACGCGCGGCTGCAATCCCTGTGTTGATTAAGATCGAACCAGGTCGTTTGGGGCTGGCGGATACGCAAGAGTCGGTGGATCTGATTAAACATAGTTTGACTGAGAGTGTAGCTCAAGGGCTCCGGGCAAGCCTTGAGACTGGGAGCATCATTACGGGTAGTTTATTTATTAATATCGATTATTATGATGATGTTTCCTCGGCAGAACTTGGGGAATTTGATCAATATTCTTTGATTCCTAGTGTTGAAACTGGTTTCGCTCGAATTGAGCAGCAGCTCTCTGATTTCTTAACAAAGGTAAATGCATTGCCGATTGAACCAACGATACAGCATTTCGATAGCATGATCACCTCGATGGTCCAGCTCATGGAGTCAGTGGATGAGTTGTTGAATGATCGAGACACGCAAAAGTTAAGCGCGGAGATGACCGCGACATTGAAAGATGTACGTGAGATACTCGGCGGTCTGTCTCCGGATGGTCAAATCTTTCAATCGATCGAGGGCAGCGTGAGTAAAATCAATCAGACACTTTATAATCTCGATGAACTAACACGGACTCTCAGTGATAAGCCGAATGCATTGATTCTTCCAACCAACTACCCTTCAGATCCACTTCCAGGAGCCAATCACTAATGAGAATACCACGATTACTTATCGCCGTCTCGAGCGTGCTCATTTCAGCTTGTTCAACCACGCCTCAAGCGCGTAGCACCTATTTGTTGCGTTCCAGTAGTCACGTGGGCACCGGGGAATTGGCGAAAGTGGGGGATGCGTATCTCGGCACTGTGCAGGTCGCGAGTTACATCGACCAGCCCGGCTTAGTGCTTGAGCTTGCGGAAGGTATGATTCACACCGCGAAGCAGCATCACTGGGCTGAACCCTTACGTGTGAGTCTGCGCGAATTCTTGAACGTAGAGATTTCGGCGGCAAACGAGGAGGCACTCGCTACGATTCCACCTGGAGGAGCTGCAGCGGATCGTATCGACGTGAGAATCAGTCAGCTGCATGGCGATGCGCAGGGGCATGCTGTATTAGTTGCCAGCTGGAGTCTCAGTTCGGCAAAGCAGCGTCATGACTATCAGTTTGCTGAGACTGCGCCCCTCGATGGAGTCGGTTACGAGGCATTGGTGACAGCCGAGACTAAGCTGCTGGTTCAATTGTCCAAGGCGATTGCCCATGAACTGAAGTGACGTTATGTGTGGCTCCATCCGGCCTCATCTTGACCAGCCGTCGATCTTCCAATTTGACTCCATGAGCTTACGGTCTCTGCCACCCTGTTCTGGAGTGAACCAAACCTCAAAGCGAGCTCCGTAGTACTGATCCCAATTGCCCTCGTAGATAGTAAAATCGAAGCTTGCGCGAAATAACTCATCTGGCTCGTCCGACCAGCCGATGAGTTCGGCCGAACTTTGTTTTAAGCTGTACTGCGATAGAGGAACTTCTCCGGTGATTTCGTAGGTCTTCAGGTATAGATTGCCGGGCTCGCCGGGATTACATCGGATGACTGCAGTATAGCGTCCATACCCCCCGGCGAGGGAGATGGAAGGCTCACCTCGTATAATCGCTCCTGTGGGAAGCAGGGCCCGCGCGGATTCCAGGGGCGGATCTTTAAGCAGAGCCTCGAACTCAACCTGCAATTCTCGGACCGCAGCCTTACTCATCCGCCGTTCTTCCGTTTCCGCCTGTTCCATGATCTCCACTGTCACCCCTTGCTCATGCCAAACGGCGTAACTTTGCTTCAGCCTAAACACTTGTTTAATCGGCAGAATAAGTTCTTTTCCCGAGGGTACTGGATCTGCTCCCCTCCTCCAGGTTTTTCCAGACAGGCCGATGCAAGTTCGGGTCTGGTAGTTTTGGGACTCATGTGGGTGAAGTGAGGAAAAATTGCCGTTGTTACTCGTTTGCCATTCTCCTTTTAGAAGCCACCTCCGCGTCGCCAATTCTTTACCATTCATTTGATGTCGACACCAAGCCGGAGAGGCGGACAGGTACCACTTTAGCAATTCGGGGTAATCACGGTGTAAGATTCCCATCGCGGGAATTGAGGGGAGAAAGGAAGCATCCGAGGTTCCGGTCGTTTCCAGCGTAGCGATCAGCGCCGCCTGAAAAGAATCCGGTCCTTTCCGGCTGGCTCGGATGAGGTGGCTGGCTGGTTGGATCCAACAGGACTACGTTTTTCGGCAATGTGAGTTCGTTAGCAAAATTGTCCAGGTCTTCAGCCAACATCGAACCAAAGAACATCGCCATCACCGCCGGAGCCAGAGCAAGAAGACAGCACAGCAGACATCCAAGCGCCGCCAGGCCCCACTTCACTTTTTTTTGTATGAACCATCTGATCGCGCTCACTAGGAAAAATAACAAGCCCAGTCCAAACACTAGGGCAAAGATCGCCGCAAGCCAGATGGGAATTAAAGCGACCGTCGCGCTGCCAAACAGTGCACTCAAACTAATTAGTAGGGGCATCAGGAACAGGCGCCAGGTAGTGGATCGGAAAATGCGTTCATCTTTAATAGCCTGTTGGGCTTAGCTTTCGATTGTCGATCCTTAGCCACTCACTCCTCCCTGCTGACGCCTTTTTTAAGGTTGATGCACGACTTCAAGCTCCGGCAGGGATTTCTTTAATTCTGTGATCCCATTGGCGGTGACTTGAGTCTGGCTGAGGAATATTTTGCGTAAGCTGCTGGAAGCGTGGAGTGATTCGAGACCGGCATCGCTGATCTGGGTATTGTAGAGGTTCAAGTAGTTGAGGTCAGCAAGCTGGCTAAGTGCGTCTAGTTGCTTGTCGGTTACGTTGGTGCCGTTCAAATGTAGGCGTTGCAGCTTGATACACTGCTCGAGTTGTTGAAAGAAGTCTGAGCTGAGGGCTAATTCACTGCAATCAAGCCAAGTGAGTTTGTTGCGAAACCCGCTGAGCTGCTGGATGGCTTGGTTTAGCTGGCCGGGCCCGACCACGCCGAGGTCGATCCGGATGCTTTCGTCGCCCCATGCGTTGTATTCGGCCTTCACGCCCGTGCGACTGATTTGCTCGATCAATAGGTCGGTGTCGGCGTCGCCAGTTTTTACGGTGTCGTTTGCTGCCGCACTGAGCTCCGCTGCGTCCGGCCAGTAGGCGCCAGCCTCGATCCATTGGCGCACGAGATCGATGTCTTGAGGGGAGACTGGGTCTTTCTCTTCGGGAGGCATGGCGTCGTCATCGTCGTGTGGGAGTAACATGCGATACATCAGCTCGCTCTGCTCGACGTTTCCAGGGACGATCGCGGGTAGCTTACTCTTGCCGCCTAGGTTAATCGAATGTTGCTCATCTAATCGATAGCCTCCTTTTTGTTTGGTCGCACCGTGGCACTTATAACAGTTGCGCTCGAAGATGGCTTGAGACGCTTCAAAGAGCGCGATTCTGGGGTCTAACACTCGAGGTGTCTGTACTAGCTCAGCGATTGGTGTTGTTATCGGATCGATCCGATCTGCGCCGTTGATTGCATCGACCATCGGGGCGTTGAGAGCCGAGATGGTGGTCGCTTGAGTGACTATGCGCGCTTGGTCCGTATTTTTATTGCTGCTTTCATCGAGGAGTGGAGTGGGCACGACAGCTTCGCGCTTTTCATCCTTAAATGGTTTGGAGAGGAAACCTTTACCGTGTACCAGCTCGCCGCCCTGATGAGCGGTGATGGCCATTGTGATGGTGGCGGCGAGGAGTGCCAGCATGTAGAACAATTTGCTGCTGCGTTTGCCTAGCTTGCGATGAATCCAATAACAAAGGTAAGTGGCAACGATACAGCCCGCAAAAATGAGGCCCCAGAATTCGTGTTGTTCGATTTCGTCGCCGTATTGACCGAACTCTTCGTAGCTGAGGCCAAGTACGACGGTTAGGCCGCAAGATAGCAGTAGCAACAAGTGCAGCAAGCCGATGGCTTGGTTCTTATGTTTGTCGTCGTTTTTTTCGAGTAGAAATTCTAGAAACCAGATCGCGGTGAGGGCTCCGATCGGCAGATGAAGCAAGACCATGTGAAAGGGGCCAAAGGGGATTAGGAATTCGGGCATTTAAGAAGTTAAAAAATGGAAAAGTAGAAGGTGGGCAGGGGAGGTCTTGATCGGAGGGAAACGCTCCGTCGTTTCCAAATTAATGGGGGTATGCGATAGGCATTCTTGCCTGTTGCTTAGGATTGGTGGGAGTTCTGAAAGAACAGACAGAAATGTCCGTATGACTAGATTCGCTGCAATGACAGAGTTTTGCCCTTCATCCTTTTAAAACAGTGCAGTGATGGGGCGACCTTTATCGGCGACGCGGAAGGGGCGGCCACTGGGGGAGTGCACTACTTTATCAATCGGTAAGCCGAGGGCGTAGGCGATGGTCGCGTTGAAGTCAGGCACGCTAACGGCGTTGTCGGCTACGGAGTGGCCACTGGCGTCGGTCGAGCCGTAAACTTGACCACCTTTGATACCGCCTCCAGCTAGCACGCAGCTAAAGGCGGAAGGGTGGTGATTCCGTCCGGCGTTGCTGTTGATCTCGGGGGAGCGGCCAAACTCGGTGCCGATCACGACCAGCGTCTCGTCGAGTAGGCCGCGGTAGTGAAGGTCGTCGAGCAGAGCGGAGACGGATTGATCGAGTGGGCTAGTGAGTCCGGCGACTTGATCGTGATTGTCGTTGTGTGTATCCCAACCGCCAAGGGTGAGTTCGACAAAGCGCACGCCGTGCTCGACAAGTCGACGCGCGAGGAGGCAACTTTTGCCGAAGCGAGAATCACCGTACACATCGCGTGTGAGCTTCGGCTCTCGGCTAAGGTCGAACGCGGCGAGGTCTTTACTGTTCATCAGCTTGATGGCTTCTTCATAGACATCGCCATAGGCACGCACTTGCTTGGAGGGATACTTTTTATGAAAGGAGAGATCCATCATCTGCGCGAGGGCCAAGCGTTCGCGTAACTCAGCTTCGTCGACACTTTTATGGCGATCGACGTAGGGGAGGCCGTCGTCGGGGCTGCCAAGGTGGAGTGGTTCATACTTCGAATCGAGAAAGCCTGCGCCGCCGGTGGCGTTATTACTGCCGCCGATACGGACATTGCCGGGGAGCGTGGAATTGGTCTTGCCGGACATGCTGTTGAGCCATGCGCCTAGTCCGGGGTGCTTAATGGTGCCACGTTGTGCGTAGCTGGTATGCATGAAGTAATTACCAGGTTCATGCGCGCCTTGGGTCGAATTCATCGAGCGGATGATCGCGATCTTGTCCATGCGTCGTGCTAGGCTGGGTAAGTATTCGCTAATCTGAATACCGGCGACGTTGGTATCGATTGTTTGCACGGGGCCTTGATCTTTCCAACTGGCCTTGGGATCGAATGTGTCGATGTGGCTCATGCCTCCACTGAGGTAAATGTAGATGACGTTGCGCGCGGTCGGCTTGTTGATAGTTTGCGAGGCCCATAGCGGAGTGGTGCTCGCTGATAGGCCGACGCCGAGCAGTGCCTTAGCTGAGTATTGTATGAATTTACGGCGTGAGAGTTCGTCCAGTTTGTTTAGTTCGTCATACATAGCAGAGAGAATTAGGAATTAGGAATTAGGGATGCTGTGTGGAGGTGGGTTCTTCGTCGTAATCCTACTCTCAATCCTACTCTGTTTTTGTGTGTGGAGATTATGACTAAGATTAAGAGTATAATTAGGATACTGAGGGCTGGGCTTACTGGATGAACAGGAATTGCTGGGTGTTGAGCATCGCCCAAATGATGCGTTGGCGGGCCTTTTCGGGGTCTTCCTTAAAGTAGGGCAGTAGGGCTTCCATCTCGGCTTCCGAGGGTTTTCGTGCTAAGAATCCGAGATAGAGTGTTTCGAGTTTGGCTTCGGGGGTCTTGGCTTGGCGTGCTTCCAGCACGGGAGCAGATCGCTGCGCAAGGAGCCAATTGGTCTGGTTCGAATTCATCAGAAACAGGGCTTGTAGGACGTTGCCCTTTTCGTCGCTATTCTCGATCAGCATGCGGTCGGATTGGCCGAAGACTTCGAGTAGATGGCCGTTGCTTTGTGGAGATTGCAGCTCGGATGCGCGGCGGATGTTTTTGATCCATTTCTCGTCGGCTTTGTTGCTTCTACCCTTCCCTTTTGTGCTAGGGAAGTTTGCTGCCATCATACTCATCTGCATCGATGCACCAGCGTCTGATTCGCCGAGGTCAGGGTTGAGCATTTGGTTCCATGCTTTTCGAGTGTTTTGGAATTCCTTTCGGATTTTCGCCAGCTCTGGAGTGCCTTTAAGAGTGGGGTCTTGGTTGGCTTTATTTTGGGTGGTGCGTGCGGCGAAATAGGCCGCGTAGACACCGCTCATCTTGGTGATGTGGCTGGCGATCTTCTGAGGAGACCATTCATCGAGGTAGACTGCTGCGGCTGGCTTCTGCCCTGTGACGTATTGGATGCCGCCATTGTTGCCCTTGTAGCTAGTGTTGAGGATTTGGTCGATGTCCGGTGTCATCAGTGTGGCGATGGAGTCCCAAATCTGCTCGGAGCTCATGCGTTGGAAGATCGGGCCTTCGAGATGGTAGTCGTCCGGTAGGTCGGGGTTGTCGATCACGGCTTGGCGCTGGAAATACTCGGTATTGTAGAGCACGCGCAGGTATTGCTTCAGGTCGTAGTCGAGCGCGACCATCATGGACTCGAGGTATGCCATGAGCTGCGGGTCATCGGCTACGGATTCGTCGGTGAGTTCGTCGACTGGTTCGATGAGGCCTTTGCCCATGGCGTGCTTCCACATGCGGTTGGCGATGACGAGGGTGAAGCGTTCGTTGTTTTTCGACACCAGCCAATCGGCGTAGCTGTCCACGCGCTCGCTGGAGTCGTGTAGTTTGGCATCGGATTGGTTGCCGAAGGGGATCTTGGGCTCGACAATGTCCTCTGGCTTAGCGTCGTCGTATTGGTAGTCGTGCGGCAGCTTGAGCGGGCGATCAGTATGCACGACGCCCCATCTGAGGGGATCGAAGAACTCTCGGCCTGCACTAATGGGGGAGGCTTTCTGGTTGCCTGGTAGTTTGCCTTTATTCTGTTTCTTGGCAGTTTCTCGCAGGCGGCGTATGACCTCTTTGAGCTTCGGGTCGTCGTTCTGGATGTTGACCCCAGTTTTCAGGCCGTAGGTGTAGGCGGCGAGTTGGTAGAAGTCTTTTTGGCTCCACTTATCGGTGGGATGGTCATGGCACTGTGCGCATTGCATTTGTGTGCCGAGAAAGACTTGCGCGGTCATGGACATGTTGTCCAGCGGCATGCCAAAGTCGCGCAGGTAGTAGGCGACTGCGGGATTATCCCATGGGTAGCCGTTGGCGGTCAGCAGCGACTCCACAAAATCGTCGTACGGGACGTTGCGGCGGATTTGATCTTTGAGCCACGGGATATAGTAGACGCCGCCGTAGCGACTGCCTTCGCGGCCAGTCGTTTTTGCGCGTAGGATGTCGGCCCAGAGATTGAAGTTGTGGCTGACGTAGCCGGCGGAGTCTAGGAGCTTGTCCACTAGTTCGGCACGCTTGTGTGGAGTGCTGTCGTTAAGGAAGTGCACTGCTTCGGCGTAGGTCGGGATGCGGCCGATAATTTTTAGATACGCTCGACGCAGGTAGGTGGCATCGTCGATGATCGGGGCGGGCTCGACGCCTTGCGCTTGCCAGTATTTGGCGAGAAATTTATCGATTTGCTGACTGGCGCCGAAGTGGTCTTGTCGTTTCACGACTCGAGCGACATCGGGCTGCTCTTGCTTGTAGGCCGTGGCGCTGAGTAGGCCTACCTCTTTTTGGGCGAGTATGTAACTACGGTCTTTGGCCGAGAATTGGTTGAGTGCTAAGGTGACTACTTTCCGATCTACAGTGCGCCGAAAGGTGACTTGGTCTCGGTGCATCGAGACTAGGTCGGCTTCAATCGTTTTGCCTGCCAAATTGGTGAAGATCCTGGCGGACGCGCTGGTCGGAAGAGAGGTGGCCAGTAATAGGCAGGCGCCGATTTTGAGAAGTATTTTGGTTGGTAAACGAATGGTTCGATCCTTTCTGGTTTGCAGTGTCGCTGGGGTAGAGCAGGGGAATAGTATGTGTTTTTTTCGGCTGTCCTGTCAATTTGTATTCAATATGGGTGAATGGCTGACTAAGTTTCCAGATGGAGTCACGACTCATGGTATATATGGGCCGAGGGGCAAATAAGTTACAGGCAAATTCATGCTGGGATCATTTTTCCGGAAGACTGTCTTATTGTGGCCTCGGTCGTGAGACGAGGGTGGGTTGGTGGGCACAAAAAAGCCGCCCGTGCACGAGGCAACGGGCGGCTTTTGAAAGGTTTGATCCGATAGCGCGGAAATTAGCCCTTGTAGATCTTTAGCAAGGCGTCGGCGATTTCCGATGGGTTGCGGGCGATCGAGACACCTGCATCTTGCATGGCTGCAAACTTCGCTTCGGCTGTGCCGGATCCGTTTGCAGAAACGATTGCACCGGCGTGGCCCATGGTGCGGCCCTTGGGTGCAGAGGCACCTGCGATGAATCCAGCGACTGGCTTCTTCACGTGCTCCTTGATGTAAGCGCAGGCTTCTTCTTCGGCACTGCCACCGATTTCGCCAATCATGATGATCGCATCCGTGTCAGGGTCTTCGTTGAGCAAACGCACTGCATCGAGTTGGGAGGTGCCATTAATTGGGTCACCACCAATACCAATACATGTGGACTGACCGTGGCCACGCTGTGTGAGCTGCCAGACCGCTTCGTAAGTCAATGTGCCGGAGCGAGAGACCACACCGACGCGGCCTGGCTTGTGAATGTAGCCCGGCATGATGCCGATCTTGCATTCGCCGGGTGTGATGATGCCTGGGCAGTTGGGCCCGATCAGGCGAGTTTTACCGTTTGTTGCATCCAGTGCTTTACGCACTTCAGCCATGTCGCGTACTGGCACACCTTCGGTGATGCAGATGACGAGCGGGATTTCGGCCGCAATGGCTTCAAGGATTGAGTCAGCCGCAAATGGGGGCGGGACGTAGATGACGGATACATTAGCACCGTGGTCTTTAACCGCTTCGGCTACAGTGTTGCAGACGGGCACTTTGCCTTCCCACAGTTGACCACCTTTACCGGGAGTGACGCCGGCGACGACGTTGGTGCCGTATTCGAGGCATTGAAGTGTGTGGAAGGTGCCGGTCTTTCCGGTCAAACCTTGGACGACTAGACGTGTGTCTTTATTTACAAGAACGCTCATTTTGAAATATATTTAAATGTGATCGTAGTCAGGATTATGCGTTGGCCTTGACTTGCTCGACGATGATTTCGGCGGCTTGTACAAGGCTGTCTGCAGGAGTCAGGGCGACGCCGCTTTCGCGGAGGATCTTCTTGCCGGCTTCAACGTTGGTGCCTTCGAGGCGCACAACGAGTGGCACGGTGATGTCGACGTTTTTGGCCGCCGCGACGATGCCGCGAGCGATGACGTCACACTTCATGATGCCGCCGAAAATGTTAACCAAGATACCCTTAACGTTGGGGTCGGAAAGGATGATTTTGAAGGCCGCAGTGACTTGGTCTTCGTTGGCACCTCCGCCTACGTCGAGGAAGTTGGCCGGAGAACCGCCGTAGCTTTGGATGATATCCATAGTCGCCATGGCCAGTCCTGCGCCATTCACCATGCAGGCGATGTCTCCATCGAGCGCGATGTAAGCGAGGTTGTGCTTCGAGGCTTCGATTTCCTTTGGGTCTTCTTCGTTCAGGTCGCGTAGCTGCTGGATCTCAGGGTGTTGGAAGATCGCGTTGTCGTCGAACGAGACTTTTGCGTCGAGTGCGCTGAGGTTGCCTGACTTGTCGGTGACCAATGGGTTGATCTCGACCATCATAGCATTCTTTTCCCAGAACATGTTGTAAACACCTGTTAAGATGCGCGCGAATTGCTTGATCTGATCGCCTTCGAAACCGAGTGCAAATGCCACTTGGCGGCAATGGTGATGGCGAAGCCCCAACGCAGAGGAGACGGGCACGCGGATCAATTTCTCCGGAGTATTTTCGGCGACTTCTTCGATGTCGACGCCGCCTTCAGTCGAGGCGATGATCATCGATTGAGCTGTGTCACGATCGAGCACGATCGCGAGGTAATACTCATGATCGATGTCGCAACCCTCTGTGAAATAAAGTGTCTGCACCTTGCGACCTTCGGGGCCAGTTTGTGCCGTGACCAGCGTGTTATCCAGCATGTGGCTGGCTGCGTCGCGAGCTGCGTCGCGGCCCTTAACTACCTTAACTCCTCCTTTATAGCCATCAGTGAAGGTGCCCTTGCCGCGTCCACCAGCGTGGATTTGGGCCTTAACAACGATCATGTCATCGTTGCTGAGGTGGGAGAGTGCGGTGTCGACTTCGAGGGAAGTTTGAGCGGCGTAACCGCGCGGGACGGGGACTCCGTATTCCTGAAGAAGGCGTTTAGCCTGATACTCGTGTATATTCATCGATTGTAGGTTAGTGGTTGAGGCAAAAAAAATGGAAGCTTTCTTGATGCCAAGGATGATCGGGAGGTGCAACTTATTTCCTTTGAATTTCGAAGAAGAAAAAACGGTTTCGAATGGTTCGCTTCACCTAAGAGCCCGTGACTTGGCTTCAATAGCTTGACGTCAAGCTATTGAGGGTGGTGGCTTCCTTTTGGGAGTTGCCCGACTCGCCTGCCGTTTTAACGCGAATGCCTTCGCACGCTCGCTCCGACCACAGCATTGTTGAGTCGCTAACTGCTCTGCCGATATTCGATCTCCTTGGGTGAACCCAAATCGCTTCGGTTGTTTGTAGTGAGCTGGTTGATCCCGCGATTAAGCAGACTGCGAGGTGCAGTCTTACAGTTCGCAACCTTGCGGCGTTTCACAGTTGGGGCGGGCGATCAGCCCTTTGATTGGCTCTTCGGGAAAGAGCTGTTCGCCTCGGCCACCGTTGATCAGGTGTTTCTCACAAACACGGTCGAGGTCGTCCTTGCAGCGTGTGCGGCGCATATCATGTAGGAATTGCCCGTCCACATCGACGCCGAGGCCGACGAAGTTGAGGAACTTCTTCATGTGATTGATATGACTCAGTTCGTGACGCTGTCTATGGCTGGTAGCGATAAACAGGTCTTCGACATAGTCGCGCACATCGGCCAGCGTTGGGCGGTAAATGGGTTGCCCAGCGAAATGCTCGCGCAGTTGGCGGAAGATCCACGGGTTTCGGATACAGGAGCGGCCGACCATTAGGCCCGCACTTGTTGTTTCATTCAGCACCCATTGTCCTTTGGCCACGGAAGTCACGTTGCCATTAGCGAGCACGGGGCAGGTGAGCCGCTCCGCGGCACGTTTGATATATTCGTAGTGCACTTCGCTGCGATACGCTTCTTTGACAGTGCGGGCGTGGAGGCTGAGTAGGTCGACGTCGTGTTTTTCGACTAGATCGAGGATGGTATCGAAATGTTGGTCGCCGTCGAATCCAATGCGCATCTTGACGGTGAATCGGCCTTTGATCGCGGCGCGTAGGCAGCCTAGGATTCCGTCGATTTTAGCTGGATCACGCAGCAGGCCGCCGCCGACCTTTTTCTTATACACCTTAGGGGCGGGGCAGCCCATGTTCAGATCGATGCCAGCTACAGGTAGCTGCATTGTTTCGATTTCCTGCACCGTGCGCTCTAAATCAGGGAGGCTTTCGCCGATCAACTGAATAAACACGGGGCGTCCCGTGCCATGTTCACAGATAGAGTCGATGATCGATTGCTCTAACTTCGAGTGGCAGTGGACGCGGAAGAATTCGGTGAAGAGCAGGTCGGGAGCGCCGTATTTACCCAGCAACTGCATGAACGGCAAGTTTGTGACATCCTGCATCGGAGCCAGTGCAGTCCAAGGCTGGCCGGGGATTAAAGGTTCTGGAAGTGGATGCATCGTTGTTCGGTGGTGGTTGTTAGTGGTTGGTCGAGGGGGACGGTATCCCGCTCGCAACGAGCAACCTTCAACACGTGACTTAGTCGCCTTCTTTGAGGATCTTTGCGAGGATCTCGGTCATGTCGTCGACGGCATCGAGCACTATTTGAGCGGCATACAGTGGCTTCTCACTGGTAAGAGCGAGGACGATCGAATCACTTGGGCGGGCGTCGACTTCGACGATCTTGTGGCCGAGCTCGTTCTCCATCGATACGATGAGGCGGGCAAAGAAGGTGCCTTCTTTGACATCATTGATCACGACGCGCTCCACTTCGGCACCGAGACCGTCGAGCAGGGTGATCATCAGATCGTGGGTCATCGGGCGCTCGGCTTGCTCGCCGTTGACGGCGCGTTGAATCGCTTCGCCAATGGCGCGTTCCATATAGATGACAAAGGTTTTGGCATCGCTCCCCAAAAAAACCGCACATCCATTTGATGTGGGCATGACTCCTTTTACGCTGACTGCGACGACGCTGTTATCCATATGATTTGTAGTATGCTTGGAGCGGTAGGGCTTCAAGTGTATAGGTTGAGTGAAACTAGAGTGAGAAAACAGCAGGCAGCGATCAGAAGCCAGTATGGATTGTGAGCAATATAATATTCACCGTCGTTGCTTTCAGAGGTCCTTTGATTTCTCAATTCAGATTTTTAAATATAGACTGAGTGGAAATGTATTAAAAAATAGTGTCGCACCAGGCGCGACCTCTTCTAAAACCCAAGGCAGTGAATCAAAAAAGCCAGTCAACCAAGCCAAATCTGTATTTAGTCGGATTTATGGGCGTCGGCAAGTCCGCGATCGGGCGGCGTGTCGCGCGTAAGCTGGGCTATAAATTCCTAGATACGGATGATCGTATTGAGGAGCAGGTAGGTAAAAAGATTCCGGCGATATTTGCTGCTGAGGGTGAAGCACAATTTCGTGCTTACGAGCGTGATTTTATCGAGTCAGGTCATCCGACTCAGGGCTGTGTCGTCTCTTGTGGGGGGGGGCTCGTCGTGCAGGAGGGTATGTCGGAACTGCTTAATTCAAAGGGCGTTGTGGTCTGCTTGTTTGCCTCAGTCGAGAGTATCATCGAGCGCACTAGTCGAAATAATAACCGGCCGCTGCTGAATGTGGCAGATCCTGAGGCACGTATTCGTGAGCTATTGGCCGCCCGCGAGCCCGTCTATATGGACTCTGGTGCTTGCATCTCCACTGATGGACGCACGATCCCCGAAGTGGTGAAGCACATGTTGCGCACCTATCGCGCTTGCGCGAAGCGACTTCAGCGAAAGTAGGAGGGGTAAGTGACCCAGGCATTCTTGTTCTTAACATCGAGTGCAATTGCGAAAGTTGTCGCGTGGCGTCGTCGCGTGCGACGGTCAGAAGTCAAGGGGGTTGCTCGAATTGGCCTGTGCAAGCGCAGACGCCACGGGAGCAGGTTTTTCAACAACGACTGTGATACCTTTCGCAATTACACCCCTTAGCCCGAATCTCGTCTTGTCATCTGCCTTAGATTCCCGCTTTGTGATCTGCATGTCTGAAGACTCAAAAATTCGCTGTGGTGTCGTAGGCACCGGTTCTCTCGGCCAACACCATGCTCGTATCTATGCTGCACTCGAGGAGTGTGAGTTGGTGGGTATCGTCGAGTCCGACGACGTGCGCGCTACCGAAATGTGTGCAGCACACAATTGTGATCGCTTTGACTCGCTCGAAGCATTGGCCGAAGCCTGCGATGCCGTAAGCGTCGTAGTGCCGACCGATCATCACCGTAATGTGGCAGTGCCGTTGCTTAACGGCGGCTGTCATCTGTTGATCGAGAAGCCGCTGTGCGTCAGCCTTGAAGAGGCGGAAGACATTCTCTCTGCGGCGAAGGCTGCGGGACGTATCGTGCAGGTTGGCCACATCGAGCATTACAATCCAGTCATGGGCTATCTCGAAAATGCGGTGACCAAGCCACAATTTATTACTGCCGATCGCTTGGCACCTTTCAATCCTCGTGGTACAGAGGTGGGTGTGGTGCTCGACCTGATGATCCATGATCTCGGTGTCATTCTCGCGCTAGTCCGTTCGCCAATTACGCAGGTCGATGCCGTGGGTGTGAATGTGCTCTCTGATAGCGAAGACATTGCCAATGCACGTATCACTTTTGAAAACGGCTGTGTGGCCAATCTTAACACCAGCCGCGTGAGCATGAAGAAGGTGCGTGAGATCCGCGTCTTTCAACCAGCGAACTATCTCTCTTTGGACTTTATGAATCAAAGCGGTCACTTTCTACGCAAGCAAGGTTCAGAACTCGTGCGCGAAGAAATTCCAATTGAAAAAGATGAGCCGCTTAAGCTCGAACTCGCGTCTTTTATGCAAGTCGTCAAGGACGCTGGCCAACCAAAGGTCGGTGCTGAGCTTGGCAAGTCTGCACTCGAACTGGCGATTCGGATCACTGAGCTGATTCACGCTGATAAATAATTTATTTGTCCATCGAATTAATGTCTGAACAGCTACCAGCTCTTACCGATTTCGCTGCACCGATTAACGGGCAGCCGGATTTACTCATCATTGCTGGTGAGCATTCCGGTGATGAACATGCGGCGAAAATTGTCGCTAATATGCGATTGAAGCACCCAGACATTAAGGTCGCCTGTCTGGGTGGTGTTGAGCTCGAGGCCGAGGGCGCACAACTGCTTTACGACCTAACTGCGATGTCGATTGTCGGCTTTGCTGAAGTCGTCAGGCATTATGGTTTCTTTAAGGCGCTGTTTGATCGCACGCTGGATTGGATCGAGCGCTATCGTCCGAAGCATATTTGCTTCGTTGATTATCCTGGCTTCAATTTGCGCATCGCTGAGCAATTGCTCGAACGTGGACTGAGTAAAAAAGGCGGTGGCGATATCGGCATTAGCTATTACATCGGCCCACAGGTTTGGGCATGGAAAGCGAAGCGTCGCTTTAAGATGGCGCGCACGCTCGATCGTCTCGGTGTGATTTTCCCATTCGAGGTCGAGTGCTTTGCCGATACCGAACTGCCGACCGAGTTTGTCGGCCATCCGTTCGTGCGCGACGATTATCAATTGCCGCTCAGTTACGACCCCTCGGCACCGGTGCTGTTGCTGCCAGGGAGTCGCACCGCTGCGGTCGGTCGCATCTTCCCGCTGTTGTTGCAGGGCTTTCAGTTAGCGCAAAAATCGAAGCCAGGGTTAAAGGCAAAGGTCGTTTACCCGAGTCAACGTATTCGCGCTGTCTTGGAGACTGTTTTGCAGGACTATCCTTTGTTGCAGCGCTCAATTGAGCTAGTGCGTAATGAGGAGGACGGTTTGCCGGCCAGCGCAGTATTAATGAGCTCTGGTACAATGTCGTTGGCCTGTGCGCTGTCAGGCATTCCTGGTGCGATCGTGTATCGTCTCAACCCGATCAGTTATTGGCTCGGGCGAATATTGATAAAGATTCCGTATATCGGCATTGCGAATCTGTTGCTTAAGCGCCCACTGCATCCCGAATTTATTCAAGGCGCCGCCAAGCCGAAACGCTTAGCTGAGCAAATTCTAATTGCGCTCGATGATCCGCGAGCTGGCCACGCTGCTGCCGTGGGTGCTGCCGAACTTCGCGGGCTATTGCATGCAGGCAGTCATGTCAGTGCTGCCGATTGGTTGTTAGAGGCGTGCGAGCTCCGATCAAATGTCGCGAAGTAACGCATCCACTTCGTGTCCCAAATGTGGCAGCGCGTTTGGCTGCGGTGTAAAGCTGAGCTGGGATGAGCGATCTTATCTGGTAGCTCAATTGGACCGGTATTTGTGCCCCGATTGTTTCAAGCAGATCAAGTCGGAAGATTCGATTCGTATTTCAAATGCAACGCTCTAGAGCTATGATTGAAATCGATCGAAATCACGATTTTAGTAAAGTAGGGCTGTATCAAGGTATCCTTGAGGATGCTGGCATAGAACCGCTGTTACGGAATCGGAATTCAGTAACGATGACGACCTCAGTGCCGATTCCTAGTATGTATCCAAATATCTGTGGGCATACGGCTGAAGATGCGACGCGCGCAAGGAAATTACTGGCGGTGTATGCTGAGTCTGCTTCGTCAGAGGTCGCTGCGGATTGGGAATGCGCGCTTTGTGCCGAAGGAAATGAAGGTAACTTCACCGAATGTTGGTCGTGCCAGGCGGATTGTCCTGAGCGTGGAGTTAACGATGAGGATTGAGCGCCGTAAACTTGCTGTTTGGGGAGCACTTGCTGGGCTATGTGTATTTTTGCTTAGTGGATGCCAATCGTCGGATGTCGACAGTTCATTGAATGTCGGGTCGTTGGTGGCTGCTGCTGACTCAACAGTTCTAGTGGTTCCCGCAGCAACTGTTGCGATTGCCGCGGATCGAACCGGTGTTGCAGTGCAGGAGAGTTTGATTGCTGTAGGTGCGCCGGAGCAGCTTTATTCGGAGCAGGTGACGAAGTCAGACCTGTGGCGAATGAACATGCAACACGGTTGTAAATTCTATGAACCTTGGAAGTATATGGGCACCAGAGGTGGAGAGCATTATTTGGCGATCTATCCATTTCTAGGGTTTCGCGAAGTGTATAGTATCGCTGCAGATGAGTATCTGATTGAGGAATCTTTTGAGCTGACTGCACGCACTTCAACGTGGCGCGATATTAATAAATTCTCGCATCATGGCATTGAGCAACTATTCATTATCGAGCCTCTATTGTTTGAACAAGCTGAGGCGCTTGTACCAGTTCAGTTTGATGCCATTCCAGTTAATGACCTTGGAGGTGACGTCGAGGATTTGTTAATGCAGGACGTGCAGATTCTGGAATTAGAGTAGGGGCTTTGCACTCTGCGAGCATAATAACTTGCGAAGCCCGCGTAGTGTTCGAGTGATTTTGGTGTCGTCGTGGTTTGCGTAAGCATGGCCCCTACGCTAACATGGTAGAGCCACTATTCCTGCGCTTCGACGGTGGATTTTAGATCGGCGCGACCGCGGGCCTCATTGGTGGATTTACCTTCGAGTTGTGCTTAATAAGCGCAGTTGAGAATCTGACAAAAAATGGTGGACTAGGCTTGATGTCGAGCTCGACTAGATGTCGTTCGAGTCAAATCGGTTTCGAGGCAATCGCTTCTGTTATTTAGTCGCGATAGCGTAATCTCCCCATAACTGATCTGCATCTTCTGCTGAGAGGCTGCCGTCATAGATGAACAGCTGGTAGTTGCGGGTGTAGGACAGCGTTGGTTGTAGCACCCAGTCCGAATCAGCGACTGTATTGAAGTTAATGAAGATCGCGCCGTTATACTGTTTGTCCCATGTGCGCAGCTTTTCGAGGTGCGTATGATTGCTCGGGTGGCTCATTATGAGTATGCCTGCAGTCTGATTCTCTTTGGCCGCGCCTTCGAGACGAACCCAGCGTGCATGCGAGAAATTGGCCGTTGCACGATCTTCGCCTTCGCTGGTAAGCACGGTGCTGTTGGACTGGTTCCAGTGCGCTGTCGCACGTAGCGAAAAACCACTGTAGCGGTAGGAGGTGATTGTGATTGCCAGATTGTTCCGCAAGTCTCGTGGTCTGACGCCACACGCATTTCGCCGTGAAAATGCGAGCCAAATCGGTCGAGCGGAGTGATTGGGGATCTATTTACGTAGAACGTGCAAATCCTGAAATCGCAGGTGTCAAGTTCCGTCGAAACCGGTCCACAGCTTCACTGCACGGATGATTTCGTAGCGCACTGTGGAATCCATTGCCCCTAGGCTAAAATGATGGGAGCGAATCCTTACTTTTCGATAATGGATTTGAGATAGATCCGGCCACTTTCGATGTCGGTAAATTCACCTTCCATCTGTGCTTCGTAGCAGCTGTCGAGCAGCCTGCCGAAGTGTGGTCCCGGTTTGATGCCGAGTTCGACTAGATGGCGGCCCAACATCAGCGGTTTCGGGGCGCTATCTTGAATTGCCAGTTCGGTGGCTTTCTTTAGGAGCCATTCTCCTTCGGCAAAGTCATCGACTACGATGGGTGGACGGCCGCTCTTATCGGCAAAGGCGACGCGGGTGAGGCGATCCACGCGTTTAACGCGGGCGGCGAGTCTACGGATCGCGGTATCACCTGCGCCATCGCGATACAGTGCGAGTGGGCGCATGTGTTGTTCGACCAGCGGTAGCACCTCTTCAAATATCTTTTTCTGTCGCGTCAAGCGTTCGAGGAATGCGCGCGCAATCGGCACGCCGTCGATGTCGTGACGAGGGCTGCGGATGCGGCCAGTCTTGTCATCGACGAAGCTGGAAACGGGTTTTCCCATGTCATGGCAAAGCACGGCTAGGCCGACTATTAGGTCTTCCCATTCATCGCCGATACGGTGACGTGCATAGGCATCGAGGCAATGACAAGTGTGGGTCCAAACATCGCCTTCGGGGTGCCACTCCGGATCTTGTTCGCAGCCGACAAGGGCTTCGAGTTCTGAGGAATATTGCAACCAATTGCAGGCTTGTAAAAAGAGTAGGCCCTTTGATGGCTGTGCGCCCTGAAGGATGAGCTTCTTCCATTCCTCCCATAGGCGTTCGGAGGGCAAGTGCTCAGGCGAGAGTTTGCGACAGAGTGCGATGGTTTCCGGCGCAGCTTCGAGGTCGAAGCGGGCGATGAACTGCATGCCGCGCAGCACGCGTAGCGGATCTTCGCTAAAGGCGTCGGAGACGTGGCGCAGGCGGCGGGCATTGAGGTCTGTCACGCCGTCGTAAGGATCGAGCAGCTCGTCGGTGAGCGGGTCGATACTGATGGCATTGATGGTAAAATCACGTCGCGAGGCGGCTTCTCTGGGCGACATATTGGGATCGCCTTCAACGACGAAATCGGTGTGCTTCGGCCCGCTCTTTGACTCGCGGCGGGGCAAGGCGAGGTCGATGTCGTGCCCCTTAATGATAAACACACCAAATGCGCGGCCCACAGTGTCGAGTCGAAATGTCTTTTTGAGGGTGCGCTCCACCTCGTCCGCGTTGAGACCATACACTTCCATGTCGACATCCTTGGCGGGAATTCCGAGCAAGCCATCACGCACGCAACCGCCCACAAGCAAGGCGCGTCCACCGGCTGCTTTGAGTAATTCAGCAACCTGTGTGCAGGCTTGGCGCTGACGGGGAGGAATATTTCCGAGAATGTTCACTATTAGAGACTAGAGAGCTGAGACTTGAGGGGCACTTTTGGGAGGGAAACGCTCCGTCGTTTCCGCCGTGAATCGGTTTATGCGCCTTTCTCAATTCGGCAACTACGGTAAGAGTAAGAGTAAGAGTAAGAGTAAGAGTAAGAGTAAGAGTAAGAGTAGCAGCAGGAGTAGGATCGCGGGGTAATCCCGCTCGCTACGCTGACTGTGAATGGCGGCAATGACGGAGCATTGCCCTCCAGCTAACGAACTGCTGGCCCGCCCCAGTTGAGCTTGTCGCGGACGATCGCAAAGTGCGAGTGATCTGGGTTTTGCATGAGGCGAAATTTCTTTTCGGCCACAGTCACTTCGATTGGGAAGTTGCCATTGAGTTCGAAACGTACGCGTCCATCGATGGTGATGCGAGGGCTGGGACCGGGCTCGCCGCTCTCGATTTTGATTTGGGTTGAGTGGTCAAAGATAACTGAACGATTACCGAAGGTGTGCGGGCAAATCGGCGTCATCGCAATGGCGCTGACTTTCGGGCCGATAATCGGGCCGCCGGCAGAGAGGTTATAGGCCGTCGAGCCAGTCGGAGTCGAAAAAATGAGGCCGTCGCAGTGATACTCCGATACCGGATTGCCGTTGGCGGAAACGCAGAGGCGGATCAGCCCGCTGCCTTGAGTTTCTTTGATGACGACGTCGTTCAGCCCATAGATGCAGTGACCTTTTGCATTCGTGCAGCTCAGTATCGAGCGTTCGGCGATCGAGTATTTCCCTTGGATAAGTGCGGGTAGATCTCTTGCCGCCTCTGCTTCGGTGAAGGTGGCGAGGAAGCCGAGCTTGCCGAGGTTAATACCAAGCACGGCGGATCCGGATTCGAGCGCTGCATCCAGAACGCCGAGCAGTGTGCCATCGCCGCCAATTGCACAGCACAGGTCTTGTCCAATCAGGGCATCGGCGGTGAGCGGATATCCCTTTAAAATGTGTGTCGTCACCCCTTCGCTCTCAGCCAGCGCGGCGAGGCTCTCTGCCACGGCGGCAGCCCCAGGCTTGGATGAGTTAACTGCAAAGGTGATGGATTGGATCGGTTTCATAACGAATAAAACGCAGTGTGGTGGCATTCTGTGGCTAAATCAATTCGCGATTCAGCTTAGATTATAGGCGCTTTATTTGTGACACAGGCATTCTTGCCAGTTCATTGTCCGATAGACCTGCGCCTTACCTGTTCATCACAGACAATACGGAGGTCTGGCAAAGCTGGCGTAGCGATGTCTGTGTCACTAAGGGTATTGATTATTGTTTGGAGCGTTGACCTAGCTTTTTTGTCGTATGGTATTCCGTTTTATGTCCGAAGAACGTTACCTCCTGATTGACGCGTATAATGTAATTTATGCGACGGATGAGCTGCGCGAGGTGCTGCGTGGTAATCTGGACGCTGCGCGTGATCGGCTGACGGAGATGGTGGCCTCGATCCATGATGCCGAAGGGGTGCGCACGGCGTTGATTTTGGATAGTCGCAATACCTCGCTCGAAGTGGATCATCCATTTGGTAAAAAGACCTTCGAATGGATCTATGCGCCGGCGGGGCTGTCGGCTGATGGGGTGATTGAGCGAATTGTGGCTCGTATTTCGAACCCGGCGCGCGTCACGGTGGTGAGTCAGGATAATATGGTACGTGAGTCGATTCGAGCCAACGGAGCGATGGCGATGGATGCAGAGGAATTGTTTGCTTGGGCACGTGCTTGCGGTGTACGCCTCATCCAAGATGCGCAGCGCCGCCGCAAGGCAAACGCTTCAGAGTGGAAGAACGGTCTCGATATTGATTTGTGACGGGGTGGTGGTTTTAAACTCTGCATAGCATTGGTGGTAAGACGGATGATTTCAGCCTGAGCTATGGTGATCATCGACCTTGCCGTCGATGCTATGTGTATAGTGGTCGGTCCTGAGGCGGGCGATCTTTAGGATCGACCAGTTTCATTGCCTTTGGAGTTCATAAATACTAAAGGAATAGATAGTTTGTAAGCTTTGTTAATTAGCGTAAGAATATGTCGATCCCGCTTGCTTACGTTCGCGCTGTTATTACTTCTATTTTTATGCAGACTAATCATGTCGAAGAAATTCAGGGGCTCTACGGGCCGTTCATTTTAACCGAGCGGGTGGTTCAAAAGGTCTGGTTGCGGCAGGATTATGCATTGGCGGGGTTGCAGACGGTTTCGGGCAAGACACTCGAAGTGAAAGATCCTGGACGGTGGAATTTACAAGAGGGGCCCGATTTTAGAGAAGCGCGCCTGATTCTCGATGGTGTTGAAATTGTCGGCGACGTGGAGGTGCATTTTAATATATCGGATTGGCACAGTCATCAGCATGAGCGCGACGCCAATTTTGATGGTGTGGTGCTGCACGTGGTCTTACACCCCGAACGGCGAAATCCCAACCCAGTAAAAACATCGAAGGGGCATGTACCAGAGCTGTTGTATTTAATGCCACTATTGAATCGTGATCTGGAATCGTATGCAATGGATGACGCCCTTCTCGAGTTGGAGCAGCAAGACGAGCTAGAGTGGGTCGCGCAGTTTATTGAAAAGCCGCTCGATGTGCGTTTGCGAATCTTGCGCGAGCGAGCTGAAGCGCGTTGGCAACACAAGCTCAGATATGCGCTGCAACGTTTGCAGGCTGCAGGGTGGGAGGCGGCGTGTCATGGCTACGCGTTTGAAGTCTTAGGCTATGCGCGCAATCGTGCGCCGATGCTGCGGCTGGCAGCTAAGTATCCGCTTGCTGCGATGCGTGCCGATGGCATTAGCGGTGATAATCTATTTGCCCAAGAAGCAGCGCACTGGAAGCTCAACGGCCTGCGGCCTGCGAATCATCCGCGCCGTCGCTTGGCGCAATATTTGCAGATCGTGCAACAGCAACCACACTGGCCGGATCGCTTGGCCGCGTGTTTAAAGACATTCCCGCAGCGTGAGGTTGGTGGTTTGACGTCGGTCTTTCGCAAGGCGGTGAGCCTACCGCAGCGCAGCGCCGCGCTCAGCGAATCGATTTTCAGTGGTGCCCTTGCAGAGCAGCGTTTTAATACCATGGTGGTCGATGCTTTCCTGCCGCTGGCAACGGCAGCAGGCCTGCTCGATGGCTTTAGTTATTGGGTGCATTGGTCACCCGGCGATAGCCCTGATGCCTTGAGGCGCTTCTTGAAGCACGCAGGCGCAACGAATCGACAGAACCCGCAAAGCAACGGCTGGAATCAAGGCGCATTGGCTTTGTTTTTAGAGCGTGGGATGTAAGAGGTAGAGATGCTCGAAAAGTGGCAGGATTCAGGCCGCAAAGGAGCTCAAAAACCATTTACTTGTTTCATTTGAATCCTTCGTGATTGGGCAAAGTGCTCAGATAACAAAACAGGACTATTTATCCTATTTTGAGCCTGTTGCGCTTTTTGAGGTAACCTGAATAGATCGCTCGCCTAGCTCTGAGTCTCTTCAGTCGCTTTGACGGAGGTTAATTTTTTTGGCAGAAACGGTTTTTTGATCCAGCCGATGATGCCAGACTCTTCTTTTTTGACTTCTGCTTCGGCGTCTATGAGGGCGCTTTCCCATGCGGACCCAAAGCCCGGCGCGCGCGTGTTCATGATGCTAAGCGCTATAGTATAGAGATGTAGGGTGCGGATCTCGGCGCGACTTGGTTTGTCTTTTAATGCGCTGACTGCTTGGGTGAGGTTCTGGCTGGTCTCTCTTTGATTGGCCAGTTCCTGCTTGAGGGCTTCGTTGCCCTTGTTGTTGATCTCCATCTGGGTGTGAAGGTGCTTTTGTAGGCTGGCGATCTCGTCCTCCAATTTGTCCCTTCGCGCGGCAGCATCGGATTTTTGTGAGAGGGCTTTGATTCCTGCACGTATCCAGACCAATAGCGCGATGGCCAGACCTATGCAGATGCCGATTACGATTGGCTGAGAAAATAGATTTTTGAGAGCGTCTTCCATCATTAGAGCGGTGCTAGTTGCTTTTTAACTTATCAAGACGTGGCGCCGATACAAGTCGTCATATTAAATCAAGAGTTCCAAGCTCGGGTATATCTAGTCGCCTAACTTCGTTGTTTGAATGGGATACTTTTCAATCATTGATAAATATGCATAAATGTGAATCAGTTGCCGCGCCTATAGGGTGACCGTCAGAAAAAAGCTCATGAAATTCATCAGCTCGGTATCTGAATCGGCTTACTTGCTGCGGATGGTTGCGAACGCAAGATCCCCGAGTTAATCTGCT
This sequence comes from uncultured Opitutales bacterium, assembly GCA_937775295.1. Taxonomy (GTDB): domain Bacteria; phylum Verrucomicrobiota; class Verrucomicrobiia; order Opitutales; family Coraliomargaritaceae; genus Lentimonas. The sequence continues at coordinate 171,981 of CALKBZ010000003.1, forward strand.
CGTGATAAACAAGCACAGCGATTGCGGAGAGTGCGTTTCTCGGCATTGACGAGTGCTGCATCTTTATGTAAGTGTTTTGTATCATGGCGAGTTTTGATGAAGACATTGTCCGCGAGTATTTTGAATTGAACGGTTTTTTTGTACGTCACTTGCTTAAGCACAGTGTGCATTCGCGCAAAAAAACTGCGCAGGAGACGGTAGATTTGTTGGTCCATAATCCATCAGCGCCGTCAGATGCACCAGAACCGAACTTCCAATTGTTCTCTTCGGATATGGTTGCGATCCGGCAGGCGATCGTGGTGGTGCATAGCTGGCAACAGACCCGAGTGACGCCGGCGATTTTGAAAAGTCCTGCTCGTTTGTTAGAGTTTCTAAAGAAGGGCGTGCTGAGCCAAACGGATGTATTGTTTGAAGTGGAGGAGGGGCTGCTTGAGGATGTGGGGACTTATCGGAAGATTTTGGTGCTGCCTGGCTTGCCGACGGCAGAGCCACAGCGCAACGAATGTCTAGAGCTCTTTAAGGCGCAGGGTGTGGATGGGGTGATTGCGTTTAGCACGATCCTTGAAGATTTACTGCGGCATGTGGAGGTGAATCATAGCTATCATAAGTCGGAACTGCTACAATTAGTGCGTGTGCTGAAAGTCTACAATATGGTGCAGGCACCGCAGATGCGCTTGTTTTAGGTCAATTTCCAACAAAAAATTTCCATTCTTGAGTAATTTAAAAAGGTGGGAATTGTTAAGTGCATGTCTATTCATCCTACTGCTCTTGTTTCTGAATCTGCCGTGATTGGTGCAGGTTCCATCATCGGTCCATATGCTTTGATCGAGGACGACGCCGTGCTCGGTGAGAATTGCTCAATCGCGGCTCATGCGATTCTGCGCCATGGTGTGGTTCTCGGTGATGCCGTCACGGTCGATTCGTTTGCGGTGATCGGTGGCGATCCGCAGTCGCTGAGCTTTGATCCGTTGACGAAGAGTAGCGTGGTGATCGGTAATAATGTGGTGATTCGGGAAGGTTGCACTGTCAATCGTGGCTCGAGTGTTGGTTCGAACACCGTGGTGGAGGATGGTTCGTTTTTGATGGCTCAGGCGCATATTGCCCATGATTGTAAGGTGGGTAAGGATGTGGTGATCGCTAATAATGTGATGCTTGCGGGGCACGTGACGATCGGAGCGAATGTCTTTATCGGTGGCGGTGTGGGTATTCATCAGTTCTGCCGAATTGGCACGTATGCGATGATTGGCGGCAATGCATCGATCTCAGCGGATGTGCCGCCGTATGTAATGGCGGCCGAGCGTAATACGGCCCACGGCTTGAATATGGTGGGCTTGCGACGTGGTGATTTTGGGCGTCCGGATTTGGCGGATCTCAAAAAGTGCTATCGTGCGGTTTATTTCGGCGGTGGTAATCTGAAGAAGAAAGCCGCTGAGGCAATGCGTGAGCATGAGTTTGGCGTGACTGCGACGGGTGCGCGCTTTTTGGCGTTTTTCGAGTATGGCAAGCGTGGCTTTGTGCAGTCTTCGAATGAGGCGACCTGAGGTATGCAGGTGAAAAAGTATGAAGGTTGAAAGTGATGTTGTGAGTCTGCCCTTGGCGATTACTTGTGGTGATCCTGCGGGGATCGGTCCTGAGGTGATTGCTGGGGCGCTGCGCAGTGAGTCGGCGCGCGGCAATGATTGTATTTTAATTGGTCCAGTCGCTTGGGCGGAGCCTTTGGCGGCCGAGCTCGGTTGTGCTTTTAAGGCGGTCGGGCCAGTTGATCTTCAGGTCGTGCTGGGGCAACCTTCGCGGGCGACAGCCGAGGTGGCATTAGCTGCCTTACAGACTGCGGCGCAGGGCTGTGTGGATGGTCGTTTTCGTGGTGTGGTGTCGGGGCCAGTGAGTAAGTATTGGCTACAACAGGTCGGTTTTAGGCAGCCCGGACAGACGGAGTTTTTTGCAGAGGTCTGGGGCGGCGAACCAAGCATGGGATTTGTCGGCAATGAATTGCGGGTGGTATTGGCGACTTGGCATATTCCATTGCGCGAGGTGGCGGCTGCGTTGACCGCGAAGTGCTTAGAGCTGGCGGTCCGGCGTGCGTATGCACTCGCAAAATCCTTTGGCGTCGAAGCACCACGGATCGGTGTGTGTGGCTTAAATCCGCATGCAGGTGAGGGGGGCATTCTTGGTGTTGAAGAGCGCGATGTACTCGACCCTGCATTGGATCGGTTGCGCGTTGAAATACCAGGACTGTCAGCCTGTTTACCAGGCGATACGGTGTTTTTTCGTCAGCGTCGTGGGGACTTTGATGTGGTAGTCGCGGCTTATCACGATCAGGGGCTTGCCGCAGTCAAGACCTTGGAGTTTGATACGGCGGTGAATGTAACGCTGGGCTTGCCCTATGTGCGCACGAGTCCGGATCATGGCACTGCTTTTGATATTGCTGGGCAAGGATCGGCGGACTGTGGCAGTTTTGCGGCGGCACTTTCTGTCGCTCGGCAGTTGACCGCGGGCTAATTGTGGGTTGTTGGTTGGTCGTTGCTAGTTTATAGCGTAATTTAAGAGATATGAGTGTTGATACGACAAACACGCTCCCTGAGGGCGTCCGTGAAGGTAATGAGAAGCTGGTCTTGGTGACCGAGCCGGCTGGGGTGAAGCTGCAGTCTTTGGTCGTGCGTGAGCAAAAAGGCGAGTATTTGCGCATCAAAATTACCGGTGGTGGCTGCAATGGCTTGAGCTACAAGATGAAATTTGTGAACGACACTAAGCGAGGAGATATCCTGGTGCGTTCGTCTGGCGCGCAAGTGTTAGTCGATACCAAGAGTGCCCTTTACCTGCGCGGTACGCATCTGGATTTTTCTGATAAAATGGTCGGCGGTGGATTCAAATTCAGCAATCCGAATGCGAAGTCGAGCTGTAGTTGTGGTGAGAGCTTTAGTATCTAAGTGGCGCGCGGCTGTGGAATGCTCGATCGAAGTGGCGAAAAGAGTTGAAATGCCAGATTGTTCCATGCAACCTTCGATTCTTGTATGGTTATCAATACCTAAATCTTTGACGATATAAAGTGATTTTTCGGAGCAGCACGGAGTTGTTCCCACTTTCGCAAAGGCTATCTGATCGAATTCCGATACAAGTCGTTCATCTACACATCAATTAATGCCAAAATACCCGAATAATCGCGGACGCTTCCAGAACCGTAATCGTGGACCTAAAGGTCTAAGGAGAAATGATCGTATTCGCGCGACAGAAGTGCGCGTGATCGGCCCCGAGGGCACCAACCTTGGCGTGATGCCGCCCCGCAAGGCGCTTGAGCTCGCTCAAAAGGTAGGACTCGACTTGATTGAGATTTCTCCGGCGGCACGTCCTCCTGTATGTCGTATTTTAGATTTTGGCAAGTTCCTTTACGAGGAAAGCAAGAAGCAGAAAGAGAGCAAGCAGCAGGCAACCAAGCTGAAGGAAATTAAATTCCGTGTTCGCATTGGTGATCATGACTTCGAGACGAAGTTGCGTCGTGCCGAGGGATTCCTTAACCACGGTCATAAGGTAAAGCTCACTCTCCAGTTTCGCGGACGTGAGAACGAACACCGTGATCTAGGCTTTGTGCGCGTGAACCTGGCTAAAGACGAGCTGTCTGGCATCGCCACGGCAGATTCTGAGCCTCGTTTAGTCGGTCGTCAGGTGGCGCTCATTTTGTCGCCATTGCCAGAGGCCAAGCGTGTGCTGAAGTTCAACCAGCCGAATCATGAGTATGATGATCGTGATGATAGCGAGATTGAGGAGCATGACGAAGAAACCGGCGAAGAAACCGGCGAAGAAGCCAGCGAAGAAACTGGCGAAGGAACAGCTGAATCCTAATTCTTATGTGGAGCGGCGTCCTTTCAGTTAAGGTCAGCCGACTGGCGACTTCTATTATCTTTCAAAGCTTAGCACTGCTTGCGGTGCTAAGCTTTTTTATGCCTACAGCCTTATCGGCTCGGCAGATTCAGATCGATGGTAAGTCGTATATTGATCTTGCGACGGTGGGAAAGAGTTTCGGCATGCAAGCGTATTGGTTAAAGGGCCATAAAACATATCGCCTGCGTAGTCAATGGACCACGATTGATATCGGTAAAAGCGGTCGCGCCTTATACCTCAATCGGTTGCCGATACATTTGGGATTCCCGACGGTCGAGTCGAAGGGCCAGCTTTTTATCGCGACGGCAGACTATCAGCATGTGCTCCAGCCGATTTTGACGCCGCAGGTGTTTAAAGAGCGCCCAGGGATTCGACGTGTGGTGATTGATGCAGGTCATGGTGGGAAGGACAGTGGGGCGCGTAATGATACCTATGGTTTGTTGGAAAAGGACCTGACGCTGGATGTGGCTCGGCGTTTAAAAGCTCTGCTCGAACGCTCTGGTTTTGAAGTGGTCATGACGCGTGATAGTGACGTCTATATTCCTTTGGTACAGCGCTCAAAAGTGGCAAACCGTGCCAAGGCTGATTTGTTTGTTAGCTTACATTTTAATGCCGCTGGTTCGACTTCGGCATCCGGTTTTGAGTCGTACGCGCTGACCCCGCAGTATCAGGCGTCGTCGAAGTTTCCGCGTCCGACGAGTAAGGATGCCAAGCGCTATCTTGGGAATGAACAAGACCCTTGGAATACCTTGATTACTTATTATATCGAGCGTGCGTTAGTGCAGGGCCTCGGCGGGCCGGATCGTGGTATTAAGCGCGCACGTTGGTCAGTGCTCAAAGATATCGAGTGTCCTGGTGTACTAACTGAATTAGGCTTTGTTTCGCATTCGGAAACTGCCAAGAAAGTACGTTCGCCGGCATTTCGGCAAAAACTTGCCCAAAGTTTATATAATGGTATAGTCGCCTATCGAAAGCGACTTCAACGTATTCAATAACCGATGTCTTTTAATCAATTCTTTCTGAGTATTATTGGCCTAACCAGCTTGCTGACGGCTTGCGTTGTTGGCCAAGCCGCTGATGAGGCAGCGCATGTGGTGGTCGTCGTCAATGCCAATGACAGTGGTTCGACTGAGATCGCTAAATATTATACCGAGCAGCGGGGGATTCCGAAGGCCAATATCATCGCGTTGGAAATGCCGACTAAGGAGACGGTCACCGTACGTGAGTTTGTGGATACTATTTATAATCCACTGCTCAATGCCTTGATTGAGAAGGATTGGATTAATGCGGTGAAAGCCAACGGTCGTGATGTCGTCGGTCGTGAGCGTGTATCGGTGGCAACGCATCACATCAGTTATTTGGTCACGACGCGCGGCGTGCCGCTTCGTATTGCCAATGATCCGACGCTATTGGGTGAGGGCTCGGAGCAGTTGCCGAAGCAGTTCAAGGTGAACAATGGCTCCGTCGATGGGGAGCTGGCCTTGCTGGCTGCGCCTGCGAATTTGCCAATGACTGCGTTTGTGCCGAATCCGTTGTTCTCTAAAATGGCGCCTACGAGTGCGGATGCGAAGCGAGTGATTCGGGTCAGTCGATTGGACGGGCCAAGCGTTGGAGTCGTTAAAAAAATGATCGCCCGCAGCATGCAAGCTGAAGCCGAGGGGCTGCTGGGGCGGGCGTATTTTGATATTGGTGGGCCGCACGCGAAAGGGGACGAATGGATGATAGCGGCGGGCGACCTAGCAGTGGCGGCGTATTTCGATACTGATTTTGAGAAGACGAAGCGACCAATGGATGGCAGAGATCGTTACGATGCGCCAGCGATTTACATGGGTTGGTATCGGCAAAATGCCTATGGCGCCTGGCGCGAGCCCAAGTGGTCGGTTCCGCCGGGTGCGATTGGATTTCATTTACACAGTTTTTCGGCGACCACCGTGCGCTCTCTAAGTAAGGGCTGGCTGGGGGCTTTTGTCAGTCAGGGCTACTGTGCGACGGTGGGTAATGTCTATGAGCCGTACCTGCAGTACACGCATCATCCTCACATGCTGCTGGCTGCATTGTTGGAGGGTCATACCTTCGGCGAGGCGGCAATGTTTAGTAATCCGGCTTTGAGCTGGCAGGGTGTGGCAATTGGCGATCCGCTCTATCGACCCTTCAAGGTTGGGCTCGATGAGCAGTTGCAGAAGTCGATGCAGAATTCGTTCAGCGCATATCTTTGTCTGCGACAGATCAATCGTCTGCAAGCTGAAGGTCAGTCCGGCGAGGCATTGACATTTGCGCGGACGCAGTTCGTCCGGCAACCATCGCTGGCTTTGGCATATGAGTTGGCAAAATTGTATGCGGCTGAAGATGAGCCGAAAAAAGCGGTTGAGGCTCTAAAAGTGACCCGTTACATCACTGTATTTTCGAGTGATGAAATTATTTTAGTCAAAAAGGTGGCTGATTTTTTGAATAAGCATGGAGAAGGCGAGTTGGCGCTCAACCTATATCGAAAGCTGATCGATCGAGATGGATTGGCCAAGGCTTTGAAAATTTCCCTGCTAGAAGGTGGGGCGAAAGTCGCGATGAATGTGGGCGAGACCACACTTTCATCGGCTTGGACACTGACCGCCCAGAAGTTGAAGGCCCCGCCGCCTGCTACAACGAAGAAGGCCAAAGGCTAGTGGTTTTTGGTGGAGGGATGTCGTCCCCCGAAGTCCGCGCTGAGGAGGATACCGAAAACGCGATCCCTCCAGTGAAACAAACACGGGCCATCTTATTATTAGTTCTTGACTCAAGAACTAATAATAAGGATAAACCGTTTACTTTTTTGAGAATCCCGCTTGTATCCGAGCCTTCACTCCATGAGCACACCCGAGAATATCCATACTGAATTTCACCGCATGCTTGGCCGCGACGCCAAGGAGGCGCAATTGCGTCAGCGTGGACATGTTTTCTGGTTTTATGGTCTCTCTGGTTCTGGTAAGAGCACGCTGGCCAATGCCGTGGAGCGCAAGCTGACTGAGCGCGGTGTTTTGACGAAGATCTTGGATGGCGATAACATTCGCAGCGGTCTGAACAGCGACCTCGGCTTTTCTGATCAAGATCGGCAGGAGAATATTCGCCGTATTTCCGAAGTGGCACGTCTGTTCCTGGATGCTGGAATAGTGGTATTTACCTCGTTTATTACGCCCAAGCGGGATCTGCGTGCGGCAGCGTGCGAGATCGTTGGAGCCGATTTTACACCTGTTTATGTGCAAGCGTCTTTCGAGACCTGCGCCGAACGCGATGTGAAGGGGCTGTATGCCAAAGCAGCAGCTGGTGGTGTGAAACACTTTACAGGCAAAGACTCCTCCTTCGAAGAACCCACCGCAGCCGACAACAACTGGGTGATCTCCACTGACTCTCAAACCGAGGAAGAGTCTATTAACCAACTTCTCGAGCGGATTATACCGCTCATCGAACTGACCGCTAAGGTCTAAATTTCTAATTTTTTCTTCTAAATTCTGATATAGAATAATGCATAACGATTACACCATCACCCACCTCAAACAGCTCGAGTCCGAAGCGATTTTTGTCCTTCGTGAGACTGCTGCGCAGTTTGAGAAACCTGTCCTGCTCTTTTCTGGTGGCAAAGACTCCATTGTCATGGCGCACCTTGCAAAGAAGGCCTTCTGGCCGGCCAAGCTGCCGTTCCAGTTGATGCACGTCGATACCGGCCATAACTTTCCGGAGACAATGGCGTTTCGGGACAAGTATGTTGCCGAGCTCGGGGCGGAATTGATCGTCGCTTCGGTTCAAGAATCGATTGATGAGGGCAAGGTCGTCGAAGAGAAGGGCCCACGTGCCAGCCGGAATGGTTTGCAGACGGTCGCACTGCTCGAAGGCATTGAAAAGAATAAGTTTGATGCCGCGCTCGGTGGTGGTCGTCGCGACGAAGAAAAAGCTCGTGCGAAAGAGCGCTTCTTTTCTCACCGCGATGCATTCGGTCAATGGGACCCGAAGAATCAACGCCCAGAGCTTTGGAATATCTTCAACGGACGTAAGAATCACGGTGAACAATTCCGTGTTTTCCCGCTCAGTAACTGGACGGAGATGGATATCTGGCAATACATCAAGGCGGAAAACATCGAATTGCCACATCTCTACTTCTCACACGAGCGTGATTGCTTTATCCGTGATGGTGTGATCATGGGCGTCTGCGACTTTATCGAACTGCTCCCAGGTGAAAAGGTTGAGAAGATGATCGTTCGTTTCCGCACGATTGGTGACGCGACCTGCACAGGAGCTTGCTTGTCTACAGCCGGTAGCCTCGACGACATTATCGACGAAGTCGCAGCAGCCCGTCAAACTGAGCGTGGCACACGTGCCGATGATAAACGCTCTGAAACCGCAATGGAAGACCGCAAGAAACAAGGATACTTTTAAACCTAGTTTATCAGTTACCCATTTTTTCGGTTCTCGGTTAATAGCTGATGTTAACCGGAAACTGAAAAACAGAACACCGAACAACTTTTTAAATAACATGAGCGAAGATAATAATTCAGGATACCTCGATATGGACCTACTGCGGTTTACTACTGCCGGTTCAGTTGACGACGGTAAGAGCACATTGATCGGTCGTCTACTCTACGATAGTAAGGCGATTTTCGAAGACCAAATGGAGGCCATGGAAGCAAGCTCCAAGGCACGAGGTGACGAGCATGTGAACCTCGCGCTGTTGACTGATGGTCTGCGTGCAGAACGCGAGCAGGGCATTACGATTGACGTGGCGTACCGCTATTTCGCAACGCCAAAGCGTAAGTTCATCATCGCCGATACTCCAGGGCACATCCAGTACACCCGCAACATGGTGACAGGTGCGTCCACTGCAAATCTAGCGATCGTATTGATCGATGCCCGCAAGGGTGTGATCGAGCAGACTTGCCGTCACTCATTCATCGCCAATTTGCTTCGTATTCAGCACGTCGTTGTCTGTGTCAACAAGATGGACTTAGTCGATTGGGACGAAAAAGTCTTTAACAAGATCGTCACCGACTTTAAGCAGTTTGCCTCGCGTTTGGATAACATCGTCGAGGTGACATTCATCCCAGCCTCAGCACTCACCGGTGATAACATCGTCGATAAGTCTGAGAACATGCCTTGGTATCAAGGCCCGACGCTGCTCTACCATTTGGAAACCGTATACATCGGTGCTGATGAGAATCACGTCGAAGCGCGCTTCCCTGTGCAGTGGGTGATTCGTCCGCATTCCGACAAGTATCATGACTTCCGTGGTTTTGCGGGTCGTGTGGCCGGTGGTGTCTTTAAGCCAGGCGACGATGTCACAGTGCTACCTTCAGGCTTCACTTCAAAGATCAAAGCAATTGAATCGATTGATGGCCCTCAAAAGGAAGTCTTCGCGCCGATGTCTGCAACGATCACACTCGAAGATGAGATCGATATGTCGCGCGGTGATATGCTTGTTAAGGCAAACAATCAGCCAGTGCCGACTCAAGATATTGATGCGATGATCTGCTGGTTTGATTCCGACAAGAAGCTTTCTGGCAGTGGCAAATTCATCCTCCGTCACACGACTAAGGAAGTGAAAGCGATTGTGACTGAGATCTGCTACAAGGTAGACATCAACACGCTGCACAAGGTCGAAGACGATTTGATTTTCGGCTTGAATGATATCGGTCGTATCAAAGTCCGCACATCAGCTCCGCTGATTGCTGACAGCTACAAGTCCAACCGTATCACCGGCAGCTTCGTGCTGATTGATGAATTGACCAACGCCACTGTTGCGGCGGGCATGATTATTTAATTATTCGAACGATTTAAAAACAAAAGGCCGAGGTCACTATAAAGTGTCTCGGCCTTTTTTTGTTCATCGTCGATTAGCGGGAATGGTATAGATGGGCGGTGGATTCGCATCTGGCTCTTGGGAGGGACGACCTCCGTGTCGTCCGGTACCGATGCGGGAGAGGCTGACATAACTAATAGCCGACAGAGAATATTGGATTTTAATGTGATTTCTAAACTGCTTGCGGTCGACACGGAGGTCGATCCTCCCCAACAGAATCGCCGCCACATTAGGCACAGAGTGGTATTTCCCCGGGAAATGACGATGAACCTTTTTTTACGCCATAATCGTAATCATATTCATACTCTTAATCCTCTAGGCGGAGTCGAATGGCCTTCTTCTTCAACGCTCTGACTATGATGAAGAGTATGAGCAGGATTAAGGATGGAGGCACGTCCGTTGTGCACCCGGATCGAAGTTTGGGCTCACTTCCCCGCGAGGAGTAGAAGCGCGTCTAGCCTTTCAGTGGCAGGTCAATCACCTGCCATGGCAAGCCGCTCTTGTTCAGCTCTTCCATGAATGGATCGGGATCGTTTTGCTCCATGTTCCAGACGCCGGGTTGTTTCCATAGGCCGCGCAGAATCATTTGGGCGCCAATCATTGCAGGCACGCCGGTGGTGTAGCTGATCGCTTGGCTGGACACTTCTTGGTAGCACTCTTGGTGATCGCAGGAGTTATAGATGAAGATGCGCTTCTTCTGGCCATCTTTGGTGCCGACGATGTCGCAACCGATGCAGGTTTTACCCTTGGTGCGTGGCCCGAGGCTACTTGGGTCGGGCAGCACTTTGCTGAGGAATTCGATCGGCGCGATCTTCACGCCATTCACCTCGATCGGCTCAATGGAGGTCATGCCGACGTTTTCCAATACGCGCAGGTAAGTGAGATATTTTTGCGAGAATGTCATCCAGAAGCGGATACGCTTGAGGCCTTTGATATTCTGGCACAGGGACTCCAGCTCTTCGTGATAAAGTAGGTAAGCGTCTTGTTCTCCGACGACTGGAAAGTTGTACACCTGATGCACGCTCATTGGCTCGACTTCTTTCCATTCGCCTTCTTCCCAGTAGCGGCCATTCGCAGTAATCTCGCGGATGTTGATCTCTGGGTTGAAGTTGGTGGCGAAGTGATGGCCGTGCTCGCCCGCGTTGGCATCGAGTATGTCAATCGTCTCGATCTCGTCGAAAAGATGCTTCTGCGCATACGCGCAGAACATATTGGTCACACCCGGATCGAAGCCGGAGCCGAGTAGCGCGGTCAGGCCAGCGTCTTTAAAGCGATCCTGATAGTCCCACTGCCATTTATATTCAAATTTCGCTTCGTCGAGTGGCTCGTAGTTGGCCGTATCGAGATAGTCGACGCCTGCAGCTAGGCAGGCATCCATGAGTGGCAAGTCTTGATAGGGCAGCGCGACATTAATCACTAAGTCCGGCTTTTCGGCTAGTAGCAACGCAGTGGTCGCAGCGACATCGTCGGCATCAATCGCTGCCGTGCGGATCGTTCGGCCTTGCTTGGCTTCGACGTCTTTGGCGATCGCGTCGCACTTTGAGACTGTCCGAGAGGCGAGGACGATCTCTTCGAAAATTTCAGGTAGCTGGGCGCATTTATGTGCGACGACATTACCGACTCCACCGGCACCGATAATAATTACTTTAGGCATACAGAAGTTTAATGTGAACTTCGTTCGACTCTTCAAGGATATTTAGCGCAGCCGAGTGGGTGTGGTGATATTGCAGTCACTGTTGCCCGCGATTCTTTGTGTCACAAGGGTAGTTTCGGACTCACTTTGGGAAGCGCAGCGTCACTGTGCCGACCTCTAGTGAGCGGTCGCTTCCGTGAGCTTTAGCGATCATTGTATAGTCATCTGCATTCGGTGTGATCGTCAATGTAGCGGTGGCGGCACTCGGGAAGGCTGCTGATGGTAAATAGCTGCGTTGGATGAAATCACCTTCTACGATTATGAGTGCTGAATTCTTCAACAGTGTGTCTTTGAGTAGGTCTGCGACTAGTATGGACTGTGCTGCCGAATCACCTATGGTGACGATTTCAAAAAGGTAGGGAGTGGCCAGACCTGAGAGCTTTTCGATCAACTGATTTTGATCGTTAATACTAAGGCTCGCGGGAATCATGCGTGGAGTCGTTACGACTGCAGTCGGCGCCGGTGTCGGTGTATTGGTTGCTTCGGTGGTGGACTCTACGCCAATGGTAGTTGCTGTGACTGCGGGTGACAGCACCTCACTGGCATCTGCGATATAGAACAGAACGCTACTGATTAGCCGTTGGGTATTAAAGTCGATTGCGCGCACCGATAGTAGCGCTTCCGATCCAGAGCCTGGTGCGATTACTTCGATTGCAAGTAGGGCGACTTTCTTACCTTCAAAGGCTGATTCATTGTCGTATTGAAAAGTACAGTCTGCAGTTTTTTCGTCTTTTTCTAGTCTCAGGCTGAGAGGCACTTTGACGCTGAATTGTGTGCCATCTGCTTGGATGAAGGTGTCGTAGGTCGCATTGTGTACTTTCGGTTCGGCTTTGCTGTTTTGCGCTGCGGTAATAATGCGTAGGCCATCGTAGAAGATGTTCGCATAGCCAGCATTACGGCAGTTTTCGAGTGTTTGTATTGCGGCTTGTTTGAGCGCGGTAGGATACGTTTGCTCGATCAGTTCAAAATTATATTTTTTCGCTGCGATCGCTTGATTGATTGTCTGCCGAGCCTGCGCTGTGGTCAATAGCTGGATCATTTGCTGCTGGGCTGAGTGGACTTTCGCTTGTCCTTCTTCGACCAATTGCTTTCCGCGCTCATGGAGAGGCTTTAAATCCTTGTTGGGGTTCAGTGCGGAGGGCTTCTGTGAGTGCAGATTTTCACCAGTGCGGATGTCAGACTGGCCCTGATTAATTAGCTGCGAAGCTTGGGCGTATGCCATCCTCTGCGGGGATGTCATATAGGGGCGCAGCGCATCGCTTTGCGCGATGATGCTGAGGTCGAGCGGTGCTTCTTTTGTGGAGGCGGCCTGATTTGATAGTGGTAGTACGCAGAGTAGGAGAATAGCGATTTGGCGAAATGCCTGAGTAAAAAAATGATACATTATGATAAGGTCGGTGGGGAGATTGACCTAGGGAAGTCATATAAGAGATGTTTGATGGTGGGGCTCATTGGTGGATTGCCAAGTTTTTTAGTGTAGAAGTGGGGCAAACAAAAATGCTGTATGCGTTCTTGCAGTGACGTTTATTGACATGGCCCTGAATCTGTCTCTTGTAGTGTGTATGAATTTTAACGAAGAATTAACGCTCGTTCGTGATACGACTGCCACAGTGATTCCCGCTGGGGAGGAGCAAGTGTTGCCAGCTGGCACGCGTGCAGTGATTTCGCAGGCGCTTGGAGGCACAGTGACGATCCGCACCGATTCCGGACTCTTTCGTCTTTCGAGTAAAGATTGGGATGCCCTAGGCACGGCTGCGCAGGCCGAGCTTAAAGCCGTTGCCGAAGCTGCCGAAGCCGAGCAGAGCGATGCGCCTTTTAGCGACGAGCAAGTCTGGGAGGCGATGAAGAGCTGTTTTGATCCCGAGATTCCAGTTAACATTGTCGATCTCGGACTCATTTATGATATGCAGGTCGCAGCGGCAGATGCCGACGGCAAGTATGCGATCAATGTGAAAATGACACTGACTGCACAAGGTTGTGGAATGGGGCCAGTGATTGCAGATGATGCGAAGACCCGCATCGAAGCACTCAAAGATGTGTCTGGTGCGCAAGTCGATGTCGTATGGGATCCGCCTTGGACGCCACATATGATTTCTGACGCCGGACGTCAGAAGCTCGGACTCGAGTAGCACCGCCGTTGGCGGAGTGACGACCTTCGGACGACCTTCGGTCGAGTGACGCCTTCGGCTTGTGAGGGTGGCGAGTGGCGACCTTCGGTCGAGTGACGCCTTCGGCTTGTGAGGGTGGCGAGTGGCGACCTTCGGGCGAGTGATGCCTTTGGCTTGTGAGGGTGGCGAGTGACTCTTTGATTTAGGGTAGAGCAGCACCGTATCGGTGCGCACTGCATCGTATGAGCCGACGGTAGAACCGTTCATGTGAATTGCAGTAGAAGCGGCTTCTATTTTCATCCATCCTCACTAAAGACTCTCACTATCACTACGCCGAAGGCGTCACTCCGCGCGAAGCGCGGTGCGTGGTGCTAGCTACGTTTAAACTGCGCGACCAAACCAGTGACTGTTGCTTTGGCGTCGCCGTAAATCATGCGGCTGTTGGGTGCGGTGAAGAGTGCGTTCTCCAAACCTGAGAAACCGGCTCCTTTGCCGCGCTTGAGGCAAAAGGTGGTCTTTGCTTTGTGCGCGTTAATAATCGGCATGCCGTAAATTGGGCTAGCAGGATCGTCAACTGCGGCTGGATTGACCACGTCGTTGGCTCCAATCACGATGGCGACATCGACCATTTCAATGGTTGGGTTAACGTCGTCCATTTCGACGAGCTGCTCATATGGCACGTCGGCTTCGGCGAGTAGCACGTTCATGTGTCCTGGCATACGACCCGCGACTGGGTGAATTGCAAAGCGTACTTCACAGTCGTTGGCTTCGAGTACTTCGCCGAGTTCTTTGACGGCGTGCTGCGCTTGTGCGACGGCCATGCCGTAGCCGGGGATGACGATGACATTTCTAGCGGCTTCGAGAATGTAGTATGCATCTTCAACCGATAGTGGTTTCATCTCGCCAGTGCTGGCATTGCCAGTGGCTGGTGTGGTAGCGCCGAAGCTAGAGAAGAGCACGTTCACTAAAGTGCGGTTCATTGCTTTACACATGATAATAGTTAGGATCAGGCCAGAGGCACCGACGAGGCAGCCTGCGACGATCAGCACGTTGTTGGCGATCACGAAGCCCGCCGCACAGGCGGCGAGCCCGGAGCAGGAGTTGAGTAATGAAATGACGACGGGCATGTCGCCGCCGCCGATTGGCATGACGGCGAAGATGCCGAGTAGCAGCGCGAGCACGATGACGACGGCGAGTGTCGGGTAAGCGAGCTCTGCGGTCGGGGCCAGTGTGAAAATCGCGCCGGCGGCGATGATGCCGAGGGCGAGCAGTGCATTAACTGTTTTTTGTCCTCCAAAGGTGAGGGCGCGTCCGCTCAGCTTGCCTGATAGTTTGCCCCAAGCGTAAAGCGAGCCGGTAAAGGTGATGCCGCCGATTAGAATCGCTAGCACGATGACGCCTGCGGTAAAGGTTTCAACCTTAGCAATATCGATTCCTGCTAGTTTTGTATGAGAAGTGCGTTGATACTCCGCCCAACCGACTAGAAGCGAGGCGAGGCCGCCGAAGCCATTAAACAGGGCGACCAGTTCGGGCATGCCAGTCATTTGCACGCGCTTGGCGGCAATGAACCCGATCACTGACCCAGCGGCGATACCGCCGAACACGAGCTTATAGTCAAGACCTTGGCTGAGCAATGTGACAATGATCGCGATCGCCATGCCGATCGAAGAGATCTGGTTGCCTTTCCGAGCAGTGTCGGCGTGGCCGAGCATCTTGATGCCGAAGACGAATAGGATCGCCGCAGCGATGTAAGAGAGATTGACGAGAGTTTCCATTGATTAAAAGTGGTTGGTCTGAATTCAAAAGGTGTTGGTTAATTACCTTTTTTCTTAAACATGCCGAGCATGCGATCGGTGACCATGTAGCCGCCGACGACGTTAACGGTAGCGAGTACGATGGCAGCGAATCCAAGCCAGACGGACAAGGTGTCGGAGCTGGTGTTGACGGCGAGAATCGCGCCGACGACGGTGATCCCTGAGATCGCATTCGAGCCGGACATCAACGGTGTATGCAGTTGCGAAGGCACTTTTGCGATGAGCTCAAAGCCAAGGAAGCCAGAGAGCACGAAGATGAAGAGTAAAAGTATGAGTTCCATAACGTTGCTGGGTGAAAGTGGTTGGTGGTAGCGGTTTGCTGGCGTTTAGTTCGAACAACGTTTAACAAAAAACGATCAACGATTAACTTTTAAAGCGTTCGTGGACGATTGCGCCGCCTTTAGTGATGAGGCAGGCGTTGAGGATTTCGTCATCCTCTTTGTATTGAAAGTCCTTTGCTTCGGCGTCCCAGAAGTGCTCGATGAGATTGTAGAAGTTAGAGGCTAGCATCAGTGTCGCATCTGTTGGATAGTAGCCTTCGATATTTTCGGGGCCAATGATGCGCACGCCGTTTGTGGTGACGACTTCTTCGCCGACTTTGGAGCCTTCGACGTTGCCACCGGATTCGACTGCGAGGTCAATCAAGATGCTGCCTGGTTGCATTTGATCGAGTACCTCATTGTTTATAATTAGCGGTGCCTTGCGGCCAAACAGTTTCGCAGTGGTGATAACAACGTCGGCCCGGGCGCAGGCTTTGGCCATTTCTTGGCGTTGCTTGTCGAGTTGCTCGGGGGTGAGTTCTTTGGCGTAGCCTTGCTCGGTTTGTCCCATTTCGCCGAGATCGACTTTAACGAATTTTGCGCCGAGCGATTTAACCTGTTCTTCAACTGCGGGGCGTGTGTCGAACGCTTCCACACGTGCACCGAGACGTTTCGCTGTGGCGATGGCTTGTAGACCGGCAACACCGACTCCGATGATGAAGAAGCGGGCTGGAGGGATGGTGCCAGACGGCGTCATCATCATTGGCAATATTTTCGTCATACGACCCGTTGCCATCGTCACTGCGGCATAGCCTGCCAGACTTGCCTGTGAGGAAAGTGCGTCCATCTTTTGTGCCAGTGTGCTGCGGGGGATCATCTCCATGCTAATGGCGGAGATGTCGCGCCTGGCAAGGTCGTCGATTAGTTCTTTTTCGTTGAACGGATCGAGGAAACTAATGTGCAGCGTGCCGGGCTTGATCTTATCCAAATCTTCGGGAGATGGCTTGCTCACGCGGGCGACGATGTCGGCTTGCGCGTAGCCAGTGTCCGCATTGGGGACGATTGTGGCGCCGGCATTTTCGTATTCCGTGTCGCTGTAGTTCGACTGTGTGCCGGCACCGGATTGAATGAGGACTTCCAGGCCGAGTGCACCGAGCTTCGAGACAGTCGTTGGTGCGACGGTGGTGCGTGTCTCTGCGGTGTTGGTTTCAAGGGGAGCGAAAAAGCGTTTTGTAGAGTGCATGTGTTAGATTTATCGTTGAGTAAATTTTATATAATCGGCTCCTGAATTAAGCTTAGCTCATTGATTGCGGGTAAGCTAAATGCTACTTTCAGTATATTTTGCGTATGTAAATATTGGAGGGAAATGCTCCGTCATTTCCATACGCAGCTAAATTATTAATATTTATGAGAAATAGTATTACATGGAACTGTGGTGAGATGGCATGCACACTAGTTAAGGTACACCAACAAAGGTTGGAGGCAATAAGCGGCCAATCTTTGTTGGGGGGATATACGTTTATCTTAACGTGCGTCTGGATGGATCTTGTCGGTCTGGCGAGCGCACTTTTCAGGCGCGAAAGGGTCCGGCTTTATTACTTATGGGCCCAAAAAAAAGCCAGACGCGTGAGCGTCTGGCCTTTGATGAAATGTTAAGCGGATTGCTTAGACAGTGCCGAAGATCGTCTTGCCGTTGGAGCAAAGATCTTCGGTTGCTTGAACCAAGCGAGCTGCCATGCTGGCTTCGCCCTTTTTCAGGTAGCCGCGTGGGTCGTATGTCTTCTTGTTGCCGACTTCGCCGTCGATCTTGAGCACACCTTCGATGTTTGCACAGATGTGTGTCACGACAGGGCGTGTGAACGCATACTGTGTGTCAGTATCGATATTCATCTTTACCACACCGTAACCGAGTGTTTCGCGGATGTCGCTAAGCTCAGAACCTGATCCACCGTGGAAAACGAGTTCCATGAATGCTGCGTCGCCGTGCTTATCAGTCACTGCCTTTTGGCCATCGCGAAGGATCTTTGGCTTGAGCTGTACAGAACCTGGCTTGTAAGCGCCGTGCACATTGCCGAAAGTCGCTGCGAAAATGAAGCGGCCGAGTGGCTGCAGTGCTTCGTACACTTCGACCATGTCTTCGGGGGTGGTGTAGAGCTTTTCAGCTGGAAGATTGGATGTGTCGTGGCCGTCTTCTTCGCCGCCTACGCAACCTGCTTCGACTTCGAGGATGATGTTGAGCTCAGCACATTCCTTGAGCAGCTCCTTGGAGATCTTAAGGTTTTCGTCGAGCTCTACTACAGAACCATCGAACATATGTGATTGGAACAGCGGGCCTTTGCCTGCTGCGATGCGCTTGCGAGAAGCTTCGAGCAGTGGCTTGAGGAAACCTTCAACCTTCTCAGGGTGGCAGTGGTCTGTGTGCAGACCGACGAGCACGTCGTATTTCTCCGCGAGCAAGTGCGTCGCTTCAGCGAGCACGATTGCGCCGAAAGCTGCGTCTGCTACGTTTAGACCGGAAGCGAATTGACCGCCACCTGTGGAAACTTGGATGATGCCGTCCGACTTTGCGTCTGCGAAGGCTTTCAGTGCTGCATTGATCGTAGTGATCGATGTGACGTTAACCGCTGGGTATGCGTAGTTACCCTGTTGGGCTGCGTCGAGCATTGCTGCGTATTGTGTAGGTGTTGCTACTGGCATAGTTTAATTAGGTTATGTTGTCTGGTTGGTTTTTGGATTAAGGGAAGCTAATGGCAGGCCTGCCTCCTATTAGGAAATGGATATATTTAAGCAGATCAGAATTATTACAACAGTAGAATACAACTTAGTAGTCACTGGTCGGTGACGATTAACTGTGCTTGATTGGCTTGGGGAGTTTGAGGGCTAGGATTAAGGGCAAGATCACGATGATAGCGCCAAATAAATAGGCGCTTTTTGAGCCATACGCAAAGTAGGCGAAGGCCGCCAAGAGTGGGCCGATCGCGCGGGCGAGTGAGCCTGCTGAGCGGAACACGCCGATGGCTGCGCCCTGTTCTTCTTCGTTAGTATAAAGTGAGACCAGTGCGCTGAGGGTAGGCGAGACGAGCCCGATCGAAAAGGCCATCAGTGCGATTGCGCCGAAGAACAGCCCGAGGTTCAGTGCGATTGCTAGAATAAGGAAGGCCGCGACGCCGCAAGCAATGCCTGCCACGGCAAGGCGTTTTTCACCAACTGGCCCAGCAAGGCGTCGAACGATGCCGCCTTGCACCACAATTAGCACAAAGCCGATGAAGACGAACATGCCGCCATTCTGTGCAGGGGAGAATTGGAAGCGCTCGACCGCCAGAAAAGTGAGGGTAAATTCCATGCCGCTGAACGCTAGCATATAGAGCAGGTAGACTAGGTTGGTACGTCGCGTTTCGGGGCAACGGCTTTTGAACATACGTAACACGGGGACACCTTTGCGGTCGGGGTTCGCCTTGCCACGATTCTCGATTGGTAGGGTTTCTTTAAAGCTACGCGCCACCCAAATCAGATTAGTGAGTGCCAGCACGAAGCTCACTAATGCAGGCACAGAGAATGGGTTGACGCCAAACTTACCCAACGCCGGGGCGATCTCCAGTAGGTTAATCTGGGCAAATAAACCGCCGATTCCAGGGCCAACGATAAAGCCTAGGCCAAATGCGATGCCGACAATCGCCAGTCCGCTGGAGCGCTTCTCGCGTGTGGTGCTATCCGCGACTGCTGCGGTGGCCACTGAAAGGTTGCCACCCATCGCGCCGCCGAGCACGCGTGCCAGTACCAATACCCAAAACGATGCGGCGAAAAACCATGCGGCATAGCTAAGCGCTAGGCCTGCGATCGTGATCAATAGGACTTTACGTCGGCCGACGCGGTCTGAGTAGGCGCCCCATAGTGGTGCGCAAATAAATTGTAGGATCGAGTAGAGCGAGCCGAGGATGCCTCCAAATAGCACCGCCGTCATGAAGCGCGGATCCTCTGCGCCACTGCGCTCAGCCCACGCCGAAAGGGGCGCGATGAGTTGCCCTAGCAAGCTGCCATCACCTGCGCCATTGGGCAGGTAGTAGTCCAGCATTGCTGGGAAAAGTGGGAAGATGATCGAGAATCCGACTAGATCGAGGAACAGCGTCAGGAAGATAATCCCAAGTGTGCGTTTTCCCTGCTTGGGATCAGTAGAGGGTGCTGGGTCAGCTGCCATATTATTGGTTGTGGCCGAACTTTATAGAGAGTGCGGCATGCACGTTGGACGGGATTAGGTGTTTTTCGCGATCGGTAAATTTGAATACCTGTTTAACGAGGTTCGAGCTGGTGAAAAAATAGCGCTCGTTAGGCATCAGGAAGATCGTCTCAATACTATCATCTAAGTGGCGGTTCATTTGCGCCATTTGAAACTCATGCTCGAAGTCAGACACCGCGCGTAAGCCTCGGATCAGTGCGACTGCATTATGCTCCACTGCAAGGTCGACGATCAACCCATCAAATGCAATCACGTCAATGTTTGGGCGATTTTTCACGTTCTCCTTAATCAGCTCGACGCGCTCTTCGGGAGTAAATAGTGGGTCTTTGCTTGGATTACGAGCTACCGCCACTATGACTTTATCAAAGATGTGTCGACCGCGGTTAATCACATCGAGGTGTCCATTGGTGATCGGATCAAAGGAACCCGGATAAATTGCAATTTTCATGATAGAGGCGGATTGAGTCCATATTACGCTAGAAGTCCAACTTTTAACAGTATTTAGGAAATGTAGCAGCTGCTTGAATGCCTAATTTTGCGCAGGCGGATAAGTCTGCGCATTTTGGGCTAGCCCAGTTCGTCGGGAATCGCCACCCTAGCACAGTGAATCTACCGAATCTTTTGACGCTTTCTCGTATTCCGATCATCTTTGGGGTGGTGGCTCTGTTGTATCTGCCTGTCACGGGGGCCAGTACGGCGGCCTTCGTGCTGTTTGTGATCGGTGCAATCACCGACTGGGCGGACGGCTATTATGCCCGCAAGCAGGGAATTATTTCCAATTTCGGTAAGTTGATGGATGCGCTGACGGACAAGATCTTCATGGTCGGCTTCTTTATTGCGATGGTGGTGCGCGGTGAGTTGCCTGGGCTCTGGTCGCTTTTTCTACTGCTGCTGATTTTAAGCCGGGAATTCTTAATCACTGGCCTACGGCTTGTCGCAGCTAGTTCGGGCATCATTCTCGCCGCGGAGAAATCCGGTAAGAACAAAACCGTGTTTCAAATCGTATCAGCGATTCTACTGCTGCTAGCCATCGCGATTCGTGAGGATTTCCCCAACTTGTTTCCAGAGATCATAGGCCAATCCTTTGCTGGGATGTTACACTGGCTCGGAGTCGCCTTCTTTGTCTTGGCCGCAGTGCTGACCGTGTCGTCTGGCACTAAATATATGATCAAGTACTGGTCGGTATTCATTGGGGAGGATGAAACAATAGGTGAATAACATACAGCGCTATTTTCCGTGGACACAGATGTTGCCCACATCATTGGTGGTGAACTTCGCGACACTCGGGCCACTGGGTCTCGTCAAAAACGGGCCTGGTACGGTCGGTAGCGTAGCTGGCATTGGACTGTATGCCGCGCTGTTTAATAATGCCACGCCGCTGGGTTATCTTTTGTATATGCTGTTGCTGACCTATTTCGCCGTGGCGATTTGCGATACCGCGGAGCGCCGCCTGCAGATGCGTGACCCAGGGATGATCATTCTCGATGAGTTAATCGCCGTACCGCTGGTCTTTTTCGGCATGAATGGCCCGCAAGGCCTAGTTGCCGAGCATGGCGGCTGGCCAGTATTGATCGCCGGTTTCGTGCTCTTCCGGATTTTTGATATCGCCAAACCATTTGGGATTTCGAAGTTGCAGAATCTCCCAGGCGGCCTCGGTTGCGTGGTCGACGATCTCGCCGCAGCGATTGCGTCCTGTATCGTGCTACATCTGATCCTGCACTTCTTCTTTTAAGCAGAGCTTGCTTGTGGCCGAGTTCTTTGGGCGATTGCACATTTAAGCCCTCGGATACGTTGATTTTAAACCGCCTGTGTCCTTGCTGCCCTCTATATATCGAAGGGAATCGCAGGTTATGATTGTTCCGCCTAGGCGTGTATTCCGTTGTATCTGTTGCCTTATGGGATCTCTCGCGTCTTTCGCTTGCGCTCATGCGAACTGCCTCAGATAGATAAAGCATGACTTTCTTAGATAAGCTGGAGAAGCGCTTCGGGCATTGGGCGGTGCCAAATGTGATACTGTATGTTATTGTCGCGCAACTGGTGGTGTATGCCATGGTCATTAGTGGGCGGATCTCGTTTGTGACCCTACCTCTGATTCCGAAGGCGGTGCTCGGCGGTGAGTTGTGGCGCTTGTTTTCGTTTCTGATTTCGCCGCCCAATATCGCAGGTGGTGCGATGAGCGCGCTGTTTCTTGCCTTTTTTTGGTATATTTTTTGGATGATGAGTTCGGCACTCGAACGGATCTGGGGTGCGTTCCGGTTTAATGCCTACCTTCTCTGTGGTGTGCTTCTGACGATTCTAGCGGCGTTTGTTGGGCAATTTATTTCACCCGCGACCACCATCATTATCTTTCCCGATTTTCTCTATTTGAGTGTCTTCCTCGCTTTCGCAGTGAACCACCCGAATGTTGAATTTCTGATAATGTTTTTTTTGCCCGTGAAGGTGAAGTGGCTGGCATGGTTGGCGGTCGGATTGACTGCATTCTCTTTTTTGGGCGCGCCGTCGTGGGGTGATCGCATTGCGATTCTCGGTCCGTTGCTTAACTTTTTCCTGTTCTTCCGCAATGACTTGGTCAACTCGGTCGAGAGCCGCAAGCGTCGCACGCAGTTTGCCAAACAAAAGGTCGAGCGCGACAATGCTGCGTTTCATACCTGCAGTGAATGTGCTGCAACGGATAAGACTCACCCCGAGCGGCACTTCCGGTATAAGAAGGTCGATGGTGCTACAGTGTGCATTTGCGATGGCTGCCGAGGATAGAGAGCCGGCTCAGATCGGGGAGCGTTGCTAAGCCAATGGAGAGACAGCATAGCCCTTTAAGTCACAGCCGTAGAAACTGACTGGGGCAACTTGATTAAGTTGGTATCGAATCTTTTACAGCGCGAGTGGCAGCGCGATGAATAGCAGAGCGTTAAGTAGGCCGCAGAGAAAGGCGTAGAAACTCAGACGCATCCAGCGGAATTTAGGCCGCAGCACGTCATTGCTTAGGTGATAAATGTCGGATACCATGAGTTCGGTGATGGTGTTTCGATTCTCGAGAGATTCGCGCATCAGTGCCTTATAGGTGGCTTCATCGTATTGCCAAATTCCAGAAAAGTGCAGCAGGTTTGATTTTTCGCCAGGGGCTGTTTGGTAGCGCTTGGGCATGAGGCACATGACAGCGAAGACAATACTGACTGCTGCGGCTAAGACGTAGAGTGTAATGCCGAGCCGAATTTGCGGATTTTGATAGGCCGAAATCGCGATTGGGATAAGGAAGGCGTTAATCGTAATCACCACTTGTGCACGGCGATCTGCTAGTGAAATATACTGCACATGCTTTGACTGTGCGCTGCTGAGCACAGAACCGCGCAGCAGTGCCGGCCATTGGTTAGTCTCGGCGTAAGCAGCCTCTGGCTGCGAAGTGGTAGATTTAGAATCAGTGATGGAATGAACACAGATGATCTGCATTAAAAATGCAAGATTATCGAGTCTGATCGTGGTTGTAACCTTGGCCGAGACTCAAGTAACACAAGGCTCTGCCTCCTCCGCCCTGGCATGGCGGTGAGGTCGAGATACTTATTTTGCAATTTAACCATGGTCCCTATTCGGCGGCTTTATCGAAAAAGATACACTGCCTGCAAACCATGAGTGAAATACACCGCTAGTGCCATGACCCGAATGGCGCGAACTTAAGGCGCGAATCTGTATGCGTCCTAATCTTACTCATACTCTTAATCCTAATCTTAAGGTATTGTTATTGAGTGATTTGAGGACTCGAAGAGGTGATTAAGAGTAAGATTAGGATTACGATTAAGAATCCGTCTTCACCCCTTAAGTTCGTGCCATTCCGCCATGGCTCCATATTAAGCCTAGTCATCTATCATTACTCGTTGGGCAACGTCCTCTAGGTCCATCGCCCTCATGGAGCACACTCGCAGAATGCAGGAACTGTGCAGCTGCTGCTGAATCCTTCACTTTGGTCGCACTGCGTTCAAACATCTCGGATTCAAACTCAGTTAAAACACTTTTTCTCATTCCAGCTTTCCTCCAGTGCGATGAGGGGTGGCATCCTTTTGAGATCCCTCGAGCTAGCGCCAGCGCATCTAGTAGAGCTTGGTTGGCGCCCTGTCCTTTAAATGGGCTCATCGGGTGAGCTGCATCTCCGATTAGAGTCACTTGAGCCGCGTTTTCTAGCAATTCTGGCTTGAGTAGTGCTCGGTCATATACGGGATAGCCGGAAATTTGAGCTTCCAAAGTCGCCGCTAAGATTTGTGGAATGGGACTGTGCCACTGAGTCCTGCGACACGCCTCAGTCTTGAGTGCTTGAGCGCCTTGGGCATGTAAGGCCTTCGCTTCTTTTTCGGGCATAGGGAAGCTCAGTTGCCACATGACCGAGTCAGACGAATAAGGCATCATGTAGATCCGCTCAGTGCCATTGGCGGTCTGGAATACCGTGGCCGAATCCAGCAAAGAGCTCTCAACACCTTCGAGAGCTGCCAAGGGACAAATCCCTAAAATCACAATACAACCGAGGTAGCGTAACGGGGACATGTCTTCACCAATCAACAAGCGCCGCACCGAGCTACGAATACCATCCGCCCCGACCACAAGATCCGCCTTGGCGTGCTTCATCTTACCGGCCACATCAAAGCTCAGATCCACACCCGTAGTCTCACACTCTTTAACATCCAGCAACTGGTGCCCCCACTGCACCGCATCATGTCCACCGAGCTGTTGAAGCAAAGCTAAGCGCAACGACTGCCGGGCAATATGTACATTTGTGCGCCTTGGTGATGGTTTTGCAGCATCTCGCCCCCATTTTCTGAGTCCCCATTCACCGATCACTTTGCCATCGGTCGTATGCACCACATGCTTGGTTGAAGTCACTCCCGCTTCTAGCGAGGCGATGCCCAATCCTTCGACCGCTCGGGTCGCTTGTTGCAGTGTGAGTCCATAGCCCTGAGCGCGTGTGTCGAAACCGCTATCGCGTTCATATAGAGTAAAGGGAATCCCGCGGTGCAAGCAAGCCACGGCTAGAGCGACCCCGCCGATGCCACCACCAATGATGGCAAGGTGTGGGTAGTTTTCTTTATCCGTTAGTGGATGACTCGTAGAAGTAACTAAACCAGTTCCGTTGCAATTCAAGCACGTATCAAGATGACCCCTCGGGCGAACTGGAGCCGTCCCAGCGCTTTTTGCTGTATCAAACTGAACCAGTGCCCGCTGGTAGCGGAGTCGCACTTTCCTTGAGAGCTTCCTAGTTTGTTTGCCGTGTCCCTGGCATTCCTGACAAACAGTCCATAAATTCAGTTCATTATTAACTTTTTGCACCTGTACCGTATGTGACCCGCTCTGCGCTGCCCTACAATAATATAAATAGTAGACGACACACCTGCACTTGTGGAGAGTGAGACTTGGTATTTGCAGATTTAATGACTACTTCAGCGTTCGCTCAAGTTCGTCGGCTAGTTTATCGAGACGTTTTTCGGAGACTTTTTGCGAGGTGCCGAGCTCCTGCGCATAGACCGATACTTTGAATTCTTCGAGCAGCATGTGATAGGCTTTGACTGCGCTTTGTTGGGCTGGGTCCTTGGCTAGTTTAACTAGCGCTGCGCCGCGAGTCTCGTAGGGCGCCACCCGTTTCGATTTCTCGATGTCGCGTTGGAGGCTGTCTTTGGCGCGTTCCGCGCGGAGGCGCATGGCTTTTAGAAAACGTGTCAAGTGTGGCAGTTCGGCCAAGCTGTAGTGCTCTAGGATATTGGTGGGTGCGATACGTTCCATCTGTGCGCGCATGCCAGGATAGACGAGTGCCTTGCTGGTCTTCTTTTGCTCCAGCAATAGGCAGATATCTTGGCGGGCTTCGAGTAGGTCGCGGAGGTGCTCTCTGAGTCTGGGGACGATCCCGCGGCGTTCTTCATCGGCGCGCGCGAGCACTTTTTTGAAACGTGATTCTTTGAGGGGTAAGTATTCGCCCGTTCGAAACAAGTGGCTCTGAATGTGGTGCCATGCACTTGCTTTGATGGTGTCGAAGTCGCCGAGAGGTAGCAGGAGGGCGCCGATTTGTTTGAGGTCTTTTAGATCGTTACGTAGCCAAGCGATGTCGCGGCCCATCACCATCGTGCCCAGTGCCGGCCAGCCGGTTTGTGTGGCCTGCAGTGCAGCGGAGGCATCTGCGAGGAGCCGTAGGTGCACTTGTTCGCCCTCCAGTACCAATGCTGGAAATGCTTTGAGCGGTAGGCCAGAATCGCCACTCAGATCGATCTCTGCAGGGAGGTCGCCAAAGCTCCAACTGCTGAGGTTTTCACGTTCGTAGTGCGCGGTGGCCGCTTGCCATGCGGGGATGGCGTCGAGCCCATTGCCGCGGGAGACTTCTTTACTGGTAGTTTCTAAAGATTTTCGAAGTGCATCTAGGTCGCGGCCGTCGGCGAGAACGTCGCCTTTTGTATTCTCAATCTGAATACGTGGTTGCAGGTAGCTGGGGATCTCAGTTTTCGTCCAGTTGTCTTTGAACGTTTGGATGCCGTATTGCTCCTTGAGCTGCTCGGCGAGTTGTTCACGCAGTGAACGCTCGGAGGGCTTGAGCTGTTTGCGTAGTTCGGCGGCGCGTTCCTTGAGCGGGTGTAGCTGAATACGGATTTGCTTGGGTAAGCCGCGTAGTAGGCTTTCGATCTTTTTTTCAAGATGGCCGGGCACGGCCCAGTCGAGCGTGCCTTGTTGGATCGCGCCGATCTGTGTGAGTGGCACGTGTAGGGTGACGCCGTCGGAGTCACCGCCGGGTTCGTGCCGATAGCGTAAGGGCAGTTCACTGCCGCCGATAGCGAGTGATTTGGGAAAAGCTTCGGTGGTGTCGTCTTGTTCCTCTTCGGGGAGCAGGTCGTCGATCGAGGCTTTGAGGAAGTCTAGTCGACCCTTGTGTTCGCGCTTAGCGAAGCTGCGCAGTTCGGCGTAAGAGCCGACGGCGGTGAGGTTTTGCTGGTAGAAGTCGTAGAGCCGATCTTCCACTGCAAACCCTGAGCCGAGGCGGCGGCGTGCGAGTTCGGATTCGGCGCGTGCGCTGACTTCGTCGTTGTGCTGCAGGAAATCGGGGCGCTCACGTATACCTTGCTCGATCAGTCCATTACGGATGAATATCTCGGTCGATTGATCGGGATCGATGCGGGTGAGGCTGATATTACTTTGGCCGATCTCCAGGCCGAAGAGCACTTTGCGCTGTTTGCAAAGAGCGGCAGCGGATTTGGTGCTCCAGAATGGTTCGGAGTGCTTGAGCTTGAGCAAGTCGCCAGCCACGTCTTCGATCCACTGCACTTGCACCTTGGCGGCGGTGCGGGCAAAAAGCCGACTGGTCTCCATCCACTCGCCGCAAACGATCCATGCGGGCGCAGTTGTTTTGGCTGGCTTAGGTTTACTAGTTTTCGCGTAGGATGCTTTGCGTTGTTTCTTGGCGGTGGCGTGATCGAACAGCCCAGAACCAGGGAAGAGTAGGGCCTTGCGATTGCGCGGGCCTCGGTAGTTGTGCTCCTCTTCTTTGACGGCGATATTGCTCAGTAGGCCGGTTAAGATCGAGCGGTGAATCGCTGCGTAGGTGGCAGCTTCGCTGCCAAGTGAGGAGTGAGGAGTAACGGGTGTGGA
Source organism: uncultured Opitutales bacterium (assembly GCA_937775295.1). Classification (GTDB taxonomy): domain Bacteria; phylum Verrucomicrobiota; class Verrucomicrobiia; order Opitutales; family Coraliomargaritaceae; genus Lentimonas. The sequence goes on from CALKBZ010000003.1 coordinate 199,392, forward strand.
GTGGGGGGTGTTGCTTGTTGCTTGTTGCTTGCTCGTTGGGTGCTGCTTGGGCTTGTGGCCTCGCTCGTCAGAGCCGGGAGCGTTGGCTTTGGCTGGCTGTGTGCTTGGTTCGGTAACCCCGGTCTTACGACCGAGGCCACGGGGAGCGTTGTCCTTGCCGCTTGGCATCATCTTTAGGCTTTTGAGTACCCGCTCTAGCTGATGATGCACGTCGCGCCACTCGCGCATGCGTTGATACGAGACGAAATGCTTTTTGCAGAATTTGCGCAGCTGACCTTGGGAGAGCCGGTCCATCTCGTCGTGGTAAGCGTTCCAAATGTTGAGTAAGGTCAGGAAGTCAGACTCTTTATGGACGAAGCGCTTTTGCATTTCGTCGGCTTCCTTGGCGAGTTCGGCGGGGCGCTCGCGGGGGTCTTGAATGGAGAGGCCTGATGCGATCACCAGCACGTCTTCGATCGCACCTTCGCGCTGCGCTTGCAGTAGCATGCGCGCTACGGTGGGGTCGACAGGTAGTCTGGCGAGCTTACGCCCGAGTTTGGTGAGTCGGTAATCGTCTTCGTTTTCGCTGCGGCTGTCGCTGTAAACAGCATCCAGTTCTTCCAGTAGTCGGTAGCCACCGCGGATCGCGGTATCGGAGGGCGGATCGATGAAGGGGAAGGTGCGGATGTCGCCGAGCTGGAAGGCGAGCATGCGCAGGATCACGGACGCTAAATTTGAGCGATGGATTTCTGGTGTGGTGTAGCGTGGGCGACCGAGGAAGTCTTGCTCGGAGTACAGGCGATAGCAAACGCCGTTGCTCACGCGTCCGCAGCGGCCTTTGCGTTGATCCGCGCTGGACTGAGCGATGGGCTCGATTGGCAGGCGCAGCGTGCGGGAGGTCGCGCTGTAGCGACTGATGCGTGCGAGGCCAGTGTCGACGACGTAACGAATGCCAGGCACGGTGAGTGAGGTCTCGGCAATATTGGTCGAGAGGATGATGCGGCGCCGACCTTGCGGATGAAAAATACGCTGTTGGTCGGCATTGGCCATACGGCCGTAGAGTGGCAGAATGTCGCAACCGCGGGCGCGGCTGTCTTCGAGTTTGCGGCGTAGTTGGTTGATGTCGCGCTCGCCGGGCAGGAAGACGAGTATGTCGCCTTCGTTGTTGTGATTAATGATCTCGTTGATCAGTTCGGCGGCTGCTTCGATGAAGGTCAGGTCGCCCGCGTCTTCCAGCATCTCCTCGATTGGGCGGTAGTAGGTATCCACCGGGAACATACGGCCGGAGACTTCGATGATGGGGGCGCCGTCGAAAGCTTTAGAAAAACTTTCGGTGTCGATCGTCGCTGAGGTGATGACGATCCGCAGGTCTTTGCGCAGATCGGTGAGTTGCCGTAAGCAGCCGAGGATGAAGTCGATGTTGAGGCTGCGCTCGTGAGCTTCGTCGATGATGATCGCATCGTAGGCGCGCAGCATTGGGTCGTCCTGAATCTCATTGAGCAGGATGCCGTCGGTCATGACCTTAATCGCGGTATCGTGGCGCGTTTGATCGGTGAAGCGTATTTTGGCGCCGACTTCGTTGCCGTAGGTGACGCCGAGTTCTTCGGCTATACGTTGGGCAACGGACAGCGCAGCGACGCGGCGCGGTTGCGTGCAACCGATTAGGCCGTTCTGTCCATAGCCGGCATCGAGCAAGAATTTCGGGATCTGGGTGGTCTTGCCCGAGCCAGTTTCGCCAGCGATGATGACGATCTGGTTTTGTTGGATGGCGCAAATAATCTCTTCCCGTCGTGCATGGATCGGGAGGTCGTCGCTGTAGGTCGGCTTGAGGAGCGGTGGCACATGCATGATTCGGGACAAAATTAAGGCTGAACTAAGTCGTTATATTACGCGAGTGGTTCTTTTTGTGAGAAGTTATCTTTGATGTGGGTTCTAGCTGATACGCCCATCTTGGCTGCCATGGTAGAATCGGATAGTAGTTGTATGCAATGCGTATTGAGCTGATCAATGAATCCAGTTTTAAGGATAAATCCGGTGGCTTGATGTTGGATGATTTTAAGTACGCCAGCTGTAGGATAGGCGATGACGCGTAGGTTCGGCCTAAGCGTCATCTAGGGCATTGGCGAGGCTGTCGAGTCGTGCTACGGAGCGGTCGACATAAACACGATCGCCCGGGCAGGCGCCGCCAAGGCAGATGCACGGTTTAGAGGCGGTAACAAATATTCCGAAAGTCTCGGAAGCTTAGATCCGGAATGGGTGGTGTCGCCGTGCCATGGAAGATGGCATCGCTTGAAGTAACTGATTGAAAGTGAGAGGTGTGAGATGCCGGTGATCAAGTTATTCAGCGGCGATCTGTCCGTCCTTGCACAAAAAAGCCCCAGTCGTTAAACCGAGGCTTTTAAGGAAAGTTGTGTCGGACTATGCCTTTGTAACAAGACCAGCCTTGATCGCCTTAACGGAGACCCACATACGCTTCACTTCACCACTTGGAAGTTTTACACGGATGCGCTGAACGTTTGGACAGAAACGACGTCTTGTATTCTTAACGAGACTTGTTCCGATGCCACCGCTTTTTTTGGTGAGACCCTTACGGATGATGATACCACCTTTGACGGGGCGTTTACCTGTGATTGCGCAAATACGTGACATGAGAGTTCCTTGATTAAAGTTATGAAGGGCAGGAAAGTAGGGGGCTGTGGCAGCCAAGCAAGCCTTTTTCTAGAAAAAGTTATCTGCCCCGTAGTGCCCATAGCACTTGGAAGCGCCGGCCCATGTGTGCGGGGTGGATCAGCTCCATAAGTGTTTGCCTGTCAGGGCTGAACATGCCAGCGGTGTCGCTGACAATTGACTCAGCTGCGCGCTGTGCACGCTGTACTAAAAACGATTCCTGCGTCTCAAGGGTGACGGATTGGAGGCCTTTTTTACTCAATAAATCGGCCAGTGGGTCCCAGCAGACGTCGCAGGTAATGTCTTTTTTTCCAGGTTGATCGAGCAAGTCGTTGGCCTGTGTGTGCTGGTAATAGGTGCGAGCGGTGCCTGCGGGGCAGTCGCTGGAAAGTGCCGACCATGTCTTACCATAGTCGAATAGCAGCAGTATGCCAGTCCAGTCTTGCGCGAGCAGATCGGCAATTGCGGCCTCGGCCTGCAGGGGCAGGTCGAGCTCGTAGCCTTCGAGCGCCTGCGCGGGGAGGCGATTTTGAATGGCCGCGACTTCTGGCGTGAAGTGGTCGAGCAGCACGTCTTCGAGCGCGTGCTCTGCGTTGAGGCACACGCCGCGTTCGTACCACTGGCCATCGCGAAAGATTAAGCGGTGAAAGGGCAGGGCGTCGAGCCACTCATTGGCAAAAATCACCACCGGGCCATCGGCGCTGATCGCATCGCCTTGACGAATCACATGGCTGTCAGCAAAAGGGTGCGACTCGATACGGCTAAGAAGCTCCGCACCAGGTTCGGCGGCGATTTCGATGAAAGTCGATTGCGTGGCAGTGGTTTCGCCGAGTAGATCATGGGCTGCGGTAATGACCAGTTGGGCAAAGACCTTACCTAGGCTCTCAGCAGTGTAGAAGTCGCGCTCTGGGCTGCGTCCAACGCGATCGCGGTCCCGAGTGTAATAGCCGCAGTTGTCAGCATACAGGACCAAGTTAATATAGTCGCGATAGCTGATCGGGCCGTTTGCACAGCTCGCTTGAAGTTGGTCCCATAGTGTTTTGTCGGGCGCGTTCATACCATTTGATCAACGAGGCTTGTGGCTGTGAGTCGAGAATAAATGTGGATAGAGCTGCGCTGATGGGATGAATGGGGGGCTCTTACTCATGCTTTTAATCATCCCGTTCATCATATTCACACTGAATCGATGGATTATCCCAGTCCGCACGAATCTTTATTTTCACCTACCCCCATTCCCGATATTTACAACCGGCTGTTCGGTGAACACAGTGCATGGTATGAACAAGCATACACTGCGCTGGGTGATCCCTGTTGCCTTATTGGCGGTGCTCGCTTCGCAATTTGCGACGCGGGCGAATTGGCGGGCGATGTTTTCTATGGATTATTGGCAGAGCCTTTCGCGTTACGCGATGGTGATGCGGATTGTGGAGTCTGAGTTTGTCCATGCCGATGAGGTGGATTTTCAAGGCCTGACCGATGTCGCCTTGCGTGCGGCGGTACGCTCGCTTGATCCATATTCCGAGTATATGACGGACGACGACTACGAGCAGTTCAGCATGGCGGCCAATCAGGAATATGTCGGCGTTGGTATAGAGGTGGGACAATTTTCTGGGAGAATTATAATATCGCAGGTCTTTGAACAGGGCAGTGCCGGAGCGGGCGGCATTCTCTCTGGTGACTTCATTGTCGGTGTCGATGGGGCCGATACGCGTGAGGAGTCTCTCGGTGAGGTGATTGCCCGTATTCGCGGAAAGCCGGGCTCTATGGTGTCACTTAAGGTTGAGCGGCCGATCACTGCCGAAGAATATTCCTTCAACCTGGAGCGGCGGGCGATTGCGCTCGATTCTGTGGTTGATGTCGAGATGGCGACGGAGACCGTCGGCTATATGCGTGTGCGCCAGTTTATTGACGAGACCGATCTGGAAATGATTTTCGCGATACATCGTCTCAAAGCTGAAGGGATGCAGGGCTTGATTATCGACTTGCGAGGCAATCCAGGCGGTCGCCTTGATGTCGCGGTGCGGATGTCTGAAATCTTTCTAGAGGCGGGGCAACTAGTTCTGACCGTGCAATCGCGTCGCGGCGTGCAAGAGGTCCTTTATGCCGAGGCAACGTTGGATGCGAATCATCAACCGTTAGTCGTTCTGATTGATGGTAACAGCGCGAGCGCTTCCGAAATCTTTTCTGGTGCGTTGCGAGATCATGCCAGGGCAGTGCTGGTAGGAGAGAAATCTTACGGCAAAGGTTCGGTGCAAAGTGTTTATTCTTTTCCTGATGGCGATGGGCTGAAACTTACCAGTGCTCGTTATTTATTGCCCAGCGGTGAAGCGATTAACGGTACTGGCGTCTATCCAAATGTTACGGTCGAGCGCAGTGCCGAAGAAGCTATGATGCTCATGCTGCAAGAGCATCATCTGCGTAAGATGAGCGATGCATCTTTTGCCAAGGCATTTGGATTTGCGCCGGTTGAAGATTCGCAGCGACTCGTCGCAGAGCAGATACTCGACGGATTGATTGGTGCGACCGAATTAGGCTCTGTTGTAGACGTCGCTGCCGAGGGGCAGTGAAATCGGTCTGCCGCTGCTTGTCTTGAGTGACAGTGGCATGCTCCATTCAGGTTACGCATTTTAGAATCACAGATTCACGCTGATGAACGCGGATTAGGGTTTCTGCGTTCATCAGCGTGAATCTGCGGTTTAAATGTTCAGTTCATTCACCTTCTTATAGTGCTTCCCATTTTTCATACTCTTCTTTTCAATCCCCACAGATGATTTTAGCCATTGAAAGTTCTTGCGATGAGTCTGCGCTCGCACTGTTCGATCCCGCCAAGGGAGTCGAAGGCGAGTGGGTACACAGTCAGATCAGCTTGCATCAAGAATACGGCGGGGTGGTGCCCGATCTCGCGAGCCGTGAGCATTTGAAGAATTTCTTCCCGCTGCTGGAAGCATCCGATGTACTGGCGCGGCAGTCGGAGATCACTCGGATAGCCGTCACGCAGGGGCCTGGTCTTGCCGGTTGTCTCGCGCTCGGTATCGCATTTGCTAAGAGCCTCGCGCTCGCTTGGAAGTTGCCGCTGTGCGGCGTTAATCACCTGCGTGGTCATGCGTATTCACCTTTCATTACGCTGCACCAAGCAGACCCCGACGGTTTTGCCAATGCATTCGACGGATTACTGCCGCATCTCGGCCTTGTGGTCTCGGGCGGCAACACCATTCTATTTGAAATTAACCAAGCCAAGCAGCTCACCGTATTAGCGGAGACTGTCGACGACGCCGCGGGCGAGGCGCTCGATAAAGGCGCCAAGCTTCTCGGTTTGCCCTATCCTGGCGGACCGCATGTCGAAAAGATTGCCGCGAATGGGAATGCCAAGGCATTTGATTTTCCGAAGTCGATTGCGCCGCGCAACGAACGGCGCTTTAGCTTTTCTGGACTCAAAACCAGCCTGCGCTATCGCATTGAGAAGATGGGCGATGCTGAACTCGAAGCCGCGCTGCCTGATATTTGCGCGTCCTATCAAAGCGCGGTGATCGATCAACTGTTTGGTAAGACCAAGCACATCTTGGAGGTCGATAGCTATAAGAGCCTCGGTCTTTCCGGCGGTGTATCAAATAACAAAGCACTCCGCGCCGCGATGCAGCGACTCGCCAAGCGCTACCGTATGCCATGCCTCATCGCTGAGCCGCAGCACACTGGTGATAATGCTGCGATGATTGCCTTCGCCGCTTACGCCGATCCTGAAGGCACGCGGAGCGATGCGATCAGCATCGAGCCAGCCTTGCGTTTGGGGTAGCAGCGCCAAGGGGTGGATTAACCAGCCTTATTTTTATGGCGCGGTCTTAGTTTTCGCAAACTCAGTAGAAAGGCTTCGCAGCTTTTGCGCCAACCAAGCTTCCATTGATTGCCGAGCCAATGATTGAACGCGGGGCAAGTTGTTGGGCTGTTTATTCCGCCTCCTTCGGGGTAGATCGTCATCTCTCCCAGTAAGATCCCGTCAGTCGTATCATAGAGGTCGATACGAGCAAAATCCAAACCTGCGCCCAACCGCTCTGAAATTGCCAGCATCTCGTCGAGGCGTTTGGGGCGCAGCGGAGTTCTCTCTGGTCGTGCTTCTTGGTAGCGTGTTAGTTCGAGCTCATTCCAGTCGTGGTCATAGAAGATATTGCATGCGTCTCTGCGGAAGCGAGCCGAGCCGATGTTAATGGCTCGGACTACACCCTGAAAGGTATACATTCGGTAATCCTTGAGCTCGATGTCATCCAGTGGAGTGAGCAGTGCTTCGACAATGGTATTGGGCTCGATGTGTTGATAGGCCCATTTCTTAGTATTATGTTTTTTGTCCATCCATTCGGTGCACAGTGCGATGACTTCGTCCTGTGTTAGCTGATGTTTATTGTCAGCGCAAATGTCCTTCAGTGTGCCATCAATATCGGTGATCTCTTTGCCGTTGTTGAAAAAATAAAAGTTTCCTTGGAGGCATAGAATATTCCAGCCCCAGCCGTGCGCGGCCTTGATAAAATAGCTATTGGGGAGTGTCTCGAAAGGGATCGTTCGTAGCTCTTGTGTGACGTAGAGTAATTCTACTGCCTTGACTGATCGCTTGGCAGCATAGTCACGCACTCGGTATTTGTCTTGGATCGTAAGGAAGAGTTGGTTGCGATCCCGCGTCATCCGTCAGCGCACTTTGTCTGCAAAATTCAACCTAAAGGTCGGATGTGGACGGCGTGTGGATTTCATATAAAAGTAGAGGGCCAGATACTGCGACCTTTATGAGTTAATTCCGCGATGCCGGACTTGTCGAGTTTGCCTTTAGCCATTACGTCCGCCAATTCGTTGGCAACTGTACCGTTAATATTAAAGAGTGCTGCTACAGTGTAGCGTTAGTCTTTGAGACAGCGAGCCGCTACTCAAGATCATGCAGACTAATGCGGTTTCCTTGGACACCCCGTTCAGCTTGTCAGCCTAATCGAGGGTGAAGTCGTCAAAGTTAAAAGCGTAATTCGAGGGCGCAGTGCTGCGTCGGTTTACTTCGATAACTTTCCAGATGGCGGCTTTTTTTTTCGAAAAATATCAGGAAAATAACAAGTAAGGACCCACAGTTTGAATATAGGTCGCATGCCTCTACGCTTAATCTGCTAGCGGGCGAAAGGCGTCTTTGGAGATCCAGCCAGTGGCCTGGCCTTCAGTTTCGATTTGGTAGAAGTGGTTGTATTGATCTAGGATGCGGGCGCGTTCGCCGGTGCGGGCGGTGCCACTTTGCGGAGCCGCGGAGGCTGGCGCGGCGTGGAGGCTGGTGGCTTCGTCGGTGATGATCGTGCCTGTTTGCAGTAAACGCAGGTTGATCCAGACCGATGGTATCGAAAGAATCAGTGCGGTGATACTAATGACGCGTAGTGTTTTGAGCCTGATACTAATCTTCGTTTCGCTGAGGCGCGGGAGGATCAATGCTGCTAGCAGCAGCCAGAAGCTGACGGTTGCGAGGATAAGCCATGTCTTAGTTGGAAGTGCTGCGCTGGCGAGAGTATACCATTTTGCTGAGCCGGCGAAGAGTCCCAGTTCTTGGCGGACGGCTTCGAGCTTGTAGCGGTATCCTGCGTTGAATGGCTCGAGCAATTGTGCACGTTCGAGCTGCCAGACTGCTTCGGCTGGCGCACTGAGTTGGAAATGTGCGAGCCCTAGGTTGTGGCGTGCCGCGGCGGTTTCGGCGAGCTCCAGTGCGGCGTTGAATTGCGTCTTGGCTGTTTCGTATTCAGCATCTTGGTACGCTTCAATGCCAGATTGAAAGGGGGATGCAGGCTCACCGTTCGCGGCAAAAGCGGCGATGGCGGTGAGACTGTAGAGAGCTAAGGTGCGGAAGAATGAACTCATAGTGCTATGAAAAGTAATGTGGTACTGGTTGATTCAGGTTGCCACGTGGCGTCGTCGCTTGCGACGGCCAGAGGGTCAAAGGGGCGGCTCCAATTGGCCTGCGCAAGCGCAGACGCCACGGGTTCAGGGCTGTCGAGAGTATGACTTCTTGCGCTACCTCATTGAAAGGATGGAAACTCATAGTACTTTCAAGATGGTTTTGAGCTTAGTGTGGGCGCTTTGCAGATCAGCGTTGCGGCTCCGGCCAGAGAAACGATAGTTGTCGGCTTCGTTGAATAGGCTTCGTGCTTGTTCAATCACCCCGTGGTCCACTTGGCTTTGCTTGAACAGTGCTTCAAGTTCAGCAAAGTTAGCAGAGCGTAGGTTGCGCTTCATGCGCACGGTTGCCGCGAGCCGGATTGCCTCTTGCGCACTGCGGTAGAAGACCGCGGCATCGGTGCTTTGAGCTTCTTTGATTGTGAGCTTGAGCGCTTGCTTGGCGTTATGAATGAGAGCGTAGTTTGCGTTTTGATCTAGGCGCTTGCGGCGATAGATCAAAATGCTTGACGCAGTGAGTGCGACGAATGCGGCCCCGTTGAGGTAGTTGAACCAAGGGCTCGAAAGCAGGCTTTTTTCAATGTGACGTCCCTTGCGTGGCCGATAATCGAGTGTGATGAGCAGCTCTTCGGGGTTGAGTGCTTTGGTTAGGTTGATTGCGGGGACGGAGTCTTTTTCTATTGGCGTTGCTGCAGTTGTCATCGCTGGGCGATTGGACTGCGCGACATTGGCGGTGAGTGTCGGGGCAGAGAGTTCGACATACTTCTCTGTGTTCGGATCGAAGTATGAGAATTTCACTTCGGGGAGTTTGAGGCTGCCTGCTTTCTCAGGGATGAAAACATAGTCGAAGCGCTTCATGCCTGTGAGTGGCTGTGATTCGATTGGCTCGAAAGTTGATTCGGGCATGTAGCTGCGCCAGCCTCTGGCTTGCGGCATCTCGGGGCCTTTGATTCGGTCGAAATTACCACTGCCACTAAGCTTGAGTGATAGCATGATGGGCTCCTCAACACGAGTCGAATCACTGTCGGCTGAAAGCTCCATGCTGAATTGACCAATGGCACCTGAGTAGCTCTCTGGTTTTCCCTCCGAGGGAAGAGTGCGTACGTCGATTTGAGTCGGAGGGCTGTAAATATTGAAGCGTTCGGAACGTCCAAAGAAGTTGTCAAACATGCCACCGCCAAGTTGAGAGGCTTGGTTATTTCGCTGGTCAGGCATTTGTGCTGCCAGAGTGAATTGAAAGTTGAGGTCCTGTGAGCCTGCACTGATTGGTGTAATGGTGAACGGCCAGCTGTAAACGCGATAGCGACGGCCGTTGAACATCTCGATACTCTCTACGGATTGTTCGGGCAGTTCGCTTACTGTGAATCCGTCGGCGCGCCGCTCGAAGCCATTGAGCCCGCGCAGTGTTACACTGCTTGAAACGTACAGTTTTAATAGGATTGATGTGGTCTGGCCGACGTAGAGTTGTTCAGGCGCATTGGCTTGCAGGAAGATCAGTTCGTCAACCGTCGGAGCTACGTCGGCTGAACCTTCGACCACGGTCAGGGTCGCGGTTGGCGCTTGTAGGCGGCCGCCTTTGTATTCGAAAATGTAAGCGGGAATGGTGAAGTTGCCAGCTGTTTGGGAGACCGCTTCGATGATGAGTTGCTGCGTAATACTATATTCGCTCACGCCATTGGTGATACGAGTCGATTGACTGTTCGAGGTGCGGCCGTTGCGTAAGGTGAGTCCGCCATCGGAGGGAATCGGCAACGAGGTAATGCGCTCCGCTGCAGGCTTTTTGCTATCATCGGTTTCGACGATCTCAACGATGTATTTTGCGGTGCTGCCAACGGCGACGCGAGCAGGTTCGAAGCGTGCGCTGACACGAATCTCTGCAATCAGTGTCGAGGTCGTAAAAAGGGCTAATATTAGGAATGCGTTTCGTAGTTGCATAGGTATCTAAAAATGGACGTTACCAGTCGCGGAGTTCTCTGTTGCGGTTCGATTGGCGGGTTTCGTCGGATGGATCGGAAAATGGGAGTAATTGTTCAGAGCCGCGTAGGCTGTCGAGTAGGTCTTGGGCTTCGGAGATACTCATGCCTTCCATAGGCATCATTTCACCATCTGCGTCACCATCTGCGTCGCCGTCTGCGGCTTCGCCTTCAGTTGGTTGCGGTGACTCGCTGCTTTCTTCGTCGGTCGCTTCCTCACCTTCGCTAGCGGCCTCTTCTTCAGCTTGTTGCTCCATGTCCTCGGCAGGGTCGCCAGTCGACTCGGTGTCTTCGCCTTCGCTTGGCTCGTCTGATTCTTCGCCTTCGGAAGACTCGGACTCATCGCCTTCTTGGTCAGACTGTTCGTCACCGTCTTGGCCTTGTTCGGACTCGTCGCCTTCTTCGCCGTCCTCAGGTTCGGACTCGTCGCCTTCTTCACCGTCCTCTGATTCTTCGGAGTTCTGTTCTTCTTGGTCCTCCTGATCTTGAGGTTCTTGTTGCTTTAAGAATTCTTCGAGCGCGTTGCGGCGAGCTTCGATACTGGTGGCATCTTCGATGCTGATGGCGTCGCTTGAATCAATTTCGTTGGCGGATTTAAATAAGGCCTCGGCTTGTTTCCAGCTTTCGATGGCAGCCTCGAAGTCCTGTGCCTCTAGCGAGGATTCGCCAACTTGGTTGATGGCGTGCGCCATGTTGTAAAGTGCGTCACGTTCGAGTGAGACATTTTCGCTGAGCTCGATCGCTTCTTCGTAGAGGCGCGTGGCTTCGGTATAGTCGCCGGCTTCAAGCTGGGTATTCGCTTGGTTGTATAGCACACGCGGGTCTGTTTCGGGCTCGTGAATGATTGCTTTGGGCGACTCCTGTGTCGGCGGTAGTGGCAGCTCGAGTGATTCGGTCGGTGCAGTTGCTGGTTCTAAATTCTGGGCTTCACTGGGTGTTGGCAGCAGCAGGGATGTCGTGGCGATGATGACTGCCAGTTGAATCGATACCTTGCTGCGTCGGCGTATGAAGATTTCCAATACAAGAAGAATGCAGGCGGCGAATAGGGCCCATTGGTAGCGCTCGATGCGGGCTTCTTGTAATTCGGACTCGCGCTCTTCGCGGGGGAGTGTGGCGAGTACGGAGTTGTAAAGTGTGTTGAGCGACTGATCGCTCAGTCGGCTATAGCTCCCGCCTGTGAGTTGTGCGATCTCTTGCAGTGTGCGTTCGTCTAGTTGGCTGCGTACGGGTTGACCGCTGGAGTCGCGGATGAACTCTTCGGTGCCTTGTGCATTGCGGACTTTTAGATACTCACCTTCGGGAGTGCCGATGCCGATGGTGTATATTTTGATGCCGTCTTTGGCGACTTCGCGCGCGGTATCAATTGCCTGTTGCTCTTGGTCTTCGCCATCGGTGAGCAGGATGACTACTTTGAAGTTGTTATCCTTTGGGAAGGCTTTGGCAGCTTCGCGTATGGCTCGGCCAATATCACTGCCGCCTCGTGAAATACTGGTTTGGCCAATAGAATCCAAGTTCTCGCGGAAGGCTGAATAGTCGAGGGTTGGTGGGGTTTGTAGGAAGGCGTTTCCAGCAAACGCAACTAGCCCGATGCGGTCACTCTCCAAGCGTTTAACCAGATCGATGATGGCGAGCTTAGCACGATCTAAACGAGTTGGCCTCAGGTCGGTGGCGAGCATACTCTTGGAGCTGTCGAGCACGAAGACGATGTCGAGGCCGCGTGCTTTTCGCTCAATCCAGTCCACTCCGTATTGTGGCCGGGCGAGGGCGACGCCGATTAGTGCGAGGGCGAGGAGGATGAGGCCCGCTTTGAGCAGTGTGCGTTGTTGACTCGCTTTCTCGGTGAGTTGATCGAGTAGCCGTGCGGCTGCAAATCGACTGAGCAACGTTTCACGGCGGCGAAACCCAAATGCGAACAGTCCCGCGAATAATAATACAATGAGCGGGGTGAACGTGAGCCAGAGCTGATTTTCAAAGGTCATGGCAGTCGGCGATAGCGCGTGTTGCGTAAGAGTTGTTCTAGGGCAAGTAAGGCGAGCCCGAGGGCTGCTGGCCAAATGAAATATTCGGTAAAAGTGGCGTAGGAGCGGAGCTCAATGGTAGTGGTTTCGAGTTCGCTGATCTCATCGTAAATACGTTCGAGGTCGCCATCTTCGGTCGCTTGGAAAAAGAGGCCACCAGTCATCTCTGCAATTTCGCGCAGTTCGGCCTCGTCGTAGTTTGAGTTTTCGGCACGTCCGCGATACACGGGCTTACCGTCGTTGTCGCGAAGCACACGGTTGTCGCGCGTCATCTCGGGAATCGGCACGCGGCCTTTTTTTCCGGTGGCGATGGTGTACACTTTAACACCGTAACTTTTGGCCGCTTCAGCTGCCCCAATCGGAGAGATGGTGCCTGAGTTGTTTTCGCCATCAGTCAATAGGATGACTATGTGACTGCGGGCTTCATGGTCGCGTAGGCGATTAACACTGGCGCCGAGGGCAGTGCCGATTGCGGTGCCGCCACCGTCGATTTCGCCCAACTCAAGGCGGTCTAGATTTTTCTTCAGCCAGTCGTGGTTGAGCGTGAGCGGGCTGACGACGTAGGCATCTGCTGCAAAGGCGATCAGCGCAATACGATCGTAAGGGCGCTTATCAATGAAATTGTGAACTACTCTTTTTGCGGCATCCAGACGTGTGACGACGTTTTTACGGGTCGAAAGATCGAGGGCGCGCATCGAACCAGAGAGGTCAAGTGTCACCACAATATCGATACCATCCGCATCGGTGGTGTCGTTCATCTTGCCCATTTGCGGTCGAGCGAGTGCAGTGATTAATGCAGCGAGTGTGAGGAGGCGTAGGCCGAATAGGAATTTCCCGGGACGACTGCGGCGCGAGTGGCTAAGTGCTTTGACGAGTTGGATGCTGGAGAAACGCATCGCAGCTTCAGGGCCCATGCGCCCCGCCCACCAGGCGATGAGCGGTAATAGCAGCAGCAGAAAGAAGTACTCTGGATTCTGAAATTGAAAGAAGCTCATTGTGGCTGGACTTCCTGTGGTGTGGCTTCGACGGCTTGTTCAAATTGGGCGATGAGGGCCGTGGCACTTTCTGTAAGTGCGTTCCGTTCAGCTTCGGTGAGTGAAGCTTGGGCGAATTTTACGCGGTCGCAGTGCTCTAGGAATTCAGTGAGTGAGCTGCGTGCCTCGGGATTAATTTGCGGTTGCCGGTCCAATGCTTGTAGGAATTCGCGCGAGGTGCGGCCGAGTGCGGCGATGCCTTTGCCAGTTTCGAAGTAGCGACGCAGCGCCAGTGAGCTGAGCACGGCAAAGCGTTCGTCGTCTTCTTTGGTGAGCTCGGCGGCAGTCTTTAGCTCAGAGAGGGCGGTGAGGTGCGGCAGCTCTGATTGTGAGCGGCTGCTGCGTGTGCGAATGAATCGAACGATGCCCCATATCAGTAGTCCTAATACGAGCACGGCGAGGGTAACCATCACTCCGATTTGCCATGGCTCGTAGGGTGGGATTTCGATGGGGCCGCGCACACGATCAAGCGACGGACCTGGCGGAAGGTCGGGCAGCTGAGGTGCATTGGCTATTTGAGCTAGAAACATGGTTGGTGACGGTTTTCCTAATTACTGATTCGTAATTCGTAATTTCCCTCTAGTGTCGGCTGGCGCGGCGGGCGAAGAGGTTACGCAGTGCGGGTAAATAGGGCTGGTCGGTGTGGGCTTGGATCCAGTCGAGCCCTTTCTTGCGCATTTGAGCTTTAAAGTTGCTTTGGCGCTCACGGGCTAGGGTGGTGTAGCGTTGGCGCGTGTCTTTATTGCCGGTATCGACTTCGACCATTTCGCCGGTTTCGGCATCTTCAAGGGTGATTAAGCCGACTGGTGGTAGCTCGCATTCGCGAGGGTCGCTGAGTGCAATGCTGATCAAGTCGTGGCGTTGATTGTTGAGCGCGAGGGTGTCGAAGATGCCAGTGGCTTGTGATTCGTCGAGAAAGTCGGAAATTAGGAATACGACTGTTTTGCGGCGTTGCACACGATTGAGATAATCGAGTGCGGCCTGGTGCGAAGTGCCGCGGCCTGTGGGCTCGAAGAATAAAATATCGCGGATCAAGCGGAGGATGTGGCGGCGTCCTTTCTTGGGTGGGATGTAGTGCTCGACCTCGTCGGTGTAGAGTAGCACGCCGACTTTGTCGTTGTTTTGTGTGGCGGTAAACGCCAGCACACTGGCGATCTCTGCGGCGCGCTCGCGCTTGCTTTGCTCGACGGAGCCGAAGATGCCCGATGCGCTTAAATCAATTAACAGCATCAACGTCATTTCGCGCTCTTCGCGGAAGACTTTGACAAAGGGGCGATCCATTTTGGCGCTAACATTCCAGTCAATCGTACGCACGTCGTCGCCGATTTCATACTCGCGTACCTCCTCAAAGTCCATGCCACGGCCCTTGAACGAGCTGTGGTAAGCGCCGCTCACGGAATCCGTCACTAGATGACGCGCGCGTATCTCGAGGCGGCGAACTTTTTTAATGATATCTGCCGGAGTCACTTTTTTTAAAAAGTAGGAAAGTAGGAAAGTGGAAAAGTTAGAAAGTGGAAAAGTTAGAAAGTGGAAAAGTCGGAACGTAGAATAGTGGAAAAATCCTAATTCCTAATTGTTTTTAAGGCACTGGCACGGCGTCGAAAATCGATGCGACCAAATCTTCGCTGGTGATCTCTTCGGCTTCAGCCTCATAGCTGGGGATCACGCGGTGACGCAGCACATCCATGCCGATCTCCTTGATGTCTTGCGGGATTACGTAGGAGCGACCTTGCATCAGCGCCCATGCTTTTGCGGCGAGGGTAAGGTTGATGGTGGCGCGCGGGCTGGCTCCGAACTGGATGTACTGACCGAGCTTGAGGTTGAAATCTTCTGGATTACGTGTAGCGAGGATCAGATCGACGATGTAGTCGCGGATCTTGGGATCGACGAACACGTCGTTGACGTACTTACGCGCCTCACGAATATCATCAAGTGTGGTGACTGCATCGACGCTTAGATTCGGATCGGTCGAAGCCATGCGGTCGAGGATTTCGCGCTCTTCGGCCTTGCTCGGGTAGCCGACTTTGAGCTTGAGCATAAAGCGGTCAACCTGTGCTTCGGGTAGTGGGTAGGTGCCTTCTTGGTCGATCGGGTTTTCAGTGGCGAGCACTAGGAATGGCTCTGGCAGCGGGTATGTGGTGTCGCCGATAGTCACTTGATGCTCCTGCATCGCTTCGAGTAGCGCACTCTGAACCTTGGCAGGCGCGCGGTTAATTTCGTCGGCCAGCACAAGATTGGCGAAGATGGGACCCTTGCGCGTATGGAAGGTGCTGTCCTTTGGGCTGTAGATCAGCGTGCCAATGATGTCGGCTGGCAATAGATCGGGGGTGAACTGGATGCGCTTAAAATCGGCATCGGTGGCAGTGGCGAGGGTGCGAATGCTCAGGGTCTTAGCGAGGCCTGGTACGCCTTCGAGCAGCACGTGTCCGTTGGCGAGCAAGCCGACCAGTAGACGGTCGACTAGATAGCGTTGGCCGACGATGACGCGGCCGATCTCTTTGCGCAATGTGGGGATCCACGCAGTCGCAGCTTCGAGAGCTTCATTGGAGGGGGGGGAGGTAGTCGCGGGTTGTGTACTCATAGTTGCAAAAATGGAAAAAACATCTAACGGCAGGAGATCAATGACAAACGATCCTGCAAGAGGTTTCATAGAAAAAATTGAGAAATTGCATTTGAGCATGAGTTGTGCCTTATTGTCTCACATGCCCGCAACGATCTTAATTGTAGATGATGAGAAAAACACCCGTGAGGGCTTGAGTTTGGCTCTGGAAGACGACTACGAGGTCTATATGGCTAGTGGAGCAGCAGAGGCATTTAATTTGATGGAAGCGGAGACGTTTGACGTGGTATTGACCGACTTACGAATGGCCGGGAAGTCAGGGCTGAAAGTGATCGATCACGCCATTAAACTGCCGAATCGCCCGATCTGCATCATGATGACCGCTTACGGCAATGTGGAGACCGCAGTTGAAGCGATGCGTCGTGGGGCTTTTGACTTTTTGACTAAGCCGGTGAGCTTGGAGAAGCTTGAGATTATTATCAAACGAGCGCTGCAGTCGCGCACGATTGAGGCGGAGAATGTAGTCCTGCATGAGCGCTTGGATAAGAAATACAGTTTCGGTGGGATCATCGGTCATTCGCCTGGGCTCACCGATGTGTTGGATAAGGTCAAACTCGTGGCACCGTCGAGGGCGACTGTTCTGCTCGAAGGTGAGACTGGCACAGGCAAGGAACTGATTGCGCAGGCGATTCACCAGAACAGCACCCGTGCGCGTAAGCCCTTCGTGCCAGTGCATTGCGCGGCCTTGGCTGCAAATTTGCTCGAGAGCGAACTGTTTGGGCATGAGAAAGGCGCGTTTACTGGTGCGACCGAACGGCGCATTGGGCGTTTTGAAGCGGCAGACGGCGGCACCTTGTTTTTGGATGAAATCGGCGAGATCGATGCGTCCACACAGGTGAAATTGTTGCGCTTCCTTGAGACGCGCAGCTTTGAGCGCTTGGGCAGTTCCACCCCGGTTAAGGTCGATGTGCGCTTGGTTTGCGCGACCAATCGTAATCTGACCGAGATGTCGAAGAGTGGCGAGTTTCGCGAAGATCTGCTTTATCGGCTCAATGTCGTGACGATTCATTTGCCAGCGCTGCGTCACCGGCAGGAAGATATGATTATCTTGCTCAATCATTATATAAAGGAGTTTAGCGAAGAGAATGAGGTGGCACCGGTTCGTTTGACAGTCGGTGCACTTAAAGTGCTTCGCGCGTATCGCTGGCCCGGCAATATTCGTGAGTTGCGTAATTTTTGTGAAAATAACGTCGTGCTCAAGCGTGGCAGCGAAGTAACGGAGTATGATCTCGATCCCAAGTATCAGTTGCATGAGGGCGATGCACGGTTGCTTGAGTCAGTGGTCTCTAGTTCGACTTTGAGCAAGGAAGAGAATGAGAAGCGTTTGTTGCGCAACGCGCTGATCAAAGCCAGTGGCAATCGTACCCGGGCGGCCGAGTTGATGGGCATTAGTCGCCGAACCTTGCATCGCAAGCTTATCCAGTGGCCAGAGTTAGACGTTGAGAAATGAGGCAGTGGATGGCCGCGTCGCGACCAAAAACCTGCCGCTACACTTGCCATCCATTTTGTGAGCCAACTGATCAGTCAGCTTATAGTTTGACTCTGCATCCGAGTCGCGGCTCATCATGTCAGATCTTCATTGGTCTCATTTTTTTACCCCTAGAAGCCCACTTTCACTTATGCTTCCACGCCTCCTGCTTTTTTCTCTTGGCAGCCACTGCGGTGGCGCCCGCGAATGCCAGACAATTCCGTATTGCTGCTTCCGACCTCTTGGCAGAGTTTATCACTGAGCCGCTCCTAGCTTATGGAGATGAGCATTCGATGGAATTCAAGGTCGACGACATTGGTAGTTTGCCCGCGTTGGAGCGGTTGCGCTCGGATGAAATTGATTTAGCGATTATAGCGGTACCGGAAGATACTGATGTGCCGCGTGACGAGTTTCGGGTGTTTCCTTTCGCATATGATGTTGCTGTGATTGCGGTCAATCAAAGTAATCCGATCAATGAGATCAGTCTAGCCAGCCTCGGTGGTATTTTCGGGGCGAATGAGGAATCCAACTACACTACATGGGGCGACTTAGGTCTTTCCGGTTGGGGCAGTCGTTCAATTAAGACATTGGCAGGGCAAAATAATAAAAGTATATCGCTCGAGTTATTTAAATTTTCGGTCCTCCGCAGTGGGCAGATGAAGTCGACTATGGCTTCGGTGAAAGATTCCGAAATCGAGGGCTTACTGTTGTCTAATGCTGCGTCGATCGCGATTTTGCCAGGTTTGCCGAAGAGTGAAAAAGTCAAAGCATTGATGATCTCGAGTGAGATCGATGGCCCCGCATTTAGTCCTACGGACGATAATGTGCATTATGGCGACTATCCGATTCGCTTGGCTTTCTATGTCGTGTATAAAGAGCGCGACCAAGCGCGAGCGCAGAAAGTGCTTCGTGTCTTGCTGAACGATGATCTCGCCGCTGCGCTGCGTGGCAACAACCTCGTCGCATTACCTGACACTGTGCGGCGCAAGTTGACGATGGATTTAGATCTCGGAAAGTAAATTTATTTGAAAACGCATTGACAGCAGGCGCTAATTTATAATTCTCTGCGACTTCTTCCAAAGAAGCGAGCGTAGCTCAATTGGTAGAGCACCACCTTGCCAAGGTGGATGTCGAGAGTTCGAACCTCTTCGCTCGCTCCATTTTTAAGCCCCCAGTCAAATGACTGGGGGCTTTTTATTGCCGCCATGAAACGGTGAGATCGCTAACTGTTTCGTGGCGTCTTATTTCTCACATATATCCCCCCGCTGGACTGTTTTCAGTCTTTGGTGGTGGGATGCCGTCCTCGGCGTCCGAAGTTGATAGGGGACATCGCTCTGAGCTTGTTGTATATTTAGCCAGGCTCTGCTAACACAGCGGGGGTGCTGTCCTTCTATTTTGGAATGCATGTCTCAACAAAAAAGCTCTTCACTGTACTTTTGAGAGCAGACCTCTGTCGGTAGAGTGTAGGGCGCGAATCAGCTCGCACACCACAGTTGTTACCCCTTACTTTCAACGCCCACAAAAAAGGCCGCCCATGTGGGCGGCCTTTTGTATTCAAAGCGTGGCTACGGTTTAGAGTAGTTCTTTGGCGACGGCTGCGACGTTGTCGGCAGTCATACCCAATTCGGCCATAACAGAGTCGCCGGGAGCAGAGATACCGAAGCGATCGATGCAGACTGTCTTGCCGGTGAGGCCGACATACTTGCCCCATGTGCTGGAGACGCCTGCTTCAACGGCAACACGCGCGGTGCAGCTGAGTGGCAGGATGCTTTCGATGTAGTCTGCTGATTGGCGTTCGAAGCGCTCGAAGCAAGGGAGAGACACCACGCGTACGCCGTCACCAAGTTTCTCCGCTGCGCCGAGTGCGTGTTGCACTTCAGAGCCTGTTGCCATGATGATGAGTTTCAGGTCGCCAGATTCTGGCTTCGCGATGTAGCCACCCTTGAGTGTGCCTTCGCGACGATCGGCGATGCTGATGCTGTCATTGGCAGGGATGTTTTGGCGAGTGAGGATCAATGCGGTCGGGCCATCTGTGCGAAGTGTTGCGGCTGCAAATGCGGCTGCAGTTTCTTCGGCATCAGATGGGCGGATGACGTCAAGGTTCGGGATCACGCGCAGGCCGCTGACTGTTTCGACGGGTTGGTGTGTTGGGCCGTCTTCACCGACACCGACAGAGTCGTGCGTGAAGATGTAAGTGACGGGCAACTTGGCGAGGCCCGCAAGGCGGATCGCGGGACGAAGGTAGTCTGCGAATACTAGGAAGGTTGCACCACTTGGGCGGAAGAGCCCGTCGTATGCGATACCATTGCAGATGGAACCCATTGCGTGTTCGCGAATACCGAACCAGATATTGCGACCACCGAAGTTTTGGGCAGAGAAGTCGCCGCCGTCTTTGATATAGTTCTTGGTAGAACCATAAAGGTCAGCGGAACCAGTGATGACTTGTGGCACTTCCTTGGCAAGGGACTGCATGACCACGCCGCCGGAGGCGCGTGTTGCTGAGCCAGTGCCAGCATCGAATTCTGGGATGCGGCTGACGAGATCGGCAGGGATCTCGCCTTTGACGGATGCTTCGAGCTCAGCAGCCAGTGCCGGGTTTGCTGCGCTCCATGCTGCGTAGGTTGCTTCCCACTCAGTGAAGGCGGCTTTGCCTGCCTCTGCTTGTGCAGCGAAGTGTGCACGAACATCTTCAGATACGAAGAACGTCTCTTCCGGAAGGCCGAGTCCATTGCGAGCTTCGGTGGCGAACTTTGCGCCGCCTTCGCCGTGACCGGCTGCGGTGCCGGCAACTTCAGGAATGCCCTTGCCGATTGTGGTCTTCGCAATGATGACTGTTGGCTTGCCGTTGTCATTGGACTTGGCGTGAGCGATGGCTTCCTTAATCGCAGTTAGATCGTGACCGTCAATGGTGATCGCATCCCAGCTTTGAGAGATGAAATACGCTTCAGCATCCTCGCTCTGCGACTGTGTTGCCATCGCGTCAAGAGTGACGTCGTTGGAGTCATAGATGAGGATGAGGTTGTCGAGCTGGTTGTGACCGGCAAATGCGATCGCTTCCTTGGAAACGCCTTCTTGCAGGCAACCGTCACCATTGAGCGCGAAGATGTGCTGGTTGAAAATGGTGTGATCCGCGGTGTTGAACTGTGCCGCTGCACGCTTGCCGGAAAGCGCGAATCCGACCGCATTGCCGATCCCTTGGCCGAGTGGGCCAGTGGTGGCTTCGACGCCTGCAGTGTCGCCGAACTCGGGATGCCCTGGTGTTTCGGAGCCGAGTACGCGGAAGTTTTTCACTTCATCCAAGGAGAGATCATAGCCTGCAAGGTGTAACCATGAGTAAATAAACATCGAACCGTGGCCGGCTGAGAGTATGAAGCGGTCGCGGTTGAGCCACCTTGGTGCCGCAGGATTATAGCGGAGGCCGTTGTCGCCAAACAGGACGGCGCCGATTTCTGCGCAGCCGAGTGGTAGGCCGAGGTGGCCTGAGCTGCAGGCGTGGATTGCATCGATCGCAAGCCCACGGGCTTCGTTGGCAGCTTGGGATAGAATTTCAGCACGAGATGTGGTGGCGGTGTTCATGATTGTATGTATATGAGGTGCTTTGTGTATCGAGTTTTCTACGGTGAAAGCTAGCACGATGGCCCGATGGGATTGAATTGGAAGGAAAAATGGGTGGTTTAGCATGAATTCTTCATGTTACAACCATGTGGAATTTAAATTCGAAACTCGACTCAAGCGTTTGTGAGAGCTTACTCCACAGACATGACACATGATGAACTAGAACAGGGAGCAGTCCTTAATCTTGATTTTACCAAGCTGCGTAAGGTGGCAAATTGCGGCGCAGATGTGCTGCCGGCAATCGCTCAGGATGCCAAGACCGGCGAGGTGCTGATCGTTGGTTATGCGAACGAATTGGCACTTCAGACTGCTCTCGAGTGCGGCATGGCGACATTCTGGAGCACCAGCCGCAATGAATTGTGGATCAAGGGCAAGACGAGTGGGGATTATTTAAAAATTGAAGATATTCGTATCAACTGTGAGCAGAATTCGATTCTTTATTTAGTCACGCCGGCAGGGCAGGGCGCGTGTCACTCCAAGAATAAAGCGGGAGTTGCACGCTCTGGGTGCTATTACCGTAGCTTGACGGAAGACGGTTCGTTGCAATTCGTCGATCCTGCTCAGGTCTAGGGCTTTCAGCGCACGATCGGTTACACATTCGTCATTGATAGCTGCTTAATATCTTAAAATAAGGGACGAACTAGAATATCTTACGGTGTGAAGTTTAGCAGTGGTGCTGAGTGACTGAATTCTCTCGAACCACTTTCGTCTGATATTGTGCAGTCGTGTGCGCTATTGTACTGATTTTTCGATTCTTAGGCCGGCTGATCTTGTGTTTGGCATTAAGTCGTACCTAGCAAATTCAGCGTGATGCTGGGATCAGTTAGGAGAACTCTGCAGTGATTCAAGGTTTGCGATGGCAAGTCTTTGATGGGCCTTGGAATTGGCATAATTCCTGCATAACTGGTTTTATGTATGCTGCGCTTATTATTCTTCGAACACACTATAGCGAATTCACTGAATGGTTTTGTGGGCTGTCTAGGTCTTGTTGGCATTTCATGATAGAGCCGCGCGAGGTGGGCGCGGTAGCAATTCGTTCAGAAGCGTCTTAATTCGATTTTTGTAGCGATGTCTGCGAAAAAGAAACTGCTGGTCGTGACGGACCTAGACGGTTCGCTGTTAGATGATTCCTATTCTTGGGAAGCTGCCAGGCCTGCGTTGCATTGTCTGAAGACGTTGGGGATCCCGTTGGTGCTCAATTCGAGTAAGACAATTTCTGAAATGAAGGATTTGGCGCACCGCATGGGCACGTTTGCACCTATGGTTGCGGAGAACGGCGGCTTGCTAGCGGTGCCGCAAGAGTCGGGCTTGCTGGACCAGCCTAAGACGTTTCAACGCATGGGGAGTGATTGGATTCAGATCACGGGGCTCTCTCGCGATTTTATTCTGAGCCGCGCTCATGCATTGCGCGAGGCTCAGGGTTACCTGTTCGAAGGCTTTGCAGATTGGTCGGATGCGATGGTTGCCGAGCATACTGGATTGAGTTCTGGCGCGGCGAGCTGCGCTCAGTCGCGTTATGCGACTGAGCCGATTTTGTGGGAAGATACTTTAGCGCGGCGTAAGGCGTTTGAAGGCTCATTAGCCAAAGACGGCATCCGCCTGTTGCAGGGAGGGCGTTTTCTACATTTGATGGGACCTGCTGATAAAGCTAGTGGCACTGTTGCAGTGAAAGCCCTGTATCAGAGGGCGATGCCTGATGTGGAATGGTTGGTGGTGGCGTTGGGCGATAGCCAAAACGATCAAGCGATGCTTGAGGTGGCAAATATTGCCGTGGTCATTCCGCATGCGGATGGGCCGCACATTTCGCCGCAAGCACCGCGTGTGCTCAATGCTTCAATGCCTGCAACTGCCGGTTGGAACGAAGCGGTTCTAACTATCATTAAAGACGAGATCGGGGCTTCAGCTTTGAAGTGAAACATCCCGGTTTAACTGTCTGCGACTCTTAAAACTCCTGATTTCAAACTACTAATTTTAATATACAGAATATGGGCGACTTTCATCAGCACGGATTAATTACAACACTGCACCAGCTGAATGATCGGCCACTCGAAAAGCTGGAGGCTGATTTGATGCAGTTTCGCAAGCGTCGTCCGATGGCTTTAGTGCTGCCATCGCTATATTCGGAGCTGCAGGGGCCTGCGCTATCTGCCATGTTGGATGAGATTGCGGAGGTTCCGTATTTGGATCAAATCGTGATCGGACTGGATCGTGCTAATGAGGCAGAGTATCGGCACGCGTTGCAGTTTTTTAGTCGATTGCCGCAGATGCCTGAGGTCCTTTGGAATGATGGCCCGCGCTTGCGTAAGATTGATGCGTTGCTGAGTGAGAAGGGGCTTGCTCCGAAGGAAATGGGTAAGGGGCGCAACGTCTGGTATATGTTTGGTTACGTGCTAGCTGCTGGAAAGGCGAAGGCGGTGGCACTGCATGACTGTGATATTACGACCTACAAGCGCGATATGCTCGCTCGTCTGATTTACCCAGTGGCGAACCCAGCGTTGAGTTATAAGTTTTGTAAGGGGTTCTACGCTCGTGTTGCAAATGATTCGATGAATGGGCGTGTTTGTCGACTGTTGGTCACTCCACTGATTCGTGCGTTAAAGAAGGTTTGTGGTGCGAATGACTACCTCGATTATTTAGACAGCTTTCGCTACCCGCTTGCGGGTGAATTTTCGCTGCAGACCGATGTGATTGAGGATATCCGTATTCCATCTGATTGGGGCCTGGAGATGGGAGTGCTTTCGGAGATGCACCGTAACTATGCGACGAATCAAATTTGCCAGGTTGATGTGGCAGATACCTATGATCACAAGCATCAGGATCTATCATTGGAGGATCGATCGCGTGGACTTTCAAAGATGAGTTGTGATATTACTAAGTCGCTCTATCGGAAGATGGCGACGCAGGGGCAGGTTTTCTCGCATGAGCATGTTCGCACGATTAAGGCTGCCTATTACCGAATCGCGCTAGATTTGGTGGATAGTTATTATAGCGATGCGGCAATCAATGGCTTGAAGTATGATCGTCACATCGAAGGGTCTACGGTCGAGGTGTTTGCTGAAAATATTTTGCAAGCAGGTGAAGATTTCCTTGATCCTAACAAGTCTATGGATGTACCGTTTATGCCAAGTTGGAATCGAGTGATTGCGGCAGTACCAGACATATTACATCAAATCAAGGAGGCGGTTGAAGATGATCGCCATGAGTTTGGTTCGGAAGTCGTGAAGAATCCATCGCTGAATTCGAAGGCGCAGCGGGTGCGTCAGCGTATGGCGCAGCACGTGACGGAGGTCTATGGTGCGGAGCGAGCCGAGGCGATTACTGAGCAGATTTTTGAAGCAGGTGGAATGTCGGAGCAATCTTCGTCCACTGCATTTGGCACCAGTAAATGGGACGAGTCGGACGTGATGTTGATCACCTATGGTAATTCGATCGTGAGTGAGGTACGTGCCCCGCTCCGTGAGTTGAAAAATTTCCTGATGCGTGACCTCAAAGCCACGTTTAGCAGTGTGCATGTGTTGCCGTTTAATCCTTACAGTTCGGATGACGGGTTCTCGGTAATCGACTACAAAGCGGTCAATCCCGAGCTCGGCACTTGGGAGGATCTCGCGTCGATTAGTGAAGAGTTTGATCTCATGGCAGATATGGTGATTAATCACTGCTCGCGAGAGTCTCGTTGGTTTCAGAACTTTTTGGCCGGTCGCGGCAAGGGCAGTGATTACTTTATAAATGGTCTGAATTATGAGGATCTATCCAGGGTGGTTCGTCCGCGCAGTTCGCCGTTGTTGACCAAAGTGGAAACTGTCGACGGCGAGAAGCATGTCTGGTGCACCTTTAGTGAGGACCAAGTGGACCTTGATTTTAGTAATCCGGAAGTGTTTTTAGAAATTGTCCGAATTATCCGTTATTACGTGGAGCAGGGGATTCGTTACTTCCGTTTGGATGCGATTGCCTTCCTTTGGAAGGAGTCTGGCTCGACTTGTGTACACCTACCTCAGACGCATGAGTTGATTAAGCTGATACGGGTGGTAATCGAAAATATCGAGCCATCTGCTGTGATTGTTACTGAGACGAACGTGCCGAATCGCGAGAATTTGAGCTATTTCGGTAACGATAATGAGGCGCATTTGATCTATAATTTCTCGCTGCCGCCGCTATTGCTGAATTCGATTTTGAGTGGCAATTGTAAACATTTGAAAACATGGATGATGTCGATGCCGCCCGCGCGCCGTGGTCGAGCTTATTTGAACTTTATTGCATCGCATGATGGTATCGGTCTGCGTCCGGCCGAGGGACTGCTCTGTGCTGGTGAACTTGATGGGCTGGTCGAAACGCTTCGCGATTCAGGCGGTGAGATCTCAATGCGTCGCACGGCAACCGGAGACTTGACGCCGTATGAGGCAAACATCTCGCTCTATAGTGCGATGGCGCAAACGATTGACGGCGGCGAGGATGGCTTGCAGGTTGAGCGTTTCCTTTGTGCGCATAAGATCATGTTGGCCCTTGAAGGGATGCCCGCGATTTACGTCCATAGTCTTCTGGGCACAGAAAATCACCGCGAAGGGATGGCGCAGACCGGGAGAGCGCGGACGATCAATCGCTATCAATGGCAGGCGAATGATCTGGAAGCTGCTTTGGCTGATCCTAAACGGCATCATCAAGCTGTCTTTGCTGAGATGAAGCGCTTGATTCAGATTCGTCGTCAGCAGTCGGCATTTCATCCCAACGCGACCCAATATACGCTACACTTCTCAGATCAGATCTTCGCTTTTTGGCGTGAGAGTCTAGATCGTGAGCAAAGTGTTTTTGCGCTGCATAATATCTCCGCCGAGCTGCAACTGATACCGATGGTGGAGTTGAATCTGATCGCAACTGAGTCGTGGAGCGACCTTATTAGCGGTGAGCTTTATGAGGACCTCGACGGAGTGCTTGAGTTGCCGCCTTATGGTTGCGTCTGGATTACGAATCAGGCGTAATTGAGAGGCGCTATCGGATGAGGAATATGGTCGTGCTCTGACTGATGACAGCCGTCCTGATCTGCAGTTGAATCTTTGAATGATCGGTTATTCCCTTACCAAGGGCTGAGCACTAGGTCGGTGATTTTACGGGCGATCCCGCGAGCGATTTGCTCCATCGCTTGGCGCTCACTCTGCTGGTAAGAGATGATTTGATTGTCGGCGTCAGCACCAGTGCTGTTGCTGTAAGGATTGCCAATGTAGGCATTTGTATCGGCTTGGATGGAGCGTTGTTGAAACAAGTAAATGCCTTTGGACTGGTCGAACAGAGAGACCTCGGCGGTGAGGCGAATGTAAAAGTTATTAGCAATGGCAGTATCGGTACTGTTACGTGACCCAGCAGAGCGGTCGTAGTCAGTGAGATCAACGTAGAGTACTGCGTCGGCGTCGGCTTGGTTGGCGACGAGTTTGACGCGCGCATCACGAATGAAGGTTTCTCGAATTTGGGCGCTGACGATTGATTGTGCTTGTGGCGCGAAGCTATGATTAGTCGCGGGTTTGATGTAGATCGACTTGAACGGGATCTGCGCGGACGTGCCTAGGTGATAATTGGCGCAACCGTTAAGAAGACTCAGCACGACTATCAAGACTAGGCCGATGAGCGCACGGGCGAGTGAAACGTGAGATGTCGTGTTCATAGTGGGAGTTCAGGTGGTCGGTGAGGTTATTCCGCTCTCAATAGTTTGCGAATGATGCTAGCTTGATTGGTCGGGCGCACGCCTGCTTCGATACCTTGTATACGCAGACTGGCTTCTTCGGCCGCATCGGAGTCTGGCTCGATGCTGATTGCTTCGTTATAGAAAACCAGTGCAGCCGTGTTATTGTTGCGAAAGTAATAATAGAAATCGCCGAGGTTGAGGCGGCTGCTGGCGAGCAGGTTTTCCATTTTCTTCAGGTTGGCTTCGACTTCGCCAGAGTAGTTGCTGGTGGGGAACAGAATGAGGAAGTCCTCGTAGTAGCTGATCGCGCGGCGGGTCGACCCTTGGTCGTATTCTTCGCCTTGCACGAGATCGGAGTAGGTCTTTGCTAGATTGTAGTAAGCGTCTGAAGCTAACATACTTTGCGGATAATAGTTAATCAGTCGGTCGAGTGCATCGATCGCATCTTCGGGCGCGGCGGTGTCCTTAGCAATCAGCGCAATATTCATCAAGGCGAGCGGCGCGTAGTCGCAATAAGGTGCGTTCTGAACGATTTTCTCAAATTGTTTGGCGGCGGTGCCGTATTGTTTGAAGCCTGGAAAAACCCAGAGAATACGTCCGCGTGCGCCCTCCATCAGAGCGGTGGCACAATCGAATTGATCGGCGATGACACGTTCGAAGTGCTCGTAGTTGGCGTGATCAGTGATGACGTTTTGTAAATCGTCAAAGCCTTTAGCCCAGAGTTCTTTGCTCATGTAAATGCGAGCGCGGAGTGTGAGGGCCTCGGCGGTCGAGTTGGAGGTCGGGTATTTCTGGATGATTTTCTTGAACGTACGTTTGGCTGCGCCCAATTTCCCCGCCTCATATTTTACTTTACCAATGGCTAGTAGGTCTGCTGCAACATCTTGCTGATCGCTGCTGGCGAGGTTGATCGAATCATTGCTGGTTGCGCTTAACCAGTTTAATGGGTTCAGGGAGAGGGCATTCAATGAGGGCGCCATTAAGAGCCCCATTGCGAGAAAGAGTGGGAATGTACGTTGCATAGAAGTTACTGCCATCTGATCAGTGTGGAAGCCCAGGTCAAGCCTGCTCCGAATGCGACCAGTAAGACTAGGTCGCCCGACTGGATGCGCCCGGCACGATAGGCTTCGTCGAGTGCGATCGGCACTGAGGCCGCAGAGGTGTTGCCGTAGCGGTCTAAGTTGTTGTGGAATTTCTCCATCGGGATGGACAAGCGTTTCGCCAAGCTCTCGATGATGCGCATATTGGCTTGGTGAGGGATGACTAGGTTGAGGTCCTCTGGGCTGTAGCCCATTTGCTCGATAATGTCGGTGCTGGCTTGTCCCATCACTCGCACTGCGGATTTGAAGATTTCTTTGCCGTTCATCTTGAGAAAGTGCTGGCGGCCTGCGATAGACTCATTCGTGGCTGGCATCGCGGAACCGCCACCTGGCTGCTGTAGCAAGCTTGGAGCGGACCCATCTGCGCCGCCGAGTGCTCCTAAAATGCCGACTTTTTCTGCCGTCTCAGTGGCGGTGAGAACCGCTGCGCCAGCGCCATCACCGAACAACACACAAGTCGTGCGATCTTCGAAATCGAGGATGCCGCTCATTTTCTCAGCACCAATGACCAGCGCGTTCTTGAAATTGCCAGACAGCAGCATCGAGTTGGCGACGCTGAGTCCGTAGACAAAGCCTGAGCAGGCAGCTTGCATGTCGAAGGTAGTGACATTTGGCAGCATAAGTTTGCTCTGCACTAGACATGCGGTCGAGGGAAAGGGCATGTCGGGCGTCATCGTCGCGACGATAATCAGGTCGATTTCGCTACGATCGATTCCGGCGGCTTCGATCGCGCGCCTGCCCGCAATGCATGCCATGTCGCTGGTGGTTTCGTCTGTGGCTGCAAAGTGTCGCGCGCCGATACCGCTGCGGCTACGTATCCATTCGTCGGAGGTATCGACGAATTTCGCCATATCGTCATTCGTTACGATATTCGTTGGCGCGTAAGAACCAGTGCCGATTATAGTGACAGACTGTGAGTGGCTAGGCATGCAAGGGTGAGATGAAACTCTGTATTTCAGGAAACGTTGCGATAACTAAGGCGCGTTCTCTGCGTCGGAGTGAGTGGTCAATGCATTAGCTTGATTGATGTCACTGCCAATAGAGTCAATCATATCATGCATGACTACTTCTTGAGCGATGCGCAAGGCGTTGGCAATGGCTATGTAATTGGAGGACCCGTGGGCTTTTAAGATGTTGCCACGCAGGCCAAGCAGGGGAGCGCCGGCATGTTGATCTGGGCCGAGGCGCGTTTTCATATCCTTGAACGCTGACTTGGAGAGTACGGCTCCGATTTTACGTTTCACGTTGCGGACCAGTTCTTCGCGGATCGTGCTACTAATGAAGCCGAACAGTGCTTCGCTTGATTTTAAAACGACGTTGCCGACAAAGCCATCACACACGACGACATCGACATTGCCGTCGAAAAGTTGGAAGCCTTCGATCGGGCCAGTGTAGTTGATGACGCCGTCTATTTCTTGCAGCAGTAAATGGGTCGCATTGGTTAAGGCATTACCTTTACCCTCTTCAGTACCAATAGTCAGCAATGCGACACGTGGGTTGGCGATCTTAAGCGCGGCTTTTGCGTAGTTCGCGCCAAGCACCGCATTATGCACCAGATTCTCTGGCGTCGATTCTGGGTTTGCGCCGACGTCGGTTAGGACGAATGGGTTTTGCTTGCTGGGCACAATAATGCCCAGCGCTGGGCGATCGACTCCTGCTATCTGGCGCAGGCGCAGTGTGCCGCCGGCCATCAGAGCGCCGGTATTACCGCAGCTAATCATTGCATCGGCTTGCTTGTCTTTAAGTAGGGCGATGGCTTTCACCATCGAAGAGTCTTTTTTGCTCTTCAGCGCTTGGATCGGTTTTTCATGCATCCCAATCACTTGAGTCGAGTGGATGATGTTGATCCGATCTGAGTAAGCCTCAAGTTTGCCGACTTTTATCAGGCGCTCCAGCAGTCGCTGATTGCCGACGAGCGTGAAGTTGCAGTCCAGCTTCAGCTGATCGAGGGCATAAAAAAGCCCACGAATAAATTCAGTGGGCCCTTTGTCTCCGCCCATGGTGTCGACGGCAATGGTGCAGTTGACTGCGCTAGCGCCCATAGGTGGTTTTGGAATGTACGGTGTTACGGCTTGCGCGAAGCTTAGGCTTCGACATCAAGCACTTGACGGCCGCGGTACAGCCCATTGGCTGGATTCACGCGGTGCGGGCGGAACAATGTGCCGTCATGTGGATCCTTTGCTAGTTGTGGCAATTGATAAGTAACTGCACCACGGCGTTTACGGCTGCGTTGCTTGGATTGTTTGCGTTTTGGCTGTCCCATGAGATATGTTTGCTTAGATGAAAATGATTAGACCTGCGATGTCTTTAAAGGCCGCGGATTAAAGAGCCTAAAATCGCCCCGTCAAGTATTCAATCAGGTTAATTTCCCCGAAATTATATAAGCTCTAGAACCGCAGTGACCAGTTTATTGATGCCGGCTTCGGCCTGGAGGATGTCTTCGGCCAGCATATAGGCTGGAGTGGTGACCACGCGGTGGGTGATATCGATCACGATTTCGTCCACTGCGCAATGAACGTGCTGTGCGCCTTTATGCTCGAGGATTGCTGCGGTGTCGGCGTCGTTGCCGATCGTCAGGCGCACCTTTTTACTGCCAAGTGCAGCCGCAGCCAGAACTGGTGCGATACATATAAAGCCGAGGGCCTTTGACTGTTGGTGGGCGTCTTGGATCAGACTTTTGATGATCGGGTCGATGTCGTAGTCGATGCCGTCGAAGGCAAAACTAGACAAATTTTTCGCGACCCCAAAGCCGCCAACGAAAATGATGGCGTCGAATTGGTCCAGCTTGATTTGGCGGAGGTGCTCGATTTCGCCACGCGAGATGCGCGCCGCTTCTTCCAGCACATTGCGATCTTCGTCTTCTAATTCTTCGCCGGTCGCGTGATTGATGACATGGCGCTGCGCGATGTTCGGCGCAGCGCAGGTGACTTTGGCTCCGGCGCGCGCGAGGGCTAAGAGTGTGAGTACCGACTCGTGGATCTCCGCGCCATCGAAGACTCCACAGCCGGAGAGAATGACAGCTACTTTAGCTTGTTTAGGCATATGATAAATAGCAAGGAGTTGAAACTCATGGGTGAAGGCGAATGGCTTGGTCGGTTATACTTTGACCTGTTCAACGATTTCCAGATTATAGCCATCGAGACCGACCACTTTACGAGTCGTGCTGGAGAGCAGCCGGATTTTCTTTAAGCCGAGATCAACCAGGATTTGAGCGCCGATCCCGTAGTCGCGGAAGTCCATTTTCGCAGGACCGATCTGTTTGAGCTCTGCAGTTTCACTTCCTTCGATCACTTGTACGCCGCCTTGTGGTTGCTCTATATAAAGTAGGGCGCCGTGTTTGGCCTCGGCGATTTTTTGCATGGCAGAGGTCAGTGCGTCGTGCCCTCCGAGCGTTTTCGAGCGAAAAATGTCAGTCAACAGGTTCTCACTTTGCACCCGCACCAATGTCGGCTCTGCAGTCAGCTTGCCCATCGTAAGCGCGAGATGTTGGCGATTATCTAAAATACTACGAAAGATGTGCAGGTCAAAGGTGCCGAATTCGGATTCGAAAGGGCGCGTCAAGATATGCTCGATTAAGCGGTCGCGGGTTAGGCGATACTCGATCAAATCCGCGATCGAGATCATCTTCAGATTGTGTGTCTTCTTATACTCAATCAAATCTGGTACTCGTGCGAGGGTGCCGTCGTTATTTAAAATTTCGCAAATCACTCCGCTCGGGTGCAGGCCCGCAAGTTGTGCTAGGTCGACCGCCGCCTCGGTGTGGCCAGCACGCTGTAGCACCCCGCCAGGGCGCGCGCGTAGCGGGAACACGTGGCCAGGCTGTACTAGCATGTCCGGGTGTGCAGTCGGGTCGGCGAGAATACGGATCGTCTCTGCACGGTCGTAAGCGCTGATGCCAGTGGTGATTCCCTCAGCGGCATCCACTGAGATGGCAAAGTCGGTCTGGTGCGATTCGCGATTTTCGGCAGCCATTGGACTGATGCCCAAGCGCCGTAATTGATGCCCCAGCATCGGCACGCAGATCAGGCCCCGCGCATGCAGTGCCATCTGGTTGACCGCTTGTGGTGTCACCTTTTCGGCAGCCATGATCAAGTCGCCTTCGTTCTCACGAGACTCGTCGTCAGTTACAATCACCATTTTACCCTCGGCGATATCGCGGATGGCGGATTCAATACTATCGAAGGCTTCTGAGTAATTCTGTGCGGTAGTCATTGTTGGCAAGTTAAGATGAATCGTATTGGAGTCCAGCACGTAGGGTCAACAAATTGGCAAGGAA
The DNA here is from genome assembly GCA_937775295.1 of uncultured Opitutales bacterium. GTDB lineage: Bacteria > Verrucomicrobiota > Verrucomicrobiia > Opitutales > Coraliomargaritaceae > Lentimonas. Next base: position 231,714 of record CALKBZ010000003.1, read on the forward strand.
GAGCTGAGGTGGGAGAGCTGAGGTGGGAGACTTGAGATGCGAGAGCTGAGGAATGAGTTTTTTACTCTTACTCGTAATCCTACTCTTACTCGTAATCCTCCTTAAATTTTTCCCCAAGAGATGATTCAGAGCAGATTTGCATTCGCAGTCACCTCGATTTTACATTTTTAATGGATAGCGATGCCTCATATTACCACAGGAACTCCAGAGCACGCGGCGCTGCAGGCGCTGGCCGAACGTATGGGCGAGGCCGAATTTGCAGCGCGCCTACAAGCGGAGCAAAGCATGCGCGCGCGGCGCGGTGTGGGGGATAGTCGAGGCTGGTTTCGCTTTGAGCATTGCTGGAATGTTTACGGCTTTATTCGAAGCTGCTTAAAACTGACTGGCCTGTGGGCGCGAGCGCATCGTAATTACTTTGATATACAAGTCGTGCAAAATGAGGTGGTATTGGAGCGCCTGCCTGCCGCATTTGATGGTTTCACCATTTTGCAACTGACGGATCTGCATGCCGACCTACACCCGGATTTTTCAGCCGCGGTGCGGCGCGTGATTGCGCCTTTGCAGTACGATGTGATGGCCCTCACTGGCGACTTTCGCACCTGCACTTACAGTGATCACTCAGGCGCAACTGAGGCGACTATTGAAATGTTAAAAGCGGTCGAGGTGCCGCGCTACGCCATTCTCGGCAATCATGACTCATTGGCTAAAGTGCCTGTGCTGGAAGCGGCCGGTATACAGTTTCTGTTGAATGAGCATGCAGTGCTGCGGCGTGGCGACGCGGCGCTGTATTTGGTCGGCATCGACGACCCGAATTATTACAAGAGCTATAATTTCGAGCATGCGCTCGCTGGTGTGCCCGATGATGCCTGCAAGGTGTTGTTGTCGCACTCGCCAGAAACCTACCGGGCCGCGCAACAGTTCGGCTTCGATTTCCTGATGGCGGGGCACACGCATGGCGGGCAGATTTGCCTGCCCGGCGGCCGGGTGCTGGTGCACGATCGCAGTGCGCCGCGCCACGTCCTTTCGGGCGTGTGGCGCGAGGGCCCGTTGCAGGGCTACACCAGTCGCGGCACGGGCGCGTCGGGCTTGCCCGTGCGGCTTAATTGTATGCCGGAAGTGACGCTGCATGTTTTGCGTTGCGGCTCGGCCGGGGGGCTGACTGCTTGACGCTATGTCTGATTCTCATTTAACGTTACCGATTCATACTGTTGCGGAGCAGATCGTGGCTGGTTTGGCGGCACATGGGCGGATCGTACTGAGTGCGCCGACCGGCTCGGGCAAGTCGACGCAGGTGCCGCAGATTCTTATCGATGCGGCGCAGGTGCAGGGCGATGTGGTGGTGCTGCAGCCGCGGCGGTTGGCGGCTCGGTTGTTGGCTAAGCGTGTGGCGCAGGAGCGTGGCTGCAAGCTGGGCGAAGAGGTGGGCTACCAGATACGGTTTGAAAATGTGGTGGGACCGAACACGCGGATCCGATTTGTGACCGAAGCGATCCTACTGCGGCAGATATTACAAGATCCCACGCTGAAGGGCGTTGGCGCAGTGGTGTTTGATGAATTCCATGAACGTCACCTGACCAGTGATCTAAGTATTTCCTGTGCATTGAAGTCGGTGCAAACCGTGCGGCCGGATCTAAAAATCGTGGTGATGTCGGCGACGCTGGATGTTGATTTGTTGGAGGGCTATTTGCAACCGTGTGCACGGGTGGAAGCGTCGGGGCGCATGTATCCAGTTGAGACGCGCTACTTGGGCGCAGCCTTAAATCGCGATGCGGCGCCTGTGTGGTCGCGCGCGGCGGCGGCGTTTCGCGCTGCGGTGCGCGAGGGGATCGAGGGCGATATGCTGATCTTTATGCCGGGCGCGTTTGAGATTCGTAAAACGATTGAGGCGGTGCAGGCCATGCCGGAGTCGCGCGGTTACGAGGTGCTGCCGCTGCATGGTGAACTTTCGCCAGATGCGCAGGATCGGGCGGTGTCGTCGGGGGCGCGTCGCAAGGTGATTGTATCGACCAACGTGGCGGAGACTTCGATTACGATCGAGGGGGTGCGTGTGGTGATCGATGGCGGCCAGGCACGTATTGCACGCTATGATGCGCGGCGTGGAGTGAATTCAATTTTAGTCGAGCCGATTAGTCGCGCCTCGGCGGAGCAGCGCACGGGACGTGCGGGCCGCACCGGGCCGGGCACTTGCCTGCGGCTGTGGAGCGAGGCCGAGCATGCCGCGCGAGGCGAGCGCGATGAGGCGGAGGTGAAACGTGTTGATCTTTCGGAGACTTTATTACTGTTGGCGGCGGCGGGTATCTCGCAGCCGGAGACCTTTGCATGGTTTGAGGTGCCTGAGCCGAAGGCACTCGCAAGGGCACATGATTTGTTGCATGGACCTTGGCGCGCTGGATGCCGAGGGTGCGATCACTGCGATGGGCCGCAAGATGGCGGGCTTCCCGTTGCATCCACGCTATGCGCGAATGTTGCTCGAGGCGGATCGCCGTGGGGTGTTACCGGAAGTGGCGCTGATCGCGGGCTTGAGCCAGGGGCGTTCGTTTTATCGTGTGTCGCGCGATGCGCGTGTGCGCAAGGAGCAGCTGCGACAGGTCGAAGATCAGGCGGACGATCGTTCGGATTTCTTTGTGCAGTTGCAGGCATGGCATTTGGCGCGTGCAGCGAAGTTTAATCCATCGGCCTGCGGCGCACTGGGGATTCATGGCGGCTCGGCGCGGCAGGCGGGCGATACGGCGCGGCAGTTATTACAGCTTGCGCAGCGACAGGGCCTAGACACGCGGGAGGCGGCCTTGCCGGATGAGGCGGAGCGGATTGCTAAATGTTTGCTCGCTGGCTTTTCGGATCACTTGGCGAAGCGCAATGATACGGGCACGCGGCGCTGCCGTATGGTGCATGGGCGCTCGGGCGAGCTGCGCCGCGAGAGCGTGGTGGATGCGCGCTTATTTGTGGCCGCTGAGATTGAGGAGCGTGAAGTGCGCGGCGATGTAACGGTGTTGCTCGGTATGGCAACGGCGGTCGAGTTCGCCTGGTTGGAGGAATTGTTTCCCGATGATTTTTCGGATGGTAATCAGACGACGTACGATCCGAGCCTGCGGCGCGTGGTGGCGCGCAGTGAGCGGCGCTTTCGCGATTTGGTGTTGTCCTCGACTGATCAGGGCGAGCCGGATCCAGATCGCGCGGCAGAGCTGCTGGCTGCGGAAGTGGTGGCGGGGCGGTTGAATTTGAAGGGCTGGGATGCGGTCGTGGAAAACTGGATACTGCGGGTGAATTTCGTGGCGCGGCATTGTCCCGATGCCGAGGTGCCCGAGATTGACGAGGAGGCGCGGCAGTTGTTGGTCGAGCAGATCTGTCACGGCGCGCTGAGTTACAAAGAGATTAAGGATCGGCCGGTGCTGGCGACGGTGAAGGAATGGATTAGCCCCGAGCAGCATTACTATATTGATACGTATGCACCGGCAGAGATGGAGCTGCCGCGGCGCCGCAATCCGGCGAGGATCCGCTACGAAGCGGATGGTCGGGCGTTTATCGCATCCAAATTACAGGACTTTTATGATGTGCCTGGATCCAGTTTGATCGTGGGGAATGGCAAGGTGCATTTGCTGGTTGAGTTGCTGGCGCCGAACCAACGGCCGGCACATCTGACCGATGATCTCGACGGTTTTTGGGGCGGCGCGTATCAGCACGTGCGCAAGGATCTGGCGGGCCGTTATCCGAGGCACGAATGGCGGTAGGGCTGAGAGCTGAGAGCTGAGACTTGAGGGCTGAGACCTCAGGGCTGAGAGCCGGAGGTCTGAGAGCCGGAGGTCTGAGAGCCGGAGATCTGCCGGAGATGGCGTAGCAATGCCGGTGTTACGCGAGTCACTACTTCATCATGGCAAAGATCGCGATCGCTAGCGCGATGCGATACCAGGCGAAGACTGCGAGACCATGCTTACTAAGATAGCCGACTAGCCATTTGACCGCGAGTGCGGCGGCGACGAAGGCGACGATGCAGCCGACTAGCACGGGGCCGATGTTGAGGGCTGCAAGCATTTCGGAGCCGTCGGTTAGGAATTTATAAGCAGAGGCGGCACTGAGTGTGATCAGCCCCAGCAGAAAACTAAACTCCGCTGCGTGGGCGGGCGACAGTCCTGCGAGATAGCCGCCGACGATGGTTGCCATCGAGCGACTGGTGCCGGGCCACATAGCAAAGCACTGGCAAAAACCGATCATCACCGACTTGCCGAGAGTCAGCTCGGTCAGGCCAGGGCCGTCTTCGGGCGGCACGGCGCCTTTGTTGCCGTGCTGACGCCAACGCTCGACGATCAGCATTACGAATGCGCCGACGATGAGAGCACCGGCGACGGCAAAGGTATTGTCGCCAAGTGCGGATTCGATCAGGTCATTAAGTAATAAGCCGAGTACGGCGGCAGGGATGAAGGCGACGATGAGGTTGATCGCGAGTTTGAGTCCGTTGCGGTCTTTGCCGAGACAGCCTAGAATGAGAGTGAGAATCGTGCGCCAATAGAGCAGCACAACTGCGACGATCGCTCCAGCCTGAATGACGATCACATAAGCATATGCGGCGTCGCCGATAGTGTAGGGGCGTAGCTTGCCATCGTCGTCTTCGACTAGGATCGGCGTGCCGCTCTGGTCGGTCATCGGTGCGTCGCCATCGAGGCCGAGCAGGGCGTTGGCAATAATGAGGTGACCGGTGGAGGAGACCGGCAGGAACTCGGTCAAGCCTTCGACCAGTCCGAGGATCACGGCGTCCGAATAGCTTAAGCCTGCAGAGCTTGAGGGTGCTTGCTTTAAAGTGGCGATCCTTGGCTCCGCGCCATGTGCGAGCGAGCCGAACAATAAATAAAAGGCTAGGATTAGGGTTCCAGTTCGTTGCATCGTGGCAAGCTACTTGGATTAGCGTCTAATGGAAGACGTAATGTGAGCTGCGGAGATTTTCTATTTTGGTGGAGTTAGGCTTTTAGCTTGAGCTTAAAGGAGGAAGTCTTTGCCATCCAAGGACTATCCTTTATTATGCAAGCACTCAAACCATTTACAGATATTCTAAGCGCAGGTGTCGACCTTGAGGCCGATCAGGCGACCGTGGTTGCCGAACTTTTGATTCGCTCGGATGTGTCTGCGACTTCGAAACGCGAGTGCCTGCTGGCCTTAGCGCACAAGGGGGAAACCGCGACCGAGGTAGCGGCTTTTGCGCATGCCTTTCGTGAGCATGCAGTGGATCCAGGCGTGGACGAGTGGGCTAGTCGTGCGATTGATGTGTGTGGCACGGGCGGCGATGGTTCGGGCACGTTTAATATATCGACGGCGGTTTCGTTTGTGGTGGCTGCGGCGGGCGTCCCTGTGTTCAAGCATGGCAATCGCTCGATTACTTCGAAGTGTGGCAGTGCGGATCTAATGGAAGCGCTTGGCATTCGCCTTGATGCGCCGCATGAGCTGTTGCGTGAGTCGCTGCATGCGTTGAATTTCGGTTTCTTTTTTGCGCCAGCATACCACCCGGCGTTTAAAGAGATCATGCCTGTGCGGCGTGCCTTGGCGGAAGAGGGGCAGCGCACGATTTTTAATCTGTTGGGGCCGTTGATTAATCCTGGTCGGCCTGCGCATCAACTGTTGGGGGTGTTCTCTGAGGCTTGGGTGCAACCGTTGGCAGATGCGCTCGGTGAGCTCGAATTGTCGGCAGGAATCGTGGCGCATGGTCGGCCTCAAGTCGGCAGTGCATTGGATGAGTTGAGCTGTGCAGGGCAGAATTTTGTAGCGGGCTTTGGCGCTCTGGCGTCGATCCCGAAGACCTTGAGTCCCGCGGATGTCGGCCTGAGTGCCTGTGAGTTTTCTGATTTAAACGGTGGCGATGTCACCGAGAATTTAGCCACGATGCATGCTTTACTAAGTGGCGCTGCTGATGCGGTGCCCACTGGTTTGCGAGACAGTGTTTTGTTCAATGCGGGGGTGGCGCTGTGGATCGCGGGTGCGGCTTCGGATGCAGCAGCAGGAGTGGCGCAAGCGCGTGAGACGTTGCAAAGTGGTGCCGTCGAGCAGTGGTTGCAGCGTGTGCGTGAATTTTATACAAAAGGTTAAGTCTAAAGAGTTTTATTATGGGTAAATATTTTGGCACAGATGGCATCCGTGGTCCTGTAGGCGGGGATTTAATTAATACGGATGTGGCCTATCGTTTGGGATCGGCCTTAGGACGCTATTTGAAGCAGTACAAACCAGAGCTGCCATTAAATGCAGTGATTGGGCGAGATACGCGCTTAAGTGGGCCAGAGCTGAGCGGTGCATTGATCCAGGGGCTCAATCAACATGGCGTCTATGTGCATGACCTTGGGATCGTGCCCACGCCATCGATTGCGCAGTCATTGCTGGAACAGCAGGCCGATATTGGTATCGCCGTGACGGCGTCGCACAATCCGGCATCAGACAATGGCATTAAGCTGTTCGACGGTCGTGGCTGTAAATTTGATGACGCCGAAGAGGCTCGCATCGAAGCATTGCTCGATGCTGAGCCGTCGGCAGCAGCTGATTTGCCGATGGCTAAAGCGTACCCATTGGATGGTGCCGCTTATTATATTAACTATGCGCGGTCTTTAATGGATCAGAATTGCCTGTCGGACTGGAAGGTCGTGCTCGATCTTGCCAATGGCGCGGGCAGTGAGACGACTCCAGCGGTGTTTGCGCGTTGGGGAGCAGAGCTCATCCTGATTGGAGACAATCCAGATGGTGAGAATATTAATCAAGGCGTGGGCAGCGAGCATCCTGAGCGGCTGGGTGCGGCCGTGGTCAAGCACGGAGCGAAGCTAGGTATTGCCCATGATGGCGATGCCGATCGTTTAGTTGTTTGCGATGAATCGGGCACGGTGGTGGATGGTGATATTTTACTCGGTCTATTTGCGGTCTATGCGCTGCGCTCGGGGGCACTCAAAAGTGATACGCTTGTTGCAACTATACAAAGTAACCTCGGCCTCGACCATGCGGTGCGCGATGCTGGCGGCAAGGTTGAACGGACTGACGTTGGTGATCGTAATGTCGCGCAGAAGATGCGTGAGATCGGTTCGAATGTCGGCGGTGAATCTTCTGGCCATATTATTTTATCGGATTTTGCGACCACGGGCGACGGCCTTCTGGCTGGGATTAAGTTGATCGATTTGATGTGCAAGACCAAGAAATCGTTGTCTGAATTGCGCCAGGAAATAGTCTTGTTCCCGCAAGCGACCTTGAATCTTGCTGTCGCAGAAAAGAAACCATTGGCGTCACTGAAAACGCTCAGCGCTGCGGTCGCAGCAATCGAGAAGGACTTCGGTGAGGATGGTCGTGTTCTGATTCGTTATTCAGGGACGGAGCCAAAATTGCGCTTATTGGTCGAGGGCAAGGACGAAAAGCGTGTGGTTGCTGGATTAAAAGACTTGGAAAAAGCCGCTTGTTGCGATTTGGATGTTATAGCACGTTAATCGCCCCTGATCGAACGCGCATCGGTATAGCCTTAATATTATGGAAGAAGTTGCTCTTAAAGATCTCGATCCCCGCCTTCAAAAGCAGATTGAAAACGCTCGCAAAGCGGTGGATAAGAATCCCTCTTACGCTGTCGATATTATGTTTAATATTCTCACTCGTCATCCGGAATGTCTGGATGCACGTAAGATTCTTCGCCAAGCGCAACAACGCGCCACTGCCGGGAAGAGTAAAGGATTGGGCGGCCTCATCTCAAAAGTGACTAGTATCCCATTTTCGATGTTCAGTAATGCGAAGATCAAAAAGGATCCAGCAGGGGCATTGGTTTCAGCAGAGCAGCTGTTGAATGCAAATGCTTCGAATGTCACTGCTCACAAAGTGGTCGGTGCGGCTGCTGAAGCATTGGGATTGCTTGAGACGACGGCCTTCGCCTATGAAGAAATTCGTAAGATCGAGCCAGCCAATGCGGAAAATATTAAAGCGCTTATGTCTGCCTATATTGATGTCGGTAAAAGTGAGGAGGCGATTCGCATCGGGGATGCGGCGTATCACGAGCATCCCGCAGACGCCGAAATTCAGTCGTTGATCAAGAAGGCCTCGGTCGAGCAGTCGATTAATAAGGGCAAATGGGAAGAGGACGAAAGCTTCCGTGATAAGCTTAAGGACGAAGAAGAAGCGCAGCGGTTGGAGCAAGCTGGTCGCGCAAAGACTGGCGACGATGGGTTGCGTTCAATGATTGTAGATGCCAAGGCCTCAATTGCTGAACAACCAGACAATATCAATTTTTATCGCGAGATTTCCAGCAACTATCGCAAGCTCGGAGAGTTTGATGATGCGTTGGAGTGGATCGGCAAGGCCCGCCAGCTCGAGTCAGGTAGCGCGGACGTCAATCTTGAGCGGCTCGAAGGCACGCTCAAGCGCGAGAAAATGGCGCATGCCATCACTGCGAAGGAGGAGGAGCTTGAGGCAAATCCAGAGAGCGTAGAACTTCAGAGTGCGCTCGAAGCACTTCGCCACGATGAACGTGTCTTCCGTCTCGCTCAGGCTGAAGATATTGTTCAGCGCTACCCGAATGAATTTAGCTACCGCTACGAACTTGGCGAACTTTACCATGCTGAAGGCGAAACAGATAAAGCGATTAAAGAGCTTCAACTCGCACAACGTAGCCCGAAGGTGCGTATTGATGCGTTAATTCTTCTCGGTAAGGCTTATAAGGTGAAGGGCTTCTCTGATCTTGCTGCCGAACAACTGAACTTAGCGAAGTCTGAAATTTCGGGTATCACTGAGCAGAAGAAGGACGTGCTGTACGAACTCGGTTCTTGCTACGAAGAGCAGGGCGACATGGATAAAGCGATGGTTGAGTTCAAGGCACTTTACGGCGCTGATATCAGCTACCGCGACGTGTCGCAGAAGATCGACGACTTCTACTCGCAGAAATAGTCGCTCGGCTATCGGGGAATTTTTTTAACAATGGCGTGGGTTTTGCCCGCGCTATTTTTGCGTCTCAGTGTCAGAGTCACTAATCTTCTGGGGCGACTGCGTTTAGCCGGCCGACGCAGATGCTAAACGTAACCTGGGGTTGGTGTCTCTGCGAAGGTGTGCTGCGCGTTGAACAGTTAAGTCGATTTACGCTTCAGCAATCAGCAGGAATGCGCCGGCACCATCGTGTCCGGTTTCCCACGGCAGGCTGATTGCGCTGTCTTTAAGCGAGAATCGTTCACCTGCTGCGGATCCCAGGAAGTCATCGACGACTTCTTGGTTCTCGTCTGTCTCGATACTGCAAGTACTGTAGACCAGTCGCCCGCCGGGTTTGACGCACAGTGAGGCGGCTGCAAGCAGTTGCTTTTGTAGGAAGGCGCAATTACTGACGTCTCTACCGCGCAGGCGCCATTTGACGTCGGTGCGACGCTGAATTACACCCGTGTTGGAGCAGGGGGCGTCGAGCATGACGGCATCATATTGCACTGGTAGGCCTTGCTCTTCGAAGGCCGCAGCGTCGAGTTCGAGTAAATCGCCTTCGAGGATGGTGCACTTAAGTGTAGTTGTCGCGAGGTGCTCGAGGTTTTCACTGAGCCGTTGGATGCGATTGCCAGGTAGGTCGAGTGCAACGATGTGGCCCTCGAGCTGCATGAGATGGGCGATGTCGTAAGCTTTGCCACCTGGAGCGGCACACAGATCGAGCACGTTATCGCCTTTTTTAGGTGCGAGTAGACCCGGGGCAAGTCGAGTCGAAGGGTCTTTGACGTATGCATTCCCTTTATTAAGTAGTGGATGCAAGTCCTCTTTCCACGAGGCAGCAGCAGAAACCTTGTAGAATTGATCCCATTGTGTCGTCTCGAGCCCCTTCGGTAGTTCACTGGGCGTGTCGTAGAGCTTGAGGTAAGTGGCTGGGATACGTTGATTCCATTCCATCAGTTTAATCGCGGTGGGCGGGCCAAATTCTTTATTCCAGCGTTTGAATAACCATTTTGGAGTGCTAAAGTACGCGTCGGGTCGATTGCTTGGGTGGGTCGCGTCGAGCGCTTCGGGGAGTTTGCGCAATACCGCATTGAGCAGGCCAGTCTCGGATTGTGCGGCCTGACTTTTACTACGCTCGACGGCATGGTGCACGATTTTAGGGTGCTTTTCTACCGGGCTAGAGAGCATTTCAAAGCCAGCTACGAGGAAAATCGCCTCGATCAGTGCACGTGGTTTCTGTCGAATAAACGGCTGGAGCGCGTGCTGGACACGGTGCCCATGCCGTAGTGCCCCAAGAAATAAGGACTGGCAGGTCGCTCTGCGTTCGCCTGAAAAGCCCTCAGGTAAGCGCTCTAGGAGTTGATTCGCCTTGAGGTTTTCAGTGAGATAGGCTTCGGTAAGAGTGACGGCTCCGTCCCAAGCGCTGGTGTTGGCTATAGATAAGTTGAACTTAATACTTCTCATTAGCAAATAAACTGTGCATATTTCAACGTTTACGACCTAAAAAGAACAGCATTTGCAATTTATTATGAACAAAGAGGCCATAGACGCTCTCATTGAAAGAAATCCAAAACTGGTTTCCGCTCGCGCGAAACTCGAAGCCATGGCTACAGGTAATTATTGCCTGCACCGCAGCTGGGGCTTCGGCAAAATCGTTGATTACGACGCCGTCGAGGCGAAGATTATTATCGATTTTGAAGAAGGTAAGCAAGGCCACGCCATGGCGCCCGCATTTTGTGTGGACAAGTTGGACGTGCTCAAGCCAAACGATATCTTAGTTCGATCTCGCATCGAAGCAGATGTGATCGATGAAATGATCAAGAAGCAACCAGGCGACCTTATGTGCGAAATCATTGCCGCAGCAGACGGTCAGGCGATGACTACTGCAGAGATCGAGCGTGTGTTGTCACGGGTGATTGGGCCGATCAAATACAAGAAGTGGTGGACTGCGACTAAGAAGGTGTTAGTCAAGGATCCTCGTATTGGTGTGCCGATTAAAAAGTCGGATCCATATATTTTCCGCGACGAGCCGGTCAAGCCAGAGCAAGAGATCCTTGAGCAGTTCCACGCCACCAAGAATTCCAAGCAGAAGATTCTCCTCGGTGAGAAGCTGTATGCACTGTCTGAAAATATTTCGGTCGTTCGCGAAGAGATGCCGAAGATTCTAGAAGAGCTGACTGACGCGATTAAGAATGCAAAGAGTCTTAGCCAAGCCAACCGTCTACATGGCGTGTGGGTACGTAACAATTTGGCACGCGATCTTCACGAGGATGTTGAAGGCTTAGATCCGTCCTCAGCGTCGATTTTAGATGCGACGAGTGATTACTCCGAACTGGCTGCTGAGTTGCCAGCGCTTTATTTTAAGCGCTATCTCGATCTGATTCGCCGTACTTACCCTGATAAGTGGCAGCAAATGGTCGAAGACCTGCTGCGCAACTCGAGCGGTAAGTTCACTAGTGAGTGTATCAACTTTCTGTTAGAGCAAGAGCAACAGGGGCGTATTAGCTATTGCCTTGACCGTTGGCTCAGCGAGCAAACGATTAAAGGACCACTGCTGTTGTGGGTTGTTAAAAATCGCAATTCAAAGAAGTACTACTCAATAATCAATCCGTTAGTTACGCCGCGTCTTCTTGCTGCTATGTTTTACGCGATCGACTACGAATCGCTGCAAAATGCAAGCACACGTCGTATCCCGTTAGGTGATTTGCTCAGTGATGATATCGATTTGATTCCTGATTTGCTTGCAGATGCAAATGTCGAGACGGCTAGCGATCTTGCGCAAACACTGTTGCTCAATCAGGGCTTCGAGGAACTCACCAAGAAGTCATTGCTTGCTCGTTTCATTAAGAAGTTCCCAACAGTGCAGAGCCTGCTTGCTGGTGAGTCTGCTGATTCCTCCGAGGATAATGCACTGATCGTCTCGCAAGAGAGCTTCAATACTTCAAAGGCTGAATACGAAGACCTGATTGCCAGCAAGATTCCTGAAAATAAGCAAGCGATCGTCACTGCACGTGAGCATGGTGATTTGAAGGAAAATTCCGAGTACAAGATGGCTCGTCAGGACCAAGACATCCTGCTCTCTCGCAAGAATGAGTTGGAGGTCGATCTCTCCCGTGCACGTATCACCGACTTTACTGAAGCCACTACAGAAAATGTGGGTATTGGTAGCATCGTTGATTTGAAGCAAGGCTCCACTGGCAAGAAGTATCGTTACGCGATTCTAGGCGCTTGGGATAGTGATCCTAAGAACGACGTTCTCTCCTACAAGACGCCACTTGCCCAGCAATTGCTTGGTAAAGAGCCAGGTGCGACTGCGGCGACTAAGATCGGCGGTAATGAAGAAGAGTGGACGATTATTAAAATCACCCGTTGGCTCGATAAGAAGTAATTCGGCTTTATTTTATATTCAAAAACGCCTTCCTCGGAAGGCGTTTTTTTATCGATCGCTGAAATGTCGTTTTTTTCGCTTCACTGATCGACAATAAGTATGTCATAAACAACTTACGTTGATCGATTTATACCCTCACTTTATTTACCCATGATTCGCACATTTGGCCGCTCGGCGTTGACCGTAGTTCATGAGCTTGGGGAGATCACTATATTTGGGGCAGGTGCTGTGCGCGGCTTCTTTAATCAACGGCACCGTGCGGCAAAATTGATCCTTGCGACGCATGAGATCGGGGTACGTTGTTTGCCGATCGTCGCGATAGTTGGTTTGTTTACTGGATTGGTGATGGGGCTACAGCTCTACTACACGTTGGTGAAGTTTGGCGGCGAATCGGCCTTGGGCACTGCGGTGGCGCTTTCGCTGATTCGTGAGCTGGGGCCGGTGTTGACGGCGTTGATGGTGGTCGGGCAGGCGGGTTCGGCGATGGCCTCTGAACTCGGCATCCAACGTAATGATGAGCAAATCGATGCATTGCAGACGATGAGCATTGATCCTCGCGGGTATTTAGTGGGGCCGCGTTTGTTGGCGGCTCTATTTTGTTTCCCGATGCTGACTGCGGTTTTTGATTTGATTGGTATCTTTGGCGGCTATGTCACTGGCAGCCTGTTGTTACATGTAGATGGCGGTGTTTATTGGCACCGCGTGTTTGAGAGTGTTAGTTGGGCAGATGTGCTCGGCGGTTTTGTCAAGGCAGTGGTGTTTGGTGTTGTGACGATGGCAATTTGCACCTATCGCGGTTTTAATACGCATCGCAAAGCGTCATTTCCAGGTGTGCGTGGTGTGAGTGAATCAGCAACGCGGGCAGTCGTTTGGTCGAGCGTCATGGTACTCGCGACCGATTATTTGATCACTTCCTTTCTTCTATAATGGACGACGTTTTTCTCAAAATCCGCGGGCTGAAGAAGCATTTTGGCGACAACAAGGTGCTCGATGGCGTGAACCTCGATGTCGCGCGTTCTTCGGTGACGACGATTATTGGTAAGAGTGGTATCGGCAAGTCGGTGTTATTAAAATGTATCGCGAATTTACTGACACTTGATGGCGGTGAGATCGAGTTGGATGGTCAACCGATCGAGCACAGTCGTCGTGGATCGAAGGGCAGCGATGCGGTGACTTTCAGCTATATGTTTCAGAATAACGCGTTGTTTGATTCGATGACGGCGGCGGAGAATGTGGCGTTGCCATTGTTGGAAGCATCGAAGCTGAATAAGTCGGAGATACGCGAGCGTGTCGACGCGATGTTGGCGCATTTGGGCCTGTCCGAGTCGTCGCAGCGCTATCCCGGCGAGTTATCGGGAGGGATGAGAAAGAGGGTAGCTCTGGCGCGTGCGTTGATTACGAATCCTCAAGTGGTATTATTTGATGAGCCCACGACAGGCTTGGACCCTGAGCGTAAGTTTAGCGTATTTGAAATGATTGCGGATTATCGCCAACGTTTTGGTTTCACCGCATTGCTGGTGAGTCACGATATTCCGGAGGTATTTGAAATCAGTGATCGCGTAGCGTGGCTGGACGAGGGGATAATTAAGTTTTTTGGCAAGCCATCGGAGTTGGATGCGGATGCAGAATCGGCTCTTTCAGGCTTTTTAAGTAAGGCGAACTACGGGCGTAGTCAGGGATCTAAAAAATAGTGGAGAATGTGAGATATGAATAATCGCAAGATAGAATTTATGGTTGGTTGTTTTGTACTGATTGGCTTTGGAGCCGTGCTGTATTTGGCCATTCAGGTCGGTAGTGCACGGTTCTTCGGCAGTGATAGCTACGAATTAGAGGCGCGGTTCCGCAGCACTAGCGGTGTGAACGCCGGGAGCCGTGTGGAGATCGCTGGAGTACGTGTCGGCACGGTCCGATCGATCATATTGGATGATGATTTCTATTCAATCGTGACTCTGGAACTGCCGAACGCTCTGACGCTGGATGATGATACCATCATCTCAGTGAAGACGGCGGGGCTGATTGGTGACCGCTATTTGAGTGTTTCACCGGGCGGATCGGGTTTCCCGCTGGAGCCGGGCGATATGGTTGTTGATACGGAATCCGCGTTGGATATCGAAAGTCTAATTAGCCGTTTTGCCCTTGGTGGTATTGACGCAGGGGAAGAATAACTTATGCATTCCAGAATGAATTTTCTAAGTATGATCGCGTGTGTGGCTCTGTTCGTAGTACTGCCAGTGCAGGCGAATGAGACGGCGAAGCTGGCAACGACCATGGAGGCGACCCTGGATGTTATGTATCTGGATGCTTATAAGGACTATACTAGTGCACAGCAGCAGGATGCGGTTCGAGCAATCGTTGAGGATCAGTATGACCTGGAGGTGCTTATTCGGCGTGCGATGGCGCGTAACTGGAGTTTGTTGACGGCTGATGAGCAGGTGCAGGTTCGCAATCTCATCGACCAGTTAATTGTTAAGAGTTTTGTGGAGGGCATGGCAGGCAAAGATCGGCCAATTTTGGACTGTGGCGCTGTGATTGATGTGACTAGTAAACGTATAGAAGTGCCGGTCGTTATTAGCTTTCCGAGTGGTAAGACTTTCAATGTATTATACCGTTTAGGCCTGTTGAAGACCGGCTGGCAGATCTATGATATTGTGGCTGAGGATATCAGCATCGTATCAAATTACCGTCAGCAGTTTGATGATCACTTTCGTAAGGGAAATGGCGCACAATTAATTGAGAAATTAGAAAAACTTTTAGGACAGGAGGAATTGGATGTCTCAACGATCATATTATAAACGCTTATTTCTGCAGTATTGTGCGTTCGCACTCACTCTATGCGTGAGCCTGAGTACTGGATTGGCAGAGGGCGTGTATGACTACCTCTCAGAGGAAGAACTGTACGGCGAATTTGAAGAAGAACCGACTGTGGTGCGTGACCCGCTGGAGTCAGTCAACCGGCTGACCTTTAAGTTCAATGACTTCATCTATATGAATGTGGCGAAACATGTCGCCGAGGGCTATCAGAAGGTCACTCCTGACGCCGTGGAGCGTGGTGCCTCGAACTTTTTTAAGAACTTAGGCTATCCGGTACGTCTGATGGGGAACCTTTTGCAAGGTCGCATGAAAGGCGGATGGCTCGAGACGGAGCGTTTTGTAGTGAATACTACCTTGGGCGTGGTCGGTGTGTTTCCTGCCGCGAATCGTTTTGAACGTCTGCAGCCGCTTAAATCTGAAGATATTGGGCAAGCCCTTGGGGCCTGGGGGATCGGTGAGGGGCCTTATTTGGTACTGCCTCTGTTGGGACCTTCAAATGTGCGGGATCTGTTTGGGTTGGTCGGAGACCGAGCTGTCAATCCTTTGAAAGAGCCTTACAGCGTGATTGGCGACTCTAGAGTGCGGACCGCGTATAGTGTGACTAATTTTGTGGTGAAGAGTCCGACTTTAATGCGTACTTACTCGCAGATGAAGGACGGCGCGGTTGATCCTTATAGCTCGATGAAAAATGGCTATTCGCAAATGCGCCGTGGAATGATCGAAGAGTAGCGTTTGTCTCTGCTTAATCCTTTGGGCGAGTGCGCAGTTCCTCTTCGAAGGACAGATCGTCGCAGTCTTCTGGCCGGTTGGCATGGAGCTCTTGAGCTAGGCAGATGTAGTAAATCATCAACCAGCAGCTCCAGCTGAAGCGGTAGAGCAGCACTGGCAGTATTAGAGCCCCAGTGAGGGCAATTACCAAGGCGAGCTTGATGGCAATGAAACCAATGAAGCCCAGCAGTAGGATCGGTAGCACAAAGGTAAAGACCGCGATTCCGTAATTGATACAAGCTGGGCCGAGATAGTAACCGTCGCTGCGCTCGATGCGCATGCCGCACTTTGGACAATAACGATGAATGTGTAGGCGGGTTTCGAATAGCTTAGCCTGCCCGCAGTTGGGGCACTGGCAGCGTAGTCCGCGCATCAGTAACTGGCGGCGAGTGACGTTCGGGGCGGGTTGAAGCTGAAGATCTTGCATGGTGTATCAGGCGGGTCTAACTAAGGAAATAGTGTTCGAAATTGCTGGCGACTTGTTGTCTTAGGGATTCGAACGGTGAGGCGCGAAGATGTGCAATGGCGGTATAGCCATCAATTAGGGTGGCCGGGTGTGTGAGTGCGTGGCCGCTGTCGGATTGTGGGAGTTCGAAGCTTCGCAGTCCCATTACTGGCAGCATGTCGGGCGCATCAGTTTCGATAAGTAGGCGATCTGCTGGCACGGCGCACATGCGTTCAGGCGCTTTTGCCTTTCTCGCGTTGAGTTGTCCGGCATTGAAGGAGAAATACGCGCCGAGTTCGACTAGCTCAGGGATGAGTTCAACGGAGCCGTTGTAGGCATGCAGATGAAAGCCGCGCATGGGCAGTGGTTCACTGCGTAGTGTCTCCATCAGCGGGCCAATCGCTTTAAGGCAGTGGATCGAGACTGGCAGGTTGCGTTGGGTGGCTTGGCCGAGTTGCCAGCGAAAAGCGGCCTGTTGTCGCTCAAGGTCGTAGCCTTCGATCCATTGATCTAGGCCCACCTCGCCGATAACTCGCACGCCGCTATCCAGCGCTTCCAGGAATTGTGCCTGCCAACCAGTGGGTGCATCGTTCACTTTCCACGGGTGCATGCCAATGGCGGGAATCATGTGTGGCTCTGATTTTGCGAGTTCCAGAACCGCCGGCCAATCGTTGGGAGAGGTGCCGTTGACGACGGCATACTTCAGGTCGATCTTGCGTAAGCAAGGATCGATCGTGGCTCGATGCGCCCTCAGGGCTGGATCAGCCATGTGGTTGTGTGCGTCATAGAGTGGGGCGGCCATTGCTGAGACTTAAAATGGGATAGTTGAGAGTTGAGCGTACGAAGGAATAGAATTTAGAAACTGACTGCTGACTCCTTGCGTTCATTTGTGCAGTGGCGATGGAGAAGCCAACGAGAGTGTCGCTGCTGTGTGATTACGAGTCTGCTAGGCAGGATTTGGCGAATCGTTGGATCGACTCGACGATACGGCTCAAACCATTGCGTCGATTTGGGGAAAGGTGCTGTGTGATACCAACTTCACCAAGGAATTCAGCATCGGCGGCAATGATTTCTTTGGGCTGCGCATCGCTGTAGAAGTTGCACAGTAGTTCGGCAATTCCTTTAACAATTGCTGAGTCAGACTCAGAGCGAAACGAGCACAAGCCATCCTTAAATGATGGCACGACCCAGAGCTGTGACATGCAGCCTTCGATTTTGAAACTATCAATGCGCAGGTCTTCGGTTAGTCCTTTAGCCTTTTTGCCGCGGTCAACGATATAGCCCAGGCGTTCGTAGGCGTCGGGAATCAAGGTGATCTCTTCGACGAGTGAGTCTTGTTTTTCTTTTAAGGTCATGGTTTGTAAGAATGATCAGCAACAACTAGGTATTTAGCAAATTGAAGCGAGCAATTTGTGGTTGGCGATCGTTGCATCTCAGACGTAACGGGTCGCTTTTTTTTGGCTTTTTTGACCAATTGACCGCGATCGGAGTGTTAGCGAGTCGCCTTTACTCCTTTAGCCACTAATCGACGATGGACATTAAAAAAGCCCGACGGATAACCGTCGGGCTTTGTAGTAATTCGATGTAAGGGTCGCTTACAGTGTGCCGGCGTAAACCGCGTTTTCACCAAGCTCTTCCTCGATGCGAAGGAGTTGGTTGTATTTTGCGATACGATCAGAGCGGCTCATGGAACCTGTCTTGATCTGTCCAGCGTTTGTCGCAACCGCGATATCCGCGATGGTGACGTCTTCTGTTTCGCCGGAACGGTGAGAGATAACTGAGTTGTAGCCGTTTGCCTTGCCGAGCTCGATTGCTTCGAGTGTTTCGGTGAGTGTGCCGATTTGGTTGACCTTAATGAGGATCGAGTTGGCTACGCCGAGATCGATACCCTTTTGCAGGAACTTAACGTTGGTGACGAAAAGATCGTCGCCGACGAGCTGCACTTTGTCGCCGATCGCGTCTGTAAGAGCTTTCCAGCCGTCCCAGTCGTTTTCGTCGCAACCGTCTTCGATCGAGTCGATTGGATATTTCTCAGAGAGCTCTTGCAGGTAGGCTGCTTGCTCTGCGGAGTTGCGCTTTGCGCCGCCTTCGCCTTCGAACTTAGAGTAGTCGTAGACGCCGTTTTCGAAGAACTCAGAGGCAGCACAGTCGAGTGCGAATGTGATGTCTTTACCAATACCCACTTCGTAGCCAGCTGCTTCAACTGCCTTGGTCAATGTGTCGAGTGCATCTTCTGTGCTTTCAAACTTAGGAGCGAAACCACCTTCGTCACCAACAGCTGTGCTGAGGCCACGATCGTGGAGAACCTTCTTCAGGCTGTGGAAGCACTCAGCGCCCATGCGGACTGCTTCGCTGAATGTCGCTGCACCAACTGGGCGGATCATGAACTCTTGGAACGCGATAGGCGCGTCAGAGTGTGAACCACCGTTGATGACGTTCATCATTGGCACTGGAAGGACCTTTGCGTTTGGTCCACCGATGTATTTGTAAAGAGGAAGACCAAGTGCGTCTGCTGCTGCGTGTGCAACTGCAAGGGAGACACCGAGCATTGCATTCGCGCCGAGCTTTGCCTTGTTGGCAGTGCCGTCGAGCTCAAGCATGACCTTGTCGATTGTGAGCTGGTCACAAGCATCGAAACCGATCAGTTCGGGAGCGATGACATTATCAACGTTATCAACTGCTTTGAGGACGCCCTTGCCGAGGTAGCGAGCTTTGTCGCCGTCACGAAGCTCTACAGCTTCGTGCTCGCCAGTGCTTGCACCAGATGGGACGGCTGCACGGCCGACGATGCCGGACTCGAGCTCGACGTCGACTTCTACAGTAGGATTGCCACGTGAATCAATAATTTCGCGGGCGCGGATGTCTGTGATGATTGTGCTCATAATAAAGCGGTATATTTCTAGATGAGATGAATTGCTCTGCCTCCGTTTAATCAGACTAAGCGGATAATTGGACAGCGCCGTAGTTGTTGTGTACTCTGCAACAGAACTGTCAATGCTTCCTCAATAAGACTGCTTAATGATCAGTAAATGGATGAGTACTAGATAAGTCTTGCCAGTGCTGCCTTAATTTGAGCTTGGGATGGTGTCTATTGACATTAAAAACGCACAGGCGTGTATGCCTGTGCGTTTGGAAAAGTCGGTTTATCGAGCGACTGACTACTTCACTTGTTGCTGGTAGTAGCTGAGGCGTTGTTGCCATTGACCAGCCAGTGGCGAGTCGTTGATTTGTGCGGCGAAGCTTTCAAATTCTGCGCTGCGACCCGCGGTGTCGGCTTCGACTGCGAGATGGTAAGCGGCTTCGGCGCGTGCGGCTTCGGCAAGGCTGCTGTCAGCAGTAATGGCATTGAGCTTGGCGAGGCCTTCGTCGGT
The DNA here is from genome assembly GCA_937775295.1 of uncultured Opitutales bacterium. Classification (GTDB taxonomy): domain Bacteria; phylum Verrucomicrobiota; class Verrucomicrobiia; order Opitutales; family Coraliomargaritaceae; genus Lentimonas. The sequence goes on from CALKBZ010000003.1 coordinate 251,395, forward strand.
GCTGCCGGTTTGGTAGAGTGCAAACGCTTGCCCGAGCTGAGCGCGCCCCGCGAGGGTCGGCTGTGCAAGTGCGGCGGCGGCCATATTGTAGAATTCGAGGGCTTTCTCGAAGTCTTCAGCTGTGTAAGCGGTGTCAGCGGTACTGAGTGCGGCAAATCCACCAAGTGCTTTGTTGCTATTGGCTTTGGCGAAGTCTACGAGTCCTTCGCTTGCGTTGGCTTCAGCGTATTCGGCTTGGAGTGCTATTTCTGAGTGGCTCTTAAAGATGCGCAAGCTTTGGTAACCAGCGACAACCACTAGCAGCACAGCGATGCAGCCAATTAGGAAGCCCTTGTTCTCCATCCAGTAGATGCTGACGCGGTCTTCGAAAGAGATATCGGCAGACTCTTCGAGGTCGATGAGGTGACGTTCGTCGATGACGTCGTCTTCTGGCATGAGAGGGTTTTTATGTTTCTTTTTTGATGGGTGATTCATAACAAAGTGACGCCTTCGGCGAGTGGAAGTGAGAGTGGAAGTAAGAGTGAAAAACTGGGAACTGTAGGACTTAAAACTATTTAACTTACTGTAGTCGCTTAGTCGAAAATGACTGTTTTGTTGAGGTAAACTAAAATACGGTTGTCTAAATGAAGGCGAATCGCTTGGGCAAAGACGGATTTTTCGAGGTCTTTTCCTTTGCGAACCAGATCAGGCACTGAGTTGCGGTGATTGATGCGAGTAACGTCTTGGTGGATGATTGGGCCTTCGTCAAGATCTGCGGTGGCGTAGTGTGCGGTCGCTCCGATCACTTTCACTCCGCGTCTGTGCGCTTGATGATACGGCTTGCCGCCAGCAAATGCAGGCAGGAAAGAGTGGTGGATGTTAATCACCGGGCAGCCTGCCTTGTTCAGGAAGTCATCGGAGAGTACCTGCATGTAGCGAGCCATCACGACGAGGCTAGCATCGTGCGCGTGCACGATTTCGATCTGCTTGGCCTCTGCATCGGCCTTCGTCTCTTTGCTCACGGGCACGTGATAAAACGGAATTCCGTAAATTTCGGCGTCCGCTTTGAGTGCGTCGTGGTTGGAGATGATGCATGCCAGTTCGCCTGCCATTTCGCCAGCGCGAAAGCGCAGAATCGTGTCGTGGAAGCAGTGATCAACCTTTGACACGAACAGGGCGACTTTGGGGCGATCCGTCGATTTCGCGACTTTGACCGTCATGCCGAGATCTTCATAGGCGAATTTCTCAAAGGCTGTAGCTTCTTCGTCGATTTGTCCCGATGGTGTCCATTCGACACGCTGAAAGAAGATATTCGCTTCATGATCCTTGTGCTGATCCGCGTGGTAAATATTGCTACCGCGCAAAAAGATCCAACTCGACACACGCGAAACGAGGCCCGGTTGGTCCGGTCCGTAGAGCAGTGCGATAATCGTTGAGGCTTTCATTGGTGGAAGTTTAATTAGTTCTCCTAATCTTGATCATAATCCTACTCTTACTCTCTCCTGTATCTGTTGAGATCCGGATAATGAGTCAGAGTAGAGTAGAGAGCCACGGCGAAGTTAGCGTGGATTGGCTTCTTGGCTGTAAGACTGAATCGAACGTACCTCGTAGCCCTTTTCGCGCAGCGATTTGATACCCTCGATTGCTGCGGAGGCTGCCGAGAGTGTTGTCATGATGCAAATGTTATGCTTCACCGCTTCGGTGCGAATCATGTTCTCGTTTTGGCGAGGCACGGTGCCTTGTGGCGTGTTGATGATCAGGCAGACTTTGTTGTTTTTGATCAAATCGATCACGTTGGGGCGACCTTCGCTCAAGCGACACACGTGTTTCACTGCGATGCCATTGGCTTTGAATAGTTTGCCTGTGCCTGCTGTGGCGATGATGCCGAAGCCGAGCTCACTCAAGCCACGTGCGATTTCGACTGCGCGTTCCTTATCGTAGTCCTTGACGCTGATAAAGACGTCGCCCGAATCCGGCAGTGCTGGCTTTGCCGCCATTTGCGACTTTGCGAAGGCAACGCCGAGATCCTTGTCGAGGCCCATGACCTCACCGGTCGAACGCATTTCTGGGCTCAGCATAATGGGAGCGCCAGGGAAGCGGTTGAATGGGAACACGGATTCCTTGACCGCCCAGTAAGGAGGAATGATTTCCTCGGTGAAGCCGAGGTCCACTAGCTTTTCACCCGCCATGATGCGCGCTGCGAGTTTTGCCAAAGGCACGCCAATCGCCTTGGAGACGAAGGGCACAGTGCGGGAGGCACGTGGATTGACTTCAATGATGTACAGCTCGTCGTCCTTGATCGCGTATTGCACGTTCATTAGGCCGACCACTTGCAGTTCCTTCGCTAGGGCGTAGGTGGCTTGGCGAACGGTATCGAGGATCTCAGCTGAGAGCGTGTGTGGTGGCATGACCATGGTCGCATCACCGGAGTGCACGCCTGCGAATTCAACGTGTTGCAGCATGCCGCCGATTACTGTTGTTTCACCGTCGGAAATACAGTCCACGTCGAGCTCGTAAGCATCTTCGAGGAACTTGTCGAGTAGCACAGGAGTGCCAGGTGCGACGTCGAACACTTCGCGAACGATCTTCTTCATTTCGTCCATGTCATAGACGATGAACATGCCTCGTCCGCCAAGAACAAAGGAAGGGCGGAGCAGGATCGGGAAGCCAATCTCACCGGCGAGTTCGTAGGCTTCTTCTAAAGAATTGGCGATACGGTTCTTTGGTTGCTTGAGGCCGACGCGGTCGAGGATGTCGCGAAACAGCTTACGGTCTTCCGCTGCGTCGATCATCGAAGGAGAGGTGCCAATGATGTTCACGCCGTGTGCTTCGAGCTCGGTTGCGAGGTTGAGTGGTGTTTGGCCGCCGAATTGGACGATCACACCGTCGCAGCCCGACTGTGTATAAATTTCGAGAACATCTTCGAGTGTCAGTGGTTCGAAGAAAAGCTTGTCGGAGGTGTCGTAGTCAGTCGAAACGGTTTCCGGGTTCGAGTTGACCATGATAGTTTCGTGGCCGGCCTCACGTAGCGCGAAAGAGGCGTGCACACAGCAGTAGTCAAACTCGATGCCTTGACCGATACGATTCGGGCCACCACCGAGAATCATGATCTTATTCTTGTCGCTCTTGACGATTTCGTTTTCGGAACCGTAAGAGGAATAGTAATAAGGTGTGAACGCTTCGAACTCAGCCGCGCAAGTATCAACCAGGCGAAAGTTTGTCAGCACGCCGAGCTTTTCGCGGCGTTTGCGCACGGCTGCACGGTTTGAGTTGACCAAGTCTGCAATCAATGCATCGCTGAAGCCTGCTTCCTTAGAAGTCTTCATCAATTCAGCATCGAGCTTAGCGAGACTGCTTTGACGTAGGTCGCCTTCGATCTCAACGAGTTCACGGAGTTGGGCGATGAACCAAGGGTCGAGTGCGCAGGTGTCGAAGATTTCTTCGTCCGTCATGCCGTTGAGGAATGCGTGGCGCAGCCAGAACACGCGTTCGCAAGTCGGGATCGAGATGCCTTGGCGGACTGCCTGCATATCGGTGATCTTTTCGGCGAATTTAGCTGGGCCAACAAAGCCTTTGGCTCCGATTTCGAGGGAGCGCAGGGCTTTTTGAAAAGATTCCTTAAAGGTGCGGCCGATTGCCATCGCTTCGCCGACAGACTTCATTGCAGAAGTTAAAGTCGTGTCCGCGCCTGGGAATTTCTCGAAGGTGAAACGCGGGATCTTAGTCACAACATAGTCGATCGTCGGCTCAAAGCTGGCCGGCGTCTTCTGGGTGATGTCGTTCTTAAGTTCATCCAGGCTGTAACCGACTGCGAGTTTCGCGGCGATCTTAGCGATCGGGAAGCCTGTTGCTTTCGATGCGAGTGCGGAGGAGCGAGAGACGCGTGGGTTCATCTCGATCACTACCATGCGACCATTGGCCGGGTTGACGGAGAACTGAATGTTCGAACCACCAGTCTCGACGCCGACTTCGCGGATACATGCGAAAGATGCGTCACGCATGAGCTGATACTCTTTATCAGTTAGCGTCATGGCCGGAGCGACTGTAATGGAGTCGCCCGTGTGGACGCCCATTGGGTCAAAGTTTTCGATCGAGCAGATCACCACGCACTGATCCTTGTGGTCGCGCATGATTTCCATCTCGTATTCCTTCCAGCCGAGTAGGCACTCTTCGACGAGCACTTCGGTGGTGGGAGAGAGATCGAGGCCGTTTTGCACCATCTTCTCGTACTCTTCGCGGTTGTAGGCGATGCCACCCCCGGAACCACCCAGCGTAAAGCTGGGGCGAATAATGATCGGGAAATCGCCGATGGTTCTGTCGATTGCATCAATGGCTTCGGCCAGTGTGTGGACCGTTTCCGACTGAGCCACGTCGAGGCCGATCTTAATCATGGCCTGCTTGAAGATGTCGCGAGCCTCGCCTTTAATGATGGCTTCTGGTTTCGCGCCGATCATTTCGACGCCATACTTCTTAAGAATGCCTGCATCATGCAGATCCATCGAGAGGTTGAGTCCGGTCTGCCCCCCGAGCGTTGGCAGCAGCGCGTCGGGTCGCTCCTTGTCGATGATCTTCTCTAGCGCATCAACTGTAAGTGGCTCGATGTAAGTGACATCAGCGAACTCTGGGTCCGTCATGATGGTCGCTGGGTTGCTGTTGACGAGGACGACCTTATAGCCTTCTTCGCGCAGCGCTTTACAAGCTTGAGTGCCTGAATAGTCGAATTCACAGGCTTGGCCGATGACGATCGGGCCGGAACCAATGATAAGAATTGTCTGAATGTCGGTGCGTTTTGGCATAAATTGGTCGAAAGGGTGGATTTTTTGCACTCTCATGCAAGCACGAAGAGACGCCAGATTTGCTGGAAAGTCATTTTTTTCGCGTCGCAATTTCCCACTTGGGCTGTTGTAGTAAATATTAGTTATACGTTAATTATTTTTTATGACCCAAAACAAGAAGCCAGTCATCTTTGTCGCCATCGTTTTAATCGTCCTGATGATCCTGCCGGTCATCGTGCTGATGCTCTCTAAAAGAGGTGATTCCACGGCGGGAAATGGGTCGAGAATTTCTATTGTTAACAGTGATAAAACTAGCGATCCAGTGGACTTTGATCTACGTCAACTCGCGGAGCGCGCTGAGAAGTTGCTGAGCGAAGACCTGGCAGCCGCACTGCGAAAGGGCGATGTGTCGCTCGATTTTATGGCGGAGCTAAGCAAAAATATCGAACAGGCGGATGACGCGCTTGCGGCAGGGGAACTCGGAAAAGCTGAGCAATACTATAGCGGTGTGGTGGCGGCGGCGGATGCACAGCTCGACGCTATAAAATTGGCCGAGATGGCCCGTTCGCTGAATGAATTGACTTATGCGGAACTCAAGCGCTTCGAATATTTGAAGACTGCTTTTGAAAATACTTATCGTGAAGCGGTGGAGACTTACAATCAGGGGCTGCGTGATTTGAATGCGGGCAATTATAAAAAGAGTGTCGATGGCTTTGAAATGACGAGTGCGATTCTAGGTGATCTTGAAGGCCGTTCGATTCAACAAGTCGGAGGGATGCTGGAAGCAGCAAATGCCGCATTGGGCGAGTTGGACCTAGTCGCAGCTCGATCCGCATTTGAGCAGGTGCTTCAATTCGATTCGGCGAATGTGGCGGCCAGTAATGGGCTTGCCATGGTGAGTGCGTTGAAGGGAATTTCAGCGGAGGTGCAAGCAATCAAAGCGCTCGAAGACGTAGGTGAACTCGATGCGGCGTTGGCTCAGCTGACTGAGTTACTCACTCAAAATCGCAACAATCCATTTTTGCTCAAGGAGCGAAAACGAATGGAAGCACGTATTTTAGAACGTAAATTTAAGGCAGCCCTCAAGCTCGCCACGTCCGCGGAGGCCGAGGGCGATTTACCTGCCGCGATTGCCGCACTGGAAGCTGCGAATGCGATGCGCCCAAGCCCAGAATTGACCGAACGGCTCAATCAGCTCAAGGCGAAAGAACTGGCAGCTCGCTTGGAGGTGCTGTTGGAGACCGGTTTCAATGCCTTGAAGAATGGGAGTTATGATGCCGCTAGGAAGTTGTATCGAGCAGCGGTCGATATTGCTCCCGACTCCAAGGAGGCGCGCACCGGCCTTGAGAAGGCCTCCAGTCTCTACTTAGCAAATATTCGTTATAGTCAGAACGTGACTTCAGCGGCGAAGTATTTAAAGGAAGGGCGCTTCCCGCTCGCAGCGAAGTTTTTTAATGATGCGATGGCGAGTCGCCCCAGCACTGTGCCCCCGAGTCAGGTTCAGAAAGAGTCGCGTATTCGCTCTGAGTTGGCAATGCAAAGCAAGGAAGTCAGTGTGCATATCGTTTCCGATAAGAAGACCTATGTCAGTTTGATCGGGGTGTTTGCTCCGGACCGCTTTAAGGAAAAGGAGCTAAAGTTGTATCCGGATGTCTATAAATATACTGGCAAGCGAAAGGGCTATCGGACGGTCGAAGTCGAATTGAAGGTAGATGCTCGAAACCCTGTTAAACTTGAAGTGATCTGCACCGAAAAACAATGAGTCGTTGTTCTCAATTAGTGGCACAGGCCGTGTTCCCGTTCGGAATGCTGCTGTTTTCCGTGCTTACCCTTAACGCCTGGCCGGATCCCGATCTGTTTGACGGACGGGTCGCGCCGCCACCGTCAGAATCTGCAGAATCTGCAGATACTGGTGGTAGCGAGGGGGCGAGTGGTGGAGCCGAACAGAGTGCCGACGGTGGCTCTGAAGCGGAGGCATCGGAAGCATCGGAGGCGCGTGACTTCAGTCAAATAGAAGGTGTTACCGGCGGAGAGCCGGTAGGAGCCGAAAGTTCTAAAACGGGCGAGTCCGCAGATTCCGGCACTGCTCCAGCGGCAGCGCAAAATGCAGTTTCAGGCACTGACGAAACATCGACGACGCCGACCGCTGGACGCGATTTTAGTCGTGTCGGGGAAGTTGTTGGTGGTGAATCTGTTGAAACTACGAGTTCTAAGTCAGGGGCGACCACGCCAGGCGTCGGCAGTGGTGGCGTAACATCGGTTGATGGTGTTGCCGACGGTGGCAGTGGAGGAGGCTCAGGTGTGCCAAGCGAAGAAATGACTGGCACTGGCGGTTCAGGGGGCGGTGGCGCACCGAATGAGCGCAGTTTCGAAGATTTTGGTTTTGGAGCGACTGGTGGACCGAGCAGCACGGTCAAAGTGTATGAGTCCAAAAGTGCCACTGTACCGCCGCCGCCGGCTTCGTCCAGTGGCTCTGTGCCGCCTAATACAAGCACGCCAAACGCTGGATCAGGTGCGGGTGCTTCCACGCCTGGGGTGGAAGCTGGCAGTGGCGACTATGGTTCGGATTTACCTTCAGGTCTGTAAATATGGAAATTTCAAACCCCAGATATAATACGAAGCAATTGAGGGCTCTCGGCTGGCTGATATTGGTCTTATTGATTGGTTCTGCTAATGGCGTTGCGCAGAGTGTATCAGAGATTCGCGTGATCGAAGAGTCTGCGATTTCGTATACAGGATTTTTGTCGAAGGCTCGGTTTGATCAGCGTTTCCCTGGGCAGATAAAGGCAGGGACCGCTGATTTATATAGCGGGTGGTATGTGATCTATAAGCACGAGAGTCTGAGCTATTATTTCGGGCCGATCCTGCTCGAGTCCACTGGGCAGGATTACTTGGAGCAGTTGACGCAAACCGTTGAGGCAGCCGTGCAGCAACGCCCGTCGATTACTAATTATCGGCTAAAGCTGAGCTTTGAGCCGAGCACTAGTGCTGCTGAGGGGAGTGAGAGTGACAGTAGCGAGAGTGAAGATAGCGAGAGTGGCTATGGTTCATCGCCACCACCTCCGCCGCCACCCAATATCTGGTCGCTGATGCGGAGTATCTTTGGAATCTAATCGTTGTTTTCGGGTTTGCTATCGAGCGAGGTCTTGACATCTCAAAGTGAGATGCAGGAGAAAAATATTTATCTAAGAGCCTTGGAGGCTGAGCAGAGTGGTGACTGGGCGAAGGCGCACGAGATGGTTAAAGGCATGGTAACTGCCGAGGCGGCGTGGGTGCATGCCTATCTGCATCGAGTCGAAGGCGATGAAGTTAAAGCGGAGTATTGGTATAATCGTGCGGTGCAACCAGTCTGCAATACCAGCTTGGATGCGGAGTGGAAGGCATTGTATGCGGAGTTTGAGGGCTTAGATCGCTGCTAATGTTTGGGAGTTACTCAGTTCAACTCGCTGGGTTTAGGGTTTTGTATTTTCTGTGATTTTTGTGGTTAACACTTGCTGTGTTGTCGCTAGAGTCGGCCGCACATGACACTGAATGACCTAGGATGGAACGACCGCTTTGAAGCGGAATTTGCAGATTGCCGAGACAAAGGCTGGGTGCCTGCGCGTCTGATTCGGGACAACAAGATCTCGTATGGTGCGGTGCTTGATGATGGTACTGAGATGGAGGTGGCTTTAGGTGGCGCGGTCTACCACGAGGCGCAGACGGATGCGGAATTGCCTGCAGTTGGTGATTGGGTCGCACTGGAAATGGGTGCCGAGGGCAATGAATACGAGGGCTTGATTCGTGCGCGCATGGAGCGGCAGACTTGTCTCTCACGTAAAGCTCCGGGCAAGGGTACTGAAGAGCAGGTAATGGCTGCCAATGTGAATGTCGTCTTTGTCGTGACGGACGCTGGTCAGGATTTCAATTTACGCCGAATGGAGCGCTATTTCACGGTGATGTTACGTAGTGGTGCACGTTCGGTAGTGTTGTTAAATAAGAGCGATCTGTATCCCGATGAGATCAATCAGATGGCGAAAGAGGCATTGGAGGCACTGAGCCCAGATGTTGAGGTGATTCTGACGTCTGCAATCGAAAGTTCGGGAGTCGATGCGATTCGGAGTTATTTGGAGCCGGGGGTGACGATCGCGTTGATTGGCTCCAGTGGTGTGGGTAAGTCTTCGCTGATCAATCAATTGATCGGTCAAGATTGGCTCTGGACGGGTGAGGTGAACGGCGTGACAGGCAAGGGGACGCATACGACGACGGCGCGTGAGTTGTTGCCACTGAAGGCAGGTGGTATGCTGATTGATAACCCTGGGATTCGCGAGGTGCAGGTCTGGACCGATGCCAAAACGTTGAAGGCAAGTTTTCGCGATTTCGACGAGGTCGCCACTCAATGTAAATTTCACGATTGTAAGCATCGCTCGGATTTGGGCTGTGCGATTCAGGCGGCGATCGAAGCGGGCGCCTTGAGTCGTGAGCGCTTTGTTAATTACCTGAAACTCGATTTTGAACTGGAGAAACTCAGCCAGCGTAAGAAAAAACGCGAACTCACCGTGAGTCGTCGCACCCGCCGCGAGCTGAACTCTAAAGGTGAGAAGTATAGCCGTAAGCCACCTCGCGCGGGGCGACGTTAGTTCAGGATTTAATAACCCTCGTCTTCGAGCTTGCGGTACAGGCAGATGTCGCGGTCACCGAAGTAGGCGACTAGGATCGCGCCCTCGCCTGCAACGGCGTCGAACAGTTTGAGCATCATTTCTTGCTCACCTGGCCATGGGTAGACGAAGAATAGATCCACTTCTTCAATGTCAATATCCATGCCTTCGTAGCGCGGATTGCCATCCACGCTATAGCCGAAGCTATCGTCGCGCACGATGTCGTGTCCGCTTAGTGCATCGTAGCTGATGAAGCCGTCGGGGATGTAGCTGGCGGGCAGGAACTTTGCGTCGAGGCCTTGGTCGGCGAGCAGGGATTCAGCCTTTTCGACGAGCGTTTCTTCAATCTCGATGCCGTGTGCTTCGTAGCCAAGCAACGCGGCGAATCCAGTGCCTACACCGAAGCCGCTGCCCCATTCGATGAAGGTCTCACCGAGGGGCAGACCTTGCTCAGTGACGTGGCGTAGCGCAGCGTAAACTTGCGCGGGCTCGCTCGGCACGTAGCGGGGATAGCGCTTGTTGAGCTGCTGTTCGTAGAAGTCGTCGCAGCGTCGGTCGGCTTCGTTAATGAAGGCTGCAACCTCGGGCGGTAGTTTGCGGTCTTCGACGGTGTATGGGATTTCTTCGTAGGACACGGTTAGTGAAGAGTGATAGTTATGAGTTATAGTGAAAGCTGTGCCTTAACAAATGCTGGAGGGAAATGCTCTGTCATTTCTATGCGTATAAAATGGCAAGCTGGTTGGTGGTCGGTGGCAACGACGGAGCGTTACCCTCCATCAATAAAGCTAGATCCATTCTTTTTTATGTATCGCCGAGCAGTCGCTCGATGTCGCGGCGGTCTTTTTTGGTTGGGCGACCTGCGCCTTTGTGGCTGAAGACTTTGGCGTTCTCACGCTTTTCGCGGGCTGCTGTATATTCGGATTCGGGTGTTTGATCTTCGAAGTAGTCGGGTAGCAATGCGGCGCCGACACGTTTTTCGGTGAGCCCGACGACGTATAGGGTTCGGGTGAGTGCTTTTGTGCGAGCGATAATGGTGTCGCCAGCCCGAATTTTTGCCGAGGGCTTGGCAATGGTGCCGTTGTGCCGAATCGCGGAACCGCGACAGGCTTCGGCGGCATCGCTGCGTGTTTTATACACGCGCGTGCCCCAGAGCCATTTGTCTAAGCGGACAGATTCCATTCTTCGTATGTGAGACTTAAGGTAAGAGGCTTGAGGCCTGAGATTGTTATCGGTTATTGAGGGCCGTGGCCATTTTTTCGAGGCCTTCGAGGAGTCGGCTGCGTGGGCAACCGAAGTTGAGGCGCACATGTTGGATGCCGTCGAATGGGGTGCCGTCGGATAGGCCGACGCCATTGTCTTCAAAGAAGGTGACCGGCTTCTCAAGCTCTAGTCGTGTGACGTCAAACCACGCCAGGTAAGTCGACTCCATCGGGCGGAAGGTGATGCCCGGAATTTGCTCTTTGATGAACTGGTAGGTGAGTTCGTAGTTACTGCGCAGGTAGGTGATCAGGGCCTGGCGCCACGCTTCGCCGTGGTTGTAAGCAGCTTCGCAACCGGCATAGCCGAAGCAGTTCACTTCGGTGATGATGCCGCGGATGGTCTTCTGAAATTGCAGGCGCAGCCTTGAGTTCTCAATAATCGAGAAAGCGCACGCGAGGCCGGGCAGGTTGTAGGTCTTGCTCGGAGCCATCAGTGTGACGGTGCGCGCGGCCAGGCTTTCGCTGAGCTTGGCGGTAACGATGTGCTCTGCGTTCGCGTCAAACACTAAGTCGCAGTGGATCTCGTCGGAAATGAGGATTAGGTCGTGCTTCTCGCAGAAGTCGCCAAGGCGGGTGAGCTCTTCTTTGGTGTAAACGCGGCCGACCGGATTGTGCGGACTGCACAGAATGAACAGCTTGGTGTTTGGCTGCACCGCGGCTTCCATGGCCTCGAAGTCGAGTGTCCACTGGTCGTCGGCGTCGAGGCAAAGCGGAGTTTTAATCAGTTCACGATTTGCGTAGTCAGGTGCGCCAAGGAATGGCGGGTAGACGGGCGTGGCAGTCATCACGGACTCATCGGCTGCGACGTAGGCGTGGCAGCAGAGGTTGATTGCGGGCACTAGGCCAGGCAGAAAGTTGAGCCAATGGGCCTTGGCACTGTAGCCGTGCTGACGATCCAGGTAGTCGAGGACGGCCTGAATCGGAGCTTGGTAGGGGATGGTGTAGCCGTAGATGCCGTGGTCGAGGCGCTGCTGCAGGGCGGCGATGATTTCGGGCGCGGTAGTAAAGTCCATGTCGGCCACCCAGAGTGGCAGGATGTCTCGGCCCTTGTATTTGTCCCATTTTAGGGAGCCGTAGCCAGTGCGATCGGGACAGGTGTCGAAATTGTAATCTTGTGCGCTCATGTGCGCCCACGATCAACTGCGTGTTGTATCCCTGCAAACTCAATTCGTTAAAAACTGACGAGATAGATGGAGCCTTGAGAGACTTGTTCTGCTTGTTCGGCCGAGATCCAGCGTTCTTTATACGCAGGCCCCCACGAATCGCTGACTGCGATTTCGCCAGTCGTTTTGTTGTAGCCGATGATCATGCAGGCGTGCGCGGACATGATATCTTTTGAGAGTTCAGTCGAACGAGCGCTTCTTTGAGTGTCTTTGGCCCAAGTCTCCCAGTCGGTGACTGATTTTCGCTCCTGAGTTCGTTGATTGGCATATTGGTTATATGCGTTCGAAGAAAACATAGTCCAAATCATGGGTAGCCCTTGATCGATATATTTCTGAATAGTGCGGATTTTAATCGGCTCGTTGAGCTGCTTCATTGTGCGGCTCTGAGAGGCGATGTATCCGTCGATTGAGGCAATGATCGCGCTGAGTGAGGTGCCGCCGCCTATTTCGGTCTGACCTGCCATGGCTAGGATATACATATCGGCTGGGATTTGCATGTAGCGCAGGTAGCGTTCGAAGGTTGCGGGCACGCAGTAGCCCTTTGGGCCTTGGTTCACCATCGGAATATTGTCGATGATGACATCGCCGTTGGGGCGCGTTATAATATTCTGTGTCGTGAGTTTGCGCAGGGCGGCGTCGGAAAATTTCTGGCCACGACCTTTGTTGTTTGCAGATGCGCTGCTGGTTATTCTGAGGCTGACGTACTCGTCTTCTTGTGTGGCGAGTAGGAGTGCGTGACCGTTCCAGTCCCAGCGCTGTATGAGTTGTTTGATGCCACGGCCGCTGCCGTATTGTTGTTTTTCGGGTTCGCCGAGCGCGTCGCTGATGCGTGTGATAATGTTTTTTGTGTCGTCTTCGATGGCTGCTTGCATCGCTTTGATTTCGTCTTTGCTGGGAGGGCTGCTAAACTTGAAATCGCCCTTATTGGCAAAGACGATGCTGATCAAAGCAGCTTGATTTTCTGCTCCATAAATGACTGAGGAGTAGGGGCGCGCCTCTAATATCTGGTATGTCGCAGGAGGGTAGTATCGGAAGCTGGATTGAGTCTCGGTCTGAGATTCGAGTGGCCATTCTAGTCGCTGCGCGACCTCGGTGGGCGCATCATCCCATAGATTATTGTCCTTTAATAAGGGGATTCCTAGCAGCTCGTTGATTATTTGGAAGCGTGACTGATCCTGTCTAGCTAGATCGATGATCGCTTGATGGCTGTCTGATGACAATCGATCGCGGTCGAGCCATGTGCTACTGCCGTTCTGAAGGCGTATTTGAATGCGCGTGTTTTCGATCTCCAGAATCGCAACGTCAATGACCGTGCCTTCTTTATTCGAGAGCGGCAGGCCGTTTAGCGAGTGCAGTGCGCAGATGAGCGCGAGAATAAGAACGGCGGGGGTACTCTGTATTACTTTCATCTTCTGTATCTGGTGTAAATACAGCTAATTTAGAGGCGCCGCTTATGGCAAGGGGGATGTGATGTGTTTTTCTGCTCAGGCGGCGTCGATGAGATGTAATTGGGTGAGCAGTACGGTGAGTGTTTTACCGCTGGCTAGAATATTGCCGATCAGACTGTTGCGATGACCGAGCGCTCGGTTTAATCGATGGCGTAAATATGGTGGTCGAGGTCGAGGAGGCGTTGCCACTCGGCGAGGCGATGATCGTTGTAGTCAGCGAGGGCCTTCTAGCGTCCGAGGTGAGTGTCGGGCATGCTCAAAATATCGAGGAGTTCGAGTGTTTTGAAATGCAGGGCGAGCGGGTAGCTATGGGTATTGGTGCGTTGTTCGTGGTCAAATAGCACA
>CALKBZ010000003.1:275000-391634 GCA_937775295.1 uncultured Opitutales bacterium
CACACTGGTGGTATCTATGCGGCACTCAGTGAGAGTACTCCGGATGTTGTGCTCGAAGCAGTAAAATGCGCGAAGAAGCATGGCACCATCGTCAGCTACGATTTGAACTATCGTCCGTCGCTTTGGAAAGACTTTGGCGGCCTTGCAAAGTGCCAAAAGGTGAACCGCGAGATTGCCAAGTATGTCGATGTAATGATCGGTAACGAAGAAGACTTCACCGCCTGTCTCGGCTTCGAGGTTGAGGGCGTCGATGAGAACATTTCACATATTCCAGTCGATGCGTTTAAACGGATGATCGGCACTGCGACTCAGCAATTTCCTAACTTCAAGGCAACTGCTACAACACTGCGCGCCGTGAAGACTGCCACCGTCAACGATTGGGCTGCGCTGGCATGGCACGATGGCGAGTTTTTTGAGTCGATTCGATTTCCAGGTCTTGAAATCCTCGACCGAGTTGGCGGTGGCGACAGTTTTGCTTCGGGCCTGATCTATGGCTTCTTGACCGAGAATGATCCACAGGAAGCAGTCGACTACGGTTGCGTGCATGGCGCACTGGCCATGACGACTCCAGGGGACACCACGATGGCATCACTTAAAGAAGTGAAAAAGATCAAAGCTGGCGGCGGTGCACGTGTGGACCGCTAGAATCATCGCTGGTTAGTTTGCCAGTTCTCTTTTTTTATTAGTTCAAATTAAAACCAAATAGCCAAAAACAAAATAACTTATTTTAATTATGCTAGCACTTGACCAATTCCCCGTCATCCCCGTCATCGTTATCGACGATGTTGCAGATGCTAAGCCACTAGCCAACGCACTACTTGAAGGCGGTCTTAATATTATCGAAGTCACCTTCCGCACCGCAGCTGCGGCGGGTGCGATCGAGTCAATTGCGAATGCATTTCCTGAAATGCTCGTCGGAGCGGGTACTGTGGTTACGCTCGAGCAGGCTAAAATCGCGATTGATTCAGGCAGTAAGTTCGGCCTCGCGCCTGGCACAGATCCAAAGACGATTGCTTACTTTAGAGAGCGCGGTATCCCATTCATTCCCGGCATCATGACACCCTCTGACATCCAAGCGGCGATCAAAGCGGGCTGTGAGCACCTAAAGTTTTTCCCTGCAGGCGCTGCGGGTGGTCCGAAACTGCTCAAAGCAATGGTGGCTCCGTATGCAAATCTGGGTGTGAAATTCTGCCCAACTGGTGGTGTCTCACTCGACAACATGAACGAGTATCTTTCGATTCCTGAAGTCTTTGCCATTGGCGGCTCATGGCTGGCAACCAAGGCTCAAATCGCGAACAGAGACTGGAGCGCAATTACTGCTCAGGTTAAAGAAGCGCTCGCTAAAGCCGCACAAGCATAGCCACGGATCTCGTGCAGTTGGTTGGCCGTGGTAAAATATCAACTCGCTATCAAGGCAAAGTCTATAGTATGAACTACCTCATATATGGCGGACTCATGGGAAATATTAAAACTATTGGCGGACTCGACGCGGGTGCGGATTCTCTCATTGCTCACCAAGGAGGAACTGTCGGTCGCCGAACTCCAAGACGTCTTGGATATGGGGCAGTCGCGCATCTCTTCGCACCTCGGGCTTCTTCGGCAGGGCGAGTTAGTGCACGATCGCCGCGAGGGAAAAAAGACATTTTACGCATTAAGTGTTTTTGATGCAAAAGGGGCTGCATTGTTGCAGGCGGCCTGTGCCGCGGTTGAGTGCACCACGCAGATTGGTGAGGACACTGCCAATTTGAAGCGAATCTTGGAGAAGCGTAAGCAGCAGTCGGAGCAATATTTTAATTCCGTGGCTGGGAGATTGGGCAAAAACTATTGCCCTGGCCGTAGCTGGGAAGCGATTGGCCATTTCTTATTGCATCTAACGCCGAAAATTAAAATCGTAGATTTGGGGGCAGGCGAAGGGCTGCTGTCTCAATTATTGGCACGTCGCGCCGAGAAAATTGTGTGTGTCGATAATTCTCCGAAGATGGTCGAGTTCGGCAGTGAGCTGGCGAAGAAGAATGGATTTACTAATTTAAGCTACAAGTTGGGCGATATCGAAGCCGTGCCACTTGAGGACGGGATGTTTGACTTAGCGTTGCTCAGTCAGGCACTGCACCATGCGCAGCATCCACAGCTAGCAATACAGGAAGCCTGCCGTATTTTAAAGCCTGGTGGTAAACTAATAATTATCGACCTCTTGGAACATCAGTTCGAGAAAGCCCACGAGCTCTATGCCGATGTATGGCTCGGATTCTCAGAGAACAAAATATATCAGTTTTTGAAAGAGGCAGGCTTCCGTCAGATCGAAGTCAATGTCGTCGCTCAAGAAGCCGAAGCGCCGAATTTTCAGACCGTACTCGCTAGTGGTTTAAAGGGCTAAGGTTTGGTAGGTCGTTGGCACCACTGCCTTGTTCGAGCACCTGCTCCCATCGCATCTCATTAGATTCGTGGAGTGAGGCGCCATCGTAGCAGATGACTTTTTTGGTTGGCTCGTCTTCATCTTCACTCGCAGCTCCGTTTGCAGCTTCCGCGATCAGTGTTTTTTTATTTTTTTGGTCACCAATACCCAGCCACGACAGATCTTATCAAATGCCATTTTGTCCTGAGCCACATTGTCGGATGTGAGGCATTTTAGATAGTCTCAATACTTACGACGTCCATAGCTCGTGTCAGCCAAGCCTCCAGTGGCTGCCAACGCCCTAGCGCAATCCCATTAATACAGGTCGGTTTGCAGGCTTGTATCGCTTACAATGGCGAGATTGCTTCTTGATTTTGGCGAACGTTTTGCTTCTACCTAGTTAGCATGGAGCCGTATCACATAAATTCTGCAATCGCTGCGTTGGGCTATGCGATCGCAGCTATCTGTTCCAAGCGTGCTTTAGGTCATGGTGCTGGTGTGCTTCGGGTTTCTTTTATCATGAATTGGGCCTTTGTGCCGGTCTTTGGCTGCCTGCTTTTTTCAAATGTCTCTGAGGTTCCATACTCTCTGTTGCAATATCCTGTGCTGGCCGGGGGTCTGTTTTTTCTTGGTCAATTGTTCACTTTCGCTGCAATTCGGTTTGGCGATGTGAGCTTACAAACTCCTGTGATGGGGACGAAGGCAGTTTTTGTCGTTATTATTGCGGTGCTGTTGGGAACTGAGGTGGTATCGCTACCGATGGCGACTGCGGCCGTTGTCGCCATGCTGGGAGTTGCCTTACTCTGTTTTTCTGGCGATGGAGCTGAGCGAGTGGGGCGCACGCTTGGCCTGGCTTTGTTGAGCTCTTTCTTTTTTGCCTGCTCGGATACGATGGTGGGCTATCATGCCGGTGCGTTTGGTGTGCCGATGTTTCTATTCTTGGCGATCTTGACCAATGCTCTGTTGTCGCTTGCGCTGATTCCATTTTTTCGAGATCCGCTGCAGCAGATGCCGGCGCCGGCTTGGCCGTGGATCACTTTGGCCTGCCTAATTATGGCTGGGCAGGCTTTATTGCTGAATTATTCTCTCGGACGCTATCAGAATGTGGCCGCAATCAACGTCATTTATAGTACGCGCGGCCTCTGGAGTGTCGTGTTGGGGGCGATATCACTCCGCTTGATGGTTTCGTCCCGATTCCCTTCTGTGCCTCGCCGTATTTTGTACCTTCGCATGGCAGGAGCATTATTAATGTGCCTGGCGATTGTTATTCTCTTTTATCCGTTTTAACACGACACCTGCTGTCGTTCCCTGTCGTTGTCAGAGTCAATGGGGAGGCAAATAGGAAATTTAAAGATCCTGTGAGTTTTAAAACTAATACACGCTTCGGCTAAGCCAAAACGGATGTGAGACTTTTACTAGTGCTTGAGTCGGGACCAGGGGAGTGTGGTCAAATCTTTATATTTTGCGGTTGCCCCCTTTTTTTACGCCCAGCGACTTATTCCCCAGGGAGGGGACGAAACTCGCCGGTGGTTCGAGTGCTACGGCTGACCAGCACGATGGCAAGCCAAGCGAGAATGAATCCGGGGATGATTTCGTAGACGCCGGGACCGCCGAGGAAGGAATCGCCCCAGCCGATGCTGATCCAAGTAATCACCGTCACGGCACCGGTGAGCATCCCGGCGACCGCGCCGGCGCCGGACATTTTCTTCCAAGTCAGCGACAGGATGATCATCGGGCCAAAGGCCGCGCCAAACCCGGCCCAAGCATTTGAAACAAGTTCTAAGATCTTGGAATTCGGGTCGTCGGCCATGAAGGCCGCGATGACACCCACCAACACCACGCTCAGTCGACCAACCGTTACCAGACGAGCTTCGCTGGCCTTTTTATTCATGAACAATCGGTAGAAATCCTCCGTGAGAGACGAAGAGGAGACGAGCAATTGACTCGAGATCGTCGACATAATCGCGGCCAGCAGCGCGGCATAGAGGAACCCGGTCACCAGCGGATGAAACAGCAGATCCGACAGCACTATGAAAATCGTTTCAGGATCATCGATGACGATGCCATTACGTTCGATAAATGCGCGGCCTAAGATGCCTAGGCCGACCGCACCAACGACCGAAACGGCCATCCAGGTCATTCCTATGCGACGTGCCTTGGCGACGTCCGCAATCGTCCGAACTGCCATGAAGCGGACGATGATGTGCGGTTGGCCGAAATATCCCAGCCCCCAGCTGATCGCCGACACAAACCCAAAGAATGTCAGTCCGTCGAAAAGCGACAAATAGTCCGGATCAATTGCACTCAGACGTTCACTCGCTGCGACTAGTCCGTCGCCCTGTCCAGTGGTGAGTACCACCACCGGCATGATGATCAGTGCCAGCATCATAATACAGCCTTGCACAAAATCGGTCAGACTGACTGCCAGAAACCCGCCGACCACAGTATAGGTCAGGACAATGCCGAGCGTGAACCAAACACCGAAAATATAGTCGCTCATCATGCTGAAATTGATCAGATCCCCAAAAGCGCTGGCAAACAATTTGCCCCCAGCCACAAGACCCGAGGCCGTATAAACGATGAAAAACACCACGACGATGACCGCGGAAACCGTGCGCAGCGCCATCGCCTTGGAAGGAAAGCGATTGGCTAGAAATTGCGGAATTGTGAGCGCGTTGTCATAGCGTTCGGTTTGCTCGCGTAGACGTGGTGCAACCACGATCCAGTTCAGCCACGCACCGACCAACAGGCCGATCCCGATCCAAGCCTCGATCATGCCAGCAGCGAAGAGCGCACCAGGTAGTCCCAGTAAAAGCCAGCCTGACATATCGGAAGCGCCAGCGGACAAGGCGGCGACCGCGGGATGCAATCGTCGGCCTCCCAGCATGTATTCCTCGCAGCTCGAGGTTGATTTTTTCGCGGCGTAAAAGCCGATCGCGATCATCAAACCGAAATATAAAAATAGACTGATCCAAATACCAACTGCCATAGGGTTTATTATCGTTTTACTGCTTTTAGAAGATGTGACTCTCGCATGCCTAGCCATTGGGAACAAGGGCCGAATGGGATATTCTAGTTTGCACTAAAAGGGGGCGCTAGTTACGTCAATTATTCCACTGGTTGGAGTCTTGCACATAAGAGCCATTCGGTGTGATTCGAGCATCTATTGCCCTCTCAAGTAGGCTTCATTTCGCTTATGCGCTTGGCATCGCGATCTAGATGGTTCTACATGTCCGAATATTCGTAGAGTCTCTATATGGCTTCGAGCGCATGTGAGTTTTATTCTAAAATAGAAAAATAGTATTATGGCAGTGTGGGGAAAAATAATTGGAGGCGTTATCGGTTCGATTGGTGGGCCTATTGGTCTCGGTCTAGGCGCTGCGTTGGGACATCAGTTTGATAAAGCCGCGGATCAGGGCGGTCAAAAGCAACACGTTGCAGTGGCATACATGTTTATCTTAGTGGCTTCGATGGCGAAGATGGCCAAAGCGGATGGCCATATCTCCAAAGAAGAAATAGAGCGAATTGACCAGTTCTTTTCACAACTTGGCTTTACGGGAGACGCCCAAAAGGCGGCGCAAGAGATCTTTCGAAAGGAAAAGGAATCGAACTCTGATATCGGAGCTTATTTTGAGCAGTTTTCTCAACTAACCAAAGCGGATTTAAATCAGGCCCAAATCCTCTACACGATCCTCCTAGAGATTGCCAAGGCGGACGGTAATATCCACGAAGCTGAAATTCAGATATTGCACCTAGCCGAATCTAAGCTGCGCCTTCCTGTTGGCTATACGGACAGAGAAATTGGTAGCCAACACAGTAGTTTGAAGCATGCTGCCGAAGTTTTAGATGTTTCTGAATCTGCATCAGAGTCGGAGATTAAGAGCGCCTACCGTGATAAATGCAAAAAAATGCACCCAGATGTGCTGATCAGCCAAGGTTTACCAGATGAACTGGTCCAATTCGCCGGAGCGCAGATCCAGAGCTTTACCGAAGCGAAAGATACGATGCTGAAAGCCCGAGTCTAAGTTGGAATAATGACGATTGCACGATCCACGTTCTGAATTCGATGATTTGAATGCCTACCGCTGAAAATGGGTCCTTTCGTGATGTTTGATGGCAGAAAATTAGTTCTGTCGTTATGTTTGCAATTAGCTCTTGGAGCGTGTCTCCAATGTAGCGAGAGACTTTCTAGCTTGGCTCGTCTTCATCTTCCATGGTGTCCGCAGTTTGTGCGATGAGAGCTTTTTTGAAACCTTTAGTTCCTAATGCCCACCCACGGCATATCTTATCAAATGCTATTTCGTCCTCAGCCGCTCTGTCGCTCGTGAGCCAATTTAGATAGTCTGCATGCTTACCGTGACTATAGCTCGTGTCAGCTAACCCAACGGCGGGAAGCAGTGCCGATGGACAATTAATAAACTCAGGTGGCCTCGCAGGGTGGTTCAGGTACCAATCGCTCGATCAGCGGTAATCGCGCAGCGCCTTTTTGCGTGTCGGTTCACGATGCCTAGTCGCTTGACTACGAGAGTAATCGGATAATTCTTCAACGAATGACTACGCCGATGGAGGAAAATTTCAAATACTATAAAAAAGCCGAAAAGAAGGCGCTCGAAATCCTAGCGGAGATGAAGGCGACCACTCCTAAAAAAATGGACATTGAGCTCGCGCTCCTCGTCGCTCTTTTCGAGCTGCACAAAGACGACATGCCTGCCGAAGCGATAGGTGAAATAGTGCAAGGTCATCTTGAGCAAGTGGTGCCTTATTACACCTCACAGCCGCCGAAAGAAACTTAAGGGACGATGTAAGGGCAGGGAAGGCAGGGGGGGATGATCCTAAGATATAGGCAAAAAATATTCTCAGGAAATCGATAATATTTCAAATTGGGTAATACTTCAAATTGGCATTTATGCCATGGAAGAGCACCGCACCGATGACGAAAAAAGGCGGAGCAGGAAAAAGGGAGGACAAGGGGGGCAAATATTTAGATTAAAAATCGCTCATCTGTAGAAAATCAGGAAAGCTCTCTATCATCTCACGTAAAGAACGCATTCAATACGCTGTTGCTGTTTACCACATCATTAGCCGAGGGCATGATCGAAAGGAACTGTTCCTTAAAGAGGATCTGAGGGCGGCATTTGAACACGCTTTGATGGAACCCGTGGAGCGCTGTGGCTGGATGTTGCCCGCGTATGTAATTATGAGCAACCACTACCATTTGGCCGTCGAAGCTCCCGAGCTGAACCTAGTGGACGGAGTGAAGTGGTTGCAAAGCACCTTTTCCACTCGCTTCAACCGTCTTAGAAATGAGCGCGACCATGTGTTCCCAGGGCGCTATATGTCGATCCTGATCGGAGAGGAGCGACCGCTACTTGGCATTTGCCAACTTAAGACGCCCAGAGACTGTACCTTGTCCGTCATTTTCGATCCAGACGGTCGCTGAGTTTGGCACCTCGAGTGAATTAGGCCCGACCGATACGGATCGAGACGGCACACGAAATACGGAAGATGACAACGCCGACGGCATGAGTGGCAGCTATGAACGTGCCAATAGCTTACGATGATTGAGTGACGATGCGAGCCTCGACAAGGACTCTTATGGTCAGAGGAACTTTAAAGAATACCTTTGGCGGAACCTCGCGAATGACGCTGCTTCTGGGTTCTCTATGTCAATCACAGGCATTCCCGAGGAGGGCGACATCCACTTCTCGTTGCAGGCGGTTCCAGAAAGAATCTATACAATCCTCTGCGCCCCTTTTTGTCCTCCCGTCCCGCGGATTTGGGGGATTCTATTTAAGATTGTCGCTACACTCGAATTTGCGATTGTGCCATTTTTTGCCTCAAATTCGGTTATTTTAAACATAATCGCCGGACTCCATTTTATGATTTTAAGCGTAGGCCGACTCTTCGATTGCCCAGCGATTATAGGCCTCCGCGTAGGCGGGGCATTGATCGACTAGGTCCGCATGCACACCATCGGCGGCTAGTTTGCCATTTTCCAAAAAGAGAATGCGTGGGGCTTGGCGCAGGAGATCAATACGGTGAGTCACCAAAATAGTGGTGCCCTCGCCCTCGCTTGTGCGGGCTAGAATTGCATCGTGGATTAAGGACTCGCTCTCGGGCTCTACGGAGGCAGTGGGTTCGTCCAGCAGAAGAATTCGCGGGACGGTTAAAAAGGCTCTCGCCAAGCTGAGTCGCTGACGTTGCCCACCCGACAACTTAACGCCATTCTGCCCCACTCGGGTCTCGTAGCCTTGCGGTAATGCGAGAATGAAATCATGGGCATTCGCCGATCTCGCTGCCGCAAAAATCTCGGCTTCGGTCGCTTCGGGTCGTCCGTAACGAAGGTTGGCACGAACCGTATGATCAAACATGTAGTTATCCTGCCCGACATAACCAGTGAGCTTGCGCAAGGATGTCAGCGTCAAATCCCGAACATCGGATCCATCGATCGAAATCGCCCCCATTGCGACATCGTAGAATCGGGGAATTAGATTCAACAGCGTACTCTTCCCCGAACCACTCCCACCAGCAATCGCCACAAACTCGCCCGGATAAATCGAAAAGCTCACTCCGTTGAGCACCGGTTTATTCGGCACATATGCAAATTCGACATCGTTAAAATGAATTGCCCCCTCCGCATTGAGAATAGGCGTCGCGTCCGGACGATCAGTGACTGAGATCGGTTCATCCAGCAGCTCCATGATGCGCGTGGCGGCCGCTCGCGCGCGTTGCAGAATGTCGCTGGTCTGGGCGATCGTCCGAATGGGACTCTGTAAGCGCCACCAAAATCCGCGATAAGCAATCAATGCTCCCAGAGTAAATAAACCACTGCCCGTCATGATGAGCCAAGCGCCGAGGCCGAGCATGATCAGATTGTTAATAAATCCGAAGGCGGCGACGATCGGGAAGAAAGTATTTCGCAGCCGGCTGGCTTGCACGCTCGATTCGTAGAAACCATCAGCGTCATCTTGGAAAACCGCTCCCTCATCTGCCTCTCGCCCAAACGACTGCGTTACCAACACGCCAGCGAGTCGATCTTGCACGAACGAACCGATATCGCCGAGCTTTCGCCGGACTCCAGCGTAGATCGCTTTTACCTTCCGATTGTACTTCCGAATGAAAATAAACGCAAAAGCCAGCGGCAGGATCGAAGCCACACCCACCACTGGACTGATCCACAAGACCATCGCCGCGACCACTATAAAAGTTACAACCTCCTCCAGTAGAGAGGTCAGCCCTTGCAGCACAGACTGCTCCATCGCATCTACGTCGCTGGTGATCCGTGTGACGAGCTCGCCAGTGCTGCGGTCGCTGTGGTAGGCCAGCGACTGCGATTCAAACTTGGCAAAGAGTTCCGCCCTAATATCCCGCACGAACGCCTGACCTGTTTTTTCGAGTAGATAGCTTTGAAAGCCGCTGACGACTAGCCCGATTAAATACGTCGCCGCCATCACTGCCAGCCACATGGCTAGCACGTTCGCCGTGAGCGTTTGATCTACGAGATGATCCGCGACAATACCCCAGACCAGCGGATGGAAATTCATAAACGGAACAGCCAGCACCAGCAGTGCCAAAGACCAGATGATGCGGCTCCTGTATGGGCGTAGGCGTGACCAAATGCGGCCCGCGAGTTCGCGATCAGTCAGATCATAGTAAATTACTGTTTTAGCCATCGAATCTACCTTACAGCAGAGACCTCAGATGCAACCAAGAAAGCGGATTTAACTAATATGCAGTTCATCGGCTGTAGTCGGATTTACCGGCACGGCATTCACTGCGGCTACAGTATTGATAATCTGTTGCGGGCGACTCGCGACGATCAATGCGGAGGTAACGCTCTTTTGACGGAGCACCCAAGTGATGGCCATCTGCGCAAAGATCTGACCGCGTGCGATTGCAATCTCGTTGTGTGCTTTGATCTTCGGGAAATGCTCCTGCACACCATCTTTTTGTAGAAAGAGACTATTCTTGTTGGCAGCAGGGGAGTCAGTCGGGATCGGGTTGATCTATTTATTGGTCAACATTCCCCTTTATCAAAGGCGAGGACACCAGCGAGCCGATACCCTCTTTATTCAAAGCATCAAGCAAGCCGTATTCGTCCCAGCGATCAAATATATTGTAGCACGATTGATGGACGAGGCAAAAAGGCCTGCATCACGAAACGAAGGCGGAACTGGTTAGCCTTAAATGGAACGGTTCCGAGCATTGAGACATTTCTTAATTAACTCTTATTTAAATCGTTATCTGTACTTCATTTATTAGCTGGAACCTATCCAAGTCTTAAGGTTTTGCTATTGCTTTCAAGCTTTGCCGAGTACCTCTCGGCGGGGCTTTTCATTATTAATGAAAATGACTTGCAATAAGGAGGGGCTGCCTATTGTTTGCGTCCATGAGAGATATTTTGGGGGTAGACGTAGTCATTATTGGTGCCGGCCCGGCAGGTCTTGGTTGCGCACTGAGCCTTTTGCGGCGTGGCGTGGAGAATCTACTGGTTCTCGAAGGTTCGACGGTAGGTGCAAGTTTTTTAGCTTGGCCACGAGAGATGCGAATGGTTACCCCATCATTTAACGCTAATCCTTTCTTACAGACGGATCTCAATGCGATTCACCTAGAGACCAGTCCAGCAGATCTACATGGTTGTGAGCATCCCAGCGGGCAGCAATACGCGGAGTATCTAAAAGCAGCAGTGCGCCACTTTGCCGTGCCGGTTCGCGAGAATCAACCGGTCACTGGCGTGCACCCGATCAAAGATGGATTTCGGATCGAAACAGCTGAGCTGACGATTGAAACGCCGAATGTAATTTGGGCGGGTGGTGAGTTCAGTCACCCACGTATTCCTGAATTCGAGGGGGCAAAGCTGTGTCGGCACAATTCCACGATCGACTCATGGGACGATCTGGAAGGCGATGGACTGATCATCATCGGCGGTTACGAAAGCGGAATGGATGCAGCCTTTAATTTGGTGCAAAGAGGTAAGTCTGTGGCAGTCATCTCAACGGGGGAGCCGTGGCTGAACGAGCACTCAGACCCGAGCGAATCGCTCAGCCCCTACACACGGGGACGGATCCTCGATGCCTTGAACCGATTTCCTAAAAAGTTGGCGCTGCAGGGCAATACCGAGGTGGTCCGAGTGACTCAAAATGAAGCGGGCTACTGCGTTGAACTAAGCACTGGGAAGTCTTTTTGCACTGCAGTGGCACCGATTCTTGCCACAGGATTTCGCTCTGCGTTGACACCAGTCAAAGAGCTCTTCGAGTGGGATGGCGGTCAGCCTATTTTCACCGAGGAGGATGGCTCGACCACACATTCAGGCCTGTTTTACTCGGGCCCATCGTTGGTGCATCGGATGTCGAAGTTTTGCTTTATCTACAAATTTCGTGCGCGCTTTGGCGTCGTGGGGGCAGCCATCGCGAGACGGCTTGAACTCGATTCGGTCCCCTGCCCTGAAGAGGTTGCACGCGGTTTTCATATCACTGACATTGAGTGCTGCACAGACTGTGAATGTGCAATTGATTCAACCGCGCCAGAATTTGCTGAAGTCGAGGTCGTCCATTGATGCCAAGCCTGTTGACAGTCGCAAAGATGGAGATGGCCGAAGCGCGACCATCAGTGGTCGTCCTTGGCTTAGAGAGCGTCGGCAAAAGCAGCCTGCTCGCCGCTTTATCTGGCGGAAGTGCAGAGGTTTCGGCTTTGACCGGATCGACTCTATACTGCCAGAGCTATGTCGATGGCGTAATAGAGTGGATCGATACCCCTGGGATCGTGACTAATTCAGATGCGCAGACGGTGCTTGAAACCACCGCTGCCGTGGAGGCAAACAATACCGTCCTACTCGTGTTACGGGCGCATCGGGCCGTCGAGGAATTTCGCGAGCTATTGCCACTACTTGGAGGCCAACGGATCGTCATCGCGCTGACGCATCGTGATCGACTGATCGCTCCCCATGTGGAGGGGCAGGCAAAAGCTTCGATGTGGAGCAAGCGATTAGGGGTGCCGGTGCTGTTGCTTGACGGAAGGAAGCCTAATGCTCTAGAGCTTAGCGATTTACGCATCGCAGTGAATGCCTCGAAACCGATTTTAAGTGTGCGAACCAATGTCTTACCTGACTTCAGGGCAGGGCCTACGGGGAGGGCGCGGCTCATTATTGAAAAAGCACTCGGCTTCCCCCCTGTGAGTTTGCTCCTGCTGTTTGGCCCCGCATGGATAGCCATTACGCAAACCAATCGTTTTGCTGATACACTCTATGACCTGTTACTGAATCAATTGGAGATGCCGCTTGCACGGCTAAACGAACTACCAAGAGGATTGGCAGCGATGCTGGCTGGCGATTATGGAGTCGTCGCCATGTTTCCATTTCTGCTGCTCTATGCCTTGCCAACGATTGTGATTTTTTCCGGATTGCTCGCTATCTATAAAAGCACGGGGCTCATCGATCGCCTCTCCTATGGGCTACATCCATGGTTGAAGCCTTTCGGATTGGGGGGGCGCGATCTAGTGCGTGTCGTCATGGGCTTTGGGTGTAATGTGCCGGCAATCGTCGCGACCAGATCGTGCTCTAGTTGCTCGCGGGGTGCTTGCGTTTCAGCGATCTCATTTGGCTCTGCCTGCTCTTACCAGCTTCCGGCGACCCTTGCGGTTTTTGCCGCGACTGGCTACGTCTGGCTCGGCCCAGTGTATTTGGCTGTCTTGGCGCTGACGACTTTGCTTTACCTGCGGCTGACGACGCCGCTCTCTCAGCGCGATGCGAAGAGTCGCTTACTGCTTCCCGCGTTGGGTAATTTGCACCGACCGACGTTCGGCGTGATCGTTCGGGAGATTCGACAAACCCTGAGCGATTTTTTTCGCATGGCACTTCCGATCTTTATTGGAATTTGTTTCACTGCTGGGATCCTTCAATGGTTGGGCGCGTTGGCTTGGTTGACGGGTCTGCTGGCACCGGTCATGGCTGCATTTAACCTGCCCCCTGAGGCTGCCGTTGCTGTCGTTCTAGGTTCCGTGCGTAAGGATGGCCTTGCCATCGGTCTACTCGACTCAGAGTGGAATGCTTTGAAAGTGCCGATGGATGCACCGCTCCAAATCCTGACCGCAGTCTATCTGGCAGGCGTTCTTTTGCCCTGTTTGGTGACGGTGGTGACCGTGGTCCGGGAGATGCGCTTCGGATTTGCGTTTAAAATGGTCGGACGACAGGCCGCTTTCGCCGCACTCTTTTCGTTCGTCATCGCTTGGGGCGGGCACTTCGTGCTGACACTTTTTTATACTTAATATTATGCGAACATCCATTCAAAAAAAACTACCCGTCACTGTGCTCTCTGGCTTTCTTGGCGCCGGAAAAACGACCCTCCTGAACCATGTCTTAAACAACCGTGAGGGGCTCAAGGTCGCAGTGATCGTCAACGACATGAGCGAGGTAAATATCGATGCCCAGCTGGTCGCTGAAGGCGGTGCAGAGTTGAGTCGCAAGGAAGAGAGGCTCGTCGAAATGAGCAACGGCTGCATTTGCTGCACTTTGCGTGATGACTTACTCGAAGAGGTGCGACGCCTCGCGTTCGAGGGGCGTTTCGACTATCTCCTGATTGAATCGACTGGCGTCTCTGAGCCCATGCCTGTCGCGGAGACGTTCTTCTTTCGGAACGAAGCAGGTTTCAGTCTGGAGGATATTTCGCACTTAGACACCATGGTGACTGTCGTCGATGCCGCGAATTTCGAACGTGATTTCGGTTCGCCGGAAAGGCTAAAAGATCGTGGTCAAGAAGTCGGCGATGAAGATGAGCGCACCATTGTGGACCTGCTGGTGGATCAGGTCGATTTTGCGGATGTAATTTTGCTGAATAAAATCGATGCCGTTGATGCCGCAAGGAAAGCCGAAATCATTTCTGGCATTCGGGCGCTCAACAACCGGGCCGAGTTGGTCGAGTGCAGCTTCGGTAAAATTGAACCAAGTGTGATTCTCAATACGGGGCGCTTTGATATTCAATCTGCCGAGCAGGTGCCTGACTGGCTGAAGATGATACAGAACGAGCCCGTCCCCGAGACCGAGGAATACGGCATCAGCCAATTTGTTTACCGTGCACGACGTCCATTTCATCCAGAACGCTTGTGGAAATGGATGAAGCAGGAGTGGGCGGGCGTGATCCGCTCAAAAGGTTTTTTCTGGCTCGCCACACGCATGACTTACGTCGGACTTTGGTCGAGAGCAGGCATTCAGTCCGATGTCCAACTGGCAGGCGAGTGGTATGACGCTGTGCCTCGTCACTATTGGCCTGAAGACGAAGATGAAATTGTCAAGGTGCTCTCTAATTGGAAAGAACCCTATGGCGATCGTCGCCAGGAACTCGTTTTGATCGGGCACGTTGAAAAGATGGACGAGGCGTTCCTCAGTAGTTGCTTTGATACCTGTCTGTTAACTGACGAGGAGATGGGAGCTGGCGAGGTCTTCTGGAGCACCTTCGAAGATCCTTTTCCTGAATGGCTCGCTCCTCAACAGCCGGCTCCAGCAAATATTGAATAAGTGGTTTATCACTAAAACGACACAGCACCCATGTATACAGCAGCAACTGTTTCAAAGATGGAACTTTCACTACGCAACACGCTGACTCGGGAGTCCGACGTCATTGGTCCGCTCGATGGAGCGACTTTTCGCTTCTATTGCTGCGGGCCAACTGTTTACGGCCCCGCGCACATCGGAAACCTTCGCACCTTTGTGCTTCAGGATGTCTTTCGTCGATTCATAGAATCGCTCGGCATCGAGACCTGTCATGTTCGAAATATCACGGATGTCGATGATAAGACAATTCGCGAGTCTCAGCGGAGTGGGCTGTCCTTGCAGGAGTTTACCCAGCAGTGGCAGCGCAAATTCACGAACGACTGTCAGGCATTAAATATTCTGCCTCCTGCGCACGAGCCTTCCGCGGTGGCACATATTGCCGATCAAATTCGACTGATCGAGCGACTAATTGATCAAGGGCATGCCTACCAAGCCGAGAACGGAAGCGTCTACTTCCGCATTAGCTCGTTCAAGGAGTATGGAAAACTCTCTCGTCTAAAGCTGTCGGGCATCCAGAAAAATGCCTCGGATCGCTTGGTCGACAATGACGAATACGATAAAGAATCCTGGCGGGACTTCGCGCTCTGGAAAACTTGGAAATCAGAAGACGGGCCGAATCGTTGGGAGAGTCCGTGGGGGCCTGGGCGTCCGGGCTGGCATATCGAATGTAGTGCGATGAGTATGCACTACCTCGGAGAAAGCTTCGATCTTCACTCCGGAGGCATCGATCTGATTTTTCCGCATCACGAAAACGAGATCGCTCAAAGCGAGGCCGCCACGGGAAAACCATTTGCGCAGCATTGGTTCCACATTGCTCACCTCCGTGTGAATGGAGAAAAAATGAGTAAATCACTGGGTAATCTTTACACATTAGATGAGGTCGTCGATCGCGGGTTTCAACCAGCCGCTTTGCGTTATCTGCTGCTTTCAGGTCACTATCGCCAACCGCTCAATTTCACTTGGGAATCACTCGCCGCTGCCGCGAGCACGCTGAGACGCATCCTCGGACACGCTGAAGGAGTGGACCCGGAGCTGTTGGAGAATGCTGGAGATACCTCGCTGGAAACCTTTATTTTCAACCCCGTGCTTGAGGCGCTTTGTGAGGACCTAAATACGCCGAAGGCCTTGGGAGTTTTGAACGTCGGCCTTCAAGGGCTCAAAGCGCTCGACGATGGGGCTCAACAGGCGGCTCGAAGGGATTTGGCACGGATCCTTCAAATGCTCGGCCTGCCTTGGCAATTCCAGAAGTCTAGAACTGAAACGAGAGTCCCACCTGAAGTGGAGGCTTTAGCGCTCCAGCGTGAGAAGGCTCGTATTGCTCACAAATGGGATGAGGCGGATTTGTTGCGTGAAGCCTTACTCAAACAAGGCTGGGAGGTGCGTGATGAAGTTGGTGGTTTTGAAATCAATCGGACCGAGGGGAATGTATGAAGACAGATGTCATCCAACGAACGATTCTAGGGCTTATTTGCGGCTATGAGTTTTTACTTTTGCCTGTCATCCATATGCTAGGAGCTTCGGGTTTCGGCTGTCGCTGTTATCCCAACGGTTCCAAATGCACAATGAATGCCGTGCGTTGTTACGGTGTGATTCGAGGCCTAGGGCTCGCGGTCCGACGAATCTTGAATTGCCAATGCATGGGGTGGCAAGGCATGGGGTGGCAAGGCTCTGATCCCCTTTCTCCTACACCCTCTTGATCCAATGTGCTCGACACCACTAACCGAAAGTGATCGACGCTTCATGTGCCGAGCGATTGAACTCGCTTCCACAGTCTCGGAAGAAGCCGTCAGCCCGAATCCACGAGTGGGGGCTGTCATCGTGGAGTTCGGCGAAATCGTAGCCGAAGGTTTTCATTCTCATGACGGAGGGCCACACGCTGAGCGAGTTGCGCTCGAAAGCCTTGGCCGCTTGCCAAAGCATGGAGCGCAGATGTTTGTGACCTTGGAGCCTTGCTCCACCTCCGGACGAACCGGTTCCTGCTGTGAGCGCATCATTAAGAGCCAGGGCATTCGCCGCGTCTTCATCGGCTGCCTCGATCCCAATCCCGCACATGCTGGACGCGCATTGGACGTCCTCCGAAGTCGAGGCATTGAAGTTGTGTGCGCCGTCGAGCGCGCCGCCTGCGAAGCCCTCAATCCGAGGTTCAATCGTCAGATGCTCTCGGTCTGATATTTGTAGAGGAGTTCAACGGCAGCATTTACGTAGTTTTTTTTTTCTGCCTAGAAAAGTAGGCCTATTCTCTAATTTTCATTAATGCAACTAACCTTCATTAAGGGTTGATCTCGATGGCTTTCTTTGCAACTTAGGCTGGATGAGCGAAAATATGAATCCATCCATTTTTACAAAACGTGAAAGCGTCGAGCAGGTTGAAGAGGGCGAACAACTCGCGCCCAAGTTTGATCAACAAGGAGTCATCCCCTGCGTGACGGTGCATACGGAGACTCGCGAGGTGCTCATGTTCGCGTTTATGAACGCAGAGGCCCTCACACTAACCATTGAAACAGGGCTGGCACACTATTGGTCACGCTCTCGTCAAAAGCTTTGGAAAAAAGGAGAATCTTCCGGCATGTTTCAGGAGGTTCGCCGTATGCTAGTCGACGATGATCAGGACTGTATCGTGCTTGAAGTCGACCTTACTGAGCCAAGCAGCGGAGGTAAAGAGGCTTCCTGCCATGTGGGTTATCGTTCCTGCTTCTACCGTGAAGTGCCTATCGGCAAAAGTGACGGGCCAGTTAGCCTACGCTTTATTGAGGATTCAAAATCCTTCGATCCGAAGGCGGTTTACGGCGACGTTGCTAATCCGACTCAGCTTTAGAGGTAGATTGTATCGACGTTAGTCGAACAGCCAAAAGCTGGCAACTAATTGTCCCTCGCGTGAGAGCTGAATGCACCCGAATTCATTTGATGCTTCAAAGCCTTCGGCCCTCGCCAGCAACTTTACTTCGTCAAATGTGCGACATTTGCGAAAGAGTGCATAATTCCAAGATTCTATCGGTTCAGCAGCGTAAACTAAAGCCGATGTCGAAGAAAAGGACTCGTTCAGTCGACGAGAAAGGAGTGTATCGGAGGCGTTCTTCATTGCAGGTTAGTTCGCAAGGGCGACTTTCAATCGTTTTTTGTATCTGATTCAAGAACCTGAGAGCCTATTAGCTGTTCTCCACTTCACAGTTGCGCAGGCCTTCAACAATTGCCTTACGGTCAAGATCAATGCCAATGAAGACAAGCTCCTGCCGGCGATCGCCCAAGTCCGGATGCCAGCTTTTCTGGATGATATCTGGCATCACTGCTTCGGTGGCTTCGCCATCAGCTAACATTTCGGCCCACCATTTGCCCACATAGTCGTGTCGCATGATTTTCCCCGCAATGGAAAGTAGGCCGACGCGTTTGGGCATGCGAGTGGTCCAATAAAACCCTTTAGCACGAACGACGCCGGGGAGATTAGAACGAAGAAGCTTAATGAACTTCGTTTCATCAAAAGGTTGTCGGCTGTTATAGACGAAACTGTCGAACCCGTAGTCTTTGTGATGGTGCCCGTGTTGCGCAGTCTCCGTTTGTAGGCTGAAGCCATTTGTATGACTGGTCACAGTATTCTGAATCACAGAAAAACTATCGAAACTAAGGTTCGCTTGTGGAGAATCCACTGTAGAGTTGTTTGAGACTCGGTTGTTGGAGAGAATTAGATTTTTCCAGCGTGAACTGGTCATGGTCGCTTCCTCGTCAAAACGCTCAAGATCAAAGAGCTTGGCAGCGTCGATTTTACCGAACGCGCAACGATGGACTTCCGCTCGGTCATTCAAACTGTGGAGATATGCTTCCAGGCGATCTGCTTCGGACGCTTCAATCTGGTCGGTCTTGTTCAATAGCAATAGATCGGCGCACTCGATCTGTTCCATTAGCAATTCTTCTAGCGGACGCCGTTTGTCGGCATGCAGGATCTGGATGCGCTTCGCAGTATCGAAGTCAGCGCGTGCGCCAAGGTGGTCTTCCAAGTTGGCTGCATCCACCACTGTGACGAGGTTTGCCACTCTTAGGAAGTCAGTGCCTCGCACGCCTTCGAAGTTGGCAGCAAAGAGGGTTTCCAATATAGACTTCGGCTCAGCAACACCTGTTGCTTCGATCAAAATATGGCTTGGCTTGCGCTTTAGATAGAGGTGAAGGAGCGCATCCATCAACTCTGTCTGAATTGAGCAGCAAATACAACCGCTGTTAAGTTCGACCATGCCGCTGATCGGACTGTTTAGTTTACGAATGGAGCGTTTGATCAAGCTAGCATCAACATTGACCTCGCCGAGATCATTTACTATAACTGCCAAATTTTCGGACTGTCCGGATGCGAGTAGGTGATTGAGCAACGTAGTCTTCCCCGAACCCAAGAATCCACTCAACAAAGTGACTGGGACGCGCTCATCGGCAGGAATCGAAGCTGTCGGCTTCCAGAATAAAAACATTTTGGCCATGCCTTTAATGAAAGTTAGTTTCATTAAATAGGCAAGGCTCAGAACCAACTTTTAAATTTAATTAGGAGTGAAAAAGGGGGCAAACGTAGCAAATATAATCCTTTAAGTGCTCTGCCTGATGATGTTCGTTATGCGAGAGGGGTGCCCCAGACTTATACGTTGTGCGATCCAAGTGTTACTTGCAGTCGTCTCCTTGCGTAATGAAATTGCAATTCTGACTTTCCACTCTGCGCTTTCGGGCCGCACGGAATCTCGGATCATTGATTTTTTGACGTTGGATCTCCTGCGTGACCAACGTCTCCCATTGAACCGTCTTCAGCTTTTTGCGGTAATTGCCGCAACAAATCATGCCGTAGACGTCTCCAGGGAAATCGATGCGTTGTTTGCGTGGCATGATGTTAGAGCCTCAAGCAAAGTAAGGGGAGCAATGTTAAATTCTATTTCTACATTTGACCTCTTTTTTGTCTTCAAAAAATACGAAATGCCCGCGGCTGCACTCTGTTGCTGTCTGGTGGTTCAGCATAATTTTCGCATCGAGCGACCACCTCAAGGGCGCGGTTGACTCATTCGGCGAGAGCCAACTACGCGACCTCAGTGCCTGTCGCACCGCCTTTGCGATCCTTTGCGATAAGCATATAGATTGATGGTAGGAAGAGCAGCGTGAAGAGCGTGCCAATCGCCATGCCGCCGACGAGTACGAGGCCGATCGAGTTACGTGCTTCAGCACCTGCACCAGTGACCAGTATCAGCGGGAAGTGACCCGCTACGGTAGCGACGGTGGTCATTAAAATCGGGCGTAATCGCACTTCGCTGGCTTCTTGAATCGCATCGAGTTTTGCTTTGCCTTGGCGTTGTAGTTGATTGGCGAATTCGACGATTAAAATACCGTTCTTGGCGACTAGGCCGACGAGTGTGACCAGACCGACTTGCGAGTAGATATTTAGCGTAGTCGTCCAGCCATCTGTCCAGAAGGGCACGTTCGGGCTGAGCATTTTCAAGAAGGTAAAGATCAATGCGCCAAACATTGCCAGCGGCACCGAACCGAGCAGAATAATAAAGGGGTCGCGGAAGCTGTTGAATTGTGCGGCAAGCACCATGAAGATGAGCACTAGTGCGAGGCAGAACGCGGGGAGGAATTTATTGCCCTCGGTGCGCAGTTGGCGTGACTCACCGACGTAGTCCACCCGATAGCCGTCGGGCAAAATTTCGGCGGCGGTGTCTTCGAGAAACTGGAGCCCTTGGTCGAGTGGCCCCATATAGACACCGCTCATTTTGACGGCGTTAAATTGCTGGAAGCGATTGAGAGAGCGTGGCTGCACACTGTCTTCGAGAGTGGCGACGGTGCTGAGTTGGATCAGCTTATCCTCTGGGCCTTTGATGTAGATGTCCTGCAGCTGACCGGCATTTAGGCGTTCGGCCCGTTTAATTTGCGGGATCACTTTATAGCTGCGCCCGTCGAGGTTGAAGCGATTCACATAACCGCCACCGATGAGTGCGCCGAGATCAGCACCGATGGCGCGTTGATCGAGCCCGAGCGAGCTGACCATATCATGATCAATGACGAATTGGGTCTGTGGTTGGTCGATCTTGGTGTCGATAATTGGCGGAAAGGCGAAGCGGCCGCTGGCAAGTGCTTTGTCGTGAATTTGCTGCACAAATTTTAGAATCTCTTTGGGCTCCGCGGTGGAGGCGACAATGAAGTCCACCGGAAAGTCGCTGCCACCGGGGAGTGCGGCAGGGGTGACTGGGAATATTCGAACTCCAGGAATCGCGCTGAGTCCCCTTCGAGCTTCGGGTATGATGTCGAAGACCGTGCGTTCGCGCTCGCTCCACGGAGCGAGAATCATGCCACTGAAACCCCCATTGGGGTACGTTAACTGAAAGCTGTAGGCGGTTTCTGGAAAGCTAAAAAATACGTCGTTGGCTGTTGCGGTAAAACGGGAGGTTTCTTCGATGGCATAGTTTGCAGGCGCATCGACGATACCAAAAATCACACCTTGGTCTTCGGTCGGCGCGAGCTCCTTGGGCGAGAGCACAAACATCGGTACGCACATGAGTGTGAGCACGCCCCAACAGCAGTAAATAACCCAACGAGTTTGCAGGCTGGTTCGTAAAATGCCGCCGTAGGTTTTTCTGAGTCGGTCGAAGCCATTGTTAATGCGCAGTGCAAGCCCTGTATGTTCACCGCTCTTGAGGAGCTTGGACGAAATCATCGGACTGAGGGTGAGGGCGACGATGGTGGATATGATCACAGCCCCGCACAGCGTGAGCGCAAACTCGCGAAACAGCGATCCGGTGAGTCCGCCTTGAAAGGCGATCGGTAGGTAAACTGCAACCAGAACGAGTGTGGTGGCAATGACTGGTCCGATCAGTTCGCGCACGCCGAGCAGTGCGGATTCGATTGGTTTCATGCCAGCTTTGAGGTGACGTTCGATGTTTTCCACCACGATAATGGCATCGTCCACCACGATGCCGACCGAGAGCACGACTGCCAGTAGTGTGAGCAAATTGATCGAGAAGCCGAACAACTGCATCAGGAAGACCGCGCCGATGAGCGAGATCGGGATGGTGATGATCGGCACCAGCACGGTGCGGATTTGCCCCATGAATAGGAAGATGACCACCATCACGATGATCAAGGTCTCGGCGAGTGTTTTGACTACCTCAACGATCGACTCTTCGATATAGATGGTCGAGTCGTAGCCGATATTGGCTTCGATGCCCTCGGGGAGTTCGCCTTTGATTTCCTCGAGTTCGGCGCGCACGGCTTTGATCACGTCGACGGTGTTGCCGTCGGGCAGCACGTGCATGCCGATGAAGACCGCCTGCTTGCCGGAGAAGCGCACTTCGGAGTTATAGTCGTCGCTGCCGAGTTCGACTTCGGCGATGTCTTTAATCCGCACGATGGTGTCACCCTCATTCAGGATCGCGAGTTGCTCGAATTCTTCGACGGAACTGATGTCAGTGTTGGTAGTTAGGTTGACGGTGACGAGGTTGCCCTTGGTCTGACCGACTGCGGATAGATAGTTATTGGAGGTAAGGGCTTCGCGAACCTGTGCGGGGTAGATGCCGAACGCAGCCATGCGTGCAGGGTCAAGCCAGATACGCATCGCGAAGGTGCGCCCGCCGAGTATCTCGGCTTCTTGCACGCCTTTGATCGATGTGAGGCGAGGCTGGATGACGCGCACCAGATAGTCGGTAATTTCGTTGGCTTCGAGTATTTCGGATGCGAAGGAAAGGTAGGCCGAGGCGCGTTCGCTCTCGGCAGATTCGACGGTGATGGTTGGCACTTCCGCTTCGGGCGGCAGGTCGCCGCGCACTTGGTCGACCTTTGAGCTGATTTCTGCGAGGGCTTTGGTCGAATCAAAGTTGAGCTCTAGGCGCACCGTGATCGTGGATATGCCGAGCAAACTTTGTGAGGCGATGTAGTTAATGCCGTTGGCCGAGGCGATGGCTCGCTCTAGCGGGGTGGTGATGAAACCACGTACAAGGTCGGCATCGGCACCAGTATAAACCGTTGTGATCGTGACCTTGGCGTTTTCGTTACGTGGGTATTGTCGGATCGTGAGCGAGGAAATCGCCTGCAGGCCGGCAATCACGATCACCATGCTGACCACGATGGCTAGCACCGGGCGCTTAATGAATATATCGGTAAAGGCTGTCTTCATGAGTGACTCGAGCTTAGTGGGAGTTCCAGCAACGAAGCCGGTTAAGAATTCCCCGGACTCGGTGCGAGTTCCGGAGTGGGAGCCAAGTCGTTATGGATAGTAATAAGCATGCCGTTGTTCAGTTTGAAGGCGCCAGCCGAGACGATCTCGTCACCTTCCTGGAGCCCATCTAGTATACTGACAAAATCACCGCTGCGCTTACCGATACGAATAAACGACTGCTTCACGATGGTCGTCTCTAGACCAGTCACTTCGTCGCTGGCGGTGGTCACTTTGAAAATTGAATTCCCATACGGGGCATAGACGATCGAAGTGGCCGGCACGACTAGCACGTCATTTTTGTTAGTTAAAATGACGGTGACTTTGACAAAAAGACCGGGACGAAGACGGTCATCTTTATTTTCTAACGTTCCTTGAAATTGGACTGTGCGAGTGACTGGGTCGATCTGCGGGCTAATTGCCGTGACACTACTTTCGAATGTTTGTTCGGGATAGACGTCGCTCTGTAGTGTGATTTTCATGCCAGTAGTAACTCGAGCAATGGCCTTCTGGGGGAGAGTGAAGTTAACGAACACCTGATCGCAGGATTGCAGGTTAACGATGGGAGCGCCCGGCGAGAGATACTGACCTAAGTTGATCTGACGTATGCCTACTCGACCGCTAAAAGGAGCACGGATAGTCTTACGCTCGATGATCGCTTTCAGATTTTTCATTTCTGCGGTGGCTTCGTCAAAGCCCGCTTGTGCGCGATCCAACTGTGATTGAGCGATCGAGTCTGTGCCGCGCAAGCGTTTGGCACGAACCAATTCAATTTCAGCGAGGTGTGCGGTGGCTTGATTTGAGTTTAGTAGTGCCGATTCGACTGCAATATCCAGTTGAACTAAAATCGTGCCCGCATCGACATCTTGCCCGTTTTTAAAATTAATCGCACTCACCACGCCAGCGACCTCAGTATCGAGGCGCACGCCCTTGTAGGGCTCGATTGAGCCGATCGCTTGGATACTATCGACCCAAGATTGGCGTTCAGCGATGGAGGTCGAAACGCTTTCGGCCCTCGGCCCCTTCATTTTGCCAGCAGCTCCCATCGCTCCGAATGAGAGCTTCTTGGTGCCGACGAGGAACAGGAGGACGAGTACGAGACCCCCAAATATGCAAATTCCAAAGAGTTTTTTCTTAATCATAATCAGCAATTTTCAGTGTGATACTGCTACTTGCAGCAAATTGTGCTGTATTAGGAAGTCAATTTAGGTAAAGACAAACCCTTGTTTGGATTTTGCTTAAAACAGGTACTTTTTAGGGGAAATGCAATGGGAGTGAGAAATATAAAAAAACCGGTTGACGAGCGCCTGACGCGAACACTTAATGCCGCCTTTCTAAGTGAGGCCGGATAGCTCAGTCGGTAGAGCAGAGGACTGAAAATCCTTGTGTCCCCAGTTCGATTCTGGGTCCGGCCACCACTTGAAGAAGCCCTAAGCTGTAGCCGCTTAGGGCTTTTTTGTGCTTAATTGTCGGTTAGTGGCGCAGTTTCGATTGAAACGACAGACCGTTTTATTTCAGGGGCAACGGGTCCCTGATGATGGGCTTGTTTGAACCATTGCACTCTGCGAGTATAATAAACCGCGATCGGAGTGTGGGCGACTCGCCCACATTGCTACTGTGTTGCAGTAAAGGAGGGAGGGCGAGTCGCCCTCCCTCCTTTATTCTTTTTCCACTAATCGGTGATGAACCTTGTTTGGGGTGGTCGTTCCGGTTGCTGGGGAATTCTTCCGCATTGCAACAGGGGAGGGACCGCCTCCGCGCGGACCGCAGCTAAATAAGTTTAGAGGCAATGCGGACGACACCGAGGGCGTCCCTTCCGATTTCCTGTTGCTCGTCACCAGCTCTTATATTTGCCGACGTCCACACCTAATGGAGTCTCAGCCAGTGTCTCGCTT
The DNA here is from genome assembly GCA_937775295.1 of uncultured Opitutales bacterium. Classification (GTDB taxonomy): domain Bacteria; phylum Verrucomicrobiota; class Verrucomicrobiia; order Opitutales; family Coraliomargaritaceae; genus Lentimonas. The sequence continues at coordinate 299,996 of CALKBZ010000003.1, forward strand.
ATAAGCGAGGGTGGGACTTTTTAACGGCGAGCAACGCGATTGGTCGAGACTGCTGATCTTAATAGCCTGGATACTTTGGGATATTTGCTAGGGTCAGGTGTTGATCGAGTGGCAATAGTAGGCTCTTTGCTTTGCCCATTTGATCGACGAGTGCTTGGGCCTCTTGGATTATTTGAGGGGTGAGGCCTTGTGTGCCTGAAATGTTTTGCTTGGCGTTGTTTGCTGGAGACGAGTCTAGCGTGGCTGACTGTAACAAGAGTGCAATGCCTGCGACCTTGTTCACTGGCACGCCATCGCCGCGTATATAAAGCATGCCTAAATTGCCGATCGCCATGGGGTCGCCTTGTACGGCTGCCTGACGATACCACTCATTCGCTTCGGCGAAATTAACCTCTGTGCCACGGCCATTTTCGTAGAGCACTCCTAGATTAAATTGCGCGGCTGAGCTGCCCTTCAAGGAGGCTTTGCGATACCATACCAGCGCTTCCTTTAGATCCTTTTCGACTCCGATGCCATTTTCATGCATCAGGGCCACATTGAATTGAGAATCGAGATGTCCTTCATTCGCCGCAGCTAAAAATTCGGTGTAGGCCAGCGGCAAGTTGTTGGCGGTATAGGCTTCGAGTCCGGCCACGAAATGCGCAGGCAGAGGCTGGTCCTCGATGCGCTGCGCCTGTGTGCTGGTCGTGGCAATTAAAGAGCCAAGGAGGCATGTGCTGAGCGCGAGAAATATAGATTTAAATGGTTTCATTTATGTTTTTTAAAAGTGGTGTGGTCTGTTAGGTACTTGGCGTGGCGAGCGGATCTGGGCTGAATATTAAAAATGCTAAGGTGGAGTGTAGGCTTTGCCAGATTCAAATCCATGTAGCTCACGTCTGTCTTACATCTGAATCGCTCTGCGCACTGGGCCTCTAGCAAAGCCGCGTTTTATGTGGCGAGACAATGACCGAGGTGAGATGAACGATTGATTCGCACTGAGGCGCTGGGGCCTCCACTGCGAACGACACCTGCGGTTTTGCCCTGCAAGGCGTATTAGGAGCCGAAATAGTCCGGATGAACTTTATCGCCGCTCTTGCGGGATCTGGGCTGGTTGGTTCCGATTTTGATATTAATTGGCTCGTTGACGGGGTAAACCAGACGGCGAATGCTGCCATGCCGGCGCTCGCTGGTGGCTTTTACGGCACCGTCTACAACTTGCGGATGAATGTCCAGCAGTCTAACACGGTCACTGTCGACATGCGCCCCGTGACCATCGCAACGGGCGCGACCAGAGCATGGGAGGGGCTGGTTACCAACGGTGAACTGGGAGCTGGCCTCCACGTGGACAGCCTCGGCCAAGTCGCTTTTAATTGGGAACTAGCTGAAGGCCTCACTAATCCCGGCAGTAACTACATGCAGGTGATCGACATTACAGTAATTCCTGAGCTCTCCTGTTCCACCGCACTGCTCGGTCTGGGCGCTCTGGCTTTAGCCTTTAAGCGGCGCAAGAGATAACCCCCTTAGTTTCGAGGGTAGTCGGTAGCTACAGCACTTGGGCTTCCCGCAAGGGTACCCACACTAAGCTGGCATCCGGCGACTCCGACAACGATGGAGCGAGGAAAAGGGGCAAATGCAAAATATAAAGATTTCTGGCAGTTTCGTTACTCCACGATCGACTTCAATTCCAGTGGCACGATTTTGATCATGCTGTGCTCCTTAGCTTGCGGTATCGAAAGTTCGAATACGATTTGGAAGTCGTTGAGCGCTTCAGGGTCGACTAGGGTTTGCTCAATTTTCCAGGTGTTGCGGTCGTCGGATTCAGTGATCTTGGTGTTGGCCTTGTTGCGGGCTTCGGGGTCGAGGCGGATCCATTCGTGGCCTTCGTAGTAGGCGTCCATTGTTTTGCCGAGCTCGGTGTATTTCCACTTGGCTTCGGGAAACATCTGTTCGAGTGGGAAGTTCTCGTCGATCTCCTGATATTCCTTATTGGCCAACAAGCGCAGGAAGCGGAACACCTCGTTGCGGACTAGGCGAGTGAAGGCTTCGCGGTCGCGGGTGATGTCGGTCGGGCCTTTCGGCGCGGGCTGAGCTTCGTCGGTGTTGGGCTTGTAGTCGGGGTCTTTGAGCGTCTCCCATTCGTCGAGCAGGCTGGAGTCGGTAATCCGCAGCAGCGTCTCGATGTAGGTGATCACTTCATCGACGGCTTCGGTCTTGAAGGCCGGTGGGATGGTGTTGCTCAGCACGCGGTAAACGTTGGTCAGGTGGCGCAGCAGCAGGCCTTCAGCGCGCATCAGTCCGTAACTCTTGATGTAGTCGGAGAAGCTGCTGTAACGCTCAAACATCTCGCGGGCGATGGACTTGGGCTTGATGTTTTCGGTACCTACCCAGGGGTGCTCGGCAGCGAAGATGTTAAAGGTCTCGTAGATGAATTCGCCCTCAGGCTTGAGGTATTCGATCTTTTCGAGTTCTTCCATGCGCTGGTCGTATTCGACGCCGGCGGCCTTCATCTCGACAAATTTGTCGCTCTTCAATTTGTCGACTTGTTTACGCAGAATGATGTCGGGATTTTCGAGAATGGATTCGACTAAGCTGAGGAGTTTGAGCTCGTATTCGGGCGCGGTGGTGTCGAGTAGTCCGAGTGTGTCGATGCAGTAGAGCGCGAGGGTTTGGTTGAGCGAAAAGTCGTCTTGTAGCTCGACGTTGATGCGTAGCTTTTGCTCTGTGCCTTTAGGTTGGATCTCGATAATGCTGCGGTCGACCAGTGCTCGAAACAGCTGGAAGGATTGCTTGCGCATGGTCTTCTTGGAGCCGTCGTTGTTGTGGCAGTCATTAATTAGCGCGCGCATGGCTGCACAGCCGTCGCCTGTGCGGCCGAGGACGTTGAGCAACATGCCGTGTGATACTTTGAAGCTGGATTTGAGTGGCTCGGCGGGAGCGGTTTGCAAGCGGGTAAAGGTCTGTTCGTCCCAATGCACGAAGCCGCGCTCGGGGGGCTTGCGCTTGACCAGCTTCTTTTTCTTTTTCGGATCGCCTGCGGCTTTGGCTTCGAGGCGCTTATTCTCGATCACATGCTCGGGTGCCATCGAGACGACATAGCCGTGATCGTCGAATCCTTTGCGGCCTGCGCGGCCACTGATTTGGTGGAAGTCGCGGGCGGTGAGAATGCCGGTTTTGACGCCGCCATATTTACAGAGCTGGGTGAAGAGCACGGTGCGGATTGGCACGTTGACGCCGACGCCGAGGGTATCAGTGCCGCAAATGACTTTGAGCATGCCTTTCTGGGCGAGCTTCTCGATCAGCACGCGATACTTGGGAAGCAAGCCCGCGTGGTGCAGGCCGATGCCGCTACGCAGCAGCTTTTTGATCTCTTTGCCAAAGGGACTGGAGAAGGCGACGTCCTGCAGCTCTTTGGTGATCAGTGCTTTTTCCTCTTTGCTGCAGACGTTGAGGCTGAGGATGCTTTGCGCGGTCTCGGATGCGGAGCGTTGCGTGAAGTGGACGATGTAAACGGGGAATTTGTTGGCCGCTTGAAGTTTTTCCAGTGTCTCGGTCAGCGGGTCTTCGGCGTAAGTGAATTCGAGCGGCACGGGGCGCTCGGTGCTAAAGACGGTGACGCACTCGTTGCCAGTAACGCGCTCTAGTTCACGCTCGAAGAAGCGTGTTTCGCCGAGGGTGGCGGAGATCAGCAGGAAGCGTGACTGTGGCAGTGTGAGCAGGGGGGCTTGCCACGCGCCGCCGCGTTCGAGGTCGGAATAGTAGTGGAATTCGTCCATGATGACGTCGTGGACTTTCGCCTGGTCACCGTCGCGAAGGGCGATGTTTGCGAGGATCTCGGCGGTGCAGCACAGGATCGGAGCGCCGCGGTTGACGCTGGCGTCTCCAGTCATCATGCCGACATTTTCGGGGCCGAAGTCGCGGCAGAGCGAGAGGAACTTTTCGTTGACCAGCGCCTTGATCGGGCAGGTGTAGACGGATTGGCGACCTTGCGAGGCGGAGAGGAAATGGAGTGCGGCGGCGACCAAGGATTTGCCTGAACCAGTGGGGGTGTTGAGAATGACGTTCTTGCCCGAAAAGAGTTCGAGGATGGCTTCCTCTTGTGCGGGGTAGAGCTCGATGCCCTTGGCCAGTGCATACTCAAGGAAGTGCTCCATGAGGTCATCGGGATCGGTAACGGTGGTGAGCGGCTTGAGCGGGAAATTCATTTGGGAAGAGGTCTGAGGAAAGAGGGAAGAGGGCTGAGAGCATTTGGGTTAAGCGGTGGAGTGCAAGTGTGGGTTGTGCCGACGCTGCTATAATAAATAGGGGCTGAGTTATGGCATTGGTTCGGCCTGCGACGAGTACCGGCGCTACGGTTGATCTCTGTACAGATCGGTTTCACCTTTTAGTTGATTTTTGCCGTGCTCGAAAGTGGTTTCAATATCGGTTCGGTTGGGTAGGGTGCGGTGCATGACTGATACGAAGACTTTGTGTGCCTGCGGGAGTGGTGCGAACTATGCCGATTGCTGTGAGCCGTTTCACTCTGGCAGGGAGAAGGCTCCGACGGCGGAGGCTTTGATGCGTTCACGCTACTGCGCTTATGTGCGTGGGCAGATCGATTACCTAGTTGCGACGACTTTGGCCGCGGTGCGTACGACGGATTTGTGGGTAAATTATAAGTCCACTGCCGACTCGATCCAGTGGATCGGTTTGGAAGTGATGAGCGTCTCGCAGGGCGGTGCGGGGGACAAGACCGGCAAGGTCGAATTTAAGGCGAGTTATATTCAGGATGGTGAGCCGGCGATTCATCACGAGTGGTCGCGCTTTCGCCGTAGCGGAGGCCACTGGTATTATATGGATGGTGTGATTAAAGAGACTTGAGGGCTGAGAGCTGAGACTTGAGGACTCAGACTAGATAACTCAGGAAGAACCGCGTGAGGCGTAGCCTTTTAGGCTGGAAAGCTAATGGGTGCTGTTTCACTACTTACTGGGGTCATGAATTCGCCAAGCCCTGTTCGTAGTGATTCTATCGTTTTTTTAATACCCTTATGTTTATGGAATTGTCCCTAAAAATCATTATCGTCGTTGCCATTTTGAGTGGCTTCCTGTCCATTACTCAAGCGCACGAAATCCGTCAGCCCACTGGTCTAATTGCTCCTAATAGTGATTGGAAGTATGATGACGATGGTGAGGTTGACGCTGGGTGGGAGACGCCAGAGTTCAATGATGAAGTCTGGGGGACAGCGCAGTCGCTGTTGGGCTACGGGGAGCACTATCTGACTAAGCCCCACCTTGAGAAGGGAAGGCTCGACTATTATTTACGGCATCAATTCAAGGTGAAAGATCGCACTGCGATTCCTAGTTTGATTCTGCGTGCTCGTTACGACGATGCGTTTGTGGTGTATTTGAATGGAACAGAGTTGACGCGCACGCAGCCCTTGGATGGGAGTGCCTTGCGGGCTCACGAAGCTAAGCAGTTCGAGACCTTTGAGCTGCCGGCGACTGCGCTGCGAAATGGTGTGAATACATTGGCTGTCAGGCTGGTGAATGCGAAATCAAGTAGCTCGGATATCGTCTGGGATGCTAACTTGCTTGCTGGCGACGCGATTGGGACTGATCCGAAGCCCTCCGCGGTGAAGCAGGGTGCCAAGGCAGAGTTCGCGGCGACGCATGGCATTATTCGTGGGCCTTATTTACAAAATGCCAGCGAGTCTGCGATCACGATCCGTTGGCGCACCAGTTCCCCGACGCGTGGGCGAGTCGATTATTGGCCGTCAGAGGGTGATGAGCGCTTTTTCGCGCAAGAGCCTGTGCCGACGACCGAGCACAGTGTGCGTTTGAATGGCCTAGGATTAGGGAGCACTTACCGTTATAAGATCGCGGGCACAAACCCGACCTATCAATTTAGCACACTTCCCGCTGCGCATGTAGCCGCATCGACGCGTATTTGGATTATCGGTGATTCCGGAACGGGGAATGATAATGCGCGTGCGGTCTATCAGGCGTATCGTGAATTTACTGGAGAGCGTCCGACTGATGTGTGGTTGATGCTGGGCGATAATGCGTATACTGACGGAACGGATCAACAGTTTCAAAACGCAGTCTTTAATCTCTATAATCCCTTGCTGCATAATACTTGTCTGTGGCCAACGGTGGGCAATCATGAGACGGTGTGGTCAAGGAAGGACAACAATCCTTTGACTCAGAATCAAGCGGATCCCTACCTCGCGATCTTTGATATGCCTAGTGAGGGCGAAGCGGGGGGCGTGCCTTCGGGTAGCGAGCTTTACTACAGCTTTGATTATGGGCGCACTCATTTCATTTGCTTGGACTCACAAGTGAGTGACCGCAGTCAGGGAGGGGCGATGCATCGCTGGTTAAAGTCCGATTTAGAGCAAGTCAGTGAGGAGGATTACGATTGGGTGATCGCATACTGGCATCACCCGCCCGATACGCATGGCACGCATAATTCAGACAAGGAACGGCAGCATTTTGATATGCGAGAGAACTTCCTACCAATGCTTGAAGCGCACGGTGTCGATTTGACCTTTGGCGGTCATAGTCATACCTATGAGCGTTCGATTTTAATGAATGGCCATTATGGGACGAGTGATACGTATGATGCTGCTGTCCATGCTGTGGATGCAGGCGATGGTCGGCCAGAAGGAGATGGGAGCTATCGTCAAGGTGCGCATCAGACACATGGCACCATACACACGGTGGCTGGAAGTTCGAGTAAGATTGGCCCATTTCGAGCCGAGCATTTGCCTTTTATGGTAGAGAATCTTTCGGCGCTTGCCTCTGTGGTGGTCGATGTCGAGGGGCGCGCTCTCCATGTCACGACGCTGGGGAGTCAGGGCGAAACACTTGACTCTTACACCTTGTTAAAGGACTGAGCTAGCATGGAGTGGAGTATCTACATGCTGCGTTGTGGAGACGATAGTCTCTACACGGGCGTCGCGACGGATGTGGCGCGGCGCTTAGGCGAGCATCAAGCGCAAGGGCCGAAGGCGGCGAAATATCTGCGTGGCCGTGCACCATTGAAATTAGTCTATACGCGTGAGGTTGGAACACGCTCGGAGGCTTTAAAGGAGGAGTGGCGGATTAAGCGCCTCAGTCGTGCGCAGAAAGAAGCCTTACTTTTGGTTTAGCGGTAATTCGGTCGCTATTTGCGGTGTATTTTATTTCTGCGGCGGGTCGATCCGCTAGCTAAAGCAAGCGTTGTGCTGAATCGTGAAAGGAGTTTGGGCGACTCGGCCACGTTTAATCACTCATCCAACAACAAGTTGCCCATGCTCCCGTTCAAATGTCCCATCTTAAGTGAGACGCGCTAGCGTCTTGGCTGTTCTCCAAACTTTGATGCGGCCAGAGCAAGCAACACTGCCATGGCGTTCGGGAGGAGCGCCTTTGCCCAACCAAACCTTTCACGTCCGATGGGCACAAAAAAATCCCTAAGGCAATATGCCTTAGGGATTTTTAAAAATGGTACACCCGGAGGGACTTGAACCCCCAACCTCCTGATTCGTAGTCAGGCGCTCTATCCAATTGAGCTACGGGTGCTTATTGGGAAGCCGGGATAAAGACAAGGTGGGTGGATGAGATCAAGCAGAACTTTGCAAAAAGTTAACTTTTTTTGAACTCGCTTCGCGCTATCCTTGAAAACGCACGTAATACACCATGGATGCGGCTAAGATGCCGAGTCCTAGGATGCTCCACCAGAGAGGTTTAGCGAGGGCAGGTTTGCGGTTGATGAGGGCGATGACACCCCCTAATGCGAGCCAGATCACCATTTTTACGATGAGCCAAGGTTCTGTAAAGCTGTAGCCGAGCTTGGTAATCATACCAAATCCAGCGATCAGGATGAGTAGTAGGCCGATGCCACTGGTTATAGAGCCAAGTTTACGAACGGCTGCGTTGTGGCTGTTGGCTAGGCTGCGACCGAGCAGGGCTCCGTAGCCCATGAAGAGCATGATGATTCCGGTCACGTGAAGGATCTGGTAAATGTATGCGGGCATGGGCAGCACTTTTGTGAAGATCGTGAAAAAAGCAAGCCCGACTCTCGGTGAAGAGTCGGGCTAGTGTCAGTCTGCTAGGATGTTGTACTAGAATGCCTTCGGTATTTCAGACGGAATGTCGATGACGTGTATATTCTTACGTTTGACCTGCTGTAGGCGAGAGCGTCGGCGGAGCATTCGGTCGAGCTTGTTGACCATGTCGTCAATTGACTTATACAGATCATCCGTCTCGGCATGAGCATTATGATCGTTACCTCGCACTTCGAGGTGCCCTTTGGCTATAAATTCGTTCTGGTGTGTGCTTTGATGGGCGTCGTATTCAAGTTCCACTCGCATGCGGACAATGTGATCTTCGTGCTCGAAGAGTTTTTCTATTTTTGCTTTTACCACATTTCGAATCGCATCGGTGAGATCCATATTTAACCCGGAGATGATGACATCATGTTGCTTCATATATTATTTATTCCTTTTCTATTGTGGGTTTATAATTAACGAAGACGATTGTCCCCGCCACTTTGACAAATCTGAGCAAAAAAAGAGCCAACACTATTTTGATCGCTACGATCAAGCGTGTTGGCATCTATTAACCTGAATATGCCAACACCTACTGAATATCTGAAAAACACGTCCGTAATCATTGTTACTGGTGGTTCGTCTGGAATTGGCTGCTCAATTATCAAAGCAATTAAAGAATTAGCCCCGACTGCCACGGTATGCAACCTTTCTCGTTCAAAACCGGTCGATTTTTTTGATCAACATTGCATTCATCTTGGCACGGACTTAACCGACTCGAAGGCACTCGCTGCTGCTGCGGAGCAAATAAATATAATTATAGCGGAGGCGGAGGCAGGCGAGGTCTTGCTGATTAATAATAGTGGCTTTGGGGATTACGGTCGTCAGCAGGATTTGGATCGAGTCAAGCAGTTGCAGATGATTGATCTGAATGTTCGAGCGGTGGTGGATCTGACTGCCCATTTACTGCCGCAGATGCTGGAGCGCGGTGGTTGCGTGGTGAATATGGCCTCGACCGCCGGCTTTCAGCCGACCGCATATTTGGCGACCTATGGCGCAACCAAGGCGTTTGTGTTGAATTGGACCCTGGCTTTGGGTGAGGATTTGCGAGGCACGAAAGTGCGGACCTTGGCGGTGTGTCCAGGCCCGACGCGGTCTAATTTCTTTAAATCAGCAGGTTTTGAGACTCCGCCGATGCAGGAGGGGGCGAGTTTGACCCCCGATATGACGTCCGAGCAAGTTGCAGATTTGACGCTGCAGGCGCTGGCGAAGGGGCAGTCGCTGCTGGTGACTGGTTGGAGGAACAAGTTAATCGCATTTATTGGCAGTAAATTCCCGATCATCGTTGTGACTCGGGTCGGCGCTGCCATATTGCGCAAGATGCGTTTAGAAACACACAAAGGAAATTCGAAATGAATCCATACGGCGAAGAAGCTCCACTGGTCGATCTGGCCGTTTTTCCTGAATGGATACTGCAGGAAGACGAGAATCTGCTGATTATTAACAAGCCTGGTTGGTTGGTCTGTCATCCTTCCAAGAATGGTCCCTTGTCTAGCCTAGTGGGGGTGGTTCGAGAGCATACCGGAGCGGAAAAACTACACTTGGTCGCGCGCTTGGATCGCGAAACGAGTGGATTGATCGTCTTTGCAAAACGTCCGTCGGTAGCTCGAAAATTTCAGATGGCGATTCAGAATCGCATCGTGAAGAAAGAGTATTTGGCGATTCTCGGAGGTGAGTTTGATCAGACGATCCATGTGAATGAGCCGATTGCTCGGCGTCGAGGCGGGCCAGTGATTGTTAAATCGGAAGTGAGTTACGACCGCACTTCGCAGACCGCTGTGACCGACTTCATCCCGCTCATTTCAAAAAATGGCTATACGCTCTGCCGCGTTGAGCCTGAGACGGGCCGCAAACACCAGATTCGTGTGCATGCGGAATTTCTAGAAAAGCGCGTGGTCGGCGATAAAATCTACGGACCCGATGAAACCTTGTATATCGAGTTTATAGAGAATGGTTGGACGGATCGTTTGGAAGCGGCTTTGCCGATCAAGCGTCAAGCACTGCATTGTTATCGCTATGTGTTTAACTTCCCTGAGGGGCCGATCTCATTTGCCGCTCCGCTACAGGAAGACATGCTTGGGTTCTGCGAACAGCATATGGGGCTGAGCGCTGACGAAGTGATCGCGACTATTGAGTGATTTGTCGGGTTATAGGCGCGAAGGCGAATTTCCCACGTGGATCCGCTATGGATGCAAGAGAGGGCGCGTCGCGCTCACTCCTATCTTGCAGTGCGAATGCGAAATATGCACTACGCCTTGTCGCGTGAGGGCTGTTTTAGAGCCTGAGTGGCACGCGGTTGACGCCGTTTATTGCTTCGGTTCGCGCCTGATGAGTGGTGCCATATCTGAAGGACGTGCGCCTATCGAGCCGAGTGGTGCGTTATAGCTTGGCTTGAGGATAAAGTCGTTGGCTTCGCTTTCGGCATCTGCTTTAATCTTCATGCTGCGGATGGTGTCGTCGTTGAGTGTGCTTTTTGAGTAGGCGCGGCTATCGATGGGGAGCACTTGGCCGTTGATTTCCAAAGCGACGAAGTAGTAGGGCGGCTCTTTCGGTAGACGGTCGCGCTTGACGACGATACCAGGCATATAAAAATAGACGTTTTCTGTGTTTCCTTGCTCGATGGAGATGATTTCGACTTCGGATTTGTAAAAGTCAAAGGTTCTGGTTTTGCGGTCACGCACATAGGCGAAATAGCCTAGTACCTTGATGTTGTCGACGAAACGGTCGTTTTTGGCGTCGGGTGACAAGTTGCGGTTGGCCTTGATCTGGACCTCCATCTCGACCCAGTCGTCGCTGAGGTTTTTAAACTTAATGCTATCAACTTGTGCCGGATAATCTTGGGCGAAAGTGAGATTTGCGATGCAGAGGGACAATGCCAGTAGAATGAATCGTGTCATTTGAACTTATGTGTTTGGGGTGAGGTGAATGGAATTCTATATAGACGATGGAAGCTGTTAAAGAATTGGACAACCTTTTTTCGCGAATGTTCATCATAATTAGATTTTGAACTAACTACTATTTCGTCATTCTATTTTGTTGGCGTGAATCGAGGAAAGTTCGGCTGTTCTTGTCGCTGATCTACCTACCGGTCTGTCGATTACAATGCAATCGCTCCGGTTGCCCAGAGCAATACGACCTGCAGGCAACCAATCACGAAGCCCAGCACCGCTCCTAAACCTTCAATTGTGCGGAACTCTCGCTTGGCGACTGCGTTAACAATGCTCTCTAGGCGTTCGAGGTCGAATGCTGCGATGTTGTCTTCGATCATTTGTTTGAGATCGACTGATGCTTCGAATTGGGTCGCTACTTTTTCGATCAATGGCCCGGCCTCATTCTTGATCTCAGCACAAGCGATGACTTCGAACTTCGCGAGTATACCGTCGTTTATAAAACTGCCTAGTAGGGGAATCGCTTGCAATTGCGGGCCAATTCGTTCCCAGACGAGAGTATGCGCGGTTTTCTCCAAATAAGGCTCAAGATTAATCTTTTTAATCTCATTGAGGATCATGTGCTGCTGCAGAATCTCGCGCTCGATGATTTCAGCGGATTCGCAGGCGAGCTGAAGCTGACGGCGCGGGATCAATCCTTGCCATTTCCAGCAGAAGATACGCACGGGGACGCGTGGGTGGAATAGCATCTTGATCGCGACCCAGTTCGTGAACCAACCGATCGCGGCGGTGATGAATGGAGTGAGAATAAGTAATAAGTAAGGAGGCATGATCGGGTGCTGGTTGGGAAAGGTACTGCTGGGTCTATGCTAAGTTTTAGGTGCTGGTGTCAATCAATGAAAAATCCCGCTCGATAGAGCGGGATTTTGAAAATATGGGCCTTTCGAGTCTCTTATTTCCAGCTGTAGATCAGCTTTGTATAGTAACTGGTGTCGAGTCTCTCTTTTGCAGAGGTTTGGCTTTCGTATTCATTCTTAATGCCAATGCGAATCCAGAAGGCTTCGCCATTCCCGACGGGGATCCTTAGGCTGCTGTTGTGAATCGCACGATAGTTGCCGAAGTCATCCAATGCGGGTGAATAATATAGTTTGTTTTCGAGCCAGCAAAGGTCCTTGTATTGATAGCTGTGCTCTAGACTTGCTTCGAATGTGGCAGAGGAGTCGTTATCGCGATTCTCGGTTTCGAAGTCGGTGAAGCGGTAGCCCAAGCCGCTGCGAACGATGAGTGTTTGCATGTCGTTGTTGATGACGCGGTAGGAGCCACCGCCGCCTGTTGTGGAGCGCATGTAGATGTCGCTGATCTTGTCGGTTTCCAAGGCGTTGTGCACATACCAACCGATGTTCTTTGGGTTGAAGCGCTCGTAATCGATGCGCCCAAGTGCGCGGTCGTCGGTTTTGTTGTCGTTTTCGTCGCCTTGCTCGTATTCAAAGCCGAAGCTTAGTTGGTCGTCTGGGCCTTTGAGGCGGACGTCGAGGTCGGTGCCGAGGTGGAACTTATCGGTGTTGCCTTTTTTGCCGCTCAAGTTGAGAGCGAAGTCGTAGCGCCACTTGCGATTATTGCGATCGACCTCAGGATCGGCTGCGGTCGGATCCCAACTTGCCGCGATCTTGCTGGTGTTGGTCTCGAGCACGCCATCTTCGGATTTAATTTGGAGTGTGCCATCGCTGGAGGCGGTGACTGGGCCGGAAATCGTTGTGCCGCTTTCGAGGCGAACGACGACGGGCGTCTCTGTCTCAAAGGTCACGACCTCGTGCTGCTTGATTGTCAGTTTGCCCGCGTATTTTGTAATGATGTGGATTTCTCCCTTATCAATCAGCGTTATTGTGCCATTAAGAGTTGAGCCGTCCTTAGTCGTCAGAGTGTCGGCGTTGGCGGAGGCTGTGGCTAGCGAGGCCACGATGAGTGCGCTAATAAGTTTAATAGTCATTGGTCGAGTGAATTGTGAAAAGCTGGATTTCATATAGTAGCATTCTTGCTTTTCAAGCTTACAAGGTATTATTTCCAGCCAATTATAAGTAGGCATGTCTAATTCTAAAAAAATGCGCACATTGAAATTTAACTAATTTGAAGACGTTTCACACATCCGCAGGCGCAGCGGTCGGCACGTATAAACGTGTCGCCATTTTTGGGGCTGGCGTCAGTGGGCAGGCTGCCCGGCGCTTGGTGCTCAGTTTGGGGCTGGAGCCCTGCTTGTTTGATGAAGGTGGGCGCGGCGATACCGCGGATTTCAGTGCGGCCTCGTTGAGTGGCTTTGATGTATTTGTCTTTAGTCCTGGATTTGCGATTGCCCATCCATGGCGCGTCTTGGCGCAGCGCTCTGGTCGGCCCTGCTATAGCGAGCTTGGCTTTGCGGCAATTCATTGGCGCGGGCGTTTGCTCGGTGTCACTGGCACAAACGGCAAGACCACAATCACGTCGTTGCTGAGCAATGCGTTGAACGCGGCAGGCCAGGTTGCAGTTGGGGCGGGGAATATTGGCACGCCATTAAGTGATTGTGTGCTCGGCGATGGCAACCATGCCGAGGCGACTGCGGTGTGTGAAATTAGCTCGTTTCAGGCAGAATTGCCAGATGGGCTGCAGCTCGATGGGCTGATCTGGAGCAATTTCGCCGAAGATCATTTGGATCGCTACGATTCGATGGCTGAGTATTTTGCGTCCAAAACCCAGCTCTTGTCTTGTTTGCGGCCAGGTGCACCGTCAGTGCTGGGGGTGGATGTAATTACGTTTGACCCTGAGGTGTCTGGCATTTCGCGTGCGATTGTGGTGGATGAAGATTCGGACTTAATCGATCGACTTGCGCCAGATTCGCCTTTTAGCACTTCGCCGCAGAGCGCTAATTTTGCTCTAGCGGTGGCGCTCTGGCGAGCGCTCGATCAACCCGTCGAGTCGTTGATCGATAGTGCGAATGCCTTTCAGTTAGCTGCGCACCGCTTGAGCCCTGTCGATAGCTGGGGTGGTGTGACATTTTGGAATGACTCCAAGGCGACCAACTTTCATGCGGTATTGGCGGCGATTGATGGCTTAGATGGGCGGGTGTATTGGATTGGTGGTGGCAGTGGCAAGGGCGGTGATTTCGATGCATTCGCGCGGTCAATTGCGCCGAAAGTCGAAGCGGTTTTTCTATATGGTGAAGTGGCGGAGTCACTAGCTGAGAGCTTCATGCCAGTCCATTCTTGCGTCGAAATTCGCGCTGATTTAGCCGCAGCTGTGGAGGTGGCGACGCGTGCAGCATTGGCTAATTCGCCGTCGGTTGTTTTATTGAGCCCTGGTTTTGCCAGCTTCGATCAGTTCTCGGGCTACGCCGCTCGCGGAAAAAGCTTTATTTCCACTGTTTTTAGTTTGAAGGATGCTCATCGCCCCAAGTAGTATGTAAACTACATGCAATCGCAGCTTATAGTATTATGAAAATTTCAAAAGTCTTCGGGTTTGTTCTCTGTCTTCACCTCGGTATTATTGCCGTTCTTATCGTCCAGCCGGGCTGTGGAACCACGCAACCGCCGACACAAACGTATCAACAGAATCGAACCACTGGCTTGGTGGTGCAGGAGTCCTCCGAGAGCTTAATTCCTGCCACTCGTTCAGGCGCTTCGATCGATCCTGCGTTTAATGCCGGATTCGATGCGAGTGAAGATAGCCGTTATGCACCAAATCGCCCTGATTTTGAATTTGCTGAATTTGAAGAAGTGACGCCGCAACTTGAACCAATCGTTTCCGAGGAAGTCGATGTGGCGGGCCCTTCGTTGCAAGGCTATACGGTGAAGCAGGGCGATAGCCTTTGGGCGATTGCCAAGCGCTATAACAGTTCGCTCAATGAGCTATATACTGCGAATGATTTAAATGAGAGTTCGGTGCTTAAGGTCGGTCAGCAAATTCAAATTCCGGTTGAGGGTGGCACTGCAACCGTCACAACAGAGGCGGCGGATGCATACCAGCCGTCTGATTATAACATGGCCACCGAAACTTACACGGTGAAGGGTGGCGATAATTTATCTAAGATCGCAGTGAAGTTTAAAACTTCGGTAAGAGCGCTCAAAGCGGCCAACAACAAGACTTCCGATCTGATTCGTGTTGGCGAGAAGTTGATGGTTCCAGTCGCTGGTGCTAGCAGCGGCAGCTCGACTGTGACGACCCCATCTCCAGCCGCGGCGGTCAAGCCAGCCGGTGTGATCAGCGCAGAGGGCACGCACATTGTAAAAGCGGGCGAATATCCTGCAACGATAGCGCGTCAATATAGTATGACTGCGTCTGAGTTGCTTGCTATTAACGGCATCACCGATCCGCGCAAGATGCAGATTGGGCAGAAACTTAAAGTTAGCTCCACCGGTAGTGCGGCGAATGTCGCAGCACAGACCACAACAGTCGCTGCTGCGGAACCTGCAGTGGCCGCTAGTAGTGACGGACCAATCGAGATCCGTGTGGTCGAAGCGAATCCATTAGTCGAAGAGGAGATCCTTGAGATTAATACTGATGCCTTATTCGAAAATGCTGTAGAGATTCCAGTTATCCGTTTGGAGGATTGAGAATCTTTCAATTAAATCGTTTAGCTTGATATCAGTATAGAATGTGCGCACGGACTGCTTTGCGAAATTCCTTTTGGAGTATTCCGCCAGCAGGTGTGTTCATCGCGCTAATTGTTATTTCGCTCACGTTCCTTGGCTTGGTGGTGCTATTTAGCGCCTCGCAGGCGATGCATTCTGACCCGACGGTACTGCTGCGTAAGCAGCTCATCTGGTTAGTGATTGCGACGCTGTCTGGGGGCTTTGCGATGATTGTCAATTTGGCGGCCTTGCGAGACTACGCATATATTTTAGCAGGAGGCGCGGTGCTATTATTAGTTTTGGTGCTGATCCCTGGTATCGGTGTGACGGTTAATGGCGCGCAGCGTTGGATCGATTGTGGGCCGATGCGCTTGCAGGTGTCAGAGATCGGAAAGTTGGGCTTACTTTTTATGATGGCGCATTATCTCGCGGCGAATCGGCGCAATTTGGATGATGTGCTGCGTGGTTTTATCGTGCCTTGTGGTATGCTTGCGGTGATTTGTGGTTTAATCTTCATAGAGCCTGATTTCGGCACTGCCTTTCTTTGCGGTGCAGTGGGTGGCATTATGCTTTATCTCGCTGGGCTGCGATTAAAGTTTCTAATTCCCACCGCGATTGCGGCCTTGGCTTTGTTTTCTGTGGCGGTGTATCACGATCCCGTGCGCTTACAGCGCATCACTTCCTTTCTCGACGTTGAAGGTAATCGCAGTGATAGCTCTTATCAGTTGTGGCAGGGCATTCTAGCCTTTGGTGCTGGCGGTGTGCAAGGCGTGGGGCTTGGTGCGGGGCGTCAGCAGATGTCATTTTTACCTGAAGCTCATACGGACTTTATTTTTGCCATCGTGGGTGAAGAACTCGGTCTCGTATTTACCCTCGGGGTGGTGGTTCTTTTTATGACTTTATTTTTTGTCGGCGTATTGCAGCTGAAGCGTGCGCCAGACCTGTATCAATATTTGTTGATTATGGGGGCGCTGCTATTTGTGACGCTGCAGGCATTAATTAATATTGGAGTGGTTACGGGATGTCTTCCGACGAAGGGTATGTCTTTGCCGTTTATTTCGTATGGCGGCTCGAATCTTGTTTTCATGTTCGTGTTAACTGGAATTATTTTAAACGGCTTCCGCTCATGGGAGCTACCTGCGTTGTGGAGACAGCGTGAGCTATGAGCCGTATACTGATTGCCTGTGGTGGCACTGGTGGGCATCTGGCTCCAGGGATTGCGATCGCCGAGGTGTTACAATCGCGTGGCCATGACTGCATTTTGTTGATTAGCCAGAAACAGGTGGATTCGGCCCTGATCGAGAAGTATGCACACCTGAATTTCCATAAGACCCCTGGACAGGCATTTTCGGGTGGACTGAAAAAGTCGATCACATCGTGTTGGAGCCTGCTGTCCGGCTGTCTTTTTTCGTATAAACTGGTGCGTAAGGAAAACCCCGATCTGGTGTTGCTGTTTGGTGGGTTTCTTTCGGTGGGCTTAGGCTTGGCTGCTCGTCTTGCAGGAGTTTCAGTTGCTGTGCATGAGGCTAACTGTCGTCCGGGTAAGGCGGTGCGGTTCTTAAAGCACCTCGCAACGCGTGTGTATTTACCAGATGGTGTGCGTTTGAAAGGGGTCCCCTCCGGGCGTGTTCGTTATCTTGGTTATCCCGTTCGCGGCGATGTGCAGCATCGTTTGAAGGCAGAGGCTTGGCAGCTTTTAGGCATTACGGTGACCCATAAGCTGCTGGTCTTGATCGGAGGGAGTCAGGGCGCTACTGCTCTCAATGAATGGGTCATCGATCATTTTGAGGCTTTGGCGAAACAAGGAATATCGGTTTATTGCGTAACTGGACTCGGAAAAAAATCTGCGGGATCGCTACAAACAATCAGTTCTAAAAGCGAGCAGGTCTCGGCGACATTTGTGCCATTTTCAGATCAAATGGGCGACGTGATTTCAGCTGCGGATCTAGTGATCTCGCGTGCAGGTGCGGGTTCGATCGCGGAGATAGTTCGTTGTCGTGCGCCGTCGATTTTGATCCCGTATCCTTTTGCTGCGGATGATCATCAGCAGGCGAATGCGGTGATGCACGAGCTCCATGGCGCGGGTCTAGTTTTAGCTCAGGATGACTTGAGCGAATTGTTAGCTGAAGTTGAAGGGTTAATTTTTAACGACTGGATGCTGGCTAAATTTAAATCCAATCTCGAACGTCTAGATCGTTTTGATTCGGGTGAACGTATTGCGTCTGATATCGAAGCATTGTGTAACGCGCGGGCTTTAGCAGCCGCGGATAAACTGGAGCCGAGGGTATGACTGAATCTAAGGAGTCATACTTGTTTATCGGAATTGGCGGCATGGGCATGGCACCACTGGCGTGTTGGATGGCGCATGCTGGGTATTCGATTGCTGGATATGATGATGATTTACAGGAGCGTATACGCTGTTTTTTAGAGGATGCTGGAGTCTCAGTTCGGGACTTTGTCTTCCCCGAACAATTTGTAGATTTTACGACAGTCGTCTATTCAAGTGCGATTCAGCCCGAGCATCCGCTGTTAGTTGCGGCTCGTGAACAGGGGCTGAAGACTTTACGTCGTGGTGAGATGCTCGCCAAGGTCGCGGCTTCGAAGCGCTTGGTCGCGGTGGTTGGAAGCCATGGAAAGACGACGACGTCTGGAATGATAGCGCATGGGATACGACAGTGCGGAGTCGCTGCTAATTATATCCTCGGTGGTTTATTTAATGATACGACGCTCCCACCAAGCCAGTATGCGGAGAGTGATTGGTTGATTGCGGAGGTCGATGAGAGCGATGGTACAATTGATCATTTTTCTCCGGAGGTCACTGTGGTGCTAAATGTGGATTGGGACCATGCGGACCGCTATTCCAGTGGCGAAATGCTCGACGATGCTTTTCGTCAACTGATTGCGCGCACCAAGAAGAAGGTGTTGCTTTCGGTCGAGGGTGATTTGACTGGGCGCTTTATCGAAACGGGCGGTGCGGAACTGCTAACCTTCGGTGCGCACGCAGATTTTGATGTGCAGGTTGGTGTGGACGGGCGCTTGCAATTGGGTGGTCATTTTACCGAAGCACAAATTGAGGCGCCAGTGGTGGGGCGCTTTAACTTGATCAATGGTGCGGCAGCCTTGGCTGTTCTTAATCTGTTATCTACAAACTTGCCTACTGATGTACTTTCTGATTTCTGCGGAATGACGCGGCGACAAACGGTGCTTCACTGCGACGAGCAACTTACGGTGGTCGAAGACTATGCGCATCATCCCACTGAGATTGCCGCGTTGTTTGAGTGTTTGCGCTCGATGGCTCCGGATCGTCGACTGGTTGTGGTGTTTCAACCACATCGCTATTCGCGCACCAAGCAATTCAAGCGCGCTTTTGCTGATATTTTGCAAGCAGCGGACCAGCTCTTTTTGTTGCCGGTATATGCTGCGCATGAGTGTGTGATTGAGGGTGGCACGATTGCAGAAATGGCTCAGGAGTTCCCTGCAGAGCCGCCGGAAGTATTGACGATGAACCCTGCGGGCATACGACGGCTGGTGGATTCGATTGGTAGTGAACCTAGTTTGGTGGCCTTTGTCGGGGCGGGGGATATTGATCAATTTGGTGGTTTGTTTACTTCGATGCGCCGTAATAGGGCGGATGTTGCTGCGGCATGGTGTGATTTTTTGAAAGATCGTGTATCATCGGAATGCGTATTAAAATCGGACGAGCCATTGGCGAATAAAACGACGATGCGCATCGGTGGTGCGGCACGGTTTTATGCGGAGCCGGCAAACCTGTGTGATCTGCGTGCCTTGTTGCGCGCGGCAAAGTTGTTTAATCTGGAGACGTTCTGTCTTGGTCGTGGTTCGAACTTATTGGTGCCGGATGAAGGCTTCTCGGGATTGGTTATCCGTTTTTCATCTGCGGGCTGGCGTCGCACTGAGGTGCTGAGCGATGGTCGCATCTGGTCGGCCGCCGGTGTGCGACTCAAAGAAATATGCGGACATGCCGCAAAGGCAGGTCTCGCTGGTTTTGAGTTTCTCGAAGGGATACCTGGTGCGCTGGGTGGTGCATTGCGTATGAATGCGGGTGCGATGGGTAATTGGATGTTTGATGTGGTGGAGCGTGTGCAGTTTTTGGACCAGGCGGGGCAGTTACAGGATTTGCCTAAAGATGCGTTTCACTTTGGATATCGTGAGGTGGAAGAGATTAGCTGTGGCATTGCGCTTGGGGCAGTATTAAAGAGTGCCGAGATTGAGGGTGAAGCCTCGATTCGAGAGCGCATGGATAGTTATTCGAGTTCGCGCAAAGCTTCGCAGCCCAGAGATCCGAGTGCTGGCTGTATCTTTAAAAATCCAGAAGGTAATTTTGCGGGTAAGTTGATCGATACCTATGGTGTGAAAGGCATGCGTGTCGGTGCGGCGGAAGTTTCGGATGTACATGGTAACTTTATCGTCAACCGCGGCGGTGCCAGCGCCGCGGACGTGATCGAACTGGTGCGGCAAGTGCGTGCGGTGATTTGGGCGAAGTCAGGTTATGTGTTGGAACCGGAAGTTTTATTGCTTGGCCAATCATGGGATGATGTGCTCGGCGATGTGGAATCTTTTACAGAAGGGACAAGTCGTGGCTAATCCAGAATCGATCATTGTATTGTATGGGGGCGTCGGCTCTGAGCGAGCGGTCTCCCTTATCAGTGGTGAATCGATCGGCAAGGCTTTGGCGGTTAATTTTGAGGTTGAGTTGTTGCGTCTCGATGCCGAGGCACTGCCGGATTCGATCAATGCACAGCGCTCGATTGTGTTTCCTGCATTACACGGTGCGTTTGGTGAAGATGGGCGCTTGCAGGGGCTGCTGGAAGCTGCGGGCATCGAATATTGCGGCAGCGGCTCGGTCGCGAGCAAGTTGTGCATGGCCAAGGATTTGACCAAGACGATTGCCCGGGAGCTAGGCATCGGCGTGCCGGAGGCGATGGTTTTTGACGGTACGGATGCGCCGCGCGCAGATGCAGTGATTAAGACGCTCGGCACCTCGCTGGTAATTAAGCCGACCGATCAGGGCAGTAGTGTCGGGCTGTATTTCACGGAGCATCGTTCGGCGCTCGGCGTGACGCTGTCTCAAATCCACAGTGGCAATTGGTTGATTGAGCAACGTATACACGGTCGCGAGTTAACGGTCGGCGTGCTGAAGGGCGCAGCGATGGGCGTGGTCGAGATCGTGAGTGCGAGTGGGGTGTATGATTATACCGCCAAATATACGGCTGGCTTGACCGAGTATCGCTATCCCGCGGAGTTAGAATCTGAGCTGGAAGTGCGTATCAAGGCACAAGCAGAGGCACTGTTTGATGCCTGTGGCTGCCGCGATTTTGCGCGGATCGACTTTCTGTTGGACGGCGCGCAATTATATTTTTTAGAGATCAATACTTTACCAGGATTGACCGCGACGAGTTTATTGCCCAAAAGTGCATCCTGTGTGGGCTTCGATTTTGAGTCATTGGCAGGTGAGCTGGTGGCTCCTGCGGTCGAGCGATTTGCAGCACGTGAAACAAAGGTATTTGGGGAATGATTGGGAGTGGTAAACAAAAAGGCGGCACCTCAGCTGCTGGTAAACAAAGCTGGCGAGAGCTGGCTGGGCCGCGCCGTTCTCGAGTGAATTCGCCGCAGGCGCGAAAGCGTAGGCAATCGCGTTGGTTTAAATTATTAGCTGTTTTCGTATTGCTAATTGTGGTGTTTGGCGGGCTGGCTTGGGTGGGATGGGTATTCGAAAATCGGCAACAGACAATTCCGATGACGCCGAGCTCGAAGCCGATCGCGCGTATTATTTTTGATACCGATGGTGTATTGCCAAATAATTGGTTGAGTCAGACGATTAAACTACGCCCTGGGATGTCGATGATGGAGGCGGATATTCATGCGCTGAAAAAAAGTGTGGAAGCTGATGTTCAAGTGGAATCAGCTTCGGTTGAGCGTGTGTTTCCGAGTGATTTACGGATTCGGGTGAAAGAGCGTGTGCCGGCACTTCGCTTAGCGGTGGCGGGGGCCGATGGTAAGCGACATCTGCGTTTAGTTGCGCTCGACGGCGTGGTCTATGATGGGATCGGTTATCCAAAGGCGAGGTTGGAAAATTTACCGTTCGTACAGCCGTATCGACATGTCGATGGCAGTTTCTTCCCAATGCGTGGGATCGAGTCGGTTGCCGAGCTCTTGGAGCTGGCTCGTAGTACTGAGCCGAAACTCTTTCGCACTTGGCAGGTGGTGTCGCTGCAGCACTACTCCGGCGACTTGGATGTCCCTGGGCAAGTGATCGAAGTGCGCTCGACGATGGTGCCTCGAATCATCTTTGGCAGCTCTGCAGACTACGGACGTCAACTGGACCGTTTGGCCTATATTCTGAAGTATGTTAGAAATCAGGGCAATCCATCGATCGAACGGATCGATCTTTCTTTACGTAGTTCGGCTGCGGTGCAATTTAGCAATGGTCGAATCGGCACATTTTAATTCAACGAATCTATCTTATAAGCTATGAGTCAATCCAGAGTGGTCGGTGCAGTCGAAATCGGAACGTCTAAGGTGACGGTTCTTCTCGGCGAAATCGTAGGTGACTCGGGCTTGAACATCATCGGCCATAGTTCGTGTTTTTCGAAGGGTGTAAAAAAAGGGGTCATTACAGATCTGAAAGCTGCGAGTGATTGTGTGCATGCGGCCATTATGACCGCAGAGCAGAATGCTAAGACCCGAGTTGATGAGGTTTATCTTGCGCAGACGGGAAGTCATCTACGGGGCAATTTTAATGTCGGCACCACTAATGTCAGTTCGTCGGATTCGATTATTCGCGCGGCCGATATTGAGCAGGCAAAAGCAGACGCGAAACGTCGTAAACTGACGGATGAGCGGACTTACATTCACCATATTCAGAATCCGTTTTCAATTGATGGGCAATTCGTGGAGAACCCCCTCTCGAAAGAGGGCGGACGTTTGCAAGTGGGCTATTGGTCGGTGCACGGGGACAGCCAGATCGTGAGCGACAGTTTACGCGTGATTCGTGGTATCGATCTGGATGTGAGTGATATGATCATTTCAAGTATCGCTTCCGGTGCGGTGCTTCTTGAAGACTCAGAGAAGGATAATGGCGCACTAGTGGTCGATATTGGTGGAGGTACCACTGATTTCGTACTCTATCGTAAGGGCTATATTGTGCTGACGGGCGTCGTGCCGGTTGGGGGCGATCACATTACGAATGACTTGAGCATTGGGCTGCGTGTGGGGCGCAAAAGTGCGGAAGAGTCTAAATTGAAGAACGGTCGCGCCTATTATAAGAGTGGCGACCGTGAACAGAAGGTCTGGCTGTATGGAGATATGACCATTGGCGACCGTGAGTATCCGTTGGCGGCGATTACCAAAATCATTGAAGCGCGCGTCTCGGAAATCTTTGACATTATCAAGGATCAACTCGTCGAGGCAGACCTGCTAGTCCCTGCTGACATTGCCTCGGGCGTAATTTTGACCGGGGGCAGTTCGCGCCTCGAAGGCATTGATGAGGCAGCTCGTCGCAGTTTAGGACTGGAGGCTCGTCGGTCTGAAGGGCCGCAGGATGTCTCTACTGAACTGCGCCATCCGGAGTATAGCACAGTGCTCGGACTCTTGCATTATGCACTTACAGGACAGGAGGATGCGCAACAAAGCGCAAAGCCAGTCGGAGTATGGAACCGCCTCGGTAGCATTTTAAATATTTGATCACTCGTAGTCTATTGAACACAGAACCTGACAGTTTATTTAGTGATAAGGCGCTCCTCACGGATCTTAAGATTAAGATCATCGGCATCGGTGGCGCAGGCACGAACGCGGTCGGAGCACTGCAGTTGGACGACTTTGCCGCGGTGAGGCTTGCGGCGATTAATACCGATGCACAGGCGCTCGATAGTTCTCCAATTACTGAAAAATTAATGATCGGCCGCTCGGTCACTCGTGGCCTCGGTGCCGGTGGCGAAGTGGATATTGGCAAAGCGGCCGCCGAATCGGATCGCGAGGCGATTGCCGCTTTGATTGGCGATGTGGACTTGATCATCTTGGTAGTTGGATTGGGTGGCGGCACTGGCAGTGCCGCTGCATTGATTGTGGCGGAAGTCGCTGGCAAGACAGATGCGCTGATACTGGCTTTTGTAACCTTGCCTTTTAGCTTCGAAGGTCCTCGCCGTCAGCGTATTGCTGAAGAGGGTGCTGGTGAGCTGCGAAAATCGGTGCACGGTTTGATCCCGTTGCCCAATGATGTGCTACTGCAAGAAGGTGAAGAAGACACCAGCGTGCGCAATGCATTTGCGATTACGGATCGTTGGATCGGGCGTGGGGTGAATTCACTTTGTGCGATGCTATTAAGCACGGGTGTGATTAATCTAGATCTAGGTTCATTGCGCTCGGTATTTCAGTCGCAGGGCGGCAAGACAATTTTTGGCACTGGCGTCGCCACTGGCGGCGATTATGTGAAAGACGCGTTGGATGATCTGATGCTCTGCCCATTACTGCACCTCGGGGATCGCCCCGCACACTTGGATCGTATTTTAGTCAACGTGATTGGCGGCGCGGATCTACCGATTACTCGGGTGAACGAGATTGTATCCCAAGTGTCCAAGCGTTTTGGTTCGCGTGAGGATATCGTTTTTGGTGTAGTACTCGATGAGTCACGCACGCAGAGTCTTGAGATTTGCGTGTTGGGGAAAGCTGAAATGGAGCGTAAGAACGTGCCAGTGAAAAAAGCCAAAGTTGCGGATGCACCGTCGCCAGTAGAAACCATGCAAGGGCTCGGGCTTCAGTCTGAGATCGCTCAAGACAAATTGCCCTTACCCCAGCCAGTACATCTGTCCAAACTTGCGAGCAGGAGAAAGTCGACGAGTGAGGATCAGGATGAATTTACTTTCAATGAAGTCGATGCCCAGCGCGGTTATTTCGAAAAGACCGATCGCAACGATTATAAAGACGAAGACCTCGATGTGCCGACTTATCTGCGCCGCGGTATTAAGGTCAAACTGAAGGTTTAAAGAGTATATACCGCTCTTCCGAACTTGATACACGCTTGATTCGTGGCAAGTTGCTCGGATGCGTCGTATTTTATATAGCATTTTTTTACAGCTGCTTGCGTTTGGTGCGCTTGCTGCGGAGTCCTTGTTTGTGACGGGCCGCGTGCTGGATGTATTACCAGAGGCGCGCTCGTTGCGAGTGGCGCTGACGGAGTCCGTGAATGCAGAGGTGCCAGCCGGGCAGACGATTGAGTTTCGGGTCGGTGCCGGCGACCTTGAGATCGGCTATCTGGGTCGTGTGATTCGTGCTGAGGCGCTTAATTATAGTCAGGCGTGGCACTTGGAGCGCATTTTCCCTGTCGATGGCACGGGCGCGAAAGCGATGGTCGATATCAATAAGCAGCTGCACGCTGCAACTGCGACGATGAGCCGGCGCAAACATGTCAGTGTGGGCGACTATATCCCGAATTTTGCGATGATCGATCAGCATGGCGACTTCTTGCAAATCGGAGCGATGCGCGGCAAGGCCTTCGTTTTGAACTTTATTTTCACTCGTTGCCAAGCGGCGACGATGTGCCCCGCATCGACCACCCGCATGTCGGAGCTGCAGGAGCTTTCCCGCGAGGCGGGCTTGGAGGAGTTGCACTTTGTGACCATTACCTTTGACCCCGAGTTCGATTCGCCGGGTATCCTTCGCCAATATGCAACTGGCTATGGGTTGGAAAATGAAAATTTCCATCTACTCACTGGCACCCAGGAGTTGGTCGATGATTTGCTGCGTCAATTCGGGATACTCAGCATGGAGGAGGACGGCACCATTAACCACACCATGGCGACACTGCTAGTCGATGCCAATGGGCGCGTGGCTTTTCGCAAAGAAGGCTCGAAGTGGACCACGAAAGAGTTCCTGCAGGCGGCGCGAGCATTGTAGTTAGTTTCAGAGTTTAATTTTTTACGGTCATTAAATATGAGTGCTGAGCAACCAGTTAAGAGTAATCAAATCAATCGAGGGCCACTCCTCAGTGTGTTCGTTCTGACACTTGTCTTTGTCGCCGCGTATTTTGTGTTGCGCTCCCTGCCAGATGCGCAATGCGGGTTCTTGCATTACGAGGAGGTGGTCAATGCGGACGGTACTATCGAATTCTGTGCCACGAATCATGCTGGATTTCTTGATATGACGCGGCTCAAATATCCAGTCGAAATGAATATTTCCTTGGGCGATGAGGCTGCTGTGGGTGTGGCTCAGGAGGTGACACTCGAGCTGTTGACTTCCGGGGGCATGTCGATCGCACCGCATGAGTTGGCGCTGACACATACGAAGAAGATGCATGTGATGTTGGTTGACCCTTCATTGCAGGACTATCACCACGTGCATCCGCAGGCGGATGGATTTAACGGGCAGTATACTTTTGAATTCACGCCGAATCGCGCGGGTAAGTATCAAGTCTTTACTGAGGTCGTGCCACTGCGTACACGTCGGCAAATTATTGCAACGGGTACAATTGAAGTGGGCGGCATCGCTTCGACTATGAAGTTTGAGCGTCAGATTGAGAGTGTCGTCGATGGCTTACGATTTAGTCTTGTCGATATGCCTACGGAACGCATGCGCACCGGCGTCGACTATCGTCTCGAATTAGAAGTGACTGCGGCCGATGGCAGTATTGTTGAGCTACAAGATGTGATGGGTGCACCGGGGCACATGGTTGCCTTCGATGCTGCGGGCAAAGGCTTTGCTCATATGCATCCGATGGGAAGTGTGGTTTCCGCCCGATCGCTAGAGTCACCAGAGCTCGTCTTTTTGTTCAAAGTGCCGAACCCCGGTTGGTATCGTGTCTTCGCTCAAGTTAAGGTGTCTGGACGTGAGGTGTTCGGCCATTTTAATTTGGAAGTTATGTAAGGGTTGGTGGGTTCGATTGTCTACGGGGGCAATGAATCGACTTGAAGCCCGTCGCGAATCGCGCATTTTGATACTCGATGGCTGCCCCTCAATTTCTCCGTTTTCGATTATGCCAGCTCTGCGCGCTGCTGCTGTTGAGCTTTGCTGCTACGCTCGGGCAGGGCTTTGTGGAGAATATACCGGATACCAATCAGTCGCCACTGGAACGTGCTAAGCGGGCGCGGCAGGAACTCATGCAGCGCATGCAGGAAGAAGACGAACGATCCAGCGCTGGCGCAGAATCGCTTGATGGCCGCATTACTCGTCTGAAGCGCGAATTGGCTGCAGCAGAAGTGGAATTGGCAAAGCGCACCGAGCCAGTGCCAGCAGCTGCTGAAGTTGAGATTGCTTCGGGGGCGCTAGTGGTGATTTCATCTGAGCAATCTGAGGGCTCGGGATTTATTGGAAAGGTCCGAGGTCGCACTTTTTTAATTACTAATATCCATGTGTTGGGCGCTGCGCGGGGTGCAACCATTCAAACGCTGGACGGAGTCGAGATATCGTTGCCCTCGTATAGCTATGTCAGTTGGCGACGTGATATTGCGATTGTACCGATTGAGTGGGAAGGGCCGACGCTGCCAATTTCACCGTCGTTGAGCTTTGATGAGGTCGGCATCGGTCAAGCGGTGACAGTTATAGGGAATGCAGATGGTGCACGGGTCGCGGGGCGAGTGAAGGGCAAGATTCGTGGCGTCGGGCCAAATGAACTTGAAGTATCGGCTAAGTTTGTGCCGGGTAACAGTGGTAGTCCGATCGTGCACGATGAATTGGGTAGGGTTATCGCGATTGCTTCACACCTTAAAGATTTTAGTGCGAAGACCAAATGGACCAAAGATTCGGAGCAAGCGGATATTCGCCGTTTTGGTTATCGCCTAGATGGTGAGATCGAATGGGCGCAGGTCACCTTGTCGGATTTGTATCGTCAGGCTGAAGTTTTCCATCACTACGAAGATCGCAGCAGAGCGATGAGTCATATCGGACATATGTTACAGTATGAAGACAAGCTAATGACTAGCTACGGTAGTCACGATTCACTGGGCTATCTGTTTGAGCATTTTGACCGTGACTTTCAATGGCATCGCGGCACGAATTCGTCGCATAACCAGCGCCTGTTGAAGCGTTTTGTGACCAGCGTTATGTCGGAATTGCAGACGGATCGGCAGAGCACGCAAGAGGCGTTGAAAATTAATTTTTATCAGCGTCGCTATGTCGCGCTTAATAATATGCGTGATCAGGCAGCGAGGGACTTTGTTCGTTTTCGCGATTCACGCTTAGACTAGCTCTTGATTTTGATCAGCGTGATGCCGATGAGTAGGGCGACAATGCAGAGCGCTTTGGGACGGAAGTTTTTCTCGGAATGTAGCAAGATCCCACCGAGGAAAGTGATGACCACGGCAGTGCGTCGCAGCGGCGAGATAACTGAAATGAGCGCGCCTTCATGGGTGATCGCAGTGAAGTATAGAAAGTCGGCCGCGAGTAGGCAGCAGCCAATCAATGGGATCGACCAACGCCATTGGAATGAGCTGCGAGGCCACGCACCTTTGAGCCATAGTAAATAGAACGGGGCCATGGCGGGCACCAAGTAAATTGAGAACCATGCCTGCACATCTGCTGGGCGAAGGCCGACTGTTTGCAATAGATACTTATCGTAGATCGCACTGCAGGCGCCGACGACCGTGGCAACGAGCATGTAACCGACCCATTTATTGCGGCTGAAGTGAATGTTCTCCAGCTTGCCGACAAATGAGAAAGCGTAGAAGGCGGCGAGGACGATCGTTATGCCTAGCCACTGCCAGTTGTTGGGGCTTTCTCCCATCAGAAATACGGCGAGTAGAATCGTCCAGAGTGGGCTGGTGGCTCGGATCGGCCCGGCGATGGATAGCGGTAAATGCTTAATCGCAAAATAGCCGAAGATCCATGAGCTCGCGACGATCGCGGATTTTAAGAAAAGCAGTCCATGTGCGCGCGCGCCAATCGCTGTGGTTTGAAACTTTGCACTTGGGAAGGTTTCGGGGGAGACTGTGGA
Source organism: uncultured Opitutales bacterium (assembly GCA_937775295.1). GTDB lineage: Bacteria > Verrucomicrobiota > Verrucomicrobiia > Opitutales > Coraliomargaritaceae > Lentimonas. The sequence continues at coordinate 328,467 of CALKBZ010000003.1, forward strand.
CCATATTACAAATGGCAGCCAGACACAGGCACTGGTTACGATGCTGAAGAACAGTACCGGGAAGACGGCGTTGCCTTTGAGCGCATGCTTCTTTGCGAGATCATAGAATCCAAGAAAGACTGCGGAGCAGATACTAAGTAAAATCCAAGACATTGGCGGAATTTTGTGTGAGCTGCTCGGGTGCAGTGTGGGATAGTCAGAAGAATGTCTTTAAATTTGGGAAGAATGAAGACAGGTTTTTGTTGCGCTTTGGCCTGTATTTAAAAAATATATGCCTTATATTACTCTTATGACTACCATCAATAACAGTTTCCTTAGTTCCGAAGGCACCATTGGTCGCTTCACTTTCATTCTTAGCCTCGTGCTAATGGTTGCAGTCACAGCTGGCATCAGTTATGCAGCGAATTATTATTTCACGCATCCTGATTATTTTATGGAAGGGCACTTCGGCACATTAGGGGTGTTTGTGGCGATTGTGGCGTCGTTGTTTTGTGTCTTGGTTGGGTTGATGCAGATGCTCAAGCGCCTGCGTGACATGGGTAAAAGCGCCTATCTGACCCTATTAATGCTGATCCCTGGAGTGAATGCGGTGTTCTTGCTCTACACGTGCGTGGCTCCGGCGAAGTCTGCTTAAGTAGTCGTCGTTATTTTTTGAGAAGGGCCTCGTTGTGTTGACGAGGCCTTTTTTGTTCATCGTTGACGGGGCCATTTTGGGAAGGCGTGGCATGACAGGGTAACGCTTGCGCATTGCAAGCGTAGAGAGGTAGCCTCCGTGCGGACCACAGCTACATAAGGTCAGTGGCAATGCTGATGATACGCAGGTCATCCCTCCCAGTTGGTTTGACTCTTAATGTTTTATCAGGTTACTTGATTTGGCTATTCTCACCTCCGACTGAGCGTCAATCAGTGCTTTCCCGTGTAGTAGTCAATGCCTCTGTTTTACCTCAATTGACGCATTACACCTTTTGCACCCAGCGCTCGATGGTGAAATCGGCATTTTCCAGCACAGTTTCGGCGAGCTCGAAGCGGTCTTCGAATTCAGGGAAGAATGCATCGCCCTCAACCTCTCGGTGCACGCGGGTGAGGTAGAGTTCGCTGCAACGGGGCAGCATTTGCTTATAAATTTCGCCACCGCCTGCGATCCAGATGGTTTTGTCGGTGTCCATATGATCCAGCATTTCGAGGTTGGTGAAGCTGTGTACGCCGGCGATTTCGCGTGGCGTGCGGCTAAGCACAAAAGTTTCGCGGCCGGGCAGTGGACGGCCAATGGACTCGTAGGTTTTACGCCCCATAACCAGAATCTGGCCCATCGTCGTCTTTTTAAACCATTTGAAATCGTCAGGAAGATGCCAAGGGATGTCGCCCTGATTGCCAATGATGCGGTTTTCCGCCATAGCTGCGATCGCTTTAAACTTCTTCGAAGGGTTCATTGGTTTTCGGTTGTTCGGTTTTCGGTTACTAACTGGGAACTGGCCAAGTGGTAACTGGGCAACTGTGCTCGTTACACGGCGATCGGTGCCTTGATACTGGGATGCGGGTCGTAGTTGACCAGTTCGAAGTCATCGATGCTGAAGCCGTCAATGGCCATTACATCTGGGTTGAGCTTCATCTGTGGCAGCGGGCGCGGTTCGCGTGAGAGTTGTAGCTTCGCTTGCTCGACATGGTTGGCATACAGGTGCAGATCTCCGAACGTGTGGACGAATTCCTTCGCTTTCAGCCCGCAAACTTGCGCGATCATCTGAGTGAGTAGTGCATAGGAGGCGATGTTGAACGGCACGCCGAGAAAGATGTCGGCACTGCGTTGGTAGAGCTGGCAACTGAGCTCGCCATTGGCTACGTAGAATTGAAACAGTGCGTGGCAGGGAGGTAGAGCCATGTGTTTAATCTCGCCCGGATTCCATGCGCAGACCATGTGGCGGCGGCTGTCGGGATTATTTTTGAGCGAATGGATGACTGCTTCGATTTGATTGGTGCTGCTGCCGTCGCTGGCGCGCCAATCGGTCCATTGAGCGCCGTAAACGCGACCGAGGTCACCGTTTTCGTCGGCCCAGTCGTCCCAGATGTGGACTTTGTTATCCTTCAGGTATTTGATATTGGTGTCGCCTTTGAGAAACCAGAGCAGCTCATGAATGATGGAGCGCAGGTGTAGCTTCTTGGTAGTAAGCAGTGGGAAGTCTGGCTCTAGTGAGAAGCGTGCTTGCGCGCCGAAGATAGAGTAAGTCCCCGTGCCCGTGCGGTCGTCGCGATAAGTGCCTGTTTCAACAACAGTACGTAGAAGGTCCAAATAATTTTTCATACAGATAAGGTAAATGTTAGGATTTGCTGGTGGGGCAACGGTGTCAATTCAGGTCTAAGTTAAATCGGGCGCTAGCCACGGATCACAATTTCGCTGACACCTTTACAGTTCGGCAGTGATTGAATTTTTTTTAGAACCGTGCGTTTACGAAACTGTAGTTCGGAGCGTAGCGTTTGGTTCGTCACCGAAACGATCAGAGTGCGGCCATCTTTGATGCGCACCGGGTTGCAGCGGCCAGCTAGGGTGCCAAAAATCTCACCCCAATGTTCGACCATGGTACGCTCGGCGCTGGGTTGTTCAAATTGGTATTTTTCTTTGAGGATGACCAGTATGTTATCCAATGGCACCGGTGGGCGCTTCGAAGAATACGTGATCGTGCGCGGGAGTCCGCGAAAGTCAGCGATGATGTCTTCGGTGTTTTTAGAGAAATTCATGGTTAGCGGCCACGTAGAGTGTTCGCAATCTGCGGCGCGGAGCCATCAAAAATGTGTTTTAAGCAGACTTTTAGTTTTTTGAAAAAAATAAGACAACAAGGGAACTTGGCATGATACTTGTTAAATCATCATTTATAAACTTTTTTCCTGTGTACAGGAGTTTGGGGTAATAAGACAAAGCAGTATGGCGCGGGGTTTAGGGGTATTCCCCGCGCCATTTTTCTTGTTGAGTGTGTTCTTTCAAATATTTTTTCAGATTAAACAAAGTAATGCTTGCAGGAGACTGATTTTTATATTTCTGTTGTGGCATCAACGTTTTCTCCCGCTAGGGAGTTTGGGGTAATACAAAATCCTACTGCTTGCAGTAGGTATAAAGTAGACAATGGTTGGCGCACTTCTTAGGGGTAGGAGGTGCGCCATTTTTGTATCTAAATGCCAGCCGTGAGTTTCGAACTGCGCGGTTTTTTTGTGCCTGCCTGGGAGTGATTCGAAGTTTTTAAAGTAAGTGGGTTCTTTTGGGTGCGCACTCCCACATGGAGTAGGTGAATTGGATTACACCGATGGCCCGGCACTTGAAGGTACCCAGCTAGGTCCTGCTGTTTTTATCGACCCGATCGTGCTGTCCATGCAGATGGGGGCTTGCGGTTGTTTGAGTCACTCTGGTTCGAGGTGTAAGCAAGCCGTCGCCGAGGTCTTCGCCTGTGGTATGTTGCGTTTTTTAAGCTGAAACTGTGTGACGTGGTTGCTTTAAAGGCTTTTTGAAATCTTTTTTAACTTATTCTGAAAATAATACTTGCAGAAGTCTAATTTCTATACTTTTTTCTAATCATTAGCATTTTCTCCCGCAAGGGAGTTTGGGGTAATACAAAATCCTACTGCTCGCAGTAGGTATAAAGTAGACAATGGTTGGCGCACTTCTTAGGGGTAGGAGGTGCGCCATTTTTGTATCTAAATGCCAGCCGCGAATTTCGATATCGCGGTTTTTTTGTGTCGTCCGCGCTTGCGTGGGCTCGTTTCGCAAGTTGGCAAGAGGGCGCGAGTCAACTCGCACGCCACATTTCAGTTTGCTACAGTGCCAGCTCAAGCTGCTCTGGGCCGCTTTGTGTCTCTGCAAAGCGCACGCCGATGCCTAGTAAGCGCACGGGTTCGCCACTGCGCCCCCATGCCTCGCGCAGGAGTTTTAGATAAGTATCGAGCTCTGCTTGGCGGCAGGCGATCTCAGCAGTGGTACGACGGAAATCGCTGAATTTTAGTTTGACCAGAATTTTTGCAATTTGGCGGTCGGCGGCGCTGCTGCGTAGGTCTTCAAGCAGTTCGTGGTGCTGTCGACGTAGCGCGGCTTCGCAGTCTTCAAGTGTTTCGATGTTTTTGGCAAAAGTATGCTCGTTGCTGAGGCTTTTGCGGATCCGGTTGGCTTCGACCGGTCGTTCGTCGATGCCGCGGCAGAGTTGATGAAGCTCCAGTCCGAAGCTGCCAAATTCGCTGGCGAGCTCGGCTTTTTCGTGCGCTTGTAGTTGGCCGCAGGTTTCGACACCCATTTCGATGAGGCGTGCAGCACTTTTCGGGCCGACACCCCAAATGCGACGCACGGGTAAGTCTTGCATAAAAGCAGCGACCCGAGAGGGGGAGACCACGCACTGGCCATTTGGCTTGTTCCAGTCGCTAGCGATCTTGGCGATCAGTTTATTTGGGCCGATGCCAGCTGATGCCGTCAGTCCTGTCTCTGCGTAGATGGCGGCGCGGATCTCTTCGGCGAGTTCGGCCCCGCGGCGTTTGTGGTGGCTGACGTCGAGGTAGGCTTCGTCCAGCGAGAGTGGTTCGACCAGCTCGGTGTAGTGCTTGAATATCTGGCGAATATTGCGCGAGGCTTCGCGGTAAAGTTCGAAGCGCACAGGGAGGATCACTAGCTGCGGGCAAAGCTGCTTGGCCTTAAATACAGGCATCGCCGAACGCACGCCGTATTCGCGGGCAGGGTAGTTGCAAGTGGTCAGCACGCCGCGCCCGGATGCGCCGCCAACAGCGATTGCTTGGCCCGCGAGTTCGGGATGTTCGCGCATCTCGACGGCGGCATAGAAGCAGTCCATGTCGATGTGGATAATGCGGCGATTGGTTTGCATGGTCCGCGCTTACTCGCTGGTCGGCTGAGCGAGCACGAAGGGGCGCACGATCATGGCGTTGAAGTGGGCATTGCTCGCAAGCCAATGTTTGGCATGCAGTTCACCGGGTTGCACTAGATCGCCTGATTTGAGCCAGGCTTTGACCTGTACTTGGTCGTCGTTGACGAAGGCGAGGCCCGCTGTCTTGAGGTCGAGCGCGGGGTCAACGTAAATCATCGAATCAGCCTCATAGTGAGGTTTTAGATAGCTCCAGTCTACGTTGCCGGAGTATTTTTCGAGCTTTTCTTCGTCGCTGGTGTTGTCTTCTGCCGGGCTAAGTTGGTCGTTGAGCATGGCCTTGTTGTGCCAAGAAAATCCGAAAGTTTAAAGTCTGAATCCTTGGCAGAGGGAAAACAGGCAGGAATACCTTCACGTTAAGCCAGAAGTCTAATGAATATCAGCATTTTAGGCTTGCAGGAGAGGAGGCTCGACCTAATTTCTCGCGTTCCTCTCACGGTGATCTCGATCGCTGCTGGGCACTCTGCCTTGAGGGGGATATACAATAGTAATAATCTCAACCACACTGCCGCTCCGGCGCGCAGTAACATATATACATATGAGCCTAATGGAAGAACTGCTGAAAAGCAGCACACTAGACAACCTCGTAGAAGGTTCCATCATCAAGGGAACAATCATCGAAATCCGCCCAACTGAAGTCGTAATCGACATCGGTGGTAAATCAGAAGGTATCGTGAACGCCAACGAATTCGTTGACATCAGCGAACTTCAAGTCGGATCCGAATTAGAAGTCTTTCTCGAAAAACTCGAAGATAAAGAAGGCAACCCTGTTGTCTCCTTCGACAAAGCAGAGCAAAAGAAGAACTGGGAAAAAATCGTCGAAAACTGTGAAGAAGGCTCGATCATTCAAGGTCGCGTCCGCTCCAAGGTTAAGGGCGGTCTCATCGTCAGCATTGGCGTTGACTCCTTTATGCCTGCGTCTCAAATCGACGTTCAGCCTCCTAAAAACCTCGATCAATATGTCGGTCAGACATATGACTTTAAGGTCATCAAGATCAACCTCGACCGTAAGAACATCGTCGTTTCTCGCCGCGAGCTCATCGAAGAGCAACGCATGGAGAAGCGCCGTGCGCTGCTTGACGAAGTCAAGCCAGGCGACACACGTCGCGGCCAGGTCAAGAACATCACCGATTACGGTGCATTCGTCGACCTCGACGGTCTCGACGGTCTCTTGCATATCACTGATATGTCATGGGGTCGTATCAACCACCCATCCGAAATGGTGAAGCAGGGTGAAGAGATCGAAGTGATGATCATCGAGATCGATCGCGAGCGCGAACGTGTTTCTCTCGGCCTTAAGCAGCTTGCAAACAATCCATGGGAGAAGATCGAAGAGAAATATCCTGTCGGCACAACGGTTACTGGTAAGGTTGTTAATCTCGTCCCTTATGGTGCCTTCATCGAGATCGAAGAAGGTGTTGAAGGTCTCGTGCACGTCACTGAGCTTTCTTGGACTAAGCGTATATCTAAGCCTAGCGAAGTCCTTCGCATTGGTGAAGAAATCCAAGCGGTTGTCCTCGGTGTCCAGAAAGACGAGCAGAAGATTTCCCTTGGCACTCGCCAACTCGACACTAACCCATGGGATATGGCTCGCCATAACTACCCAGTGGGCGCACGCGTCCGTGGTAAGGTTCGTAATCTCACTACATATGGAGCATTCGTCGAACTTGAAGAAGGTATCGACGGCATGGTGCACGTTTCCGACATGTCTTGGACACGCAAGATCAACCACCCATCCGAGATGGTCAAGAAGGGCGACGAAGTCGACGCATTGGTCCTCGACGTGGATGCAGATTCACAGCGTATCTCGCTCGGCATGAAGCAGCTTGCAACCGATCCATGGGACGAAATTGAAACACACTTCAAGATCGGCGACATGGTCAAGGGTAAGGTATCCAAGATCACTAGCTATGGTGCGTTTGTCGAACTCGACAACGATATCGACGGCCTGGTGCACATCTCGCAAATCAGCGAAGAGCGTGTTGAGAAGATCAAGGATGTGCTTAACGCAGACGACGAAGTCACTGCACGTGTTATCAAGATCGACAAAGACGACCGCCGTATCGGTCTCTCGATCAAGGCCGCGAACTACAGCGATGAAGATCTCGCTAAGGAACGCCAAGCATTCGATAACGTCACTGGCACAGAAGACCTCACCAACCTTGGTGACCTTCTCGACCAAGCGACGACTAAGTAAGCGATCTGAGAATCTAAACTTTCAAAAGCCTCCAGTTCACGCTGGAGGCTTTTTTTGGGTTTGGAGGGTCGCGTCGCATGGCCCATGCGACATCGGCGATGTCAGTAGCAGCGCCATCTTGGCGCTTTAAGTGTGGCTAGCAGAGGCGATGCCGTGAAGTAGAGCTTGGCACATTCGAGCTCTTTGGGAGGGACCGCCTCCGCGTGGTCCGTGTTTGACCTGGCACGTCTATTTCTTAGCACGCAGAAGATAATGCGGGTGACACGGAGGTCACCCCTCCCAATGCTGAAAGTCCTAGCTATCGCGCTTACGAATCAGCACCCGGCCCTGGTAGACCCAGCGATACGGGCGGTGCTCGCCACGATTGATACGTTTGCGGGTAAACTCGAGCAGCTTTTGCTTCTTTTCGACTAGAATGGCGACGACACAGGTCATTTCCGGCCAGATTTCTGGATCGGGCAGATCTTTGATCGCCTGCTGCAGTTGAGCCATGTTTGGAATGAACTTACTCGATTCACTTTGCTGTGAATTGGAGGAGTTGCTGGAGCTTCTTTGTGACGATCGGGGCATAAATCTAATACTAAAGAGGAGTAAGGTTAGCATTTAATAATTGAAAAATATCCGAAGTTGACAATGCAAAACGAGAAAGTGAGCGCTCTAGGCAGAATTCACTTGATCTTGTGTGCTTCCTGCTTCTTTTTTTCCGAATTGATTTGAGATGGCGCGGTCGCCAAGTGGTAAGGCCGAGGACTGCAAATCCTCTATCGTCGGTTCGATTCCGACCCGCGCCTCCATCTCCTTTTACAAAAAAATCCCGTCGAGTCACGCTCGCCGAGGTGAAAATGGGGTCAAACGTTTAAAATAAATGTCACTTATAAATCGCGGGAGACTGACAGACGGTAAAGGAAGCGCTCCATCCCATAATACTGGAGTCGCTCGTTAAAGGAACGGTTGTCTTCCCTTGAGCGGTTGAGGAGACGCTGACGAACCGAGGCTGCGATGTTTTTAGGAGTCTTCATAGGGATGCTTCGAGGTAGGGGCGCATGACCTGTTCGACGCGGCAAATTCGTGCGTATTGGAGGATCTTCTTAGAATCAAATTTCATTCGGCTTCGGTAGAGCTTCAGTGCTTCCAGCACGACGTCCATCCCGATCTTGTTTCGAAACTTGAAACAGTCAGCCAGTGTTTTTTCAGGGCTGTAGACTTGCACCTTTGCTCCATCAATCATGTGCGCTTCGATTCCAGCCTTGTAGGCTTCTTCGGTGAATTGGTGGACTTGTAGTGGCGGGTAGTCTGTCGATGGCGAACGTGTGTCTCGGGGGATAGCCAGAGATACTTCGTGCGGGATTTGAGTTGTGATTGCGTGAAATGAGAGTGCCGAGATCAGACAGACCACCGCGTTGGGGTAGCGCAGTGCAATCGCAACCAGGTCGGGGTTGCTGACGGGGGGGAGGTCGACCAGTCGATAGACGCCTCGGCTTATTGGTTCGATGACACCTTTGTCTCGGAGCGAGTAGAGCATGTAGCGACTGATACCCCGTTCAACGGCTTCGCTCATGCGCAGCTGACCGCCGCTTTCTCTAAAAATACTGACCGGACTTGTTTTCATACGATGAAAGACGAAATGTCCTCACATGTTAATAAGTGAGGACACTATGTCTGTTTTGGGCAACGGAGCAAGGAGATTCGAAAGGAGCTCATCTGTGCGGATGCAATTTTAAGGACGGGGTAACTTCACGCAAAAGCGTCAAGGAATGTGATCAGCCCCCTGTCACCAAAGCCTCCTCCTCCCCAATCTCCCCCCTCTAGCGTAAACGGTTGTGTAAAAAATTCATATGCAATGGCTGATGCCCCGGTCGAGGTGGTTGCAACCGTTATAGCGTATTGTATCTTCGACCAGTGTGCTCTCCTGTGAGATGAATTGACCTACAACCGCTACGCTAGCACCCAAGGGCATAATAAAGGGCCCTGCGGGCGAGATTGGGGAGGTGATGATTAATGTGATCGGACATCAAAGATGGGGCCCAAGAAGCAAAGCTTGAGCACATCTCCCTAGCTTTGCGTCTTTGCGCCTTGAGCGCAGCGGGCGTGAGAGTTTATACGGCATCCTATCTCCCCCTACAAAGAAAACGCAGGGTAAACCCGCTCGCTACACTTTGTGATTTTTTTTTACCCCGTCCTTAAAATTGCACCCGATAATGCTCATGGTTATAAAAAAATATTGACGAAAGAGCTCACGGATGCATTTATATACATAACACGGCCCTCGCCTCTTCCTTTGTGAACGCGGGGGTTCTTTTTTGCCTGGATGCCTAGATTTTCCATAAATCCCAAGTTTCCCATCCAGCAGGACAGCCCATTTCAGAGCGCGAGCGCAACTGCTTAGCTCCAGCAGGAAAATCCTTCAAATGCTCGCGGAAGCGTTCATGCCAACAACTGTTGGGACATATTTCACGCATCAGCCATTGAAGTAAGCAAAAAAGAATAAACGGACGAGCGGTGCTCTTCGGTTGTCCGATGAAATTCGAAAGATCTCCAGCATCGGCAGCGTCTGGAAGTTTCGGCTGATCGACCATGTTCCGATTCCACAGAAGGCTGTGATGCGCACATAAATTCCTCAAATAATTGAGTGAACGTAGCCAGCTAGCAAAAGTGTTACCGCTTGGAATCTTGTATTTCTGAGCAATGGAGTCCCGATCCTTACGCTTCATCCCTGCGTAAAAGAGCGACATCGCACCAAAGTCCCAGACTTCAATTGCGATCCAGAAAGGCACAGGCAGGCCATATTTGGCTTTAAAGTTTTTGATGAATGGCTCCCGTGAGTAATTAATTAGGCGAGTGTTTTTTTTAAGCCAATCATCATAAGCGCTAGTGGACTTTCCCTTCTTGGTCTTTGTGAATTTACCATCCAGAAAGCTCTTATCCTGATAAGCAAAAGCGTCTCGTTCGCCGAGCAGATGAGCAATATCCACACGAATCGCCACTTCGATGCGTTCTAATGCATCCATCGCAAGCAGTCGCAGTTTTTTGTCGAACACATAGAGATTCAATGCATCGGTGAAATGCGTGCCATCTTCAAACTGGTCCAATCGTTTCTTCGGATCAGTCGAATCGATCTGCCTAAACGGATACCAATAACCACTTAATCGGTAATAGCCGATCCGATCTAAATAATTCTCGGCTGCAACGTCGTCTTCAACAAGCATCCCGCGGTCCTTCAACTGCAGCAGTTGATCGGAGAACGAAATCCATGGTTTATTGTAGGGCATTCGGTGGAGATTCAGGTTTCGATGTTTTAGCGCGAGGTGAAAATGGCACCAAACGTTGAATTTAAATGTCAGTGTAATCGCTGTGGGGTGAGTGTTGGAAGAAGTGGCATGCTGACAAGGATGAGGTGATTTGGGGTGTTTCGGATGAAGCAGCCTTTTGATCGTGCCGATGTTTTTGCTAACGGCAATCAGCGAAACGTGTCTTTCGCACTAATGCTGCTGCGCAGGCAATGACGAATGAAAATTAAAAGGACACCCATAAAAACTCAGGAAGTGTTGACTTGGGCCGATCGGGTGCTCGAACGTTCACGCCGTGACGCAAGCCCGTAGAGTCGTTGTTGTAGCCTATGAAGTCGGCGGGCGGACCTCATCCCGCAAGCTCAAAGAATGAAGGTTGCACTTTTTATGAAGTTGAACGATATTAGCCCCAGAATGAACACACTGGAAGAAACCGTTGAAAAGCTGAAATCCCTGCCTGCCAAGAAGGTCGAGGAAGTTGCTCATTATATCGACAGTCTTTCCGAAGTGCCCAAAGGCCGCTTCGATGACTTGGCGGGATGCTTGAACTCGGACGAAGTCGACCGACTTGAACACGCAATCAACCAGAGCAGTGAGCGAATCGAATCCGTCCATGAAGGTTGGTAATCTCGCCGTCGACACCAGTGCGGTGATCAGTTTGTTCCGAGGCCAAAAAGAGGCTTTGGAGCATTTAATCAGGCTCAGGAAGTCTGGATGCCGGTAACGGTGCTCGGCGAGCTTTATTGCGGTCTTCGCAAGTGCAATAATCCCGAAAAGGAACGGCTTAAGATTAGTGACTTGTGCGAGCGTTGCCTGATCGTTGGCGTGGATGAAGGCACAGCTATCCGCTACGCTGAAATTTACTCGAACTTGGAAGAGAAGGGCACGATGATCCCGCTTAATGACATCTGGATCGCCGCCTTTGCTGTGCGCCATGAAATATCCTTGCTCGCTCGCGATGGTCATTTTGAGCGCATTGATGGTCTCAATCTCATCGCTCTTTGAGTCGTCAGGCTTTCCTTTCTAAAAAAGTCTAACTAGTGCGGAAGAAAAGGCACCAAACGTTTAAATTAAATGTCTCCGTGCTCTACGCCTTATTCTGGATGAGGTGACTCATCATCACATACGCGTGCAACTTCCAGCCGCAGCGCTCCACGGTTTCCATCAAGGCGCGTTCAAATGCCGGCCCTGTATTCTCTTTGAGGAACAATTCCTTTCCATAGTTCCTTAAGCCAGTCACCATTGCGAGGCCGGCTTCGCGCATGTCTTCCATTCCCTCTGGTGGGCCGTCGTCAACCTGACGGCCGTGGGCTACGGTGATCTGACTCCGGTGACTGTCGGCGGCAACGTATTCACCTTCTTTGTGCTGACTGTCGGGCAGGGGGATCGTCGCAGTGGAGCTGAAGCCATTATTCATCTTCGCCAGAAGGTTAAAACTTACCCTTCGAGGCATCTTGGCCTCCGCTCTTTACCCGCTCAATACCAGTGTTCTTGAAGGGATGAACCTAAAAAAGCCCCGCACGAAGCGGGGCTGAGAATGGAACAGTGTATTCTAGGTTCTGTTAAGAACGTTTGGCGTTGTGTGCTTTATGGAGCATGTCAGCTTCCATCAAAAGCTGTGGCTCCATTTCTCTAATGCGGTTTGGCAAGTCCATCGCACCATGCTTGACGGTCAGCACATAGATTTCCTTATCGAACAGTGCGCAGGCTAAAAAATGCTGCTTCACTCTGTAGAAAGAGAGGCTATCGCCAATGGTCTGCTTGGTCCGTAACAATTGCGGGTTTTCACGCAGTAGATTTAATGCGGCCTCAATGCTTTCGATGTAGTCATTGGCTACTTTAGCTCCCCACTTTTCGATGGAGTAGGATTCAATGCCCTGAATGTCGAGAAAAGCGCGGCGCGATAGCGCAAGGTAAGCCATGTTATTTCCAGTCGTCCTGTTCGCGTTTCTCTGCCAATTTTAGCGATGCTCGTAAGTTACCTGTAAATTCTACGAAACGCCCATGGTTTAAATCCTGATAACCTGCCAGCACGCCCTCGCGTAAAGTAGCCAGTTCTTGCCGCTCTTTCTTCTCACGCAGAATGTCGCGTAAGAATTCACTAGGCGTAGAATACAGGCCAGTGTCCCCACAATTACTATCAATGAAAGATCTGAGTTCGTCGGTTAAAGATAGATTGATGCTGCTGCTCATGTATTTGTTCTTAATTAATAATGTAATTCTAGTATAGAGCGATATGTCGAATATTGTCAATATTCGACATGGAATATTGAAGTGGGTTGGGTGAGTGGAGTTTCATTCGATATTCCATGCCTCCGCGTTGGCGAGGGCGTCCGTGGCGCCAGTGAGTTTATAGCGTGTGATCGGGTTGAGTGATTGCTTCAGCTTATCTGTATCGAGTGGTGGAGCTACTTCACTCAAAACGGCTCCGAGCAATGCCCGGGTCGCAGGCGGATATTTGATAGCCAGTTTCAGTAAGCTTTGCTGTTCTTTGCTGCTGAGTTGCTGGATCAGGTGCTTGAATCGTTCGCAAGCGCTGCCGATGTCGGTATCCGGGATTTTCTTGATGCAACGCATGGCGTCGAGGATTTGCAGCAGTGGGATCGTCTCTTTCGTAATCGTATTTTTTTGCTTAATGAACGAGATTTTATAGCGGCCGCGCTGGAAGGCGGGACGTGTTTCATTTTTGCCGATTTGAATCGTATTGCTGACCTGCGTGCAAAGTCCGAGCTCTGGGTAGATGCTCAGTCCACTCAAGTAACCTTCCACCGTTCCGCGCCGTTCAAGCAGGTCCTTGACGACTTGATCCTGAGGTGGCGGCAACTCTCCAAAAGGGCTTTGCTCTGGCTTGTAGAATTTCCCCTGACTTAACTTCGCGATTTTACCAGCCGCAGCCATGCGATTTAAGCCTTTAATCAGCGCTTCCTTCTCCACTGCTTCAGTGGATACCTCCGTATAACTGAATACATAACCACAAGGGATCCGAGCGAGGTAGGACGCTATTTTCTTGCTGACATTCATTCGCTTCGAATGAACGGGATGACGTATCGAATGTCCAGTATATTAATTAAAATACTGGACATTTGTAGGTGCGTGTAAGGTGGATCTTAATGGTTCATTTCTCCGCGTAACCATTGTTGGGGCGATTGGTCGAATTGCTTTTTGAAGGCTGGAGAGAAGTAGTAAGGGAAGAAGAGGGGGCAAACGTTTAAATTAAATGTCTCCGTGCTCTACGCCTTATTCTGGATGAGGTGACTGACTCGAGTGGGGTGTCCGATATTGAGTCGCTTCCATTTCAAGGAACAGATCGCGCAACTCACCATCAACTGCATAACTCGTCTCAGCGCCAGCCGCTAGAAGCTCGCCCGCGTTGGTGATTAAATGTCGAACACTGATGCCGCACTCCCTTCCATGATGAACCGAGCGGCCTTAAGACCGTTCGCCTCGTTGACTTTGCGCAGCGCGCGCAGTCCGATGCGCTGAGTGGATGCCCACGCCGAACGGCGAGCCAAGCACAGGTTGAAGCTGATCCCTGCCAAGCGCCGACCGTGACCGATCCGCGCGTTACTGCGAGCGAGCAAGGCGGACAGGTCCGACCTGCGCCTCCATCTCCTTTTACAAAAAAAATCCCGTCGAGTCACGCTCGCCGGGATTTTTTGTATCCATTGCCCGCATGCGGGTTGGGATGAAGCAATAGTTACAGGAAGTAGCGCACGTAACCGTCTTCGCGCACTTGTTGCAGCCAGCGCTCTTGGGTCTCACGGGCGATTTCGCCGACGAGTACGTTTTCAATTGCATCGCGTACTTCGGTTACGGGCTGGATCATTTCCTCGCGCTTAGCTTCGCAGTAAAGAATGAATATGGTGTTATTGAGCTCCACGGGTTGGCTGTAGCCGCCAGGCTGAAGGTCGAAGGCGACAGAGCTGAGTTCCTTACGAATGTCTTGGCGTTCGATCCAACCCCAGTCACCACCTTTGCGGCTCATTTCGTCCTGACTGTATTTGCGCGCCAGGTCGCCGAAGTTGTCGCCTTCAGCGAGCTCTTGAATAATCGTCTTGGCTGTTTGCCTGAGCAGGGCGGTACCTTCGTCTGCGATTGGAGTCAGAATGATCTGGCGCAGATGCATAGCCTCTTCCTGGTAAAAGCGGATTTTGTTTTGGATGTAGAAGGCTTGGATGCGCTCAGGGCTGATCTCGGACTGTGACTTGCGGTTTTGTTGGCGCATGACGTTGACCACTACCCGCTTGCGGATGTCTTCGCGGAACTCGCGGGCGGTGAGTCCTTGCGCACGTAGATATTCTAAGAAGCGACCACGGTCACCGCTAAAGTCGCGGTTGAGGACTTCGTCGTATTCCTGGTCAATGTATGACTGTGGTAGTAGTAAGCCTTTTTCTTTGGCAGCTTGGACGATCAAAATACGGTCGATCAAGTTTTGCAGCACTTCACGGCTCATGCGGTCGATGCTCTCGGAGAATTCTGTTTCGGTGCGGGCTTCGGCGCGCAGGCGTGGAATGATCGGTTCGAGCTCTCTGCGGAGTTGCTCGATGGTGATGATTTCACCTTCTGCGATGGCGGCGATGCCGTTACCCATGCGGATCAGAGTGGCATCTTGCTGGCTGTACGCATGTTGCGCTAAGCCGAGAAAAGCGAAGAAAGCGAAGAGGAAGGAAAGAGAGCGTTTAAGCGACATGATGCACGTGGCAGATGAGTGAATTTTGGACTGAAAATTAACAGTAGAAAGGGATCTGGTGTGGTCAAGCGGCGAAAGTGGCGCTTATCAGGCAGGCGCCTGCCGGTTGCGGATTAAGTATTTCTGAATCTCGCGCAGCCTCTTCAGTGGATCTTTGGCCGTGAGTCTTGGGAAGCGTGCTCCGGTCTTTAGGAATTCGCCACTTTTGCCGGGTTGTGCGAGTCGGCAAATTAGGCGTTCGCTCTCGCTTTCGACGCGGCGCACACCAGCGCCCTCGGCAAACACGCGCACGCGGCTTACTTCGATCAGCGCTTGAGTGGCGCGGGGCAATGGTCCAAAGCGGTCAGCCATTTCTGCGGCGATTTCTTGAATGATTGCGTCGGAGTTGGCCAATGCCAGGCGGCGATAGAGGTCGATCCTGAGGCGCGGTTCGGCGACGTAGTCGGCGGGCAGGGCGGCTTCGATCAGTTGATCCGAATGGTCGGTATATTCGGCGTCTTTGATCGCGGCGAAGGCGAAGCTGCCCGTGGTGCGGCGCGAGCGCGAACCACCTTCACCGGTAGCGATGAAGTCGAGCTTCACTTCGGCACGAATACGATCGGCGCCGGGCTCACCCTTGAGGCGGGCGACGCTTTGTTTGAGCAATTGGCAATAGAGCTCGAAGCCGACACCAGCGATGTGGCCACTTTGTTGCGAGCCGAGCAGATTGCCTGCACCGCGAAGTTCGAGGTCGCGCATCGCAATGCGAAAGCCTGCGCCGAGCTGATTGTGCTGCTTGAGCGCGTTCAGGCGCTTTTGCGCGCTATCAACCAGTGCGGCGTGGCGATGCAGTAGCAGGTAGGCGTAGGCTTGTCGTTTGAAGCGACCGACGCGGCCACGAATCTGGTAGAGCTGTGCCAGCCCAAAACGGTCGGCGCCTTCGATGATCAGTGTATTACAATTGGGGATGTCGATGCCTGACTCGATGATCGTGGTGCAGACCAATACATCGAACGCACCAGCGACGAACTGGGTCATGATTTTTTCCAGCTGGCCTTCATCCATTTGCCCGTGGCCGACGGCGACGCGCAACTTCGGGTGCATTTCGCGGACTTGGTGCGCCACGCCTTCGATGGTCGAGACGCGGTTGTGCAGGTAGAAGACTTGGCCGCCGCGATCTGTCTCGGCCTGAATCGCACTTTTGATGAGATCGGCCGAGTAACTTTTAACGATAGTCTCGATCGGGCGTCGATTGACGGGCGGGGTCTCGATCACACTCATTGCTCGGGCTCCTGCGAGCGCCATGTACAGTGTGCGCGGGATTGGCGTGGCGCTGAGTGTGAGGATGTCGACGTTGGCGCGCAGTTGTTTGATGCTTTCCTTCTGCTTGACGCCAAAGCGCTGCTCCTCATCGACGACCAGTAGCCCAAGGTCCTGGAAGTGGACATCTTTGCTCAGCAGTCGGTGCGTGCCGATCACGATGTCGATTCGGCCTTCGGCAAGGTTAGCGATAATTTCTTTGTTCTGCTTCGCGCTGCGGAAGCGACTGACCATATCAATAATGATTGGGTATTCGGCCATGCGCTCGCGAAAGGTGTTGAGGTGCTGTTGGCAAAGCACGGTGGTTGGTACCAGCAGGGCGACTTGTTTGCCCGCGAGCACGGCTTTGAGCGCAGCACGGATTGCGACTTCGGTTTTGCCAAAGCCCACGTCACCGCAAATCAGACGGTCCATCGGCAATGCTGCCTCCATGTCCGATTTGGTGGCTTCGATGGCAGTGAGCTGATCGGGTGTTTCGGTGAACGGGAAGGCCCCTTCGAAGGTCGCTTGCCAAGGGTGATCTGGCGGAAAGGTGTAGCCGCCGTGTTGACTGCGCTCGGCGTGCAGGGTGAGTAGCTCGGCGGCATAATCGAGCGTGGCGACCTCGGCGGCGGCGCGCGTCTTATCCCATGCGGCTCCGCCGATCTTGCCGAGCTTAGGGCTCGATTTGGTCAGGCCGACGTAGCGCGTCAGCAGGTGCGACTCGTGCAGTGGTACATGCACCGTCATTTGATCCGCAAATTCGACGGTGATCACTTCTTTGCTGCCGCCTTGAATCTCTAACTTACTGAGTCCACGAAATCGGCACACGCCATGTTGCAGGTGGACCAGTGGATCGCCGTCCGCGAGCTCTGTGAAATCGAGCAATTGATCGACTTGCGAAATGGTCGGCCGTGCGCGTTCCTGAGTACGGCTGATTTTGCGCCGCTGACGTCCGAAGTATTCAGTGTCGGTAATTAGAACGATGCCCGAGGAGGCCTTCGTCTGCTTGAGTGGCAGCCATGTTGGCGACCCTTGACAGATGAATCCGCCAGAGATGGTGCCGTGCAGATACTTGGGCTTGAGCTTCGCGGTGAGTGGATTCTCGGCCAGTAGCTCTGCGATACGCGCGGCCTCACTCTCGCTGGCAGTGACGAAGTAGAGTGTGCGCTTCTCTTTTTTCGACCAGTCGGCGATACTGCTTTCAAACTTGGTGCGCGCACTTTGCTCGGACTCGAAGCGATCGAATCCGACCTGCACCGCGTCTGTGTGATGGCGGTAATTGGCTGTTGGTTCGGTGGCGAGTTCGACGCGTTGGGCTTGGTCAAACAGTGCGGGATCTGTATCCACTGAGCAAATACCTAGGCGCAGGTCGTTGGCTCGCGCGCGGCGTGCAAAGACTTGCTCGAAGCTACGGGTCTTGCCGCTCGCTAGCCGTCAACTTTTCAAAGCGATAAGGATGCTCGCGCAGCAGTTGCGAGGGTTCTTCAAGAATCCATGTAATCGGCTGATCGGTTAAATAATCGATCAACTGCCCATCTGCTGCGTTGGTTTCTTTAGCACTTTCGGCGGCCGAGATCGTAATCTTGCCAACCTTTTCTAGTGTGCGTTGAGAGCTGGGGTCAAAGCTGCGAATGCTCTCAATCTCGTCGCCAAAGAAGTCGAGCCGGTAAGGCTGATTGGCATCGTAGGGATAGACATCAATCAGGCCGCCGCGTGTGGCGATCTGGCCGGGATGTTCGCAGAGCGCTTCGGAGTCGTAGTCGAGCTCGCCAGTGAGTGTGTCGACCAGTTGTTTGAAGGAATGCGCTTCGCCAGTGCGTAGTTTGAGTTGGCGGCTTTCAAATTGAGTGCGCTCCGGGCAGCTGCCCAGGATCGCTTCAGGCGTGGCGACGATTAGGCGGGCGTTATTACTGGAGCGCAGCAAGGTGCTGAGCACGGATAGGCGCTCGCAGATGCGGTCTGCGCGACGAGTGGCGTCGATGTCTGGTGGCGGCACTTCTGGAAAGTGCAGCACCTCCAGTACGACCTTCGGTGTAAGCCACTGCGCATAGGTTTCGGCCTCGGTCGCTAATTCTTGTGCGCGGCGTGGATCGGTGACGAGCAGCACGCAGGTGCGCTTGGCCTGTTGCTTGGCGAGGGTGGTGACCAGTGCCGCTCGGGCCTCGGCGCTGACTCCGTGAAAGAGAGTGGCCGCGCCGCTGTTTGTGAGTAGGTCAGGCATTAACCGTTGAGTTGTTGCAGCGCGTGCTCGGCGGCGGCGGATTCGGCGGACTTTTTGGAGCGACCGCAGCCGCGTCCTAGTTCTTGGCCGGCAAGTTGCACGACCGCACTGTAGGTGCGTGCATGCTCGGGGCCTTCCTCTGGCAGTGCTCTATAGTCTGGTACCGCACCGCTATGATGCAATTGCGTCCATTCTTGCAGGCGTCCTTTCGGATTGCCTAATGCGCCGTTGCTTTGAGCTTTCTGTATGGCGTCGCCGAGGGCTTGCAGGATGAAGGTGCGGGCGGCTTGGATGCCGCCGTCGAGATGAATCGCACCAATCAGGGCTTCAAAGGCATCTTCCAGCATGCTGGCGCTTGGCTCGGGGTGGTGTTGGCGCTGTGCTTCGCTAACTTGCAAGAGTGAGCCGAGCCCGAGCCTCTGTGCGTGGGCGGTGAGCGCCTTGCCATTGACGAGGCTGGCACGGCTGTGGTCGAGCGCACCTTCGTCGAAGTCGGGTTTGTTTTGGTAAAGTGTTTCTGCGACGACTAGGTCGAGCACGGCATCGCCGAGGAATTCAAGGCGCTGGTTATCGCCCAGTTCGAGGTCACAGCTTGGGTGGGTGAGAGCAAGTTCCAGCAAAGTAATATCAGCGAAGTGGTAGCCGAGCTGTTGTTCGAAGAGGTTCAATCGGTGCGTCATGGGCAATTTATTCAGGTATCGTGGCTTTCCGCTTGCACGAAATGTTATTTTGGAATTACTCTATGATTGTCTAAAGCAACGGCTATACAATGCCGAAAATAGAGTCAGCAGCTATTAATAAACTACCTTTGCCTAAACAAAAAACTAAAAAAAACGGGGCCAAAATATTTGTCCTCGACACCAACGTTCTCCTTCATGACCCCCAGTGTCTACAGAAGTTTGAAGACAACACAGTTGCCATCCCAGTCGAAGTCCTTGAAGAACTCGACCGCAAGAAATCCGCTCCAGGGGAGTTAGGGTTTTCTGCCCGTAAGATCCATCGAGATCTGCGAGCGCTATTTGACGAGGAGCTCGCCATCCCGCCTGAAATGAAGGGGCAGGGGAATTCCGCGCTCAGTTGTGATTTACCAAATGGTGGTCGCTTGATTGTGGTGATCAACGACTATTTTGTTTCTGGCGATACTCAGAGCGAGGGCATGAATCGCCTGCGTGCAACGCTGGTTGATATGGAGAAAATGGACAGCCGTATTTTGGCGTCTTGCTTTTTTCTCAAGGAAGTGTGCACGGAGTGCCGTGTGATCTTAGTCACTAAAGACGCCAATATGGCGCTCAAGGGCATCGCGCTGGGTCTCGAAGTGCAGGATTACATGAACGATAAGATCAAGACGGCCAATATCGGCGGCGGCATCAAGACAGTTGTCATCGAGGACGCTGAGTATGCGCGCTTCATTGAAGAACATGGAGTCGATCTAACGCCGGAGCTAACTAGTCATCTTTATATCAACGAATATATTTATCTGAGCAACGGTGAGTTTCGCGAACCCGCACGCTACCGTGGAGACGGGCAAATAGACGGTTTGATCCTAGGTAGTGGGGTGGGGATTAAGATTCCGAAGGGCATTCGGATCAATCCGCTCAACGAGGAGCAGCGTATGTTGATGGATGCTTTACTCGACGAAGACATTAAGCTGGTCACTTGTATGGGCAAGGCTGGCACGGGTAAGACCTTGGTTTCGATTGCAATGGCACTGTATCAGGCGATCGGCGAAGATAACCTGTACGAGCGCGTCTTTATTACCCGACCGTTGGTGCATATCGGTAAAGACACCGGTGCGCTGCCCGGCACCTTGGAAGAGAAAATGGCGCCATATATTGCGCCATTTTATGATAATCTGGAAGTGCTCTTTAGTAATCGGAAAGTGATTAAACGTCCGCCAGCAGATCCAGCTCAAGCCAAGTTAGAGCGTATCACCTCGAATCGTAAGCGTAAGAAGGCGATGACGAAAATGGCGAAGCAACCCGCGCATGCAGACAAGGAAGAAGATGATTCCAAGCAAGCGCGCAAGCCGTATCAATTTCTGTTCGACTATGGCATGGTCGAAGTGGAGGCGATGACGTACATCCGTGGACGTTCGCTCGCCGATACGATTTTTATCATCGATGAGGCGCAGAATCTCACGCCACACGAAGCAAAGACTGTCGTGAGTCGCATGGCTGAGGGGTCAAAAGTGATTTTACTCGGTGATCCGTATCAGGTGGATAACATGTTTCTCGATGCGATGTCGAATGGACTGGTGCACACTGCGCAGCGCCTGAAGGGAACCGAAATTACCGCCCACTTGGAGTTGACCACAGGCGTGCGCTCGGAACTAGCCGACCTGGCTGCGGATTTGTTGTAGGGTAGCGCTGCGTGGCTCACGCGGCATTTCGGTTGCGGAACCGTTTCATGGGTAGCGCTGCGTGGCCCACGCGGCATTTTCGGCTGCGGGACCGCTCATGGGTAGCGCTGCGTGGCCCACGCGGCATTTCGGTTGCGGGACCGTTCATGGGTAGCGCTGCGTGGCCCACGCGGCATTTCGGTTGCGGGACCGTTCATGGGTAGCGCTGCGTGGCCCACGCGGCATTTCGATTGCGGGACCGTTCCATGGGTAGCGCTGCGTGGCCCACGCGGCATTTCGATTGCAATGATCGATCGGCTGACGCTGTGATCGTGAGGTGATCGCTGGTACTTAGTTTTGCCGTCGGTCTGTTTGTCGATGATGCGCTTTGGGCCAAAGCGCGCTACCTGTTTCGTTAGCGGCGCTCTTGTGATTTTACTGTTTGTACGTACCTTTCGAACTTGGGATGGCTGATTTTATTCGAAAGACATTGGGGCATCAACCGCCAGATTGGGTGGATGATGGTTCTACTTTTTTCATTACGGTCTGCTGTAGCCCGCGTGGCTCAGACCATCTGTGTTCCCCTGAGTTGGCGGAGCAGGTTCTGGAATCTGTTACGGTTCGACAGGCTCGGGCTGAATGGGCGGTATCTTTATTGTTACTTATGCCAGATCATCTGCATGCGTTGATTTCATTTAACACGCGGGAACATGAAATCTCTAAAGTGATTCAGAATTGGAAACGTTATTTGGCTCGGTTTTCGGGCATTCAGTGGCAACGTGGATTCTTTGATCATCGATTGCGTAGTGCTGATGCATATCGCGAAAAAGGCGCGTATATCCGCCATAACCCGATTCGAGCGGGACTCTGTGAAACTGAAGCAGATTGGCCTTATCTGTGGGATGCGACGAAAATCGAGGAATCAGTGAACAGGTAGCGCTGCGTGGCTCACGCGGCATCTGGTTGCGGGACCGTTCATGGGTAGCGCTGCGTGGCCCACGCGGCATTTCGGTTGCGGGACCGTTCCATGGGTAGCGCTGCGTGGCCCACGCGGCATTTCGGTTGCGGGACCGTTCCATGGGTAGCGCTGCGTGGCCCACGCGGCATTTCCGCGGCAATGATCGATCGGCTGACGCTGTGATCGTCAGGTGATCGCTGGTGCTTAGTTTTGCCGTCGGTCTGTTTGTTGATGATGCGCTTTGGGCCAAAGCGCGCTACCTGTTTATACCTTCACTGGCTGTGGCTGACGTGCAAAGAAGCGTGTCCCCGAATCGAATTGTTCCAATAGACTGCGGGTGCCGATGATTAGAAAGCCGAGTGTATAAATCAGTAGAAACGGGCCGATTATGTATTTTCCGGCCTGTAGATAGTGAGCGAAGCTGAATGCACAGTAAGCGGCCATCAATAGTTCGAGCGCGGGGAACCAGTTGGCTTTGGTGCGGTAGGTCTTTTTCTTGTCGCCGCTCTTCGGGGTGCGCACGAAGGGACTGGTGATGCCTGCAAAGGCCTCAAAGACCGCGCGTGTATTGGATAAGGCAATGCCGACGCCGATGCAGACCAAGCCTGGAAGGTGTAACAGGCTCCAGCCTTTCGAACGGCCTTGTGAGAATTGGCTGACGCAGTAGAGCGCACTCGGGCCTGTCATAGCGATCAGGATGGCCAATGCGAAGGGCATGAATTGCCACGCCGACAGTGTGATGTTGGTGCTAAGCAATACGGGCAGCGCTAGAATCGCCATCAACGCCATCAGCGGGTGGATGCAGTAGTGCGTCATGTGCAGAAAGGCTTGCACCTTGGCAAACAGCGAGGCGTCGGAGCGCATCACGCGTGGCATGATTTTGAGCGCGGTCTGCACCGAGCCTTTGGCCCAGCGAAATTGTTGGCTCTTAAAAGCGGTGTAGCTTTCTGGCAGCTCGGCGGGCACCACCACGTCTGGGAAGTAGCCGGCGGTCCAACCTGCGAGTTGGCAGCGGTAGGAGAGGTCCATATCTTCGGTTAAAGTATCATCCTGCCAATTGCCGCCGTCATAGATTGCTGCTTTGCGCCAAAGACCTGCGGTGCCGTTGAAATTAAGGAAGAGCTTATTGTAGCCGCGGGCGCACTGCTCGATCATGAAGTGTCCGTCGATACCGATCGTTTGTGCACGGGTGAGGAGCGATTTCTGCGAGTTGAGGTGACCCCAGCGTGCCTGCACGAAGGCGATCTTGTCGTCGCTCTTGAGCGCCGGCACCAGCTTGCGGAGGAAATCGACGGGCGGCACGAAGTCGGCATCGAAGATCGAAATGTATTCACCCTTGCAGATGTCCATGCCGACGCGGAGGGCGCCTGCTTTGTAACCGATGCGGTCGGTGCGGCGGACGACTTCGATGTCGTGGCCTGCGATTTGTAGTTCGCGGGCCAGTGCATCGACGATGTCGCACGTCTCGTCGGTCGAGTCGTCGAGGATCTGAATCTGATGCTTATCAGCTGGGTAGTCCATGGCGACGCAGGCACGGATCACACGCTCGACGACGTTGGCCTCGTTATAGAGTGGGATTTGTGTGGTGACGTGTGGGAGCGTCTCGGGCGTTTCAAAAATCACCTGTCCAGCTTCGATCAGCGCGCTTGCTTTGGCACGCTCGGCTTTGTGGCGACGCAGGAACAAGCCGACCATCACGTAGCAATTCGTGCCGTAAATGAAGAGGCCGGCAGCCGCGAGGATGTAGAGGGCGAGTATAAAAGTCATTCTATGTGGTCTCGCCGGGAGCGAGGTATGTGCGGTGAACTGCTTTAGGCGAAACCAAAAGCAAACAAGGGGGAATGGCCCCTTTCATTTTTAGAGCAACCTTTATTTATTTGAGATCAGCTGCGTTAGGCACTATAGTTGATGGATTTTAGCAACGGCGCTCTGTCGCCGTTTTGAATATGGCGAAGAATCGAGCAGCGACTGCGTTAGCGAGCCTCTACAGCATTTTCCATTCGGCGAAAGTGGCGGCTTGACCAACGTGGTGCCCAGTTTCATCGATTAACGACCAGACCCGCGCGGAATCAATGTAGAAACGCTTGCCCGTGGCACTGACACGAATGCCGCGGTAGTTTTCCGAGTAGCCAAAAGTGGCGACTGCTGATAACAGCTGTTGGCGCTCGTCGCGGTGCATCGCCTCGGCGGAATAGCGAGAGGGCAGGGCAGTTAAGGTGGCCCAGTCCATCTCAAACAGTGCCTGCGCGGCGCGGTTACCGTAGTTGAAGATCGGGTCGGCCTGTATGCCGTGGGAGAGCACCACGATGGGGGCGACCATCAGTCGATCCGCCTGATGATTCCCTGGTTCGATCAGCTCGGCTGCAAAGCAACGGTAGTAGTTTTTAAGTAGTAACGCGGTATGAGAGCGGAGATCCATAGCTGCCATTCGGGTTGATCGTGAGCCGCGTGGATTGAGCGCCTGCGTGTTATTTGACCGGCAACAGGTTGGACTGAATCTTTTGCAACAGCGACTTCTGGCCGCTGGTCAAGGAGGCAGCGTCCTGCAATTGATCTAGATAATTGCTGGCACCCTTGCTGTGGTTGTTTTGTAGCGCGGTGCTGGCTTTGCGAGTGAGGTCGGACAAAGCAGATTTTTTAAAATCAAAATTGCGCTCCAGAATTATTGCGGAAAGCGGATTTTTGACGTCGTTCCAGGTCTGCAGTTGAGAGGGCTTGAGACCTGCGGCTTTGATCTGATTATAATAATCAAATGCGCCCAAGTAGTTCTCTGTATTAAAGCTCTTCAGTAGGCCCTTGGCTGCATTCGTCGCGGGTTCGTTACCATTGAACGATTTGAGTAGATCCTTGCCCATCGACAACAGCTCGCTGCCGCCACTGATGGCTTCGGTGGCTTTATTGGTATATTTACCGAGGTCTAGCGCGTTGGCTGCTTGAATGCTGAGCGCGCAGATTGCGAAGGTCGAAAGGATCTGATAAATCTGTTTCATTTTAAATGTCAGTTACGTTGGCGAAGTTTACTTGCCCAACTTTTCGGCGGTCTCTTGTTCGAGGCGAGCGATATATTCAGAAACATTACAGGTGAGCATACGTGTGCTGCCGGGTGAGACTTCGAGCACCTTGTTGACGACACCGTCGAGGAAGTAACGGTCGTGACTGACAAGAATGACGGTGCCTTCGAAGAGGTTGATCGCTTCCTGCAGCACTTCCTTGGATTTAATATCAAGGTGATTGGTCGGTTCGTCCAAAATCATGCAATTCGCCGGGTGCATGAGCATCTTGGCCAGAGCGACGCGATTCTTCTCACCACCGGAGAGTACAGAGGTTTTCTTGAGTGCTTCATCGCCACTGAAGAGCAGTGCACCGAGTGCGCCGCGTGGGTTCGCGTCGTCGTTGCCGATCGCGGCCGTTTCGACTTCTTCGAGCACGGTGTTGGCCGGGTTGAGTTCTTCGGCTTGTGACTGCGCGAAGTAGCCGAGCACGGTGTTGATGCCCTTATCGACGGTGCCGCCTTGGAACACTTCGGTGCCAGCCATGATGCGGGCGAGGGTGGACTTACCAGCACCGTTGACTCCGACCACGGCGATGCGGTCGCCCTTGTCGATGCGCAGGTTGAGGCCGTCGAAAATAACATTTTCGCCGTAGGCTTTTTCCAGACCGGTGATAGTGATCACCTTGGCGCTGGCAGGGGGTGACTTTGGGAAGCGGAAGAACATCTTCTTCTCATCGCGTGGGATGGTGATGAGCTCCATCTTGTTGAGCGATTTGATCCGGCTCTGCACCATGCTCGCCTTTTTGACGTTGGAGCGGAAACGGGTGATCCAGTCTTTGACCTCCTTGATTTCTTTTTGCTGATTGGAGTAGGCTTTACGCAGAATTTCAAGGCGCTTGTCAGTCTCGGTGACGTAGTAGCTGTAGTTGCCCTTGAAGCTGTTGAGATCGCCCATTTTGAGTTCGAGCGTGCGATCGGTGACTTCGTCGAGGAAGGCACGGTCGTGAGAGATCACGATGAGTGCACCTTGGTAGTGCTTGAGGTATTGCTCGACCCAGTGCTGGGAGATGATGTCCAAGTGATTGGTCGGTTCATCGAGAATGATGAGGCTAGGGTTCTGCAGGAGGAGTTTCGCCAGCGCGATACGCATCTGCCAACCACCAGAGAACTCGCTGGTATCGCGGTCAAAGTCGGTTGCCTTGAAGCCCATGCCCATCAGGATCCGCTCGACGCGGGACTTCATTTTGTGTGGCTCGTGGTCTTCGAGTTGCTGCTCCCATTCGCCCATCTGGTCGATGAGGTCGTAGTAGGCATCTTCGGAGGTGTCCATCTCCGCCATCTGTTCTTCAGCCTGATCAATCTTCTTCTTGAGTTCGAGTACATCGCCAAAGGCACTTTCAGCTTCCTTAAATAGAGTGTTTCCAGAGACGGAGATGCCGTCCTGCGGCAGGTAGCCGATACTGACGTAGTCTGGTTTATCGACGGAGCCGGATTCGGCCTCAAGTTCGCCCATAAACATGCGTAGCAGGGTGGTCTTGCCGGAGCCGTTTGAGCCGACTAGAGCGATGCGATCACGGGCGCCGATGACGGTGTTGATCTTGCTGAAAAGTGTCTTCTTGCCGAAGTGGTGAGAGATTTGATTGATCGTGATCATTTTGGGAAAGTGGGAAAGTGGGAAGGTGAAAAAAAGTGTCGAAAGGCGGAGGATGTAAGCAGGTCGTCTCTGGATGGCAAAGGAAAAGGAGTGTGGTGGTTTTAGGGAATTGATGCTTTTCTCGCGGGAGGGATGACCTCTGTGTCGTCCGCGCTGGGACTAACTAGAGCGCGTG
This sequence comes from uncultured Opitutales bacterium, assembly GCA_937775295.1. GTDB lineage: Bacteria > Verrucomicrobiota > Verrucomicrobiia > Opitutales > Coraliomargaritaceae > Lentimonas. The sequence goes on from CALKBZ010000003.1 coordinate 355,164, forward strand.
CCAATCTGAATCGGTCCACGCGGAGGTGGATCCTCCCGTGACAAATTTGATCCAGCCACAAAAAAGCCCGAGGCGCTTAAAGCGCTCGGGCTGAGTGAAGTATGCTATGATCGGCCTGGAACCTCTTTATGCGGCTTCTGTATCGCAATTGGAGCACTGGCCGGCGCCCTTGGCGCTGCCTTTGCCGCCGCCCTTTCCTTTGCCACCCTTGCCGCGTTTCTTATGTGCGGCTTTGAGCTCGTCTTTGGTCAGTTGCCCGTCGTCGTTGGAATCGATCATGTCAAAGTGCTCGACGAGTCGTTTCGCACCAGCGCTTTCGACTTCTTCGAGCGAGAGCTGCTCGTCGCCGTTCAAGTCAGTGTTGGCGAAGCGCTCGCCGCGTTCCGCATGGTTAGGTCGGTCTTTGCGTTGGCCATCTTGGTCGCCGCCAGCAGCGATGGATCTGTCTTCGGCTTGAGCGAGTGCAGAAATGAGGCAAGTCGCGAGTGCTGCGAGGAGGAGGCTGTTTAATTTAATAATGTATTTAATTTGTGGTTTCGCAGCGCTTGGTTGGCTGCTTAACGTATACATCGTGAGTATCGCTAAAAAGTTTCAGCGTGTGAAAAACGGTAGGTGCCCGCCTCGCCACTATAATATGCTATCCCTCCAATCCCGCCGCGATAGCGGCGTTTTGCAGTTTGTTGATTTCATTAATGCCTTTGGCGCCGAGGTCGAGTAGGGCGTCGAGTTCCTCACGTGTGTAAGTGGCCTCTTCGCCGGAGCTTTGCACTTCGACGAATTTACCGGTGCCAGTCATGACGATGTTGGCATCGACGGTGGCGTTTTTATCTTCAGGATAGTTGAGGTCGAGCACGGCGGTGCCTTTGTAGACGCCGGCTGATACCGCGGCCACGGATTCGTTAAACGGATTTTCGGTCAGCTCACCTTTTGCGATGAGTTTCTGGATGGCAATTTGAGCGGCGACATAAGCTCCAGTGATCGATGCGGTGCGAGTGCCACCGTCGGCTTGCAGTACATCGCAATCGATCCAAATCGTCTTGCCTGTGAGTTTTTTGAGGTCGAATACGGCGCGCAGTGAGCGGCCAATGAGGCGTTGGATTTCGATGGTGCGGCCGTCGGCCTTACCACTGCTGATGTCGCGTCGCTTACGATCGAGTGTACTGTAGGGAAGCATCGAATACTCGGCAGTCATCCAGCCACCTTCGACCTTTTGAGCGCGCATCCAGCCGGGCACGCGGTTGTCGATTGATGCGGCGCAAATTACGCGTGTGTCACCAAAGCTTACGAGCACTGAGCCGAGCGCATGGGGGGCGATGCCGGTCTCAAATGTAATCGTACGAAGTTCGTCGATTGCGCGGTTATCAGGACGGGCGAAAGGTGTGTTGGTTTGGTTGGACATGTAAATTAGAGGGCTGAGGTGTGAGACCTGAGAGTTGAGAGGATAGAAAGTGAAAGTGAGGGAGAATCTTAATCCAACTCATCATCTTGCTCTTAATCAGTCGTCCCGTGTGAGGAGATTAGGATTAGGATTAAGATTAATATTTTTTAGTCTTCGGCCGCTGAATGGTTGGAAGTGAGGGCTGGTAAATAGCGTTCACGGGCCAAGCGCCAGAAGATTAATAAAAATGCGGTGAGCGGAATCGCGAGCACCATGCCCATGATGCCACCGAGAGCGACGCCCCAAAAGAAAATGGAAAAGATGATGAGCATTGGCCCCATTCCGGTTTTATCGCCCATGATGCGCGGAGTGAACACGTAGTCGGTGAGCAGTTGGCCGATGATGAAGACGACCGCGCAAAGGCCGATCAAACTGGTGCCGCCATCGTCTTGAAAATAGGCGAGTGGTAGCACGCTAAGTATGCCGAGCATGGTGCCGAGGTAGGGAATGATGTTGAGTAGGCCAAGCACGAGGCCCAAGACGATGCCGAACTTGAGGCCGACCAGTGCAAAGCCGACTGCCAGCACGCCGCCGAGGAGCAGGCCGATAATGATTTGCCCACGGAAAAATGCGACGAGTATATCGCTAAACTGACGGCAGAGAAAGACGATGTCATGTCGACGCTCATCAGGCAAGAAGCTGAGCTGCGTTTGCAGATCGTTCCACACGTTGCGGTTACCATTCAGAATGAAGAATAGGTAGATCGGGATAATCGCGTAGGCCGCAATTTTCGCAAACATGCTCCCGATAAAGCCGCCGACTGAACCGCCAATCGTGCTGATTTTTTCTGGTAGAGCCTGAAGTCCGCTGGTGATAGTTTCAGAGTGTGTGGCGACGATATTCTGCACATATGCATCGGGTGCTTGGCCGAGCTTGGCATGTAGCCATTGCCATGCGGCCGGCGTCTTTTCTTGCAAGAATTGATAGAAATTGTCGCGTATGCTTGGCACTGCTTCGATGAATTCTGTGACCTGGCGCAATAAAATTGGCAACAGCAGCATCGTAATGGTCGCGATGGCGAGCAGCACTAGCAAGTAGAGTAGAATGATGCCTTGGGTTTTGGAGAGCCGGGTATGTTTCTCGCACAAGGTGATGATGGGGCGCAGCAGTGTGGCGAGGATCGCGGCGATCGCGAGTGGTAGTAGCACGTCTTTGAATGTGAGGATAAACATCTGCAGCACGACGAACAGCGAACAGGCCGTGGCGATGAGTAGTATTAGGGCGAGGGCAGTCGCTCCAGCGGCGATGATTCGTTTCTGTGAGGGAGACAGAGAAGGCGAGTTGATTTCAGGCATAGCGTAGTGTGTGAGGGTAACGTGTAACGGACTACCTTTTGAAAGTCGAGCTTGGGAGTGGTCGCTGCTTGTCTAAGGGATTAGATAGCCGCCAGCAGCGCAACTGAGTACGACCAGCCACGCCGGGATCTTAAATCGACTCAGCGCGATAAAGGCGCCAGCAGCCAGCACGACATCGGTCCAGCGTTGCACGCCGTGTGCCCAGACCGGATTGATTAAAGCGGCGAGGAGTAGACCGACGACAGCGGCATTCGCACCAATGAGGCCGGCTTGTGCCCAGACTTTGTTTCGAAAGGTATTCCACAGTGGTAGTAGGCCAATGAGTAGCAACATCCCAGGCAGGAAGATCGCGATTAGTGCGATTGCGCCACCGATCCAGTGTGGCGAGGTGGCTTGGCTGGCGGTGCCGAGAAAAGCCGAGAGCGTGAATAGCGGGCCGGGCAGTGCTTGCGCCGCGCTATAGCCAGCGAGGAAGTTGCTTTCCGATACGAGGCCGCTAGGCACCACGCTATCATGCAACAAGGGCAGCACCACGTGACCGCCGCCGAAGACCATCGCACCAGCGCGGTAATTCATACCATAAATCGCGCTAGTTGCATCCGGCGATACCAGCAGTGAGGCGGTTAGCAGCACGCAAAAGCTCGTGAGTGCGATGCACATCGTGCGCATACTGACGAGTTGCTGTGCGCCGTGTAGCTCTGGCTTCTCTTGGTTGCAGTTGCGGAACAGGGCGTTGCCGATCGCGACGCCCAGTAAGATGACGCCGATTTGTATCCATGCGCCAGGGACAGACAGGGTGAGTGCCGCACAGCCAACTGCGATCGCGATGCGGGGCCAGTCGGGGCATAGTTTTTTGCCTAAATCGAGCACTGCTTTGGCGACCACAGCGACGGCTGCGATGAGGAGTCCGTGAATCAACGGAACGGCACCATCACCAATTACGCTAAGCCCGTAAGCGCAGGCGATCATGATCAGCGCCGACGGCAGCGAGAAGCCCAGCCACGCGGCACATGCACCGCGTAGCCCGCCGCGCTGCCATGCGATGGCGAAGCCCAACTGACTACTAGATGGGCCAGGGACGAATTGGCACAGCGCCAGTAGCTCTGCGTAGTGCGACGCGGTGAGCCATTTGCGGCAATTGACGAACTCTTCCTTAAAGTAGCCGAAGTGAGCCACCGGCCCGCCGAACGAGAGACAACCGAGTCGGAGGTAAATCAGAAAGATCTTCAGAGCGGAGAGTGGCTGTTGCGTCGACATAGGCTGAATTAGGACCGATCGGATGCTTTTTTCAAGAATTGAAGAGTTGGGTTGAACTTTTGCCGACAACGCACACTGTGTTGCGATCATGGACATCGAGACTTTCCCAAATCCTAATCAAGAGCGTAACTACACCATCCAGCACATCCAGGAGGAGTTTACTTCGACCTGCCCGATGACTGGCCATCCGGACTACGCGACGGTGGTTTTTAGCTATGCGCCCGATGAGCTCTGCATCGAGCTAAAGGCGATGAAGCTCTACTTGCACGATTATCGCAACAAGGGGATTTTCTTCGAAGCGGCGACCAACAAAATCTTTGAGGATCTGTTTGCAGTGACTGAGCCACGCTGGGCACGTCTCGAAACGATTTGGCGTGGCCGCGGCGGCATTCGATCCAACTTGATCGTTGAGGCACAGCAAGACGGCTACGACGGTCCAAAGACCGTGCCATTTGCTAGCTAGGCAAAAATGACAGGCAAGACGAAGGTCTGCCGAAGATGGCGATGCAATGCCTGTTTCACCTCTAATTAAGCAACTTCGAAGATCGCTTGGATTTCGACGGTAGTGTCGAGTGGCAGGCCTGTGACAGCAACCGCTGCTCGTGTGTGGCGGCCGCGTTCGCCGAGGATTTCGACCATGCTGTCGGATGCGCCGTTGATCACGGCAGGGCTGTCAGCAAAGCCGGGCACACCGTTGACGAAGCCGTTGAGCTGCACGACGCGGGAAACTTTATCGAGATCGCCAAGGTGACCTTTGGCGACTGCAAGAAGATTGAGCGCACAGACACGGGCGGCGGCTTGGCCGTAGGCGATGTCGCGCGTTTCACCGATTTTACCCGTGTGGGTCATCTCGCCGTTGACCAGACAAATGGCTCCGGAAATGTAGAGCAGGTTGCCGACTTGCATAGCCGCGACGTAGTTACCAGCTGGTGCAGGTGCGATTGGAAGTTCGATGCCGAGCTCGGCTAAGCGTTGGTCAGTAGTCATGTGAGTGTGGTTGGTTGTCAGCTGTTTGCAGACCGGTGAAGAAAAGAGCTAGATGCTTTAACTAACAACTTTCAGTCGGATACGGCTGCTCGCCTTCGCTGCGAGCAATCGCGACGGCGCCGACGGTGTCGCTAAAGACATTGACTGAAGTGCGGCACATATCGAGGATCCGGTCCGTTACCCAGACTACGCCGATCGCTTCGACGGGTAGGCCGACAGCGGGTAGAATGACGGCAATCGCCACGAGACTGGCGGCCGGAATTCCGGCGACGCCGATACTAGTGGTCAAGGCGAGGAAAACGACCAGCAGTTGCTGGCCGATACCGAGTGCGTCCTGCCCGGTGGATGCGTAGAGCTGTGCGATGAACAGCACGACCACGCATTCGTAGAGCGCGGTGCCGTCCATATTCACCGTCGCGCCGAGGGGGAGGGTGAATGAGCTGGTCTTCTTCGAGACTTTGGCGCGTTCCTCCACGGTTTCGATGGTGAGTGGCAGGGTGGCGGATGAGCTGGCGGTGGAAAACGCAGTGAGCAGCACCGGAACCATCTCTTTGTAGTGCGTGATCGGGTTGACCTTGCCGATAAACTTGAGCACGAGGGCGAGGTTGATGAAAAAATGAATCGCCAGAGCTAAAACTACAGTGATGAAGAACCAGAAAATCGCGCCGATGAGGTCGCCGATGGGCGCGTTGAACAACACTGGGGTGACGAGGCCGAACACGCCGATCGGTGCGAAACGGATGATGAAGTCGGTGAACTTAAGCATCACTGCTTGGGCACTCTCCCAGAATTTTTGCTGCGTCTCGCGTTGTGTCTCGGGCAGCTTGCCGATGAAGGCGCCGAACAGTAGCGAGAAGGTGATGACTCCGAGCAGTTGGCCATTGTTGGTTGCCGCATCAACGATGTTGGATGGGAACATGCGCAGAAAGATATCAAACAGGTCGCTGCTGCTGCGGCCTTCGACTTTGCTCATTAATCCTTCGTTGAGGGCAGTTTCGCTGCCGCGGCCAAGCATCGCGGTGGCAGTCTCCGCATCAATATTGCCGGGGCCGATGAGATTCACCACGACGACGCCGACGATGACTGCAGCGGCTCCACTGCAGGTGTAATAAAGGAAGGTTTTAAACCCCATACGGCCGACACCTTTTTCAGCACCAAGATGCATGACTCCGCTGATGATGGACGCGACGATCAATGGTACGATGACCATCTTCAGTGCGTTCATAAAGAGCGTGCCGATAAATTGACAAAAGACTTCGACGTTACTGCTAAACGCTCCGTCAATGTTGGGCATGAGGACACATGCAAACAGTGTGGCAAGTGCGAGTGCGAGTAGTATCTGCCAGTGCAGTTTCCAGTGAATGGGGTTCATCGTGCTGTGGGGTTGGGGTTATGGGAGTCGGCGGGCAAGAGTTTGCCAGTATTCGATGGCAAGTTCTTCGGGGCGGACGGTTGCTTTGACTCCGTCTGCGACAATGGAATCGAACCACTCACGTGCTTCGGGTTGCGGATCGCGTTTGCAGAGTGCACCCAGTTGTTTGCGGCGTTGGGTAAAGATACGACGGATGCATTCGCGTGCGACTTTCGAAAAATGTACCGCGTCCTCGCGTAGATCCAAACGCAGTAGCGCGGAATCGACTTTTGGTGCGGGGTGGAAACATTGTGCGGAAACGAGGTGCTTGCTATGTGCGGTATAGACTGACTGTAGGAAAATTGAAATGGCTCCGAACGCTTTGCTGCCATGCTTGGCGATGTAGCGATCGGCGGCTTCTTTTTGTAGCATCAGCACCATGCGCTGTGGAAGAGGTCCTGAGATGACGGCTTCCATCCACGGAGTGGAGACTGCATAAGGGAGGTTAGCGACAATTTTAAAGCCAGCTTTGGCTTGTTCGATGGGCAGCTCGGCGCGCGGATAATCGAGACAGTCACCTTCGATTAAATGTAAGTTTGGCTGCTCGGGTAGCACGTTCACACGGATGTGCTCGGAGAGGGTACTGTCGCGCTCCACTGCCCATACAGTTGCTCCGGTGCTGAGAATGGCGCGAGTGAGGGTGCCAAGCCCCGGGCCGACTTCGACGACATGGCTGCTGGCGGCGATATCCGCCATCTCGACCGACTTGCGCACGATGTTACCATCGACAAGGAAGTTTTGTCCCAGCTTTTTATTTGGGAAATGCGCTAGCTCATCAAGCAGCGCGCGGGTTTGTTTGGGACTTAGTGGCATTATTCGGAAAAGTATAAAGGTATAAAAGTATGAAGGTGGGAAGGTGGGGAAGTATTCAAGTATGAAGGTGGTGGATTCTACTTTCTCACTTTTTACTTTCTTACTTTTCTACTTTCTCACTTTTCTATTTTAACACCTTTATACTCTCTTAAGCGTTGTGAAACGCTTCGATCAATCTATCGGTGTCTTCGGAGCGCATGAGGGCTTCACCGACGAGGATCGCATCGGCTCCGCATTCGCTAGCGCGTTCGGCATCTTCAATGTCAAAAATGCCGCTTTCGCTGATTTTAATGATATCGTCAGGGATTTGTGGTATCAGTAATTCGGATACGGCTAGGTCAGTCTTGAATCGCTTGAGGTCGCGATTGTTGACGCCGACTATTTTTGGATCGAACTTGAGTGCTTTTTCGAGTTCACGCTCTTCGTGGATTTCGTAGAGAGCGTCGAGTCCAGCTAGTCCAGCCGCGTCCCGTAGCGCCTTTATTTCGTCGTCTGCGAGTGCGCGCACGATGATTAAAATGCAACATGCGCCGGCCTCAGCGGCTTCGACGACTTGCACTGGGTGCACCATGAAGTCTTTGCGTAAGCAGGGCACCTTGCGTTTGTGAACTTCGAGGAATTCGACGATATCCCAGAGGTCTTGGAGGGTGCCTCCAAAATAATCCGTATCCGTGAGGATCGACAGACAGTCGGCATCGGCGTTAATATATTTACGTGCTTGGTCGACCGCATTTAGGCTGGCTTCCGAAATTTCACCAGCCGAAGGCGACTTGCGCTTGATCTCGGCGATTACCGAGAGGCGGTCGTTACGGGCGAGGGCCTTGAGGAAGCTGCCGTCATGGCAATGCATGTCGGCGAGACGTGAGAGTTCCGAATCCCGAATTGGGCGGGTCTGGTTGCGTAGGGCGTGCCGCTTAGCGGCCATGATCTCGGCTAATTTATCCATCTAACTGAACATCGAACGTTAAACATCGATCTTTCAACATCGAATTTAGCTTTATTGTATGTTCGGCCGGTATTTATGTAAAGGAGTGAAGACAACTCGCCCACGTTGTTGAATTGATGTGGGCGAGTCGCCCACACTCCTTTAACTAATCAGCTCCCTCGCCGTGTGGTCACCCAGTCGATGAGTTTCTCGGGTTCGTCTTCGTAGGCCCATGTGGCGCGAAGAAATTCTGCAGGATGAATATTATTGGCTTTGAAGAAACGTCGGTCCCCACCGCAGCCATACATCGTTTCGGGGGGCAATTCGCCGCGTAGTTTGGCGATGGCCTTCGGCATCATGCGGGGGAGCCAGACGATGCCGCGTACTTCGAGGTCTTTAGCCGGTAGGGTGCTGCTGTCGAGAATGTGCGTGGAGGCTTGACCGTTTTGCTGGTTAAGAAAGTAGTCGCGGCGTGCGTCGGAGACTAGCAGGAAGGTGGCAAAATCGATCTCGGCACCGCCGAGATGGTCTTCGACCGAGTCGTAGAGATCCATGATGTTGAGGCCGATGGAGGCTAGTTCGGCGAGTGTGACTGCGCCGAAATAGCTGTCGGGTGTGCGGTTGCCGTCTTGGTATTGAGTGACTGCGTCGTCCCAAATGGCTTGCAGGCGTGTTGAGTAGTTGGAGTGTTGCATGTGTTTATTTTTCGTTTTGTGGGTGAAAGCCAGCTTTCCATTTAGCGACGCTGACACAGATGGGTTGCTCGCCGTTGGCGAAGAACCATGAGTCGATGGCGTAATGGGCGTTATTCGCAATTTCGATGATTGCTGCGCTGTTATGTGGGTATTGTAGGCGTGCGAAACCCCGATGCTGAGGGTGACTGACACGATGATAACGGATCAGCCCGTCTTGCTGTAGTAGCAACAGAGCGACAGTAGTGTTGGCAGCTTCGGCGATGCAGTCTAGCTGCGGGCCTTGACTGCCTTTTCGTTGGTTCTTGGCAAAGTCGCTCGAGGTGCCGTTTTTCTCGCCGACCAAGGTCTCGATTGCCGCGACGGCGGCAAGCAAGCGTTCGCGCTCTTCGGCGGCATTCTGCTGAGCTGGCTCAAAGATGGCGCGGATGCTTTGCCATTCCGGTTCGGAGTAGGATAGGCGTGACAGCTGACGACAACCCGCGGAAGCACAGGTTTCAAAATCGCTAATTTCCGGCGATTTCAACTCGTAATAACTTAGATAGAACTGCGGGTTACGCGTCAATGTGCTGCAGCCAGCGACGAATACGATGCCAATGAGCAGAACGGTCAGCTGCAGGCGGCGCATGACTACTTCTTATACTTCAGAGTTGCTGCAATAAAGTTAGCGAACAGTGGATGCGCTGCGTGCGGCTTAGATTTGAATTCCGGGTGGAATTGCACTCCGACATACCATGGGTGCTCAGCGATTTCAACGATTTCGACAAGGTTACGCTCAGGGTTGATGCCTCCGACGCGTAGGCCTTTGGATTCGAGTTGCTCGCGGTAGTCGTTATTAAATTCAAAGCGGTGGCGATGGCGTTCATCGATCATTTCAGTGCCGTAGGCGTCGAAGCTGAAGCTATCTTTGGTGAGCTTGCAAGGGCAGGAGCCGAGGCGCATGTTGCCGCCCTTGGTGGTGAGCTCTTTTTGGTCCGCCATGATGGTGATCACTGGATGCGGTGTCTGCGGATCAAACTCAGAGCTATTAGCGTTTTCCAAGCCTGCGACATGACGCGCATATTCGATCACCGCGATTTGCATCCCTAGGCAGAGGCCAAAGTAGGGCACATTGTTTTCGCGGGCAAACTGTGCAGCAGCTATTTTACCCTCGGTGCCACGGTCGCCGAAGCCACCAGGAATCAGAATACCATCGAGTGAGCCGAGGAATTTCTTAGGGTCTTTTTCGATCTCTTCTGCGTCGAGGCGAACAATGCGTACCGCAGTGTCGTTGGCGATACCTGCGTGAATGATTGATTCGTAAACGGATTTGTACGCATCTTGCAGCTCGATGTATTTACCGACGACGCCAATTTCGACCTTGTGGCTGGGCGCTTTGAGCCGACGCACGACGTCGTGCCAAATCTTCATGTCGCAGTCGGGGGCATCGAGTCTCAGATGCTCGATGACTAAGTCGTCGAGGTTTTCTGCTTTGAGTGCGAGTGGTAGTTCGTAGATCGAGGTCTCTACGTCTTGCTCTTCAATAACCGATTTAACAGGCACGTTACAGAACATCGAGAGCTTTTGGCGCATCTCATTGTTCATCGGTTCTTCGGTGCGGCAGACCAGGATGTCGCATTGGATGCCAATTTCGCGTAGTTTGGCGACGCTCTGTTGGCTGGGCTTGGTCTTCAGTTCGCCAGCGGCTTTCAAGTAAGGGAGCAGCGTGCAGTGTAGGAACAAGACATCTTGGCGACCGACTTCGAGGGCGAATTGGCGCATCGCTTCGAGAAAGGGCAGGCCTTCAATGTCACCGATGGTACCGCCCAGTTCAGTAATAAGCACATCGACGTCCTCGTTGCCGCCGTCGTAGATGCGTTGTTTGATTTCGTTGGTAATGTGTGGTATGACCTGCACGGTGGCGCCGAGGTAATCGCCGCGGCGCTCTTTCTTGATGACTCGCTCGTAAACTTGACCTGATGTGAGGTTGTTGAGTTTGCTGAGTTTTCCGGAGGTGAAGCGCTCGTAGTGGCCGAGGTCTAGGTCGGTTTCTGCGCCGTCGTCCAACACGTAGACCTCGCCATGCTGAAATGGGCTCATGGTACCAGGGTCCACATTTAAGTACGGATCGAATTTCTGGATGCGGACTCGCAAACCGCGTTGTTCGAGTAGAGCTCCAAGAGCGCCGGCGGTGAGTCCTTTGCCGAGCGAGGAAACTACGCCACCGGTGACAAAAATATACTTCATACTGTTTGACTGCGTCATAATAAAAAATGGAAAGCTTGCGTTTGCTGCCCTGCCTTCGACTCGCATTCAATTGATTGCCCTTTTGGGTTGGCAACCCTTTTTGGGCGAATCTTTAAAAGAAGCTTGGCAATAAGTGGAGCTTCTTTTGCGACAGGGTTGAATTAGATTTATTTTTCTAGCCGTAGGTTGCTCATCTTTGTCCGTTTTGCAGTATAAATCGTGCGAGTGCGGTTTTCTGCATACTTGCCGTCGTTAATCGAGTCGATTAGTCGTGCTAATAAAAGGGCTTTTTGAAGGTAGAAGTTTGAAAACCCTGCATCTATTCTTAGTTATTAATTATTTATTATATCTAGAAGATTATGAACGCACTGTGTAGCTTTCTAAAATCGACAATTGGTCGAAAAGTTTTAATGGCCCTCACCGGTCTGGTTCTTGTTTTGTTTGTGCTTGGGCACATGCTAGGCAATTTGCAGATCTTTTTGGGACCTGATGCCATTAACGCCTACGCTTACAAGCTGCACCATGTCATGCCGGTGGCAATGCTCTGGGGGATTCGGCTGTTTCTGCTGGCTTGTATTGGGGTGCACATCTGGGCTGCGATTTCGCTTACTTTAGACAATCGCAAGGCGCGTCCGCAGGGCTACGCTCAGAACAAATCGGTGCAGGCTACCTATGCTGCCAAGACGATGCGTATGAGCGGTATTATATTGCTCGCCTTCATTATCTTCCACATCGCGCACTACACGGCTCGTATTATTCCGGGCAAGGAGTATGATGAGCAGATCGCCGATGTTCCTCTGATCAAGGGCGGTGAGCAAGTGATGAACAATGGTGAAGTAGTAATGACTTTTAATGTCAACGACATGATGATCGCCGGCTTCCACGTCTGGTGGGTTTCGGCCTTTTATATAATAGCGACTGGTTTGCTCTGCATGCACCTAACTCACGGCGTGAGCAGTATGTTTCAAACCGTCGGCCTTCGCAACCAACTCTGGCGTGCACGACTGGATCGTTTCGCACTCTCATATGGTGTGGTCGTTTTTCTTGGTTTCGCAGTGATCCCGGTCGCAGCGTTGACTGACATACTTAAAATGACTGCTCCGGCTGTTGAAGCTGGTGAAGTAATCGTCAAACAACTTCACTAATAGCACTGAATACTAATGAATCTAGATTCAAACATTCCTGAAGGACCACTCGCTGATAAGTGGTCGAACCATAAGTTTAAAATGAAGCTGGTGAATCCAGCAAATCGGCGTAAGTACAACGTGATCGTAGTCGGTTCTGGTCTTGCTGGCGGCGCTGCTGCGGCGAGTCTTGCAGAGCAGGGCTACAACGTTTCTTGCTTCTGTTATCAAGACAGTCCGCGGCGTGCGCACAGTATTGCAGCGCAAGGTGGTATCAATGCAGCCAAAAATTACCAGAACGACGGCGACTCTGTACGTCGTCTTTTCTACGATACCGTTAAAGGTGGTGATTATCGTGCTCGTGAGGCCAACGTGTATCGGCTGGCCGAAGTCAGTAACGACATTATCGACCAGTGCGTCGCGCAAGGTGTGCCATTTGCTCGTGAATACGGCGGCATGCTAGCTAACCGTTCATTCGGTGGCGCGCAGGTTTCTCGGACATTCTATGCTCGTGGTCAAACTGGACAGCAGCTGCTCCTCGGTGCTTATGCGGCTCTAAGTAAGCAAATCGGTCTTGGTAAGGTGAAGATGTATAACCGCCACGAATTGCTTGATGTGGTGAAAGTCGAAGGTCATGCCAAGGGTGTGATCGTTCGTAACATGATCACGGGCGAAGTTTCCCGTCATGCCGCGGACGCGGTGGTGATGGCGACTGGTGGTTATGGTAACGTATTCTTCCTCTCGACCAATGCGCAGGGGTGTAACGTGTCTGCTGCATATCGCGCTTACAAGCGAGGTGCTGGTTTTGCGAATCCTTGCTACACACAGATTCACCCAACTTGTATTCCTGTGCACGGCGACCAGCAGTCTAAGTTGACGCTGATGTCCGAGTCGCTGCGTAATGACGGTCGTATCTGGGCTCCTAAGTCTGCAGAGGTTGCCAAGCAAATTCGCGAAGGTACGCTCGATTCAAATACAATTGCCGAACAAGAGCGCGATTACTTCCTTGAGCGTAAGTATCCAAGCTTTGGCAATTTGGCTCCACGTGACATCTCTTCGCGCGCGGCCCAAGAAGTTTGCAATGAAGGTCGCGGAGTCGCCTCATCCGGCCTCGGTGTGTTCCTGGACTTTCGCGATGCGATTGGCCGTGACGGCCAGCCTGCGATCGCCGAGCGTTATGGTAATCTGTTCGATATGTATAAGTGCATCACAGGTACGGACCCATATTCTACGCCGATGATGATTTTTCCAGCGGTGCACTACACGATGGGTGGTCTGTGGGTGGATTATAATTTGCAAAGCTCGATTCCCGGCATGTTTGTTGGTGGTGAAGCGAACTTTTCCGATCACGGTGCTAATCGCCTCGGTGCTTCCGCGCTGATGCAAGGGCTGGCTGACGGTTACTTTGTTCTTCCTTATACTGTCGGCAACTACCTTGCCGAAGAGGGCATTGCCGCGGCTGGCTCAGTCACGACTGAGCATCCTGCTTTCGACGTCATTGAAGCAGAGGTGCAAGGCCGCATTGAGGCACTCCTGTCGGTCAACGGCACGGAATCGCCGCGTTCCTTTCACAAGCGCCTCGGACAAATCATTTGGGATAAGTGCGGTATGTCCCGCGATAAGGATGGCCTGACTGGTGCGATTGAGGAAATTCAAGCACTACGTAAGGAGTTCTGGGCCAACGTTCGCGTCGTTGGTGACGCCAAGTCGCTAAACCCAGAGTTGGAGCGTGCGGGGCGCGTGGCTGACTTTATGGAATTTGGCGAGTTACTTTGCCGTGATGCGCTGATGCGTGAAGAGTCTTGTGGTGGTCACTTCCGCGTCGAATACCAAACAAACGATGGCGAAGCCAAGCGCGATGATGATAACTTCGCCTTTGTGGGTGTCTGGGAGTATAAGGGCGACGATGTTGACCCTGAGCTTCATAAGGAGGACCTCGTCTATGAGGAGGTCAAACTCGCTACCCGCAGCTACAAGTAAGCTAAACATTCAACTAAAGACAGAATTATGAAACTTACACTTAAAGTTTGGCGTCAAAAAAGCAGTCAAAGCCAAGGCAAGTTTGTTGAGTATCAACTCGACGAGATTTCGGAAGGATCTTCTTTCCTGGAAATGCTTGATATCCTCTCGGAGCAGCAAGTCGCCAATGGCCAAGAGCCTGTCGCATTTGACCATGACTGCCGCGAAGGTATCTGCGGCAGTTGCTCGCTGACGATTAACGGTATTCCGCACGGTCCGGAAAATGCCACCACTGCCTGTCAGTTGCACATGCGCCACTTCCACGATGGCCAGACCATCACGATCGAGCCATGGCGTGCGGCGCCGTTTCCAGTAATCAAGGACTTAATCACCGATCGCACCGCGTTCGATAAGATCATTCAGTCCGGTGGTTTCATCACTGGCCGTAATGGGTCTGCAGTCGATGCCAACGCTAGCCCGATTGCCAAAGACATTGCGGATTATGCGATGGACGCGGCAGCTTGTATTGGTTGTGGCGCGTGCGTGGCCGCTTGCCCGAATGCATCTGCGATGTTGTTCACTGCTGCGAAGGTCTCGCACATGAACAGTTTGCCGCAGGGTAAACCAGAGAAGGATCGCCGTGCCCTCGCTATGGTCAGCACCATGGATGGCGAAGGCTTCGGAGGTTGCACTAATATTGGCGAGTGTGCAGCAGTCTGTCCGAAGAGTATTTCGCTGGATATGATTGCGCAGCTTAATCGCGATTATACTGTAGCGAAGGTGAAGGATTTCTTCTACCTAGTGCCATAGGCCTGATTTTCAGTTTAATTTTTAATCAAAGGCGACCTTACGTATGTATGGTCGCCTTTCTTATACTCAATAGGGTCGGATTTGATTTTTAGCTCCTGACTGTATGGTGATGGCTCTATTGGTGTGTATCTATTTTAAGATTACTAATTAAGAAACAGCTACTGATACAAACGTCGGCCTAAAGGTTCAGCTTCCAAGTGTACCCTTTATTGTCTCCGCTGCCGGTGACGCACCAGGCACTATTTGTGGAAGCATCGTCAACTCACGTCTGCGAAGATACGCTTAAAGCTTTCTGAGGCGTCCGCATTGCGGGCGCCTCTTTTTTTGGTCTATTCATGAGGGTGAGGCGCTTTGGCCCACAGCGCATTTGGCTAATACATGCCTTGCGCGGCTCTGCTCGCCTGTCATTCAGCATGCTTATTTTTGCGAATGATCAGGTGAGCGGGATGTAATGTTAGCCGCCAATGGGAACGGTTAACCACTGATATTGAGCCAAGCAATCGCGATGGACGTCGCTGTTCTGATCCGTGCCTATCCGTGTGGATCGGTGGCTAAGAGAATCCAGTGATATTGTGAGATTTCAGCAGTCCGAATGCTGTTCGCCTTTTATGCTCCATGATTCAAAACTTGCCTACGCTGATTATCGTTATATATTTATCCCTGATCCTTATTTTAACTATTCGAATTTAACTAATGGCCCGCCGTCGAACCAAAAGCCCCCCGGAAGAAGATTTTCCGATGACGCCGATGATCGATATGGTCTTTTTGTTGCTGGTGTTCTTCATGACGGTGAGCACCCTCGCGCAAGCGGATCGTCAAGTGAAACTGGATTTGCCAGAGTCTGTATCGAGTGATGTACCCGAAGACCTTGCCGACCGTGGTACCATTTCGCTCGATGCCGAAGGGCAGATTTTTCTGGGTGCGCAGCCGCAAACACTCGAAGCGATGCAGGCCGCGATAAAGGCCTCCTTATCCGAGAACCCGGACTTGCGTATTCAGGTCCGCGCCGACCGTGCCACTCCGTACCACAATATTAAAGAGGTGCTCCGTTCGTGTGCCGAAGTCGGCGCTTACGAAGTGATTTACGCCACTTATCAATCTCGTTGAGAATCCATTTGAAAAATGGCACAATTTAAAAAACGAGCAGACGAGTCAGGTGGGGTGCCGATCGCGCCAATGATTGATGTCGTGTTTCTGCTACTGATTTACTTCATGGTGGCGTCCACGATGGAGCAGCAGGAGGCCGACCTTTCGTTTCAATTGCCCGGCACGGTCGAACAGGCCGAACCGCTGGACTTACCTGATGAGCAGATCATTGAAATTCGCGCCGACGGCCAAGTCGTCGTCAACGATTATCCGTATGACGATCCAGAGGTGTCGCAGCTGAATGAACTCGCTTCCATGCTGAGCCGCTTTCGCGAAGCCAGTAGCGCTAATAAGGTCGAAGCGATTGTCACCATCTCACCCGCAGGTGTAGTGCCGCATGCGCAGATCGTCAAAGTGATGGATGCCTGCTCCCTCGCTGGGATCGAGGCGGTAAACTTCGCCTTGGGCGATGATATTTGATGCCCGCGAGTTATTACTGCTGATTGAGGATGGATAGTTGCGAGTGCGCCCGTTCGATTTTAGAAATCTGTTGTGCGCTGGCAAATGAGAGTCCAGTAGAAAGTGCGTCCGTTTAAGTGGCGGAGGGGGCGATCACGCCGAGGCTCTGCCAGCAGGTGCTGGGGCGGCCGCTCCTTGGAACGAGTAGATGATGGTACTTCCCATCCGTTGAGAACGGGCTGCCGTAACCGTCGCTAGTACACGCGCAGGTGCGCGGCACTGCAAATAGAGCGAATCGCCGTGATGAACGCTTTTCACGTTGACCCCAGCCAGCTAGTCACAAATCTAACCCACTTTGATCTGCTCCCGTAGTTCAATGGATAGAGCAGTGGTCTCCGAAGCCGCAAATAGCAGTTCGAATCTGCTCGGGAGTACCAGCTTTAAGTCTTTGCAGTAACGATTGATGCTAGTGTTGTACTGCGAAGGTTACATGTGCCAGTAACGCGATTAAAGGCACCGATTGCTTCAAAATGAGAGCGCTTATTGCACGCATTATTGATGTAAAACGAGCTATTCGGCTTGATTGACTTGCGCCTTTTTAGGTGCCATACGCTAAAACCGCACGGCGCGGGTCGCTGCCGCTTTGCATATCTGCTACTGGGCTCGCTAATACACGCTCATTTCGTCGAGGACTTGCTGTTTGGATTGCTGCAGACTGGGTCGCACGATGGTAGCTGCGAGTACTTTGGCTTCGGTGCTGCGGCCTAGTTTGCCGAGCACGCGTGCTTTATGGAGGTCGATGATTTCGCGCTGCAGTGTTTCGTCGCTGGTTTTGCGGAGCTTGTCCCAATGTAGCAAAGCAGATTTCCAGTCGGGGCTTTGTAGATCGTAGTAAGCTTCGCCAAGGCGCATTTGAAAGTTGAAGTTGTCCGGTTCAAGCGCAGCAGCGGTACGGAAGGCTTTGCTTATTTCTCGGTCGATGGCGTCGACGGTGAAGATATTGTCTTCGATGAACTCGGCTCTGAATTGAAAGAGTAACTGTCCGATGGAAAAATGATAAAGCGCGACTTCGGGCTCCAGATCGGCCGCGCGGAGATAAAAGGTAAGGGCTGCTTTACCTTTACCAGTCTCGGCTAGGTAGGTGCCGATCTGTTGTTTCACAACGGCGATATTTGGGTCGATTTCGTCGGCCTTGAGGAAGGCGGTGAAGGCTTGCTCGTGCTGATCAACGCGGCGGAGCAGTTTGCCATAAAGGACGAATGCGCTGACGTCTTCGGTGTTGTCGGTCAGGTAGGTGCGATAAGATGTAATCAGTTCATTGATGCGACGATCCAGATCTTCGGCGCTGTAGAACTCAGGGTCATCGGCGATCTTTTTATAGATTTGCTCTTCGCGGGAGGCGATATCGAGCAGACGTTTGGAGGCGAAGTCCGAAGTATCCTGAGCAAAGGCGCAGCTGGCGACGATGGTTGATGCCGCAAGTAGACTCCATACTTTTGAGTGATTGAAAAAACACTTAGTCATCATGGTTACCTATCAGGCGATGCCATTTGCGGAGGGTCAATTCGCGAATGTCTTCAAGGATTAAATAGAAGGCGGGCACCAGCAGCAGAGTGATAAAAGTGGCGAAGAGGACGCCGAAGCTGAGAGAGATGGCCATGGGGATAAGGAACTGCGCCTGCAAACTTGTTTCAAATAAAACCGGTAAAAGTCCGGCAAAGGTCGTGAGTGAGGTGAGGATGATGGGGCGGAAACGTTTCGCACCCGATGCTTCAATCGCTTCGCGCAGTGGTATTCCTTTGTCCGCACGCTCCTGGTTGATGAAATCGACCAGCACTAGGCTGTCGTTGACCACCACGCCGGCTAGCGCCACGAAACCGAGCGCGGACAGTATACTCATGGGCTGCCCCATCAGCATGTGCCCGCCGATTGCGCCGATCAGCCCGAAGGGGATCACGACCATGATAATCACCGGTTGGATGTAGGAGCGCAGCGGAATGGCGAGGAGGGCGTAGATGATTAATAGTGCGATGAGCGACATCTTCTGAAGACTCTTGAAAATATCGGCTTGCTCGCGCGCTTCCCCTTGAAACGACCAGCTGAGGCCGAGGGAGTCTTGAAGGGTATTGTCGATGATGCCAGTTTTGACTTCATTGTTAAAAAGTTTCCGAATGGCGGCTTCAGCTTTCCTGAGGTGAACGTTTTCGAAAGAATAGTGGGTCCCAGTCAGATCTGCTTTGATCAACTCCAGTTTGGCCACGGCTTTATTAGCGTCGGCGGTGATGTTAATGACGCGCCGGCGGTCCACTCGCGTGATGGCGGCGAAGCCATCGGTGATGGTAAAGTCGGCCACTTCCTCGAACGGTACTTCGAGGCCGTTTGGGGTGCGGATGCGCAGCTCTTCCAGGTTTTCGACGGAGCGGCGTTCTTCGGGCGGATAGCGGACCATGACTTTGATATCGTCGCGTCCGCGTTGGATGCGTTGCGCCTCGACGCCGTAGAAGGCGGCCCGCACTTGGCTGCCGAGATCACTCTGGCGCAGGCCGAGCGTTTGTGCGGAAGTGTTGATGTCGAGCTGGATCTCGCGCTTGCCGCTGCTGTAGTTGTCTTTGATATCGAACAGGCCTTCGTAGGTGGCGAGCTTAGCCTTGATGGTATTGGCGGCGGCACGGAGCTCGTCGAAATCGCGGCCGGAAAGTTGAATGTCAATCGGCATGCCCGCGCCGCCTGCGGCGTTGGCGCTGAGCGAAAGTTCTTTGGCTCCGGCGATGGGGCCGATCAGCTCGCGCCAGCGATGAGCGAGTTTGGGCGCGGAGAGCGCTTCGACGTCGCCTCCGCCGGCCCGGTTTTCGCTCTTGATCAATTCGACGGCGATTTCGGCCAGGTTCGCGCTGGATACGGAGAGTGCCGCGCCCATCGGCCCGCCACTGCCCTCGAAGGGTTGCCCGCCAATGGTGATCACCGCATTCTGGAACGGTTCGCCGAGGCCTTTTTCTTTTGTTTCTTCGATCAGCGTGTCGAGTCCTTTTTTCATGCGTTCGACAGCGCGGGTGGTGAGCTCGACGGGAGTGCCTGCGGGCATGACGAGTTTGGCGACGATGTAGTCCGAGGGCACTTCGGGGAAAAAGACGAAGGGGATGTGCTTGCCCGCGAGCAGGCCGATCATGACCATGAGAATGCCGACGAAGAGCGCGAAGGTGGTGTAGCGAAAGCGGATCGCCCAACTGAGCACGGGGCGATAGCGGTACTCGATGAAGTTTTCCAGCCCGTCGGCGATCTTGCGTTGCTGGCGTCTGAACCAACCGAGATTCTCCCGGTCATGTCCGCCGACTTTGCAGAGGGTAAGGTGGTAGGGCAGTACGAGTTTTGACTGGATCAGCGAGCAGATGAGTGTGGCGATCACGACGACGGGAATCGGGAAGAAGAATTTACCTAGGAATCCGGGGATGGTGAGGATCGGCAGAAAGGCGACTATGGTTGTGAGCACCGCGAAGGTCACTGGTATGGAGACTTTTTGCGTGCCGGCAACAGAGGCTTCCACGCCAGGTCCGCCGTGTTTCTGGAATTGCGTGAATACGCTCTCGCCCACCACGATGGCATCGTCCACCACGATCCCGAGTACCAGAATGAAGCCGAATAGCGAGGCGAGGTTGATGCTGATGCCCAGCGGTTGCAGAAAGATCATGGCCCCGAGGAAAGAGGTGGGGATGCCGATCATGACGAAAAAGGCGAGCGAGGGGCGCAGGAAAAGTGCAAGGATCAGGAAGACGAGCAGCAGCCCGTAGATCCCGTTTTTGATCAACATTTGCAGGCGGTCTTTGAGGTAGTAGGTGAAGTCGCGGAAGGTTTCGACATGGATGCCGGCGGGCAGCTCTTGTTCGATTTGCTTGGCGAATGCCCGCACGCTTGCGGACACGTCGAGGACGCTTTGATCGCCGACGGCGAAGACACGCATCAGCACGGCGCGCTCGCCGTTGAACTCGGTGACCAGCGGATTATCGACAAAGCCGTCGACGACGGTGGCGACGTCGCGCACGCGCACGGCCGCGCCATCGTTTTGGGTCAGCACGGGGATCGATTCGAAATCCTCACCGCGGTAGGCCTTGCCAGTGGTGCGCAGGAGGATCTCGCCGCCGCGCGATTTAATCGTGCCGCCGGGGATATCGACCGAGCTGCGGCGGACGGCCTGCACGACATTGTCAAATGTCAGGCCATAGCGGCGTAGTGAAGATTCGGACACGTTGATCGATATTTCGTAGTCTGCGATACCGTTGATGTCGACCTGTGTGATGTTCTCGCGGACATTCAATTCATCGCGGATCAATTCGGCGACACTTTTGAGAGTCTTCGGGTCGGTGTCTCCGTAGATCGCCAAAGAGATGACTTCGCTACGGATGAGAATCTCTTCAACGACCGGCTCTTCAGCTTGTTCCGGGAAGTTATCAATGGCGTCGATGCGGACCTTAATCTTGTCGTTTATTTCGCTGACATCATAGCCGCGTTGGACTTCGACGAGCACGGAACCGTAGCCTTCGGCCGCAGTGGCGGTGATTTTTTTAATGCCTTCGACATCTTGGATGCGGTCTTCGATGAGCTCAATGATGCCGCTTTCGACTTCCTCGGGTGCGGCGCCGGGATAAGGTACGCGCACTTGGATCGTGTCGAGGTCCAGCGCGGGAAAGAGCTCGAGCTTGATGCTCGTTGCGATGAAGAGACCGACAACGATGGCGATTCCGGCGAGCAAATTGGCGGCGACGCCATTCTTTGTGAACCAGCGTATCATTGGACTTCGATGATTTCCACGGGCATGTTCTCAATGAAGTAAGCAATCGGGCTGATTGCGACTTGCTCGCCGGATTTTAGGCCGTTGAGAATGATGACATGTTGAGCGTCGCTGTTTACGATTTCAACTGTGCGGGTTTGGAGTGTGTTGTTTTCGGATAAAACATAGACAGTGTGTGAGCCGCGCAGGGCATGGCGAGGAAGCGCATAGGCCTGCTCAATTGTGCGGCCTGTGATGTCTGCTTCGACGAACAGGCCGCGGCGCATGGCAGGTTCGGTGAAGGGATCTTTGACTTCTGCAACGGCATAGAGGAGGCGACTGGATGGATCGATGGTCGCTTCCATTCGTATGAGCTTTCCATGCCAGGTGTGCGGGGTTATGCCGTTGGATTTGGTCAGGCGGACGTCTGCGAGTTCTTTTGCCGAGATGTCGAGAAACGTGGCCTCGCGTTCGGTTATGGGTAGTCGGATTTCGGCGAATTCGGTGGCGTAGATACGTGCGATGGGTGCTGCAGGATTGGCGCTCACGTATTGCCCGAGGTCGACGGATTTCGAGAGGACACGGCCTGAGTATGGGGCGGTGACTGCGGTGCGGGCTAGGTCGCGCTGGGCTTGTTTGAGGGTGGCATTTGCGCTGTCGACCCGCGCTCGTGCTTGTGCGAGTTGTGGTTTGCGAAGCGTGAGGGCGCTGGGTTTGCCTTCGCCGAGTGCGTCCCAATCGGCTGCGGCCTGTATGCCTAAGGCTTCTTCTTGAGCCATTGTAAGTTGGGCGCTTGCTACATCAGCGGCGCGGGTGGCGACGGCGGCTTCGTAGTCGGCCGGATCGATACGTAGGAGAACTTCATCTTTTTCGATGTAAGCTCCGGCGCGAAAGTTGTCTGACATTTCGATGATACGTCCGCTGACTTCGACGGAGAGATCCGTCTCGGTGCGTGGGAGCACGGTGCCCTGACTGTGTACAGTCAGCTGAATGGGCTCCGGTTGGGCGGTGATAAACTCAACGCTGGTGAGGGGACGTTCGAGGGCGACTTCGTTGGTAGTGGGTTTGAAGAAGACCAGCACCGCAGTGATGGCGGACGCGATGATGAGAACAAAAATGGGGAGCAGTTTTTTCATGATGCTGATTGAAAGGTTCCGCCGAGCGCGAGGTAGAGATCGACTCGGTTCTGAAGGAGGAAGTTGCGTAGAGTGAGCAGGCGACTTCGGGCGGCGGTAGCGGTGCGCTGCGCGTCCAGAGTTTCGAGGGACTCGGCCGTTCCGTTTCGATAGCGATCCCAAGCGAGCGTTTCAGCTGCGGTGGCTTCATTGGAGGCGAGGGCGAGCTTTTCGTATTCGTTAAGTAGATATGTTTCTGCGGCGAGAGTGGTCTCGACTTCGAGGAAGGCGTTAAGTGCGGCGTTGTGGTAGTTGGCGGTGGCTTGTTCGCGCAGGGCTAAAGAGCGGTCGATATTGGCGCGAATACGGCCACCTTGAAAGATGGGTTGGGTTAGATTGCCAGCAAGGGTCCAGGTGGAGAAGTTGTTGGCGAGGAGGTCACTGAACTCTGGAGAGGAGCGACCGCCGGATGCTGTCAGGCTGATTTTAGGCAGTAAATCTTTGCGGGTGGCTCGGTATTCTTTATCGGCTGCGGCGAGGCGGCGTTCGGCTGCGATGAGGTCCGGTCGGCGAGTGAGTAAGTCTGCGGGTAGACCCGCGGGGATTGTTTGGGGCAGGTCGGGGAGGCTATCTTCTACGGCAAGGTGAGCGGAGGGGTAGCGACCGAGTAGCACTTCGAGATTGCGGGCGGCTTGATCAAGCAAGCGGCGGCGCACTTCGACATCGGCTTCGGCGCTCGCTGCCTGAGCTCTAATGCGGCGAAGATCGAGGCCTTCTGCTAGTCCATGCTTGAAGCGGCCTTCGATGGTCTTGAGGTTTTCGTGGTAGCTGCGGGCATCTTTTTCGGCGAGGGCGACTTGTTGACTGGCCTCGATGTAGTTGAACCAGCTTTTAGTGACTTGGGCGGCGAGCGAGAGATGAGCCGCGCAGAGTTCGGCATGGCTGGCTTCGAGTTGGGCGAGCGCGGCGGAGGTGCGGTTGCGGAGTCGTCCCCATAGGTCGATTTCCCAGCTTAGGTTGAGGTTGAGGCTATAGTTGTCAAAGCGGATGCCACCAGTGGACTGTGGTCCGAAGGTGTTGATTTTTTGCCGTGCGCCGTTCAAGCCGAGGTCTGCGCTGGGCATGAGGGCAGCCCCGGCGATACGGGCTTCGGCAACGGATTGCGAGAAGCGTGCGGCCGCGAGATGTAGATCGGTATTATGGGCAAGCGCTTCGTCGACGAGTGCCTGGAGTTGAGGTTCGTTGAAATCCTTAAGCCAAGCGTGGGGCGCTGTTGCACTGGCTCCCGGTTGGGCGGTCCATGCTCTGGGGAGCGCGATATCCGGCGCGTCGCTTCGGGTGGGCGCGGTTGCGCATCCGCTGAACGCTGCGATGGCGGCGATGAGTGCAATACAACTGTTGTTTGAGCGGCGCATGTTAAGTACTGGTGCCTGTTTGTTTGAACCCTACGACAGCGAAATGTATGAGTTGCTCGGCGAGCATTTTGGAATCTGTGCGGACCAGCTTCTCTCTGGATAGATTTCCTAGACGGCCTTTTTCGGTAATGGTTCCGATCATCACGCTGATCGCTAAGGAAAAGCGGTCGTGCATGGCTTCTTCGGAGAGATCTGGGCAGCTGCGGTCGAGCTCGTCGGTCCAGTGAAAGGCTTTAATAGCCCCGTCGTTTTGTTGTGCGAGGCGGTTTTAGGTTGCTCAAGCGCTTAGCAATTTAAGCTTCTTCGAAGCGCCGAGCGAACAAATCTTCGAGATCGAGCAGTATCTTCTCTGCAGTTTCGATTGGACCTTCAGTGCGAATCGTCAGCTTCGAGCCATTGCCTGCCGCCAACATCATGAGACCCATGATGCTTTTACCATTCACTTGTTCATCATCTTTATCAACCCACACTTCACCGGCATAGGTGTTGGCGATACGCACGATCATCGCTGCAGGACGAGCATGGATGCCCATCTTGTTCTGGACGACAAGTTCTTTACTGAGGGTTTCGTTGGAATCGCTGGTTTCTGATGTGGTCATGTATAAGGGTCGACAAAAAAGATCTCAGCGGCATTAAAAGCAAGTGGTAATCCAATTGTTCTGGAAAAACGGAGAGATCTCGATGTCAAATAACAATATAATCGTTGGCGAAAAAGAGCGTCAAGGGACAAAAGCAAAGCGCGCTGGGTCGAAAATACACTTTGGCGTGCCCTGCACCGAGGCTGCGTGCTCCTCGGTGGTGAACGATTCAGTTGTGCTCGGGGATCAAATCGCTCTGGTGATTCCAGAGCTTGACGTAGTGCCCGTCCTCGGCGAGTAGCGCTTCGTGCGTGCCTGATTCAATGATTTTTCCTGCTTCGAGGACTACGATTTTGTTGGCGCGACGCACGGTCGAGAGGCGGTGCGCGATGACGAGCACGGTGCGCTGTTCGACTAAATGATCGAGCGCCAGCTGGATTTTGCGCTCGGTGATGGTGTCGACGCTGGCGGTGGCTTCGTCGAGGATCACGAAGGGTGGGTTCTTGAGTAGCACGCGGGCGATCGTGAGGCGTTGTTTCTCGCCTTGGCTGAGGCGAATGCCTTTCTCGCCGATGTTGGTGTCGAGTCGCTCGGGCAGAGCGTTGACGAACTCGTATGCGCAAGCTTGTTCGAGAGCATAGGTGATGTCTGCGTCGCTGGCGTCGGGTTTGGCGAGTAGCAAGTTATCGCGCACGCTGCCTTCGAAGAGGAAGGGGTCCTGTGCGACATGGCCAACCGTATTGTGCAGCTCGCTGAGGGAAATATTGCGGATGTCTACGCCGTTGAGTTTGACGGCGCCTTGCGTGATGTCGTGCGTGCGCATCGCGAGGTTGGCGATGGTGGACTTACCTGCTCCCGTATGGCCGACTAGGGCGGTGACTTGATTGGCTTCCAGGGTGAGGTTCAGATCTGAGAGCACTGCGGGGCGGCCTGGATATTCGAATTTGACATTTTTAAAGGCGACTTCGATCGGGCCCGTTGGCAGTGGCGTGGGCTCAGTTGGTTCGTCGACGTCAACAGCGGCATCGAGCACTTCGAACACGCGCTCACCGGAAGCGCGGCCTGCGGCAATGAGGTGATTCAAGCCGTGCAGTTGTGCGATTGGCTGGTAGAGCATGTTGGCGTAGAGAAAGAACGCGAGGAGCTTGCCCATACTGAAGTCGCTGGCATCGTTAAGTACGAGGTATCCGCCGAAGCCGACGATGCTGAGGAAGCCTAGCTTGGTAATTAGTGTGGTGACGGGGCTGTAGAGCGACCAGCGAAACATGGCTTTGAGCGTCTTGGACTTGAGATCCTCGGCGCGTTGCTCGAAGCGGGCGGATTCGCGCTTTTGCAGGCCGAAGGTCTGGATCAGACGGTTACCTTGGATGTCTTCGACCAGCAGGCTGTTTAACTCTCCCGAACTTTCGCGTACGCCCTTCCAGGCGATGCGGGAGCGCTTGGAGTAGAACACGCCGCAGATTAGTAGAATCGGTACGGGGAGAAAGACGCACAATGCGAGGGCGGGTTGCATCACAAAAAGGGCGATAGTGATACCGACGATCTTGAGGATAGCGCCGGTACCTTGTTCGGTGCCGTCGAGCAGTGCGCGTTCGACCGCGGAGACGTCTTCGATTACGCGCGAGGAGATTTCGCCGCTCTTGCGTTGATCGTAAAAGGACACGGGCAGGCGTAGGAGCTTTGAGTGCAGGTCACGGCGCATTTCCAGCAGCACTTGCTGCTCGAGCGTGTTGTTGATGCGTATACGCATACTGTTGAAGATTTCACTGCCAATATAGAGGCAGGCGATGATGCCGACCCCCCAGGACAGGCCAGTCAGCGCACCGGTGGTTTCGATGTCGTCGAGAATGACTTTGATCGCATAGGGCACAGCGATTTCCATTAGGGTCATA
Source organism: uncultured Opitutales bacterium (assembly GCA_937775295.1). GTDB lineage: Bacteria > Verrucomicrobiota > Verrucomicrobiia > Opitutales > Coraliomargaritaceae > Lentimonas. The sequence continues at coordinate 381,408 of CALKBZ010000003.1, forward strand.
CCGGCGGCAAGCCCGATCGTGAGCCAGAATAGACGCTTGTAGCGAAACAGGTATGCGGACACCCGAAGGATGGTGCTTGGTTTGGTGATCTTGGTATTTTTCACGGAAAAAAGGAAGTGCGGTGACGGAATACTCGGCGGTCGCAATTAGCAAATCCGAATCGTTTTTAAAATAGGGTTGTGTCTTGCGCCAGTTATGCACTTTTTCAATCGGTATTCGGGGATAACCCAATATACAACTGCAACTTATAACGTTTAATTTTATAAAATTATGTCTATCCGACTTTACATAGGAAATCTTTCTTTCGATGCCACCGGTGATGATCTTCGTGAGATCTTCGCAAACTGTGGTGAGGTTGAAGAAGCAATCATCGTGACTCGCCCGGGTGGCGGCCGCCCTCGTGGCTTTGGCTTTGTCACGATGGAAGACTCGGAAGGTGCTGATGAAGCGATTCGCCAACTGGATGGTCAGGAATTTGCGGGCCGTAAGTTAACGGTCAACGTGGCTAAAGAGCGCGAGCAACAGGACGAGGACTAGGCCGTCGATTTTTGACGTTCTAGAGCGGTCTTTCAATGAACTGACAGAGGGTCCCGTCGGCGTTACACTAGCCGTGGTTGCACCGCTGCCCATATCTGTTGTTCCAGCACCTCGACCGAGGCGCTGCCGTCGAGCACGAGGAAGCGCTCTGGCTCTGACTCAGCGAGTTTGAGGTAGCCTGCGCGCACGGCTTGGAAAAATTCGATGGCTTCTTGCTCGATGCGATCGAGCTGACCATCGCTGCGCGCGTGCACCCGAGCCATGCCAATTTCGGGAGAGAGGTCGATGAGGATCGTGAGATCTGGCTGAGCTTCGCCGACCGCAAAGCGGTTGATCGTCGCCACGGCCTGAATATCAATCTGTCGGGCGACGCCTTGGTAGACTGTGGTGGAGTCCATGAACCGGTCGCAGAGCACGATCTCGCCGTTGGCGATTGCGGGTAGGATGCGTTCGCGGGTTAACTGCGCGCGACTGGCAGTGAACAGCAGCAGCTCCGCTTCGGGCGACATGCCTGCCCCGGCTTTGTCGTGTTGGAGCAAGTTGCGCACCGCTTCGCCCAGCGGCGTGCCGCCGGGTTCACGAGTCTGTAGCACCTGTTGGCCTTGGTGTTGTAGGCGAGCAGCAAGGGCGTTGATCTGGGTGGATTTCCCGCAGCCTTCCGTGCCTTCGAATGTAATGAAAAGTCCGGCCATATATAGTTACCAAGTAGCGATGAATTCGGCGAGCTCATCGAGTGATGGGCTCACGGCGGTGCGGACGTAGAAGCCAGAGGTGGCTACGGCGACGGTCAGTGCCGCGGCTGGGGACAGTCCAATGAGGCGAGCAGTGACAAACCCTGAGTTAAAGTGGTCACCAGCACCAGTGGTGATCTTTGGTTTCTCGCAAAAAAGCCCTTTCACGTAGGCGGTGCCCTCCGGTGTCGCGCAAGCAGCATCGTGTGTCGGATGCACGACGAGCGTGTCGATTTTGAGCGCCTCGCGAATACGTGTGGCCAGCACTTGTAGGTTGTCCGGTGTGTTTTCGATTGGCTCAAAGCCTAGCAGTGCGTCCACTTGCTCCGCTTCGCGTAGATTGAGTCCGAGGATGACCTTACCAAAGGCTTCGAATTTGCCGAAAATGTTCAGCACTTCGAGCAGGTCTTTTTTTGAGCGTTTTTGAGGGTCAGCGAGGTCAAAGAAAAAGATGCGATCCTTGCTCTCAGGAATGCTCGGTAGAAGACATTCCAGGAAGTGGTTGAAGACTTCGGAAAGGTGAGGTATCATGGTCCAGTTGACCATTGCGATGAGATCGGCCTCAGCGAAGCTTTTACTTAACTCATCCGCACCCATTACGTCGACGATGTGCTGGTAGTTAATCTCCTCGAGGCTGGCCATCGAGCCGAGCATGATCTTGCCATCAGAAAATTCCGCGGCGTGGGTGATGCCAGGATCTGCGATGGAGACGGCGTTGGTCTTTTGTGCGAATTCAGTAAAGACGGGGTGGATGGTGCTCTTACCGAGCGCACCGAGGTAGCGTACTTGCAGGCCCTGGGCGTATTGTGCGTTGGCCATGATCGGGCCGTTGCCGCCGAGTTTTTCGAGAATTGGGGCGAGTTCAATATTGGCACTTTTGCCGGCTGCGGAGCTGATCCTTGCGCCAAAATCGGCGATGGTCGCAATCGGGGTGAACTGATCGCCGGGGCCGGAGCGCTGATCGACCGGGCGCACGATCTTGTCGACGAAGCCGTCGATGCCGATGAGGGCCTTTTTCGAACTAGCGGTGTGGGCGTTGGCTTTAAGTTCTTGTAGGGTCAGTGTTTTGCTATTCATCAATATGATCGTTGGGTGAATGATTAATGTATAGGCCGCGGTTTTTAAGCGGGCAAATCAAATTCCTAGTGAACGGTTAAAAGGTTTTTTCGAAGAATTAGGTTTTATGCTGGCAGGGATTTGAACGCCTGTTGTTAATAAAGGTCTATCAAAGATATACCTCTACGCAATTTTAGAAAATGAGCTTAACCACCGTATTTGATTCACTTCTCTTGCAGGCCGCTGGCGGCCCCAATGTTTTTACCTATTTTGGCCAGTCGAATTTTGCCGGCAAGATCGTGGTGCTGGTGCTCATGGTCTGTAGCATTATCGCGTGGTCGGTGCTGTTTGGAAAGTATATGGACCTGTCTCGCTTGCGCTCTCAAAATAAGCGCTATGAGCGTCTTTTGAGTCAAGAGTCTCACTTGCTGGACTTACCTCCAGAGCGGCCAGGTAAGGGCGCTGGGCCTTACTACAATATCGTGCGCGACGCGCTGGAAGCATTTTTCCGTTATGGTGGCAATCTAGTCGATACGGATACGCATCGGGCGACTTTGCGCATGGGGCATGTTGAAAATGCGATTCAACGTGGGCTCGCTGAGCAGGTTATCCGCTACGAAAGTAAGATGGTACTGCTTGGCTCCATTGTGACCGGCGCACCGTTTCTTGGCTTGCTCGGCACGGTGTGGGGGGTGATGGATGCCTTCGGCGGTATGGCTGGGGCGGGGTCGGCCAGTTTGCAGAGTCTTGCCCCAGGTGTCTCTGGTGCTTTGTTGACCACTGTCGCAGGTCTGTTAGTGGCGATTCCTTCGGTGTTTGGATACAACTATTTGTTGCTACAAACCAAGATTTCAGTGGTTGAATTGGAGAATTTCTCCAGCACCGTGGCCGATCGTATCGAGCTCGAAGCGCAAGCCGCCGCGACCAACGTGTAGATCGCCGTGATTCTAATAGTTCTCTCAGCGCGCCTCGCGCCTCGTCCTAATTTTTAATTGATCAAACAGTGGCTCGTAACTTCCATCGCAAAGATCGCATGTCTGCTCTTACGGAGATCAACGTGACGCCGTTGATCGACCTCGCGTTCGCATTGCTCATTATCTTCATGGTCACGACTCCGCTGCTGGAGCAGACCATCGATGTGAACCTCCCTGTGGAGGTCTCGAAATCGCAACCTAGCGATCGCGAAGAGTTTCAGGCGATTACGGTTGATCGGGCTGGCGACTACTATTGGAGCGATGAGAAAGTCTCGCTGCAACAGCTCGGCGACTTGCTGGATACTATGGCGATGGACGACGCGCCGCCAGTGCTAAGTATTCGCGCAGATAAAGACTTACCCTATCAGCGGGTCATTATAGTGATTGATATGATCAAGCAGCGCAAGCTCTCGAAGATTAGTCTAGATACGAAGGTTAAATAGCATGACATGGAAATAAGTAAGAATCAGTCATTGTGGGCATCCGGTATCTTGCATGTTGCTCTGCTGGTGTGCTTGTTTTTGACGACCATCGTGGAGGCCTTTTTGCCGAAGGAAAAGCCGCACGTTTTCGAGATGATTGGCGAGCCGAGTCCGCAGCAATCTTCAAAGCCGAGCGATGCTGCGTCCATGAAAACGCTACCGGACATGGAGATTCCGGACTTCAAGCCGCTTGATATTCCTGATCCAGTGATGCCAAAACCTGCACCAGTAAAGCCACGTCCTGCGCCGACGCCGAAACCGCCCGAGCCGTCGAAACCGAGAGCGGAGCCATTGATGACAATGGATGATTTCCGTAAAGTGAATCCGTTGAAGACGCCGACGCAGCGTAAGCCAACCCCGCCCAAGACGACTTACCAAGCTCCTACCATTAATACATCACGTATTAACAGCCAGCTGCAGGACAATCTACCGACGACGGTCTATAATCCTTCCGGTAGCTTGACCGCTGCCGAGCGCACTGCGCTACAACGCTATGGCGATCAATTGAATCGTCGCCTCAACGGTGCCTGGATCAAGCCCTCTAACCTTGCGGGTGTCGGCCTGACCGTAACTGTGGTGTTCGATGTGAGCAGTTCCGGTCGTATTTCAAATGTTCGGCTACAGCCAGCTTCGGGCAATGCCGCCTTCGATGCGTCTGTGCAGACCGCATTTAAGCGAGTTGGTTCTGGTGACGCCACACCGACCAGGCAGGGGCATCGCTTTACGATGTCCTTTAAGATGGTGGACTAGTCAATGTGTAGAGGGGAGCGGGACTGTGCGTGGAAACTGCCTCAGGAACGAATTAAATCGGCTATTTGCGCACTATTATTGACGGAGGGCTGCCGACCTCGGCGTCCGCAGTCAGACTGAGGGGTCCTTTTTATTATTATAAAAACTGGCCAAGAAGATCTCGCGGACATCGGTAGGATGTCGCTCCAGCGCTGGCTGAATCGCATGTAAATTCTGCTCAACAGTAGTTCTGGGGCAGTATATTGGCCCTGGCTGCCGAGTGCCTCGCCCCTGTTCTTCACGACGGGCATCCCCAAGCTCAAGAGCATCACACTAGTCCGCGTTCTGCGTGCGGTTGCAATATAACTGCCCTTTAGCTTGACCTCAAGTTAAGTTCTATTGAAGGTTTTTTATATGGCCAAGATCTATCAGAACTCCGGACCGCACCTCTTTCTGTTACTGTGGAAGGCATCACACGCGGTGAATGGCTACAGTCAAAAGAGTATTACTGCTGCGGGCTTAGGATCATTGAGTGATTTCGCTGTCTTGGAGTTGTTGCTGCATAAGGGCGCGCAGCCGGTCAATATTATCGGCGAGAAGATTTTACTGACCAGTGGCTCGATCACCACCGCAGTGCAGCGCTTAGAGAAGCGTGGGCTGGTGAGCCGCGAGCGCAGCACGACCGATGCACGTGTGGTGCTGGTGCACTTGACGGATCTTGGCCACGAATTGATCGAGCCTAGCTTTGAGGCGCATGCGAAAGACTTAAATGTGTTGTTTGACGTGCTGGACGAGTCAGAGCGCACGCAATTCGCCAATCTCATACGCAAAGTCGGCCAGCGCGCAGAACAGTTGTAACGCTGCCGTTTAAGCATGAGCCTTGACGCCAAGTCTATCCTTCAAGCATGCCACGCAATCTATTATGAAAATCAACGAAACACTCCTCAAAACACATAATCAGATCGCACTCTTACCCATTCGTATTGGCGTCGGGGCAACCATGGCAGCGCATGGCGCGCAGAAGCTATTCGGTTGGTTTGGCGGCTATGGGCTTGAAGGGACTGGGCAGTTTTTCGCCGAAAACCTAGGCTTGAAGCCGGGGGTATTGATGGCTGCATTGGCAGGTGGCGCTGAATTTTTTGGCGGGCTGTTGTTACTGGTCGGTTTGCTGACCCGCTTGGCTGGCGTGTCACTGGTCGGCACCATGGCCGTTGCGATTATTGCGACCTATAACGGGGTGTTTTTCGCCCAAGATGGGGGGATTGAATATTCACTGATGCTATTGCTCGCGTGCCTGACATTCGTGATCGCTGGGGGTGGCGCATATTCAGTGGATCGCAAGTTGTTAGAGTCACAGCGCTAGGGTCGTGGTTAGTCATGGATGAGCACTGATCCAATGGTGGTTGGGACGGCCTGCAGACCTGCGGCACTTTCCGGTGAATGACGCGCACTCCACCTTGACATCCGCTCTCGAAGCACAAACGTGCTGAGCCGCTATGCCACCTCCATCCAAATTACCTCCAGACTTTGACCGCAGCTTTCTGCTGGAACTAGCCGGGGGGCTGGTCTTCAAGCAAGCCGAGCGCTTATTTGAGGCAGGCGCGGTGACCGCGGTGGCCTGGGAGAGCCCGATCCTGACGGGTACGGTTGCCGGCATCGACGATACGTACCAGCCGAAGTTGAATTTGCGCTCGACTGTTTTTGCGGTCAACCATTGCAACTGCCTTGAAGGGCGCCGACGCAAGGTCTGTGCGCATGCCATTGCCATTGCGCTGCACTATGAAGCGCTCAAGCACGAACGGGCCCATGCAGCACAGCCACACCCTGATTTCGTGGCAGAACCCGAACCCGAGCCAGAGTCGGAAGCAACTAAGTCGCGCGGTGTGCGTTCGATCAAGCTGTCAGCTGCCGGTGATACGTTGCGCATGCTAGTGTTTTTGCCGCCCAATTTGCCAGCAGCGGCTGAGCGCGATGCCATCGTGGTGAAGCTCGATGCTGCGGCGGGGCGTGAAATTGTGCCACTCAATCAACTGAGCCCGACGCGCAATTATGCTGCGTCCGCGCCGCAACAAGCTGCGTTGGCTTTAGTCGAGTCGTGGTGTGGTGGCAAGCTCGCGAGTCTGTTGGAATTGACTGGCGGTCGCCTGCGCCGCTTGCTCGCCACGCTGATCGATGAACCGACGGTGTATTGGGTTAAGCAGCCGAATGCGCCGATCGAGTGGCAGGGCGACGAGTTGCCCGGCGTACACGAATTTCTCAAACAAGCAGATCCGGCAGAGGATGATGAGGCTGAGGTGGTCGCGGTACCGGACGAGCTGAAACGGCCGATTTTGAGTCGTACTATCAGCCTGCGAGAAAAGTCGAAGCCCAACCTGCGGCGCATCGCTGAAGCTCGTGCGCAAGGTACGTGGAAGAGGCGTCCGGGGGATTATCCAGTCGCGAAGGCGGTTGCGGATTCGATGGAGCAATACGCCACTAATCGGGTAGTGGTGGATGGTTCACCTAACTTTTTGGCGATCCGATTGCCGGCGGGACGTGATGATGATTCAATTAAGCCGTTACGTAACATTTTAAAGCTAGAGGGTTTCATGCTCGAGCCGTCGAATCGGAAATGGTGGCTACGAGATCGGCATAAGACGCTGAATTTCCTCGCCGCCCACTGGAAGGCGCTGCGGCAACAATGGCGCGCGCAATTTACCGATGGTTTCGAGGAAAAACTCGCACATGTGCAGCTTTCTGAGCCGGCGATCGAAACCAAGGAGGTGGACGGCCGCTTTGCGCTGGAGGTGACGCTCTGCAAAGAGGGCGATGAGGCGGATCTACGCCGCGCGATCGCGACTGGTCGCAGTTACGTCGAGAATGAGGGCTCTGGCGCGCAAATCACATTACTGGATCGGGCTGCGGTCGAGCGCTTGCACCAAATCGAGCGCTCAGTCTCCGGACAGGCGGATCGACCTTTCACGGCGACGTTTTCGAAGCGCTTGGATACGCAGGAGCTAGTCGATGTGGAAGATTTACTGGACGAGCTGGTCGAAGGCTGGCAGCCGCCGCAGGCATGGCAATCCCGTAGCCGTGCGCTCAAGCAAGTGGGTGCGCTCGAAGCCGCGCCAATCCGACCGGCTTTTGATACGATTCTACGTACTTATCAACGCATCGGTGTGGCGTGGTTGTGGCATTTGTATCGTCATGAGTTGGGCGGCATTCTGGCCGACGAAATGGGTCTAGGTAAAACGCTGCAGGCACTTGGTCTGATCGAGTGTATTCGCACCACCAACACAGAGGCGCTGCCGGCGCTGGTGGTGTGCCCCGCAAGTTTGGTGGAGAATTGGATACGTGAGGCTGGGCGCTTTGTGCCGGGTCTCAAGGTAGCGAAGCATCATGGTACCAAGCGGGCGAAAGAGCCGAGGGTGCTTGAGGAAGTGGATATAGTGGTCACCTCTTACGGCACGCTTCGCCAGGATATTGAGATGCTGTCGACCATGGATTGGTCGGTCGTCATTGGTGATGAGGCGCAGCACATTAAGAATCGTCGCTCGCAGAATGCCAAGTCGCTCACTCGGCTACACAGCAAAGGTCGCTTCTTACTGACCGGCACGCCGGTGGAGAACTCGCTCGACGATTTGCTCTCGCTGTTCGCTTTCCTGATGCCCGGTTATGTGACTAAGGCGACGGGGAAGCTCTCGCAGGAAGATCGTGCATGGCACTCGCGCCGGCAGACACAACGCGCGGCTGCTTACATCTTAAGACGCACCAAAAAAGAGGTCGCGCCGGAATTGCCCGATAAGATCGAGAAGACTTTCTTCTGTGAACTCGGGTCGAAGCAAATGCGCTTTTACAACGACACGCTCGAAAAGACGCGTCGCGAAATATCTAATCTGGAGATGGCAGGCGCGAATGCTGGACGCGTGCAGTTTGCCGCATTTACCGAGCTGTTACGCTTACGTCAGGTTTGTGTCGATCCGCGCATTATCGACGACACCTTTCCGGCGGCCGATTCAGCCAAACTAGCGGCCTTCGACGAAGTACTCGATGAGTGTATTGATGCGGGCAGTCGCATCTTAGTGTTTTCCTCTTTTGTGACCGCGCTTAAGTTGCTTGCCCAGCATTTGACTGAGAAGGGCCATAAGTTCTGCTACCTCGACGGCAAGACCAAGAACCGGCTCGCGATGTGTGACACCTTTAATGAGGACGAAAGCATTCCGGTGTTTCTGATCTCACTCAAGGCAGGCGGCACGGGTCTCAATCTAACCGGCGCGGACACGGTGGTGCACTACGACCCGTGGTGGAATCCAGCAGCTGAGGCACAGGCAACTGACCGGGCGCACCGGATTGGGCAGGAGAGGGTGGTGACCAGCATTAAGCTGATCGCCGCGAACACGGTGGAAGAGAAGGTGATCGAACTGCAAGCGAAGAAGGCCGAGATATTGAAGGAACTGTTCGAAGAGAGTGAGGCAGCCAACGCAAAGGTCAGTCTAGAAGATATCAAGGGCCTGTTGGCGTAAAAAGGCTAGTAGAAGCGGCGAGCGCGCAGCCAGTGACTACCGGCACAATTAATAAATGCACCGATTTGGGGAGGGCACTCTGCACTTGTAATCATAACTGTACGTTATTCTATGACATTGCTGCGCTGAGGAGAATCACTGTCTAGTGACATAGTCGATTTTTTACTTGAGTGTGATGTGTCGAAAGCTCACTTCATTAGCGGAATAGCCGCTTGGACAGATCAACTATAACAAAAATACCCTATGAACATCTTAGAAGTCTCATTATTTATTATCGCCGTGGTCGGCGTCATTGGTCTCGGTATCTAGAAGAGCTGAGACGAAGACACATCCGGAGACCAAGGCGCAGCTGATTATTTCTTGGCTGGTCGCGGCCTCACTTGGTGGCTGGTCGGTTTCTCGCTGATAGCTCTCTACACGGTCTTCTGGTAAGCCAAGCCTGAGGCATTAATTCTTCTAGCGGCCCTCTCTTTACAGGGACGGCCGCTTTTTTTTATCCTAAATTCGCCAGAATCACACGAAATTCCTTCAACCGTCAATGGACGTTAATTAACGTAAATCAGAGCCGCCGCCATATTTGGGACTGAATCGCAGTCGAGCAGGTGCTTTATCGGGATTTATAAACTCCTACTTATCAATCCATTCTGAGATCAGATTAACGTGCATTAACGTTATTAACGGCTCTACTCGTTTTTTTGTTCAGCTAAGAAAATGCTCAATTACGGTGGTACTCGCGAACTATTCGGTTATATTTACTATTCTTATTCACATAATCAAAATCCCGATAGCATAATGAAATCAAACACACCTGTCCTGTCCCTGCTCGCTGTTACTGTCCTGCTCGCTGCATGCGGTAAGAAAGAGCTCGAAGTCTCTGCACCTGCTCCTGTTGAAAAGGACGCAGCCTCAGCTGCCGGCGTCGCTGAAGCGCTGCAAGAGGTCGATGCCATCGTCGAAGCCGCCCAAGAAGAAGTCGCCGAAACGATAGAGGCGGTTCCAGAGAAAGTCGGGGATATGCAAGCCGAGGCCGTCGCTGCCGTCGAAGATGAAGTTGCTGAGATTCAGGCCGAAGCGATGGAGGAAGTGTCTGCAGTGATTGATGACGTTGAGCAGGAATTGACCGCTGCCGCGTCTGATTCATTGAAAGATCAGGCTGCGAAATCACTGACCGATGGACTGATCCCGCAGGCCGGATTTTAGGTTTAAGGAGTGAGGG
>CALKBZ010000004.1 GCA_937775295.1 uncultured Opitutales bacterium
AAATAGCGACCGATAAGATCACTCAATTATTGCCGCAGAGTTTCCGCATGGCGGCTGCGGGGATCAAAACCGGCTTTCAGGATATTTTGAGTGAGTTGTTCGATCAGATTCACGCCGAACTTACGCATCTGGGATTCAGTTATAATGAGCTGCAAGGTATGGGTGCGACCTTGAGTCTATGTTGGCTGAGCCCAGGATGGCTCTATTTTGCGCATGTGGGTGATAGTCGTATTTATCATTTGCCCAAGGAGGGCGGCATTAATCAAGTGAGCCACGATCACACGCATGTCGGATGGTTGCAGCGTGATGGCCAATTGACTGAGACGGCGGCGCGCAGCCATGCTGGGCGTCATGCCCTGCAACAAGTGCTTGGCGGTAAAAATCAGAACCTCAGTCCACAGTTTGGCGCGATCGGTTATGAGTCTGGTGATCGTTTTTTAATTTGCTCCGATGGCTTGGTCGAAGGGTTGTTTAACCGAGGAATGGAGCGGATCATTCGTAATCCAGCGCCACATCTTAAAGGCACGCCAGCTGAGATGCTGGTCACCGAAGCGGTGCAGACGGATGGTAAAGATAATACCACTGCGGTGGTGTTTGAAGTTTTTTAAAGTAGAGATTCTGGAGTAGCGGAGTCCGCGAAGCGGTGCCGAACTGGCTGAGGCTAGGCAAGTGTAATGGCTTCAGCTTCAGTTTCAGTTTTGGCTGAAGCCCAATGCCATTGCATCTATTAGCAACCATACTCGGCGACTGTCCCAGAGCCGCTACGTGGGTTCGTTTTAATGGCCGCGTGCTCTGCGCTTAAAATCAATGATGATAAGCCTTCGTATCTATATGTCTTGTTGCAGAGGCCCCCAGATTTGAATCGGCCGCGCATTTTGACTGGTGCACATTCGGGAGGGAGGAGCACCGCCTCGTCCGCCGAACCTCAGTCCAGGATCCACACGCTGCGGACGGCGCAGCAGCCGACCCTCGCGACGCCTCAAAGGAACTCAACGTATTGACTCGAACGCCCTAAGGCATGACAAAGATACAAATTGCCTGTCGCTGCGACCACGCGCCTATGATTAAAAACGAAGCCACCACCCAATCTGATCGTATCTATCAGTCCCTCCACCAGGGAATGCACTGTTGGGTCGAGCACCCGTGGCAAGCGTGAGCAACGTGAACTTTGATCCTGCGCTCGAGGTGGCGAATTCCATCGTGCCGTTGGACTGGCTGGTCTTTGCCGTCATCATCGGCATTACGCTGGGTGCAGTGGTTCTCGGTGAGTATCGCAAACGCACTACGCTGGCCAACGTAGACGAAGAGACACGCTTACTCGACATTCTCCTGATGGGGCGTCGGCTGACGTTGCCCATGTTTATCGCGACCTTGGTGGCCACTTGGTATGGCGGGATTTTTGGAGTCACCGAGATGGCGTTTGAATACGGCATCTATAATTTTGTGACGCAGGGCGTCTTCTGGTATGCGGCTTACATCATCTTTGCACTGTTCATTGTGCATCGGGTCCGGCGTTACCAAGCCGTCACTTTGCCCGACTTGGTCAGCCGCATGTTCGGGCCGAAATCGGGCCGACTGAGCGCCGTCTTTAATCTGTTCAATGTGCTGCCCATTGCCTACGTCATTAGCGTCGGCTTGCTGCTGCAGATTCTCTTCGGCGGGCCGCTCTGGCTTACGATGTCCATCGGCGTGGTCTTTGTTCTAATGTATGCCATGTGGGGCGGGCTACGCGCCGTCGTCTTTTCCGACATAGTTCAATTCTTCGTGATGTGCTTTGCCGTGTTGCTCGTCGTCATCCTGTCGGTCACTCAATTTGGCGGCCTGTCGTTTCTACGTGAACAACTGCCAGAGACGCACTTTTCCATTACCGGCGGACAATCCTGGGGCACGCTGGTGGTCTGGGGGATTGTGGCGTTGTCCACACTGGTGGATCCCAATTTTTATCAACGCTGCTTTGCGGCCGATTCCACCCGCACCGCCAAGGCCGGCATTCTGCTCTCCACCGTGGTATGGTTCTTCTTTGATATCTGCACTACCTTAGGTGGCATGTATGCGTTCGCCCTTATCCCCGAAGCAGCGTCCGGACATGCCTACCTTATTTACGCGGTGCAATTGCTGCCCGACGGCTGGCGTGGGTTCATGCTGGCCGGCGTCGCGGCGACCATTCTCTCCACCCTCGACTCGTATCTCTTTCTGGCCGGCACCACCGTATCCTACGATCTGGTGCCCAAGCGGTTCCGCGGTCGCGTCGCGCTGCATCATCTCGGCATGATCGTATCAGGCATCGCCGCCGTGGTGCTGGGCGTCGCCTTTGAAGGTAATATCATGCAGGTCTGGAAGACGCTTGGCAGCTACATGGCCGCCTGCCTGCTGCTGCCCATGATGATTGGTTACTTCTGGCCAGGGCGCATCGCGGACAACCAGTTTGTGTTCGCATCACTGCTCGGTGCTGCGGGCACCACCATCTGGCGATTCACCGAGCAGACCGGTTTTTGGGCCAATGTCGACTCGCTCTATGCCGGTGCCCTGTGCACCGGCATCGGCTTGATTCTCTTTTCACGCTGTAAGCCCACCACAGTGGGATCATGACGGATCCCGCTCAGGCACCGCCGCCGTCACGCGCTACGGCATCACCCGAATGATACTCACGCCGACGCACTGAGGCGGGGAGGGACACTCGCGCCCCTGATCAACCGCTACGGCCCAGCGGCCCAGCGGCGCCGATGCCCGTGAACAAAACATTATTTGAGGCATGATCTGACTCCGGAACGGATCCCACTGATTGTCTCAGGCGTTACCTTCAGCACGTGATGGCATGACCCCGTCCGAGCCCAATACGCATTGGGATTTACTGATCGTGTTAGAATGCGTGGACTGACCCCATTTCCTGCCCTTATTTGATGTCTCTGGCGCAGCGAAAGCCGGTATGCTGGGCTGGGGAATCGTTTTCCTGAGTTTGCCTAGAGCCAGGCTGGTAGCCTCGACACCAACCGTCTGAGCAAAGAAAAGAGCCGCCACGAGTCACATAGGCCGGAACCCGCTGCATGAGCTGAGCCAAGCTAGCTGGGGTGGGTCCGGTTGGGTTGGTCGCGCCGTCGGGGCGTAGTGAATAGGCTTTCGGATGGTAGCGATCTTGCACGATCTCCCAAACATTGCCCGAAATGTCATAGAGTCCATAGGCGTTGGGCGGGAAGCTCTTGACTGGAGCCGTTGAGGTGTAGCCGTCCAATCCGGTATTTTCATACGGCCACAGGCCCTGCCAGATGTTGGCCATCCATACGGTTTCGCCCTCGGGTGCAAAATCGTCGCCCCATACGTAGGGCTTTTTGTCCAAACCGCCGCGCGCGGCACGTTCCCACTCAGCTTCAGTGGGTAGCCGCTTGTCGGCCCATTCGGCGTAGGCGGCAGCGTCGTCATGGGTGACATTCACCACAGGATGATCGAGCAAGTCTTTCCAGTTGGATCCGTGGCCTGACGGGGCGCGCCAGGTCGCTGACGGGTCAATGCGCCACCATTGTGTGATGTCGTTTGATGATTGAAGGTTAGATTGAAGCAGCGCGAAGACAATTGAACCAGCGTTTTGTTCAGTCCAAGAGTTGGACTCGAGTTCCTCGATCGCTTGTAGCATCGATTTTCGTTCTGCGCCGGTAGCCTGGGGGAGCATCGACTTGATTTTCAACAGGTTAGCGGTGATGTTTTGTTGCAGGCTCTCCAGCACCGCCTCGGGTAGTGGACGCTCCGCAAACGTCACATACCCGCTGGCCTCGATAAACTCCGCAAACTGCCGATTGGTGACTTCCGCTTCATCTATCCAAAAGGCATCCAGCGTGACTTCATGGATCGGGTAGGATGTCTGGTGCGATTGGGAGCCGCCATTCATCAGGCCCGCATTGCCTCCCATCGAAAAGGAGCCACTTGGGATCAGGACCATGTGCTCGAGTGCCTTCGGCTCAGACTGAGCCGTTAGAGACAGGGCAGAGAGGAAAAGCAAAGCTGTTCGGGTGAAAAAATAGAGTAAGGAAGGCATGTCGGGTAACAGAGTAAATTTGTTGATTTTATCAAATCCGTAGTGACGATCTCGAATTGAAGCTGAGTGAAGAAAAGGGTCTGACGAGGAAAGGGATTGTTTGGCGAAAAGTGTCAGTCCACGCAATCTAACATTTTTAGGACATTACAAAAAAATCCTCTTACGGAAGGTGTAAGGGATTTTGTGTAAATTGAAAAAGCTGATGTTCTACTAATAAGTAAACGAGAACATCCTATAAAAAAGAGGCGATAAAATAGGGCAGGCTACAGAACGGTGTTCATGTTTGCGCAGGAATTGTACTGATTCTACCGTCCGGCTTTAGTTCATGCTAGTGCATACGAGGTTGCAAAACACTCGAAGCCCGGCGGGTATTAAAAGTCGCTAACCCCGCGGATAAAAGGGCCTTGACGGCCTTAAAAGCTTAACTGTAGGGGGCCGCCAAAAAATTGGGTCTATGCTAAAAAACACTGATTCCAGCCGCCTGATGTCTCACTTTATTGCTTCCGCCCTCGATGCGCTCGATCACTGCGAGCATCGACGCAACTGCCCCGGTTTGAGCGATTCACAATGGATTCAAATTGGGGTCGAGCGTTCGATCAAAGAGTGCAAAACCGGACGTGGCTTTCTACAGGATTGGGCGATGTCGCACAATGAGAATGCCATTGGAGTGAGTCATTTCTTTGAGACATTGAAGAGCCCCCGTCGCCTAAATTTGATTGCCGAAGTCAACACGCTCGTTGCTGCTTCAATGCCGACACATTCAGATTCGCGGATGGATGAGCTGGATGATTTAGCCAAGATCGATATCCATGCTGGCGACGGTCACTACCATGCGACGAGCACGCATGAGTTCCCTATTAAAGGTAAGCGTCGTGCAGTGGGGCACTTCTACACGCTGAACTTGCGCACGCATTCCTTAACGCATTTAACTAGTGCTGACCACGAGGGAGGCCGCAAGAAATCCGAGCATGATATGCATGCGTTGAAGCGAATGAGTTCGGCTCAACTGCGACAGGGCGCAGCGAAGGGAAAGCAAGTATTGTATGTGTGGGATTGCGCGGGGATCGATATCCCGCAATGGCATCGCTGGAAGCAAACCGCGGGCATCTACTTCCTCAGCCGAGCTAAGGATCTCTTTAAGTTTACCTTCTACGGCGAAATCGACTTTGATCGTGAGGATCCAGTCAATCTAGGCGTCATCGACGACCAGCTCGTGACAAATGCAACCTCCCAAGTGCTGTTTCGTTACATTAAATATCAGTGCCCTCAGACTGGCACGGAGTATGAGTTCATTACCAATCACATGAAGATACGGCCTGGTGTTCTCGCATGGCTTTATAAGCGGCGTTGGGATATCGAAACAACATACGATACATTTAAGAATAAGATGAATGAGTGCAACGCATGGGCCAGCTCGGCTAATGCGAAAAACATGCAGGCGCAGTTCATCTGCTTAGCTCACAACCTCATGGTAAGCGTCCGAGTGACGACCTCCTATCCATAATGCAGCAGCGTGGTATTCTTTGTGGATGGAATCAATTGAAACAGAGGTATGTGTGGAGTCGGGCAAGTCTGATCGTCAGGGGCGTCGTATCCGTGGTGCAGCAGAGTGGTCCTCGATTTTGGATCGCTATGATCAAAGCGGGTTAACTCAGGCTGCTTATTGCCGCCGCGAAGGTCTGAAGTTCGGAACGCTGGTCTCATGGCTAGGCCGCCGACGTAAGAGCGGCGGTGCTTTGATCAGTTCTCAGTTGGAACCGAAGTTTCACGAACTGAGCCTGAGTAGCCCTGCTGAATCATTGAGCTCAAGCTTAGAGGTAAGTTTGCCCGACGGGACTGTTCTACGCGGGACGCAGGCCAGTGAACTGGCTGAACTGATTCGCTTATTGAGGGCATAATCTATGTTTAGTTTTCCAAATCAAACGAAGGTCTACCTTGCCGTGGGCCCCGTGGACATGCGCAAGAGTTTTAACGGGCTCTGGACCGAAGCGAGTGAGCGCCTCAAGGAAGATCCGTTCAGTGGTGCCTTGTTCGTGTTTGCGAACAAGCGGCGTGATCGAATCAAGATCCTTTACTGGGACGGCAGTGGCGTATGGGTATTCGCCAAGCGCCTGGAGAAAGGTCGCTTTACGTGGCCAACGGGCAGCGACGATCGGAAGCTCTCGCTCACTCCGCAGTCTTTGGGGATGTTGCTGGAAGGAATCGACCTGAAGCAGGGCTGTAAAAAAGCATGGTATGAGCGATAAAATGTTTGCCCGTAACTGTATCTAATTTATGGATACGTGCCATCATGGCACCGGCGCAAATAATGGATCGATTGACTGAGACGGAGGCGGAACGAAATGCCCTTCGTGATGAAGTCGCCGACCTACGTGCCCAGGTTGAGTGGTTTAAACGCAATCTGTTTGGCACTGGCAAGAGCGAGACGCTCGACGCGTTGCAGACGCGCCTAAAGCTCGGCGAAGAGGCCGCGCAACCGGATGCATCGGCCCCCAAGAAAGAAACGATCAGCTACGAACGCGCCAAGCCGCGCAAGCGCGACCTACCGGCAGAGCGCTTTAAAAACTTACCCGTTCTCGAAACAACCGAGTTAATCCCAGATGCAGTCAAAGCAGATCCAGAGGCCTATGAGCGGATCGGCGAAGAAGTGACCTTTGAGGTGAAGATCACGCCGCCGAAGCTATGGAAGCGTGCGATCGTGCGCGGTAAGTTCCGTCACAAACTGGATCGTTCGCGACCACCGACAATTGCTCCGGCATTGAAGCGTCCCATCGACAACAGCTACGCCTCCGCAGAGCTGCTCGCATATATTGCACTGGGCAAATACCTTTACCATATCCCGCTCTATCGACAGGAAAAGATGTCTGCGCATTGGGGCGCACAGCTTTCGCGCAAGACTATGGCTGATTGGATTGAGGCGGTCGCGGATTGGTTCAATCCAATTTATGGTCGCATGCGAGCGAAGCTACTCGAAGGGGACTATTTGCAAGCGGACGAAACTCCAGTGCGCTTCATGGACCCGGATCAGAAAAAAGGTAAAACAACCCAAGGTTATCTATGGGTAATCGGTAAACCAGGAAGCGATGTTGTCTTCGACTGGCGGCTTGGTCGTGGGTATGATGAGGCCACCAGCCTGCTTGATGGTTTTCAAGGCGTCCTGTAGTCGGACGGATATGGTGCCTATGAAAGATTTGCTAAGAAGAATGAGCACGTGGAGCGTGTCGCCTGCTGGGCGCATGCGCGACGCAAGTTCGTCGAGGCCGAATCGGAATCACCGCAGGCCGTGCGCATGGTGCACGGCTTGATCGGACACTTATATCGAGACGAGTATCAATACGATGACAAGCGCCACAGCCCGAAGCTTCGAGCCACACGACGTCTAGCGCAAAGCACTCAAGTTTTAAGCCGTATCGAGAAAGTGGTGCAAATACTCCATCTAAGAGCGCGGCCTAAATCCAGGCTCGGAAAAGCCTGCACGTATTTACTTGGGCAATGGACAGCGCTGTTACGAATCCGCCAACACGGACAAGTCCGACTCGATAACAATCTAATCGAAAACGCAATACGCCCCTCCGCGGTCGGCAAAAAGAACTTCCTGTTCATTGGCTCCCCAGATGCCGGGCAGCGCTCTGCCATCATCTACTCGATCATCGTCTCATGTGAACGACATGGCATTGATCCGCTTGCATACATGACCGATCTGCTTCATCGATTACCCACGATGAGCAACCAGGATGATCTCGATCCGCTCCTTCCATCCAATTGGAAAGAAGCTCTGTAGAACTCGACCCATATCGGTAGAAACGGATCGTAATCGATCAACATTGATAGTTGTCGATAGAATTATCAGAGGATCTCCCTCGGACGCTTACCCCACATGCGCATTAACATCGGCTCAACGTGGGAAAGTCGCTCACACTCCTATAGGGCACAAAAAAGGCAGCCGAATGTTCGACTGCCTTTTGTTTGAAAGTGGGGAGGGACGCGGCGCTGCCGGCTTAGTTCTTCGTTTTCTTCGAGCTACGCGCGCTTGAGATCTCGTTTAGGCCACGGATCACGCGATTTTTGCCGCGGAAGAAGCGCACGTATTGATCCAGCTGTTTTTTTGCAGCGTCACTGAAGGCTTCATCACCCGCAAGAAAGAGCACCACGTTGGCCGAGGGCACGGGCTTGTCGTGGTCTTCGTAGAGTTCATCGATTAGCTTGCGGAAATATTTGGAAACATCGCTGTCCCTAATTTCATGACTTGGTTTAAAGCCAGGATGGTTGGTGTTGGGGGGCCATTTGAGTCCGAGTTCATTGGCATTGGAGTAGACGCCATGACGTTGCTCCAACACGCGTGGTGGTTGGCCATTTTTCTTACGCTCAGCGTTTATTTTGGCCATCTTGGCTTTAACCTTCACCTGCATTTTTGGAACTTCGAGCTTATGCGCGGCGAGCTGGTTGATGTAGTCCGGCTTGGCGATTTTACGCTGCCATTCAGCTTCCTCGCGCTCGTTGAGTGTGCGGCGAATGGTTTCAAACCCGCGGTGGTAGCCAGTGATGAAGAAGATCGCATCGACGTTTTGTTCGAGCGCTATTTGTGTGATGAAGCCAGTCTCATTACCTCGCGACCCATGGCGTAAAGCAGTGTTGACCGCTTCTCCATTCAGTGTTTTGAGTTGCGGCTTTTTCGCAAGACGGTTGCCTTCGAGCCCTACATTGGTAGCGTTGGCATTGATTGGATTGATCCATTGGATCAGTTGCTGGTGCACCTCTGAGCCTGCGGACACGAGTTGCGGCTTGAACAGCATCGTCTTGGTGCGGTCTTGTAACATCACGTTAAACAGAGTGCCTGCCGACAGATTGCCGACCATGTCGGTGATTTCGTCTTTGATGATCTTGTAGCTGTTTAGGCCGCCTTTTTTATCGGTGATCATCTGGCGGTTCGCATCGATCACAAATAGGATACGCTCGGCGCGCGACTTGAGGCCGAACACGCTGACATCGGACAAGCCCATGCCGATACTACCACGGGTGCCACCGAGTAGGCTGCCGCCGCCCATGCCGCCTAGCCCTCCACTGACGGTGAAGTTTTGCTCCATGTCAGGTAAATTGACGTCCACATTCGCCACTGCGATGTTCGCCACCGGGCGCATGGTCAGGCGCTGAGCCTGTTGCTGCTTGGGTTGCTGCGGCCTAATCTAGCACTTTGACCGGTGGTGGTGGTTCTTCTTGCTCCACGACAGGCGGCTCTTCGAATTGTGCATCAGAGGGAACGACAAATTTGTAGATCGTGATACTTCCGAGAATAAGCGCTGCAAGTAGATGAATGGCTACGCTTATGAGGATGACCTTCAGTAGCAGCGGATTTATTTTTCGTTTTTTGGTAGGAGGCAGCATCTGGGGAGATTATATGTGAGCGTATTTGGGCAGTCGACCAAACAAAGCCGGTCGTTACAGCCGAACGCGTGGGGTCGAATCAGATCAATCGATCATGACTAGAGCGCGTATGCGGAGAACGAGACTTTGGTAATGTCAGCCTTGGCGCAGGCATTCAGTGCGTCGATAGAACGTTGATGCGGCGAGTCAGGATCGGCCTGAATCTTCACCACGATATCATCGCCAACTCGGTCCGATGACATACGCAGGCGCGTGAGCGTGGTAGAAAGACGCGCCATTACACGGTCATCCGAAGAGTCCATTGGTGCGCCATTGAGGAGAATCAATCCATTCGGAAAGATCTCGATGACATGCTCGCTGGGCAATTTAAGATTCTCAGCAGGTGGGGTCGCGCTGGGTAATTTGATCCCCACATCTGCTTCTTGTTGCAGCGGCAGAAACATGAAATAAACCAGCAGCAAGAACACGATGTCGATCATCGGTGTGATATCGACTTTATCTTCTGATTCTAAAACTTTGTTAACAGCAGCCACGATTTAATTTTTATTGGAGGCAAAAATGAGGTCAAAGATGCCTGCTTCAGCGCAGGCCTCCATGACGCGGTTGACATGACGGTGTGCAGTTTTCGCGTCAGCCCGAAGAAACACCTTGAGTCTGGGCTGAGCCGCGCGCCCAGCGGCTAATGCTTGGGGCAGTGCTTCGTAGCTGATTGGAGTCGAACCGAGATAGGCCTGTCCGCTGATATCAACGGAGATGTATTGGCGTTCGCCTGGTTCTTCTGGAATGCTCGACTGATTGGCATCCGGCAGCTTGAGTTCGATGAGTTCGGCGCTAATAAAACTGATCAATGTCATGAAAAACGCGATGAGCAGGAACACGATGTCAATCATTGGAGTCAGTTCAAACTCCGGATCAACTTCTTCTGGGGACCATGTTTTCATCGGTTAGTAATCGCAGGTGTTTAGATTAGCGATTGCTAATCGCAGTGCTGAGTGTGAATTGCAGGTCTCCCACCACACGCGCGACACGGGAAGTGATCTTACCGTATTTATTCTTGAAGAAGAAGAAGAAGAACATCGCAGGAATACCGACGATCATGCCGCTGGCAGTGGTGATCAGGGCTTCCGAAATATTCCCTGCAAGCGCTTGGGCATTGGCAGCGCCTTCAGCGCCGATCACGTTGAAGGCTTTGACCATACCGGAGACGGTTCCGAGTAGTCCGACCATGGGGGCCAGTGATCCGATCACGGAGAGGTAGTTGATTAAGATGAATGGGCCCGCGAGTTCTTCGGCCGAGGCTTCTTCGACGGCTTCCTTGACCTGTTCTGGATTGTAGCGGTTGATGTCGACACGTACCAAGCCTGCATGGATGATGTTAGTGGCAGGGGCTGGGTTCTCGTCGCAGATGGAGCGGGCTTTTGCGATGTCCATTGCTTGCAGCGCAGTATCGATCTCTGGCAGCACTGAAGGCTGCAGAATTTGATTCGGACTAATCGCGATAAAGTTGAATACGATCAGTCCGAATGCCGAGATCGACAGGAGTGTGAGCGGATACATGGCCCAGCCGCCATTCTTATACATGTCGATCAGGGATTTATCGCCTGCAGCGGCTTCGGCAGCAGCTGCCTCTTCGGCAGTCTCGACTGACTCGACGGTTGCCTCTTCAGTTTGTGCACTGAGGGATTGAGTCATTGTCCATTGCGTAGCGACGGCAAACAGCGCGAGCGCAGCAAAGGAAGGTAGGAGGCGGAACTTTGGTAGTTTCATGACGGTTTGGTATTAAAGGCTGAGGTTTTAGTGTGTTGTTATTTTGTGAAGTGATGGATTAATTGCTTGGCGGCGCGGGTTCTGGCTTTGGCAGTTTGCTGAGTGATTCGGCGGCACGCGTGGCCCATGGTGAATCGGGATAAAGCACCGTGATTTCGGACCAGACATTCCGCGCGGCAGTCGGATCTCCGGCTTGTTTGTAGCAATCGCCGATCAGGTAGAGCATTTCCGGCACCCAGACGTAAGAGGTTTGCGCGCGAACGAAGCCACGAGTGAGCACGTCGAGGGCTTGGTTGTATTGACTGTTGCGGTGCTCACGTGAGCCTTGCAGCAATTTGTAGAGCGAAAATAGCCGATCATTCGGCGCTGGCTCTTTCATGCTGTCGATCATCGGAGAGGCTTCATCAACACGGTCGGCGAGTACCAAGCTGTAGGCCAGCCACATGCGCACATTCTTGCGCACATTTTCAGGAACAGAGCTCTCGATTTCTCGGTAGAGCGGAATTACGGCTTCATATTCACCTGCGCCGCGTAGGGTGTCGGCCGCATTGACGACTTCGGTGATGTTAGGCGTGTACGCACCACTTTTAGGTAGTTGACCTGCGATTCGTCCGGCTGCTTTGAATTCTTCGTCTGCGAGATACGCATTCATTAATTGGATGCTCAGTTGGCTATATTTGATGTCGACTTTACCAATGGCGATGCGGTTGAGTAGATCGTCTGCTTCAGCAAGTTCGTCTGCGCTGATAAGGCTGCTGATCAAGGTGCGGACTGGGGAGTGTAATTGGCTGAACAACTCCGGCACCTCAGTGAATTTAACTAATGGATAGACTTTTTGGCGGAGCACCTTGACGGCACCAGCGTAGTTGCCCTGCTGGATCAGTTTGTTTGCTTTTTGCATCTCGCTCAAGTCTAAGCGGAGTGTGTTGACCATCGATTCGCTGACTGGCAGGGACATTTCGCCGACACCGCCATCAATCGTTATTTCCGCAACCAACATGCCATCTTTATAATCGATAAATTTAAGTGTCTGCTTTGAGCCGCCGTTGACTTGCTGAATATAGACGGGCTGATTACCGAACTCTGTCCAGTAGGCATTTTCTGCAAAAATGAAGAGCGTGCAACCGAGATAGGAGGCTGTGATGAGCAGGGCTTTGAGTGAAAAGTAACGCATCCGTGTGTGTGGGGCTGTTATGACTGAGGCGATGGGGCGCCTGCTGGTTGTAGTTCCTTCAGTTTCGCTTGAATGGCTTCGGCGATGTCTGCGGGGGTAGCTTCTGCGAGTGTTTCGTTCGCCTCGGTCAGAGTGGCAATCGCATCAGCCGTTGCTCCCATACCTAAAAGGGCTTCGGCATCCGCTAGGTAGGCGCGTGCGCACCATTCGCTGAATTGAGAATAGCCGAGAAAGGTGCGCTCGAAGAAACCATGTGCTTCGGCATATTTGCTCTCAGCCATGTAGGCCGCGCCGGTTTGAAACAGAGCACGAGCGTGAATGAGGCCGCGCCAGTCCGGCACGCGCAGAATATATTGATATTTCTCGCGGGCTTCATCGCCGCGGCCCATCGAGGCGAGTAGTTCGCCTTGGCGTAGGATGACTCCGGGGAGTTTCGGCGTGCCAGGGAATTGAGCCTGAATTGCTTCGAGGTAGTTGAGTGCGCTGGGTTTGTCGCCGCGTTGATTGCTGACGTCGGCGAGGCGCATGTAAGACACGATGGCTGCATCGTCGGTTGGATAAGTGGCCAGCACTTCGTTCCACGCTTCGATCGCAAAATCGAGGCGGTCAGCACGCGAGTAGTCGGCGATATAGAGTAGTACGCGCGGGGTGACTTCACTGAAGAACGCGCTGTCGTAGGATTGGCTCGGTGCGAGTTCCACATCGCTGCGGTAGAGACCCATCAACATGCGAGTTTCGGCTACGCGCTTGTTGGCGGCCTTAAACTTAGCGAGTTGATCGCGGAAAAATTCGACCGGAGTCTCGGTCGGGTAGTCGGCCAGTTGTTTGCGGTAGATTGCGGTGACTTCACTGATTGGAGCGAGGTCTTCGACCAGCCATTCGCCAAATTGTGGATCGTTGCGCAGACGGTTGTAGAGCGTTTGATCCAGATCGTTGTTGATATAGAAGTATTCAAACAAGTAGCCGCGGTCAGTGACGATTTTGGTGCGGAATTCGATGTCGTTGTCCAATGCATCGAGGAATTCGACGGTCTTTAGCAGTGTGGCTTTGTTGGTGTGATATTTCTCGGCGTAGCCTTCGATCAGCACATCGACACCAGCATTTCCCATGTCGTCTGCAAATTTATCGATGTATTGACGATAGAGTGCCAGCATTTGATTCGGCTGGCGGAGAAATTCATACGCACGACCGAGTTCAAAGATTGCATCGGTGAGACGGCCATCTTCGCCGAAACGCTCGGTGTAGGCCTTGAAGTGAGCGGCCATATCTTCGTAGCGCTGGAGTAATTCATAGATCTTGCCTATGCTGAAAGCGGCACCATCATGGATATCTTGCAGTGTGGTGATTTCGTCGGCCCGCTTAAAGTGCTTCAGTGCGAGTTCATAATCGCCAGCTAGGTTCTCCACTTCGCCGAGGAAATAGTAGGCTTGGTCGAGTGCGTTGCCGCGTGGATATTTCTTGGTGTAGCTGTAGAGTGTTTCGCGTGCGGCTTCGAAGTCCTGCGCATAAAATTGGGCGGCTCCTTTACGCAGCAGGCCGTCTTCGGCGTAGAGGCTGGTCGGATATTGCTTAAGCAGGCTGTCGAAGCTCTGAATTGCGTCTGCAAATTTGCTAGTTTGCAATTCAGAGATGCCGCGCCAGTAAAACAGGCCGTCGTCGAAAATCGGATTCTGGTGCAGGTTGAGCCAGCGATTACACTGTTGGATGATGTCTGCAAATAGTGCGTTCTCCATCTTGTGGCCCGCCCAAATTGCCAGCATGTTACTGGATGCGGTGTCGAGTGGTCGGCTATCTAGAAAGTCCTTGGCGATTTGCACATACTCGGTGGTATCGCCTTTGTCCTTCAAGGTGCTGACAAGTGCGATGCTGATGTCAGAGTAGTAATCACCTTGGGGGAATTGACTGCGATAGGAGCGGCCCACGGTGATGGCGGTTTCGGCTTTCTTGAGTTGCAGAGCATTGGAGAAGGTCGCGTAGGTGAAGAATTCGGTCTGTTTGTCCTTTGGATTCTCGGTCATCAGGTCGAAGAACATCCAGAAGGCTTCGTAGCGGCGGGCGGTTTTGGTGTAATTACGTGCACGGCGCACCAGCAACTCGTTGCGTAGGGTGGGGAGCTTGCGCAACTGCGTAATGGTGGCTTCGAGGTTCTTGACTTCTTGCTTGAGGCGCTCGGTCAGCTCGTCATGGCTGCGCCCCAGGTCAGTGTTGAATTTAATCTGGTTCAGCTTGTTGGCCACAGATGCTTGGTTATGCTCGATCATGATGTCGGTCGTCTTGATCAAGTTGAGCAAGATAGCGGCATCGCTGAGACGGGCTTGAGCGACCATGGTATCGCTGGTTCTTAAAAGCGCGACGTTGAGTCGAGGTAGGTAGCGCACTTCGGATTCGCGCGCGAGGATCGGTAGCAGCGCCATCGCGTCGTCGAAACGTTTCTCTGCGATCAATGCTTCGAAGCTGGCGGCTGCCGCCCAGGCTTGGTCTTCAAAGTCGCGCGATGTGTTCAACAACTTAGCGAAGATCGGTAGGCCGTCCTTCCAATCGCCCTTGTTGTAGTAAATCTGGGTGAGATCTTTGAGCAACTTACTCTCTTGCTTTAGGTTGAGGCGGAAGGAGTAGGTGCCATCCAACAATTGCGTCATCAATGCGATTGCATCGTCTTCGCGTTTTAAGATACGTAGCACATCGACCTTTTTCAGCATCGCGTCCTCCATTTTAGCACTATTGGGATAGTCCTTTTCCAGCTTAGCATACCAGACCAAGGTTTGGTTGAGTTCGCCGGCACTTTGAGTGGCGACAAAGCGCTGAATATGAGCCGTGCCGAGCAGGAAAATCGGGAAATCGATTTTGATTTCGGAGTTTTCAGTCGCTTCGACGCGCTTGATTAACTCCTCCAAAAATGGCATAGCCTGCTCCAATTGGCCTGTTTCGACCAGTTTATTGGCCTGCGCCTGCAGATCAGAAAAGCCCAGCTGGCTGGGATCTTGTGCATGGATCGGGGCGACGCCGCTCCAACCAATTAGAGCGGCAATCAAAAGTAATTGTATAGTGGAGCGGGGAAGCAAAATAAACGGCTGGTTACGGGGAAAGC
>CALKBZ010000005.1 GCA_937775295.1 uncultured Opitutales bacterium
TGGATTCCTGATTTTATGCGTTCTGATCATTGTCGGTGTATGTATTGGCCTATTCTTATCAAAATGGCAAACTGGCGAGGAGGGGCAGCGTATGATTACAGATGTATCTCCTGACGAGGAGGTGATTCATTTTACGGAGATTCCCGATCGAATATCTGTGACTTGGGATGTCGTTTTTCCTGTGGATGCGATTCCGGGCGAGATGGTCATGCATTTTACCAATCGTAAAGATTATCTGGAGTATTTGAGAACACTGAGTCAGGCAGGTCTGGCTCCAATCGGGCAGATCGATGAGTTGCTGGTTGTGCGCATTGGTAAAGCTGCGATGTCAGGGCCGAATCCCGGATTGTATGGCGGCGAGGGGAGTTTCTTGTATCGCGTTGAGCGCCCGCCACCACCAGTTGCAGTGTCACCAGAGCAGTATGCGCAGTTGCGTGCATTTGGTGAGTCCGCTCGATCCATTGTCGGCGGTCCAGTTGAAGGTGATGGTTCGGGGGTACTGGTTGGGATTTTGGATTCAGGTATCGAAGCGCATCCACAATTTGATGATGTGTATATTGTACACATCGACTTGGCCGGTGGCGGTGTGGCTGGTCCCGGTGCGTCACATGGCACTGCCGTGGCTTCGATCATAGCAGGTACAGAGGGGATCGCTCCCGCAGCAGAACTGCTTGTGATTCGGGTTCTAGATAATGAGGGAATGGGCAATAGCTTTCACGTCGCCGCGGGCATCGTTCAGGCGGTGGATCTTGGTGTCGATTTACTGAACATGAGCTTGGGTGTGTATCAGGATACGCAACTTATGCGCGAGGCGATTCGTTATGCAGAAGATCATGATGTGATCATGGTCGCTGCCGCTGGCAACGATGGTTATGCGCAGATGCCATATCCTGCCGCATATCCGCAGGTGCTCTCGGTGACTGCCGTGGATAGCGTTGGGCGACAGGCGCTCTTTCCTAATCAATCTAGTTCGATCGATTTCGCTGCGCCAGGTGTCGGCGTGCTCACTGCCAAAGAAAATGGCGGCACGATGTTGTTTTCCGGAACATCCGCTGCCGCTCCTTTTGTGACTGGCACATTGGCTTCGATACTTTCGGCCGAGACTGCGCGCAGTCATCAGGAAGTGGTCGATATGCTGAGACGCACTCTCGACGAGGCCGGAGCACCAGGAGTCGATCCAGTCTATGGCGGTGGTGTGGTCAATTGGGATCGATTACGCGAGCGTAACACTGCCGCGATTCTGGATGTGGCGCTCGCTGAAATATACTTGCCTTCAAATGCGTTGCCCGGCACCACGATGCCGGTCGAGGTAATCGTGCAAAATCGTGGCACGTCTTGGCTGACGTCTTCCACGTTGACGGTCATCGTGGGCGAACGAGAGCCAGTCGATTTTACCATTGGCACACTTGGTCCTGGCCAAACAACAACTCGAAAAGTTTATACTCAGGTGCCTTCGGTTGACTCCGCAGACAGCTTGAACATCGCTGCTCAGGTCCTAACGGAAGAGCCGCTGGACGATGTGCGCTTGGATAATAACACTAGGGCGGTCTTTTTCCGGCCGATTCAGAAGTAGTCGGTGATCGCCGATTGGTATTACTTCGAGAGTGCCGTTTCGAGAAATTCGACTGTGCGCTGTTCGGACCAGTAAGATTTATTCTGGTTGAATTGAACAAAGCCGATGTGGCCACCTTGTTTGGGCATTTCTAAATGAAACGATGCGCTTTTTTGGGCTTTGTCTATCGGATAGCAGCTCGGCGTTAGAAATGGATCGTCTTGTGCATTAATTAGCAGCGTTGGGGTGGTAATATCCTGTAGCTTTGCGGTGCAACTGCATTGCTGCCAATAGTCGTCAGCACTTTTAAAGCCATGAATCGGCGCTGTGTAGGCGCCGTCGAATTCTCGAAAGGTGCGCATTTGATCAAGTCCGTCATCGGTAATCTCCCCTGGAAAACGTCGCATCTTTTCACGTACTTTGCTGCGGAGTGACTTGAGGAAGCGCAACATGTAGAGCCGGTTGCTAATATGTTCGAGTCGCTCCGAGCTACTGGCCAGATCGCACGGCACAGAAAGCGCGACTGCGGCCTGTATGCGTGGGTCGAGCTGCGTGGCAGTGTCACCTAGTAATTTGAGCGTGAGGTTCCCGCCGAGACTAAATCCAACCAGTGCGATCTCTTCGAATGATGCCGTCTGTGCTGTATGTTGAATTACAGTCTGAAGATCATCGATTGCACCGCTATGGTAAGAACGCAGGCGATGGTTGGGCACGCCGCTGCAGTTGCGGAAGTTCCAAGTAAGTACGCTCCATCCTGCGATCGCCAATGCGCGCGCCATGCCCTGTACGTAGGCCGCGTTTGCGCTGCCTTCGAGCCCATGCGTGAGAATTGCTAAACGACTGGAGTGCGGGGCCTTGGTCCAAATTAAATCCAAGAAATCGCCATCAGGTGTCGTGATCCGCTCATGCTCGGTAGTGACGAGAGGAACCTTGCGGAAGAGTGCGGGGTAGAGGGTATGTAAATGACCATTAAAGAGACCGAAGGGGGCTTGGTAGCTAGACTGTTCGATGAGTGGCATGTGGTCAGTAGTTTACAGACTCAATTGCGCCTGTGAATCATAGAGTGTAATTAACTAATAAACGGCTGCGCCTATTCTTGAGGTAAAGCGTAGGGTGCTAATTCATATATTCATGAGTGGTCGCAGGGTGTCTGCGCCTTCTACAAATTAGCGTGGGCAACCGATTTCGATTCCGTTCTGTGCTGCGGGCACTATAATGGGTGCTTGATGGCTCAAAAAACTAATTACAGTTTGTTTCGGGGCGCGCGTATTCGACCGTATGGAGAGCGCGGTTATTTGCTCGATCATTTCCGCGAATCAAAGCGGTTTGTGATCGAGCAAGCATTGTCAATCACTCCACCTGATGGTTTTGATGAATACGTTATAGGTGCTGACAATCTGTTGATACTGTTTAAGCGGACTGTATATGAATGCGTATTGCATGAATGGTTGTCTGGTTTACACAGTGAAATGCTGGACAGTTCAAAGTATGCGCGACAGATCGAAGTGCCCGTTCACTATGACGGCCCAGATCTAGCAACGGTGGCAGTCGCGACTGGTCTGAGTGAAGCAGAGGTCGTTGCGATTCATTCGGCGCCTGAGTATCGAGTGCGGATGATGGGGTTCGCGCCGGGCTTTCCTTATTTGGATGGGCTGGATGATCGTTTGCACTTGGAGCGCAAGGCTTCGCCGCGTAATCGAATCGAGCCGGGGTCCGTTGCCATTGGCGGCAGCCATGCAGGCATCTATTCGGTGGCCAGTCCTGGAGGGTGGCACTTGTTGGGTCGAACGGATTTACCATTGTTTCAACCTGAAAAAGCGCGTGGTACGGTGACTGATGCACGCGAGGTCTTTGCGTTGGCCGTAGGGGATATTGTTAATTTTTTGGTCATCTAGTATGCCTGTGATTGAAATCATATCCACGGGAGTCGGGCTTTCGGTTCAAGATTGCGGTCGCCCAGGGTGGCGCCGGTTTGGCGTGCCTCCGGGTGGAGTGATGGATCGTAGCTCGGCTGCCGCAGCGAATCGATTACTGGGTAATTGTGCAGATGCGCCCGTGCTGGAGGTTTTAATGCAAGGTGCAAAGTTGCGGATTTTGGAAGACACATGGATTGCAGTTGCAGGTGCTGATTTAGGCTGTGCGATTGCTCCGTGGACGGCTTGCGCAGTCTCTGCCGGTACGGTGCTACAGTTTCCGATGAATCGATCAGGCTTGTGGGCTTACGTCGCGGTGCCGGGAGGATTTGATGTCGATCGATGGTTCGGCAGTGCGTCGGTCGATTCACGTAATGGATTGGGGAGGCCCTTAAAGCGTGGGGTTCAATTGTCTGCAGTGACGTCCGCAGTGACGTTTGAATATGAGCGGGTGGGGCGGCGCGTGCTCGCTGCTGAATTACAACACGATTTCTCAAGACCGATGGAATTCGAGTTATTGCCGGGGCCGCAGTTTGATTCATTTTCGTCTCAAGCACGTGCTGAACTCGTGTCTTCGGAGTGGACTGTGTCGTCGCGTTCAGATCGGACTGGCTTTCGCCTAGAAGGACCAGCGCTTAATGTGCCTGATTCAATTCGCAGCGAGCCAGTGCTACCAGGCAGTCTTCAAATCCCAGGCAACGGTCAACCGATTGTTACTATGGTCGACGGGCCGACAGTTGGCGGCTATGCGAAAATTGCGATTCTACGAGAAGCAGATGTCGATTGGTTGGCACAATGCCGGCCCGGAACGAAAATAGGATTTAACTTAGGAAGTTAGGAATGGTCTTTGCTTGTTTCAATCTCACAATTCAAAAGTAACGAAAGGGCCTCTTTTTATCCCATGAATCGTTAAATTTGTCTCCCTGCTGAGGCCAAAGATGTCCAAGGGAGACGGTGCTACCCTATGGGCGGTCTCGATTTGAAGACTCGTCGCTTGAATTTCGATGCTTTTCCTGTTGAGTCTCAGCCTTTTTCACGCGGATCTTCAGCCCGTTGACAGTTTTGTTATTTAGGTTTTTGACGGCAGCTTTAGCTTCACCTGGTTTTTGCATCTCAATAAAACCAAAACCTTTAGACGTCCCACTCTTTTGATCCATTACTAAGCTGCATTTTAGCACAGTGCCAAATTCTTGAAACAACTTTTCAAGTTCTGCTGCTGTAGTCAGTCGATTCAGATTGCGTATTAATAATTTCATATTTTCCCGATCAGGGTGGTTAAACAATCATAAGCTTTGATTTTTCCAATAAAGTCGAGGCGTATCGATAGAGGAAAATGGGGACACACTCCGGCCTCATTATCCACCACAATTAACCGATGTCCTCGATCATACCATCCCGTTTTATTCCCATCTGTAAATTTAAATTTTGATCACGCGAAGGCTCTAAGCAGGCAGATTCTATCCAGCTGAAATCGCCTTTCGTCTGTACGTCTTAAGTGCCGCAGATATTACGGATTTTATCATTTCTCTGTTTTTTTAAAAATCTATTTAGCCCTCATTTGGGCGAAAGCGATGAGTGAGACCTTTGAGGAAATTACGCAGGAACTGATCTCCACACTTCATGAAATTCTTGTGGGACGGTGCCCGAAAGAGGGCGCTTAATTCGCTCTTAGAGATGCGCAGTCCTACACTTTCGATGGTGGCAATGAGGTCAGTATCTCTCATTTCAAAGGCGATACGCAATTTCCTTAGAATTGTATTGTTATCGATTGTTGAAGTGGAGATTTTTTTCACAGGTCCATCGATCGGTCCGCGACGTTGCAGAATCAGTCCATCTAAAAATGCGTGAATAGTTTCCGTGGGGCATTCGAGAAATCCTTCATCTTCTTCGTTCTTGAGGAGATTTACCACATCGAGGATCGTCAGTTCTACGCCGCATGCTTGGATCATCTGCAGCACTTCTTTGTTTTTAATTTCAAGAGTGTAGCGCACGCTTTTTATCACTTCGTTGTTCGTCATGCCATATTAGTGATTGGATTCGTTGCCGTCTGCAATCTTTCTAGGTGATGCAGAAAAAAAGGGGCATTTTAGGGCTGTAAAAGAGAGTATGTCGTTATTCTGCCGAAGAAATGCGAGCGAACGCACAGCGGGGCGGATTAACTTGACAACCGCCAGCGAGTGCGAAGGTCTTGTTGCGGGTAGCCACCAAATATCCCGAGCAAGTATTGGAGTACGTGGAGGACGCTGGCGATTACAATAAGATATGGCCTTGAACTGCGGTATTCCAGCAATACGGCTGATGAAAGAGATTCGATCGGGACACCGGTCACTCCCTCATCATGGCATAGATGCCATAGCGAAAATCCGAATCGAGGGACGAAGATGAAGACTTTACGCAGTCTTTAATGAACCAGGTCAGAGTTCCTCGCTAAATATCTTTTCGGTAATTTTCCAAAACTTCCCCTGCTTGCGAGCGATCACAAATGAAGGCATACGCAGCTGTGATCGTATTTTGACTGCGTCGCTCACCGAGCTGATATTGAGCTTCAACTCAGGCTTGCGCATGTGCGATCTCAGAAAGTTGATAGCAAACTTCTTCAGACTGGTGGCATTGTTTAGATAGTACATTTCAGCGACGAACTGTGCGTCGTAATCGTAATACTTCACCTGCAGGTAAGGCGTCCCTTTTTTGTCAACGCGCTCTAGCATCTCAATCGAATCAGGCGTGAGCACATGGGCGTCTTTAGAGAGCCTCGCCTGTTTGAGCTTTGTGTCGGGGTCGATCAGCACACAGCCGCAGCTGCTACAATCACGAGCGGTGATATCATTTTGAGCTGAGCATTGGGTGCAGATCTTAAACCTAAAACGATAGCCGCAAGGCGTCAATTCGTAGGTGTCTGCATCGACATGCCCCCCTCGACACTTCCGTCCGAAGTGTTCCACCAGGTTGCCCTCTTCATCCACGATCCCCCAAAAGTCATTTTCAAAGCCACATTCGGGGCAGGGCACTTGGACTGCGACGGATTCGGACGCTGTCTTCTTTTCGCCAATCTCTGGGCTAAAAATACTATGCCCCATCCCGGTATAATCTAACACCAGACAATCCTTTTTATCTGTATCCAAGCGCAAACCGCGGCCGATGATTTGCTGATACAAACTAATCGATTCCGTGGGTCGTAGGATGGCAATCACATCGACATGCGCGGCGTCGAAACCAGTTGTTAAAACGGATACGTTCACTAAATACTTAAACGCTTTCTTCTTAAAATCATGCACGGTCTGATCGCGCTCAATCAGCTCGGTGGTTCCCACGACCAGCCTAGCTTGTTCCGGCGGAAGATGATTCATGATCTCCTGCGCATGTTTCACCGTTGAGCTGAAGATCATCACGCCCTGCCGCTGGTCGCTCTCCGTAATATCAATGATGTTTTTAATAATCAGGGGTGTGAGTCGCCTTTGCTTGTGGAGCGCTTCCTCTAGTTGAGCCATTGTATAAGATTGGCCACCTTCTATGAGCTCTGAGAAGTCATAAGAGGTCACCGGTATATCGACCTTTACGGGGGGCGTCAGGTATTTGTTCCTGATCATATACTCAAGTGGCAGGTCGTAGATACAGTGCTTGAAAAAGCGAAGCTCCTTAGTTTTTACCTCCCCACGGAGTGCGTAATTATAGATCCAGCCGAGTCCTAAGCGATACGGCGTGGCGGTCAGGCCCAAGATGCAAATACGCGGATTGTTGAGCTTGAGCTGCGTGATAACTTTCGCGTACTGACTGTCCGGCTCTAGGCCGACGCGGTGACATTCATCGATCACGACGAGCGTGAAATCTTTAAAGAAGGCATCTTTAGCCTTAGCGACCGACTGAATGCTACCGAATATGACCTTCTGCTTGCTATCCTTTTGATTCAATCCCGCGGAATAGATCCCCGCATGCAGGCCATAGCTCTCATACTTCAAATGGTTTTGCTCGACCAGCTCTTTGACATGAGCGAGCACCAACACGCGGCCTTTGGCAATTTTAGCCAACTCAGCGATCACCAAGCTCTTACCTGCACCTGTAGGCAGCACGATCACCGCAGGGTCGCGTCGCTTTCTGAAGTAATTGAGGGTGCTATCAACCGCTTCTTGTTGGTATGTCCTGAGTGTATACATGGGGCAGATAAACTATTTGAAGCTGACCTCAAAGTATAGGAAATTTGCCTAGTTCCGAAGGATTCATCAGAGTAATCCGGTCGCGATAGTAAAATATTGAGAATTAAAGGCTCTATTTATTTTCTGTATGGCTGCTAGCTTGATGCCTGGACCTTGAGCGCATCGGCGCAAGGCCTTTTTAGAGGGCGTGGCTGCCATGGTTTCGGTGAATTAATCAGGGTGCCGGCAAAGATCGGGGTGCTGGGAGTGGAGACTTGTTTGATTGCTTGCGGCAAATGCGGTTGCCACTGGGATTTTTAGTTAGCTAAGTGGAGGCAAATGGGGGTTTTGGTTTTAAATTGTGATCTGGGGGAGGATGAGTGCGTGGCGCAAACTGAGCGGCTGATGGCGCTGGTCGGTGCTGCAAATATTTGTTGTGGGGCGCATGCCGGGAGTCTTGAGAAGACGCGGGCGACTTTGGCATTGGCCAAGCGTTATGGCGTGCTGGTCGGTGCACATCCGGGGCTGGCCGTCGCCGGCGGGCGTGGCGCTGCCTTGCCCTCGGCCGCGGCGTTTGACGCGCTGTTGTGTGATCAGCTCGAAAGCTTTACTCGTATCGCAGCGGAAGTCGGCGTACCGGTGAGTTATGTCAAGCTGCACGGCACCCTATACCATGCGGTCGAGCAAGCCCCCGAGCTGGCTGAAATCTTTCTCCAGCGGATCCAATCGATGCAGCCATCAGTCGCTATCTTTGCGCTGGCAGGTGGGACATTCGCTGCGCACGCTCGGGCATCGGGGATTCGTGTTTGGGAGGAACTGTTTGCAGATCGCAGCTACACCGCCGACGGGCAGCTGATGCCGCGCGGCCAAGCGGATGCCGTGATCGACGAGGTGGCGGTTGCTGTGGCGCGCATCCAGCAGTGGTTGGAGAGCGGCAAGATGGCCGTTGAAGGCGGTCAGTCGATTTCGCTGAAAGGGGAGACGCTCTGCGTGCACTCCGATTCGCCGCAAGCGTTACCGTTGTTGGCCTCGCTGAGACGGCTCATCGGTTGATGGGCTGACATCGGTGGATGGAATGGTTGGTGTCTTTTTTAACGGGGCGTTGCGTCACCATGGCTTAATCGCTTACAGCAGCAGTCCAATCAGGATTTTTGTTATAAGGATCATTACGATCAACGCCACGGGATAGGTGGATACATAACTGATCACTGGCACCTGCGAATCGGTCTTCGCAGTGATGGCTCCAAGAGCGGGGGTCGATGTCATGCCGCCGCAAATACCGCCGAGGGCTTGGAGTGGGTCCAGCTTAAAGAACTTACGAGCCAGTGGCCATGCGAGGATGAGTGGCACGAGGCTTACGAGCATGCCGAGTCCAAACAGATTGATGCCATATTGCTGTACTGTGGCTACTAGCGAGACGCCGCCTTCAACGCCTGCATTGGCGAGGAAGAAAACTAGGCCTAGATCTTGTAGGAGCAGGCGCGTCGGGCGTGGAATATGGCCGACGATGCGGCCGATTTTACCGAAGTGCCCGAGCAAGAGTGCCACCAAGAGTGGGCCACCGGCGAGGCCGAGTGTAATCGGTGTGCTACCGGGCAGGCCGATTGGAATCAAGCCAGCGACGATGCCGAGCGTCAGCCCGACAGAGAGTGAGAGTAGGTCGGTCGAACCGATTGCAGTGCTGCGGTGGCCGATCGCTTTGGCAAAGACTTTGAGGTCTTCGGTGCGCCCGACTGTGGTGAGATTGTCGTGGGTCTCTATGAGTGTGGCCGTGTTTGGCACGAAGGTCAGACCACCACGGGTAATGCGTGTAATGACCACGCCGTAGTGTTTGAGTGACGCAAGCTCACGGATCGATTTGCCCGCGATCTTATACTCGGTGACCAGGAGGTTCTGGCGCTCGTTCTCCACATCTTTCAATAGATGGCGATCACTGCGGTGGCCTAGGGTGTCGATCGCGATGGTGATTTCCTTACTGAGTCCGACTAGCAGTAGTAGCTGCCCTTGGCTAAATTCATCACTGTAGCTGAGTGGTATAAGCTGGCCTTCTTTGAAAATGCGTGAGACTCGGCAGGCGTTGAGATTATTAATCCCTGCTTCAGCTATTTTTTTGCCGACTAGGTTTTGGTTGGTCACTTCAATTAGCACCGTAATAACACGTTCATCGGCCTTGTCCTCCGCTTCGTGCTCTGCGTCGATGGCGTCGAAGTTATGCTTTAAAAGACGTGGCAAGAGTTGCACAAATAACACCACACCGATCACGCCAAAGGGGTATGCGATTCCGTAGCCGATACTGACCCCTGAGGCGGAGTCTGTTAAACTTTCTGTGGCAGTGGCGAGGGCCGGCGTGCTGGTCAATGCGCCAGCGAAGATACCAATTGCCAGATCTACTGGTAGATCTAGGAGCTTCGCGCCTGCCCAAGTGATCGCACCGCCAATCGCGACGATGATCAGCGCGAGTTTTGCCATCGTCGCACCTTCGCGAGCGACTGCTGCGAAGAAGCGTCCACCCGCACCGATCCCGACGCAATAGACGAACAAAACTAGACCGAGGGTGCCAATGCCACCTGGGATACCATAGCCTAGATGGCCAGCGAATAGCGCGGTAAACAAAACTCCAGAATTGCCGAGGTTGAGCCCTTTGATGGTGAAGCTGCCGAGCAGTAAGCCTGATGCAATGACCGCGAACAACGCGATGAACGGCTGATCGAGTAGCAGTTGATTAATAGCGTCTAAGTTCATGACTGATGCGGATGTTGGAATGGTTTGAATGATTCGATATCATCGCATTTTTTTGATACTAGCTAGCGTTGATCAGCTCATGGAAATCGCTTTCATCGAGTATCTGAAGTCCGAGCTTTACCGCCTTGGCATATTTCGAGCCACTGGCTTCGCCTGCGAGCACGTAGTCGGTCTTTTTACTAACACTGGAGCTCGTGCGAGCGCCGACCTTTTCAATCATTTCACTGGCTTCGCTGCGGGTTAGGTTTGGCAGGGAGCCAGTGAGGACGAAGATCTTGCCCGCAAGCGCACTGTCGCCCATTTCTATTCGTGCGGATTGGAAGTTGAGCCCATACTCGCGCAGGCGATCAATCAGGATGATGTGGTCTGGCTCAGTGAACCAAGCGTGTAGGCTTTGCGCCATGATTGAGCCAATACCGTCGACTTCTTCGAGCTGTTCTTCGTTCGCACTCGCGATGGCATCGAGTGATTCGAAGTATGCTTCGAGATCTTTGGCGGATTGTTTGCCTACGTGTGGGATGCCGAGGCCGTGGATGAGTTGCCAGAGGGCGCGCGTCTTACTCACTTCGAGGGCTGCAATAAGATTGGTAGCCGATTTTTCGGCAAACTTATCGAGTCCGAGCAGTTGCTCGGTGTTGAGGGTGTAGAGATCGGCTTGGTTCTTGGCTAATCCACGTGAGAGGAGTTGTTCGACCACGGCGGTGCCGAGGTTTTCAATGTCCATGCAAGCGCGACTGGCGAAGTGCTGCAGAGCGCGTTGTTGGCGAATGGGGTCGTCCTTCCTCGTGATGCGCCAGACTGCTTCGCTGGGGTCGCGTTCGGCGATGATACCGAGTGATTCTAAATGTGCGCCGAAATCGAAGGGTTGGCTATCCGCGGGGCGCTTACTTTCGATGATGCCTAGCACTTGCGGAATGATCTCACCGGCTTTTTGCACCAACACGGTATCTCCTGGGCGGATGTCTTTGCGGCGAATCTCGTCTTCGTTGTGTAGTGTCGCGCGTGATACCGTCGTGCCAGCTAGTTGCACCGGTTGGAGAATCGCTACAGGAGTGACGGCACCAGTACGTCCGATCTGGAGGCTGATTTCTTTGAGCAAGGTTTCAGCGCGTTCGGCTTCAAACTTATAGGCAATTGCCCAGCGTGGGGATTTTGAGGTAAAACCTGCTTCGTCTTGTAATCGGAAGTCGTCTAGCTTGACGACTGCGCCATCGGTTGGATAGGTGAAATTTTGGCGTAGTGAATCGAGCTCTTTAATACTCTGCCAAGCCTGTTCCATGCCATCGGTCAGCCAGATTTTTTCTAATACGGAGAAGCCCCAGCCTTTGAGCTTTTGTTGAATCTCAGCTTGGTGGCTGAAGAAGCGGGCGGGCTCACATGCGCCGACGCCGTAGAGCACCATGTCCAGTTTGCGCGCACGTGCTTCGGCTGGGTCGAGCAGCTTGATGGTGCCTGCTGCAAGGTTGCGCGGGTTGGCGTAGAGCTGTTGGCCTGCGGCCTCGCGAATCGCGTTGATACGTTCGAATTCTTCGTGGCGCATGTAGATCTCACCACGTACTTCGAGCAGGTCGGGAGCATTTTCAATTGTATTGGGCAGGCCTGCTATAGGGCGGACGTTCGAAGTGATGTCGTCGCCTTCAGTGCCATTGCCACGTGAGACTGCGCGGACGAATTTGCCTTGTTCGTAGGTAAGGCTCACGGCGACGCCGTCGATTTTGGGTTCAACTAGGTAGTTGAGTATCTGCTCGGGGAAGCGCTTTTCAAGGCGGCGGCCGAACTCGATCAGATCTTCCATGCTGTAGGTATTGTCGAGGCTGAGCATCGGCATACGATGCGTGTAGCTTTCGAATGCTTCGAGGCGGTCATCGCCGACGGATTGTGTCGGGGATTCGCTAAAATTAAATTCAGGGCTCGCTGCTTCGAGTGTTGTGAGTTCGGTCTTTAACCGGTCATAGGCCTGATCATCGATGCTCGGTGTGGCATCTTTATAGTACAGGCGATCATGCTTGCCGATCTCGGCGCGTAGCTTGGCGATGTCTTCTTGTGGGTTGGGCATGGTACGTACGTATCTGAATTCTAAAAAAAGGGACTATTGTTTGAGCGCTGCTTCGAGACAGCAGGTCACCGAGATTCCGGTACGATAATTGCCTGCCAGATGTAGGCCTGGGTGATCCTGCTCGATGCGCTCCATGCCTGCGAGTTGAGCGGCGTAGCCGAGTTTGTATTGTGGGATGGCTTTGTCCCAGTGCTTGTGGTGCACGAAAGTGGGTTTACCTGTGATGCCAAGGAGCTGTTCTAACTCTGGTAGCACGGTTCGTTGGAGTGTTTCGGTGTCAGCTGTAGCGCACTCGGGCTGGCGCTCGCCACCGACGAATACCGTGAGTAGCACTTCGCCCTCGGGCGCACGTTGCGCAAAGATACTGGAGGGAAACAGCACGCCGAGAATCTTGCGACCTTCGCACTTTGGCACGAGTGCGCCGAAGCCGTCAATCGGGTGCGCGACGTCGGCGCGTTTAAAGCCGAGGCTTAGCACTGAGACGGGCGGATGATCGATAGCACCGAGGCGGCGAAGTTCACCTTGAAGGGCAGCATCGAACGGAAGGTGTAAAAGGCGATGTGCGGGAATTGTCAGAATGAGTTGATCAAAGCTATCTTCGATCGTGGTGCCGTCTGGGCCCGACCATGCGACTATCCAACGCTCTTTAGATTCCCGTATTGATTTTATGGATACGGCGGTGTGTACGGAATGGCTGAGTGCGGCGGCGAGCTTTTCGGGTAGCTCTGCGATGCCATTTTTAAATGAGATTATACGCTTACGCGGCTTTGGACCTTTGTTAGCGCGCGCGGCTCGCATCTTGGCGAAGCCCCCGCGAATGAGTCCGCCGTAATTCTGGTCGAGTGCGTGTAGTTTCGGGAAGGCGTGCGGGAGTGAGAGCTTCTCCGGATCACCAGCATAGATGCCACCGACCAGTGGGTTGATCGCGTAGCGGTAAAGCTCGTCGCCGAGCCGGCGGCGAGCGAAGTCAGCCACGCTTTCTTCGACCTCGGCAGCAGCAGCTTTAACGAACGGCTCTTTGAGCACGCGGAGTTTGCCGAAAAATGACCAAAGCGGGCTGGTAATCGCCGAAAGTAGACTCATGGGAACTACGTGGGGTTTGCCGCCGCGCACGATGAAGCGTTTGTTCGCTTCTGGTCGAGCTTCGATTATGGAAGAGTTCAGTCCTGGAATGCTGTCGAGAAAGGCTTCGATTTCGAGGCTGTTGAGTAGGATTGAGTTTGGCCCTTCTTCTGCCAGATAGTCGCCTTGGCGGTGGCTGCGCATCGCTCCGCCCGGGAGGGCGGATTGTTCTAGCACGATGCAGGATTTGCCGCGCTGTTTCAGCTGCCAAGCACAGGCCAGACCCGATATGCCGGCACCGATGATGCAGGTCTTTGCAGCTGAGTGGTGGTCGGAAGCGTCCATATCTGTTGATTCTGAGTAGGGTTTACGCGTGTGTCGAGTTTGCACCTTGTGATTTTGGCGATGCATGATTCGTTTAACGGAGATGAAATATCGTAAATTTGGCAATCTCGGATGGAACGTTTCAGAAATCGGCTTTGGCGCTTGGGCGATTGGTGGGAATTGGGGCACACAAGGCGATCCTGATTCGATGGCAGCGCTGCATCGCGCGGCCGATTCGGGCGTTAATTTTATTGATACAGCCGAGGGCTATGGCAATGGCCACAGTGAACAGCTGATTGGCAAGTTTTTGAAAGCACGGTCGGAGGATATTTTTGTCGCAACCAAGACGCCGCCGATGTCGGGGCCGTGGCCGCCGAGTCCTTATTGCCACTGGGAGGATCGCTATAGTGAACGCTATTTACGTGAGAATGTAGAGCAACGCCTGCGTCAGTTAAATGTGGAGACGATTGATCTTTTGCAGCTGCATACCTGGACGCGTGCATGGAACCGTGATCCGAAGCCGTTGGAGATTCTGCAGAAGCTGAAGCAAGAGGGAAAGATTCGTGCGGTCGGCATCTCGACGCCCGAGCATGATCAAAATTGTGCGATCGATTTGATGCGTATGGGGATTATCGATTCGCTGCAGGTGATTTATAATATTTTTGAGCAAGAGCCTGCGGCAGAATTATTGCCCGTGGCCGAAGAGCACGGTGTGGCGATTATCGGGCGTGTGGCCTTTGATGAAGGGGTGCTGACGGGCAAATACACCAAGGATCATCAATTTTCAGCGGGAGACTTTAGAAATGATTATTTTGCGGGTGATCGCTTGGCACGGGCAGTGACGCGTGTAGACCGGATTAAATCGAGTCTCGGTGAGGGTGCTCGCAGCATGCCAGAGACGGCGCTAGGTTTTGCACTCGCCCATTCTGCCGTGAGCACGGTGATCGCAGGTACGCGCAATTCGGAACAAGCCGCCGCAAATGCAGCAGTCTCGGACATGCCGCCACTGGATGTGAAGACCTTAAAGGCGTTGCAGCCGCATCACTGGCGGCGTGCTTTCTGGTATGGGGGTAAGTAACAGGGTTCAGATGCCCCTCCTGAGGTAAACCCAGTCGCTACGGTATTTGTAGTGAGCAGGTTGGTCTCAAGATTGTGTCGCGGGCGGGATTATCTCGCGATTTCGGATGCATTGAATTTTACGCATTCTTCTGACCGGTAACGACTTCCATCAGAGCTTCGACGCATTCGATCTTGGCGCTCGGTATCATCCCGTGGCCGAGGTTGAAGATAAAGCCCGGCTGCTTGCCTGCTTGATCCAGCACACGCTGCGCTTCGATCCGTGTAATCTCGGGGGTCGTCGTCAATACGACGGGGTCGAGATTGCCTTGGATCGCGGTGCCGTGGCTAAGAGTGCTGCGTACGCGGCGTAAATTCATCGTCCAGTCGAGGCTGAGGACCGAGGCGCCAGTATGGATTTGATCGGCGGCTTTGTGCCCCATACCTTTTGCGTAGAGGATTACAGGTACGCGTTTTTTGAGCTCTGTAATAATGTGGCGAATCCAGCGCAGCGACCACGCTTCGTAGTGCGTAGCTGGGCAAATTGCGCCCCATGAATCGAAGATTTGCAGGGCATCGGCACCTGCGTCGATCTGCATGTGCAAATATTCGACGATCGAGCTGGTGAGCTTTTGCATGAGTGCTTCGAACTGCTCTGGCTGATCCCATGCGAGTTTCTTGATGGCAACAAAATCCTTGGCTGAGCCGCCTTCGACCATGTAACAAGCAAGCGTCCAAGGAGAGCCGCAGAAACCGAGCAGTGCTTTTTCGTCACCCATTTTAGTGCGAGTGAGTTTGAGCGCTTCGGCGACGTAGTTGAGCTTCTCGGTAATTTTTGATGGGTCGAGTGCGGCAATCTTCTCTGGCGTATCGAGCAGGTAGTCCATGCCGATGCCTCCTTGGTCGCGAAAATGATAGCCTTGGCCGAGTGCTTCGGGAATTACCAAAATGTCCGAGAAGATGACTGCGGCATCAAGGGGGAAGCGTTTCAGCGGCTGCAGGGTGACTTCGGCGGCTAGTTCCGGTGTGCGTACCATTGTGACGAAGTCGTGCTTAGTCTTGAGTTCGCGATATTCTGGTAGATAGCGGCCAGCTTGACGCATGAGCCAGATCGGTGGGCGATCGACTGGCTGGCAATGGGCGGCGGCAAGAAAACGTTCACGAGAGTTCATAGTGGTGTAAATTAAGAATGAGAAATTAGGACAAAGCGCGACTGTGCGAAGATTGTAAACTGTCTGCGGTTTATTCGAGCGGGGTGACTGCAGCGAGAGCCCTTTCGGCCGCTGAAGGAACAATTAGAAGCGAGGTTTACTGCAAATGGCAAAGCCATTAGGAACTTTGATTAATTGCGAGCCAATCTTTTGGTTTTAAAAAGACGTCGTACAGCGCAGCTTCGGCAGAACCTGGCTCTGGGTGCCAATCATAGTCCCAGCGGACCAGTGGCGGGAGTGACATGAGAATCGATTCGGTGCGGCCCTTGGACTGTAGGCCGAAGTGAGTGCCGCGATCATGGACGAGGTTGAACTCGACATAGCGGCCACGGCGGTAGAGTTGGAAATTACGTTCACGCTCGGTGTGAGGCACGGCTTTTCGCTTAGCGACGATTGGCTGATACGCTGGCATGAAATGATCGCCTACGGATTGCATAAAGGCGAGGGCTTGCTCAAAGCCACCTGCATTGAAGTCGTCGAAGAAGATGCCGCCGATTCCGCGTGGTTCGTTGCGGTGTGGAAGGAAGAAGTATGTATCGCAGATATCTTTGAATTTTGAATACAACTCACTGCCGAAAGGGGCGCAGGCGTCGCGCGCGGTTTGGTGCCAGTGCACGGCGTCTTCGATGTGCCCGTAGTAGGGGGTTAGATCAAACCCGCCGCCAAACCACCAGATGGGTTCACCTTCTGGAGGCTTTGCATAAAAGAAGCGCACGTTCATGTGCGTCGTCGGCACATGTGGGTTGAGCGGGTGGCAGACGACCGAGACACCCATCGCTCGGAATGGTGCACCGGCCAACTGTGGTCGAGTCGCAGTGGCAGAGGGAGGGAGACTGGCTCCCTGCACATCGGAAAAATTGATGCCCGCCTTTTCAAACACGGCACCGCCTTCGAGCACGCGCGAGCGACCGCCGCCACCTTCGGGGCGGTCCCAATTGTCTTCGCTAAATTGGCAGCTGCCGTCCTCCGTCTCGAGAGCAGTGGCAATGCGGTCTTGGAGGTCGAGCAAGTAGCT
Organism: uncultured Opitutales bacterium; assembly: GCA_937775295.1. Taxonomy (GTDB): domain Bacteria; phylum Verrucomicrobiota; class Verrucomicrobiia; order Opitutales; family Coraliomargaritaceae; genus Lentimonas. Next base: position 17,062 of record CALKBZ010000005.1, read on the forward strand.
GCGGACGATTTCTGGATCTACGATTAACATGAAAGACAAGAACTTGTTGCAGATTTCGCCGGGGCACAAATACTTTTGAAGATGTCAGAACATCTTTTACCAGACGCGCTCGTCGCGAATTTGCCGAAATCGGTGATTATTTTTGGCTGCGGTTATATCGGTACCGCGTTGGCGGAGGTGTTGTTAGCGGCTGGCGTGCGAGTCGGTGCATTGACCCGCAACGTCGAGAAAGCGGCGCGACTGCGGGAGCTGGGCGTGCATGAGGTGATTGTTGCTGATTTAAATAGTGAGGCTTGGCATCGTCAGTTTTCAGGGGCTTATGAGTCAGTCGTGAATTGCGTGAGTTCGGCGGGTGGCGGAATTGACGGCTATCGTAAGTCCTATCTGGAGGGGCAACGTTCAATTCTGAAATGGACAAAGGGGCGCGGCATTCAGAGTTATTTGTATACTAGCAGCACATCAGTTTACCCACAGGATGGCGGCGTGAGGGTCGATGAAACTGCGGATACTACGGACGCGCCGCTGACCGGACAGGTGCTGTGCGAGTCGGAGCGTCTGCTGGCGGATGCTGCTGATACCGTTGGTGCGTGGTATGTGCTGCGCCTCGCTGGTATATATGGACCGAGGCGGCACTATCTGCTCGATTTGTTGCGCTCAGGGGAGTCGGTGATTCCCGGAGCCGGTGACTATTTCCTGAATTTGATCCACCGCGACGATGTTGTGACCGCTATATGTACAACGCTGTCATGTCACCAGGCAGAAAAATCTGGTATTTATAATCTCTCAGATGATCATCCTGCCACTAAAGCGGTGCTCGCTGCGTGGTTGGCGGAGCAATTAGGGCAAGTAACGCCGCGTTTTGATCCTGAGCATGTATCACCTCGCTTGCAGCGCCGGGGCGGGCGGATGCCGAGTCGTCAGATATCAAGCACGAAGCTTCGCGAGACATTCGGATGGTTGCCGCAATATGAGGATTTTCGGGCAGGCTACCGCGATCTGTTAGACATGTAGAAGTATTAGCCCATCTAAAAACTGGAGTTGCCAGTGGCAGGAAATTTCTATTATTATTACCTATGCCATTAAATAAAGTTTCTATTGCGATTCTACTTAAAGAGAAAAGCACTTCCGTCTATTGCATTGCGGTCAATTCGACAGTGAAAGCAGCGGTTTTTGAGATGAATCGGCAACATGTCGGTTCGATTATTGTCAAAGATGCCGAGGAAGTGGTCGGTATTTTTACTGAACGTGATGTTTTGACGCGAATCGTAGCTGCTGGGCGTGATCCTAATACGACTACAGTGAGTGAAGTGATGACGCCGGACTTCCTTTCGATTACACCGGGTACTACTGTGGAAGACGCAATGCAGATGATGACCGACAAACGAGTGCGTCACTTACCTGTGATTGATGACCAGCAGCTAATCGGACTAATTTCGATCGGCGATGTGACGCGTTGGTTGTTAAAGTTGAATGAGATGGAGGCCGAGAATCTCCGTAATTACTTATTCGGAGAGTATCCTGGTTGATTTATTTTGGTTGAATACTTTTGCTGGAATTTCCTCGGCACCCCCTTTTGTAATTTTTTCTACACCTAATGAAACCGGAGCAATTTGCAGCGGGTTTCTGTATCTTTACTCAAGGTGGCTGAAGCGAAGAGACTTATCGTATCATAGAGGGCAGTATTGAGATCTCGATCAATGAGGGCCGTGCTAAGGTGATTTTCGTGACACTCGGAAAGGGAGAAACCTTTGGTGAAATGAGGATGATCGAGCGTCTGCCACGAGCTGCCAGCTGCAAGAATCTGCGACTGCTCCAGCGCTGGATAATCTGTCTGTCGAAGTGATCGCTGAGGAGGCATTTAATGGGCCGCTTGTTGGCAGAGGCGATATCCTAGTAGCTTATTTGACTGCTGTTTTTACGCGACTTCGGGTCACGAATGAGTGGCTACGCACTGCGCACGAGCAGCTCGATGCGCTACCAGACCGGGTACTTCATGCGAAACTGAAATCGCAGGCCCTGTGGTTTTAAATTCTGCTATTCTCCCTTCGAGCCAGACCCTGATGAGACTCGCAGCCACTCTGGGCTAAATAAACAGACACTCACCGGTTTTCCATTTATATTCGGACGGCGTGCGGATATTGTAGGCTGTGTGGATGTCTTTTCGAAGATCCGGCTGTTGATCGGCGACCGTATGCCGTTTCGATTTTCCCGTTCGCATGGTGCGATTGAGCACGTGAATGGGGCTTATTTCATTCAAGATCGAGGCATTAAGCTCGGTTCGATTGTGAACGAAATTTCGATTGGTCCTGCTGCAATGAACGATCGTTTGCGTCTGCGAACAGTCAGGAATACACTGAAGCTGGAGTCTGCAGATAGTGAGTTGTGTTTTATTTTGACACTGCCTGACTTGAGTTCGTCGATGCCTGAGGCAAATTCGTGGACTTCAGTCGCTCAATCGGCTTGACTCAACCTCTGAGCTTCGTGGACACTTCTAACTTTTATATCACAGATTTTAACCTAAACAAAAGAACACTATTATGGCAGGAATTGGTAAACTAATGAAGCAAGCCCAGAAAATGCAAAAGCAGATGGAGGGCATCCAATCAAAGCTCGCAGAGCAGATCATCGAAGTGTCCAGTGGCGGCGGTGCGATCAACATTAAGATCAACGCTCAGGGTGAATTTCAGGCCTTCAAGATTGATCCTGAATTTTTGAAGGAAGATGCAGATTTCATTGAAGAAACTTTGCTCGGTGCAGTGCAGGAGGCAGCAGCCAAGGCCAAGGAAACCAGTGAAGAAGCCATGGGCTCTGTGACTGGTGGCATGGGCGGATTCCCTGGATTTTAAACCACCGTATTTGTGACTCCCGCCTTTGAGAAGCTCTTGCAGGAGCTAAAGCGCCTGCCAGGTCTAGGCTTTCGATCCGCCGAGCGTATCGCGATGTACTTACTAGTCGAACAGCCTGAGGCGCTGGGGGACTTGATGGAGTCGATGGGGGAGGCGCGCACAGCAGTTCGACGTTGCGATACCTGTGGCAATATTGCCGAAAGCCCTAAGTGCGCTATTTGCGAAGATGAGCGGCGTAATGCTAGCTCGCTCTGCGTGGTCGAGCACGTGCCGGACCTCATCGCGATTGAGCGTTCGGCGGCATGGAAGGGCCAGTATCATGTGTTGCATGGTAAGCTCTCGCCGATTCATGGTGTCGGTCCGGAGGATCTCAATCTACACAGTTTAAAGGCACGGCTCGAGTCGGGCGAAATCACTGAATTTGTCTTAGCGCTGTCGAACGATATCGAAGGGCAGGCGACTTGCCACTATATCCAAGAAGAAATCGTCGGGCAGCGCCCGATCAAGGTCACTCGTATTGGCTTCGGCCTGCCCAGCGGTGGTGGAGTTACTTACGCTGATTCCGTGACATTACGCAGCGCCCTAGAAGGGCGGCGGGAGTATCACTAGCGCGCCCTGCGGGCGAGTGGGTCGTGAGAGTGGTAGTGAATCGTGGACGACAGGGACAGGCAGGACGGAGATCTGCCGGAGACAGCCTCGCAATGTCTGTTTCACGAATAGAATGTGACTCGGCAATTCTGCTCCTGATGTGTTAACGTTCAAAGCGCTTGTGGTGTCGCACGCACTCAAACAGCAGGATAGACACGAAGATCAGTAGCATGCCGACGAAGGCCACGCCTTTGGGTGCAGAGCTGCTCAGTATCCAGTAGCCAATGAAGGGCGCGAGGGTGCCACGAAAGCCAGTGAGTGCCATGTGGATGCTCATGTAGGAAGACACCTTTTCATGGGGCGCGATTTTTGTCACCCACAGGCTCCAGATGATTTTGCCGCCACCGGTGGCGAGGCCAACCAAGATCATCGCAAAGGTGAGCAGTATGATATTCTTGGTGAAAAAGAAGCAGGCGATGCCGAGAAGGAAGAGGGCGTTGAGCAAATTACGGGTCGTGATGAAATGTAGTTTGTCGAAAAGATTGCCCCAGACCTTAGTGCTGAGGATGCGTGCTGCGGCAGGCACAACGACCAATAGAAAGGCAATCGTTGCGTTGTCGGCGTTAATGCCGAACTTCGGGTTGGCTAGGTATTCCACGCGGATCGGCATGGTGATGAGGTTGCCTAATCCGAGGAGCATCCAGCTGCCTAGTAAATAACCAAAGAAGCGGTCTTTCCAGATGAGACTGAAGTTTTGCCAAGGGTTGCCGACATGATCTGTGGACAATGGGGTGCTGGGAATACGATTGGTCGCCCAGCCACAGGCCGCCGCAGCGAATACCATAATTACAAACAGCAGGTGGTAGTAATTGATTGAGATGTCCAGTAACCAACCACCCAGTAGTGCAAACAGGATCGTACTCAATGCACTGAGAATGAACGGTGTGGTCATGCGCTTGCCGCGATCATGGGCAGGGTAGTTCTCGGTGTAGATTTGAATCATCAGCGGGCCTTGCTGCACGGTGGCCACTTGGCTAGCGATAATTAAAACAGTGAAGACCGTTAAGCTTTGGATAACTGTCGCGCCGACCATCAGTAGGGCGGCTAGCGAGAACATGCTGGCCGAGGCCAAGCTGGGGCGAATTTGTCGTTTCGCGACCAAGTAAAGCGTCAGCGGTGTGAGTAGAAAACCGATCGGCCACGCGCCTGCGATGAATGCTTTATACGTTTCCGGTGCGTCGAAGTGTCGGATCGCAATGAGCAGCGCAAAGGTCGACCAACCCGCTTCGAGTATCCCGTAAAAGGGCGCGCGGAGCACATCGTTACGGTAAGTCGCAGCGGCGCGGGCTGCTTCGCTTTCAGGGACGTGGTTCACGGGTTGTCATAGGGCAGAGGCGCAATAATTCAGAGCCTCTGGATGGCTTCTGGTTACCGACTTCTGACCTCTTTCTCTACTTGCTCCAATCAAGCATGCGCTTGAGTGGCACGTAGGCTTGTTGACGCATGTCTTCGTCCATCTCGATTTGTGGGCTCATATCGCGTAGGCAGTCGCGCAGTTTTACGATGGTATTCATTTTCATGAATCGGCAATCGTTACAGGCGCAAGTATCTGTGGGGCCTGCGATAAAGGTCTTGTGTGGTGCTTCACGTTGCAGGCGGTGAATCATGCCTGTCTCGGTGATAATGATAAACTGCTGCGCATCGCTATTCTGGCAGAAGCCGACCATTTTCTCAGTGCTGCAAACGATGTCGGCATTGTCACGCACGGTTTCCACGCATTCAGGGTGGGCAACCACTAGCGCTTCTGGGAATTTGAGTTTGAGCGCTTCGATGGCTTGCTGAGTAAAAAGTACGTGCGCGTAGCACGAGCCTGGCCAGAGTTGCATCTCGCGGCCGGTTTGTTTGGACACCCATTGGCCAAGGTTTTGATCCGGTACAAACAGGATGTCGCGGTCGGCAGGCACGTTTTCAATGATCGTCTTGGCGTTGCCGCTGGTGCAGATCACATCGCAGAGCGCTTTGACGGCTGCGGAGCAATTGATGTAGGCGACCACGTAAACATTGGGATTCGCGGCTTTGTAGGTGGCCAGCTTCTCGGCAGGGCAAGAGTCAGCGAGTGAACAGCCGGCGTTCATATCCGGGAGCAGCACGACTTTGCTCGGGTTAACGATCTTCGCTGTCTCAGCCATAAAGTGCACGCCGCAGAATACGATCACGTCGGCATCTGCCTCAGCTGCGCGGTAGGCGAGTCCGAGTGAGTCACCGACATAATCAGCGACACGCTGAATCTCATCCACTTGATAATTGTGGGCGAGAATAATTGCGTTGCGCTCTTTTTTAAGTGCAAGCACTTCCTGCTGGATCGCAGAGAGAGGTGCTTCTTCGCCATTACGCGGATTGAAGACCATCGGTTCGTAGTTGAGAGTGGTAGTTGTCATGCAGCTCGTTGGAAAAAGGCAACAATAGTAGAGTGAACTTGAGTGCAAGTCAAGCTGTGCCTGCGGGCTCGGCTGCGCCGAGAGTGAAGAGTGAAGAGTGAAGAGTGAAGAGTGAAGAGTGAAGAGTGGAGAATGAAGAGTGGTAGTGACGAGTGAAAGGTGGCGTCCGCACTTGTGCGGGCCAGCAGAGCAGCTTGATGAAAGCCTGAGCAAGCTCAGGCGCCACGAACAGAAGCGGCTGACACTCAGTTCTCGGCCCTCTTAGATCACCCGAGCGACGCGCCTAAGCCGACTGCGGTGAGGATTTCGAAGGCCTTTTGGCTGTGCTCGATCAATTTGTCGAGATTGCGCAGGGTGAGCAGTTGAAAGGTCATTTCGCTCTCGGTGACTTTTATTTCAAGATCAAGCGGAATAAGCCTGAGTTCGAATGAACTACCATCTGGCTCGTAAGTCATATATTGCGCGATCTCGTCGATTTCCTCAATGGCGTCGATTTTTTCGTCGATGTTGATCGAGCCGGGGAATTCGACGATCAGGGTTTCGCAGTGATGGATGAAACAGGCGTGAAAACGTTCGTCTGTGGCGATTTCGGGATGATGAAGCGCAACGATTTCGGTGGTGAGCTGGTAATTCTTCGGGTCTTCAGGGCTTTGATCAATCCGCACCTGCAGATCGAAGTCGGGCGTCTTGATGCAGCCGAAGCCATCCTCGCAGGTGTAGTGAAATTCGCGGCGCTTGTAGCCGAATAGGCTGCGTATGTCGGTGTAGAATTGATCGACCAGTTCCTTGACGTTCTCATGCCCGACTTTACGCACAAATGCTTGTGCTGCCACATGGTGGCCGTCGGGCAGATGGTGACTCTTTTGGTAGCCTTTTAGTCGACGCACGCGTCCCTCAACCATGCCGACGATGCGGCTTTGGAGGACAGGGGTGTTAGAATCTGGAGTCTCAGTTTCGATAGTAAAAAGGAAAGAAGGTGAATGAGAGCGTGAAAAGTGGCGGGTGGGAAGTGGAAAGTGGGCTGTCTTTCAGAAATCGTGGGTCAGTTGCCATTTCAGCCTGATATCTACATCGCATTATGTTCGCGGACTATGAGGGCTTGTTTTAGCAATTAACCGTGATCGGAGTGTGGGCGAGTCGCCCACATTGAACCTGTGCTGCTGTAGCAGAAGGTCGTCTCGGCCGTATTCAACTTGTGTTGCTGTGGCAAAAACGCGAGTTTGCCTCCCTCCTTTACCCTTTTTCTACTCACCAACGAACAACCATAAAACAGGAGGGTATTGTGTCGATTTTCTAATGGATTCCTAGTTCCGATGTGAATCATTCTAATTTTCTCGCTTTTACCCTTTACAATGGGACTGGAAACCTGTGTTTTTCCCATCTTTTCCAACTTTCTCATGCAGAAAACACGTAAATCCATCGCCAAACGCTTCAAGAAGACAGGCACCGGTAAACTCTTGCGTCGCACGCCAGGGCACCGTCACCTCCTTCGTAACAAAAGCACCAAGCAACGTCGCCGTGCAGGTCAAAGCAAACTGGTCGCTCCCGGCCAACGCGCTAACCTCATTCGCGGATTGCCTTTCGCTTAAGTTAAAGAAGTCACGTTTGATACTAAAACTCACGCTAGCAGGGTAACATGAAAATGGGCGACCCTGCAGCGACTAAATCGAGAGATTAATAAAACATGCCTAGAGCAACAAATGGTCCGGCAACCTTAAAACGCCGCAAGAAAGTTCTGAAAAAAGCCAAGGGCTATTTCGGGAATAAATCACGCCTCTTTCGCTATGCGAAGGATGCAGTCGACCACGCTGAAGTTTATGCTTATCGTGATCGTCGCAAAAAGAAGTCCGAGTTCCGTTCACTCTGGATCGTTCGTATCAACGCCGCTTGCCGCGCTAATGGTATTAATTACAGTCGTTTCATCCGTGGCATTCAAGCCGCTGGTATCGAGATGGACCGTAAGCAGCTCTCCGAGCTAGCGATTCACGATGAAGTCGCTTTCAACACATTAGTTGAAAAGGCAAAAGAAGCGAACGCAGCACCTGCTGCTTAAACTTCGGACTTTTAATAAGTCTTTCTAAAGGCCGTCCCGTTACTGGGTCGGCCTTTTTTTGAGTCTGGTCTGGCGTAGGCAGCTTCCTTTAGGCGGCGGCCTTAGTTGCTGGGGTATTACGTGTGGTCTGTCAGGCAGCTAAAGTAATCCGACTATGATTTATGCGCTGCTTTATTGTGGAGTGGTCTTGAACCGCACAAAAAAGGTTCATCGCCGATTAGCGGGACATCGTCGCCTAGTCATCGACCTGCTCTGAGATAATGCTTCAGTTCACTGGTGTGGGACGGACTTCTCGAAGAAAGCCTGTTTTGCGTCATCGAAGGCATGCGCACCTGCAAGTAGTAGAAGCATGCGCCACAACTTCCAATCAGTCTTGCGTGTTGATCGTAGCAGTCATCAATCCTTTTCCGGGGAATGGTCAATGAACCACAAAAAAACCCGCCGTGTTGACGGGCGGGCTTTCGAAATAGGCTTCGGATCGCTTAGATCTTCTCGATGATCGCATCGGCGAGGCCATAAGCGATCGCTTCTTTTGCGGTCATGTAGAAGTCGCGATCCGTGTCTTGCTGGATCTTCTCGAGCTTCTGGCCAGAGCTGGCGGCGAGAATCGCATTGAGCTCGTCGCGCAAACGTTCCATTTCCATCGCTTGAATGTGAATGTCCACCGCTACAGCGACCATTTGGCCGGAGATGAGCGGTTGGTGAATCAATACACGAGAGTGCGGGTAGAGGAAGCGGTTGCCCTTGTCCGCGCCGCAAAGCAGAATCGAGCCCATGCTAGCGGCCATTCCTGTGACGATGACTTTAATCGGTGAGCTGATCAGTTTCATGGTGTCATACACCGCCATGCCTGCCGTGATCGAGCCACCCGGAGTGTTTACGTAGAAGGTGATCTCTTTGCCCGGAGCATCTGCTTCGAGGTAGAGGAGCTTCTCGGTGATGTCGCGAGCGGATTTATCCGAGACTTCACCCCAAAGAAAGATTTTACGCTCCTTAAGGAATGTTTCCTGGATTTTTGGGCCTGCGCCTTTGTCTGTGTCGTTTGTTTTTTTATCTGCCATGAGAATTATTGTGGTATCGATTAAATGTGAAAAATGAAAAGATCAGAGGTGGTTTAGCCTTCGATCTTGTCGACGCGGCGCTGGTGGCGGCCACCTTTGAAATTAGCGTCGAGCCAGATGCCGACGATTTTGAGCGCCATTGCTTCGGATACTGGGCGAGCGCCGATGGAGATGCAGTTGGAATTGTTGTGCTCTTTAGTCATCTGCGCGGACCATTCGTCCCAGCAGAGGCCGCAGCGCACGCCTTTGACCTTGTTGGCGACAATGGCTTCGCCGTTGCCGCTGCCGCCGAGCACGATACCGTAATCGGCTTTGCCTTTTGCCACCGCCTCAGCCGCAGGGCGGATGAAGTCGGGATAGTCGCAGGACTCGGTGGAGTCGCACCCGCAATCGATGACTTGGTGGCCACGGTCGCGCAAAAATTGGACGATAGGCGCCTTGAGCGGGAAACCTGCGTGGTCGGTGCCGATTGAAACTGTGAGGGACGTTTTACTCATTAGAAGCGAAGATTAAAAGCGTGCTGTGACCAAGAGGGCAATACGTAATCTAATGAAATATGAATCGATCTATTTACTTTAAACAAAGTAGCATCCAAAGTGGACCAAGGGAGGACGTTCCAACCGAGCAGGATGACGCAGAGAGCCGCAGTCAGGACAAATTAAACGATGGCGATGAGTAGAACAAATTAAACGATGGCGATGGGTAGGAGGCTTTGCACGAGCTGTCCGAGTCCTAGTGTAAAGAAGCTGCAAAGGGCGGCAATGGCGTTGCCTGCTGATTCTTGTTGTGTCATGTCATTTAAATTTAAGAGGGTGAATCGAAGTGGATCTCTGTTTTGATCGAAGTGTTCAGTGATTCCAAGCTCTGGTCAGTTCGATTTTATTGAAATTCAGATGAAAAAAAGAGTTGCTTCAGCATCTGAAGCAACTAACTTTCGCCCTTTTTTCAAATCCAATAGAGAATTTTTAGTATGGCAAGAGAGCACGTAATGATCGAATGCACTGAGGCACGCGCCGAGGGCAAACCAGTATCCCGCTATATGACTAGCCGCGATAAAAAGCAGCAGCCAGATCGCATCGAAAAAAAGAAATATAACAAGTTTCTTCGTCGTCATACATTGCACCGCGAAATCAAGAACTAATCTTGTTTGGCGTTTGCGCTTTTTTTTAAAACCCGCCTGACAAGGCGGGTTTTTTTGTGCCTGTGTGTGGACGGGGAATACTCTGTTGTTTGCACTAGTTAAATCGGGATTCGCCGAATCTCCCAGTGGTAACGACGAAGCGTTGCCCTCCACGAATTGAGAACTACTTGAGACAATGCGGTCAACGCCGGAAGTCGCTCCCCCCTTATCGTTCTGTGTAGTCCATCATTGCGTCCACAAAAAAACCTCAGTCGAATCACTGAGGTCTTTGAAAGTTTATTTTCTTCTGGGTGATCGCTCGCGCCGCCAGTTCTCGCGGTGCTTTCGAATCCAGTCGAGCAGGGCGCGTTCGAAACCGATATCTTTACCCTTTTTCTCTGATTCAATCCATTTGTGACGAAGGATTTCTTCGCGCTCTGCGAGGAATTCCTGATACAAGCTGGAACGCTCTGCGAAGCCTTTGGAGGGTTTCGCGTCGGTGGTGGTGGGTGACATGTCTTTTTTATCCTTACTCATTACAGGCAAATTGCCTTTGGGTTGAACGCTATGACTTGATACTTAGTGACAAGGCTTTCGGTGGCTAGTTCAAAATCAAAACAATGAAGTTTTAACCAGATACTATGCGTTCAATTGTTCGATGATCTGGCGGGCGACTTTGAAGAATTCTTTCGCTGCCACTGATTCGGGCTCGCTGACGACAATCGGAATGCCGTTGTCGCAGCCGATACGAATCGAGGGGTCGATTGGTATTTCGCCTAAAAGTGGCGTGCCGAGGCTGTCTGCAGTACTTGCGCCGCCACCTTTACCAAATAACTGCTGGCGTGTGCCATCAGCATTTTCGAGGTAGCTCATGTTTTCGACTACGCCGAGATAGGGCACGTTGACCTTTTCAAACATGCGTGCGCCGCGGCGAGCCACATTGGATGCCGCCGGTTGAGGCGTCGTCACGATCACTGCACCGTCGAGCGGGATGGTTTGCACTAAAGAGAGCTGTGCATCGCCAGTGCCTGGTGGCAGATCGACGACGAGGATTTCTAATTCACCCCAATTTACGTTTTGCGCGAACTGTTGAATCGTCTTCATGATCATTGGGCCACGCCAGACGACTGGAGTGTCCTCGTCTACGAGGAAGCCCATGGACATGGTGCGGACGCCAAAGTTTTCCAGCGGCACGATCAGGTCGTTCTCGATTTCGGGGCGTCCGCTGGCACCGAGCATCAGAGGGATGGATGGGCCGTAAATGTCGCAATCCATGATGCCGACGCCGGCTTTGCCGTCTGCTTGAAGCAGCTGTTGTAGTGCGCAAGCGAGATTGACAGTGACGGTGGACTTGCCCACGCCACCCTTACCACTGGCAACTGCGATGGCGTATTTTACCTTCTGCATGGCAGCGCTGTTAGTCGGAGTGCTACCGTTGGCTCCATCAGTCGGGCTGGGTTGATTTTTTGGCTGGGAAATTTCCATGCGGACTTTGACGTCCTGTATGCCATCGAGCGCGCCCACTGCCGTCTTGATGTCGGCCGCAATTTGCTCGGGAATTTTCGTGTCCGCGGTCGTGATTTCGACGCCGATCATGGCTTCGCCATCTTTTAGTTCGACCTCTCTGACGAGGCCGAAGGAGATGATGTCACGGCTAAACCCTGGGAATTTGACCGTCTTAAGTGCTGCTTTGATGTTTTCTGTGTCCACTGTATGTTTTGGTTGAAGAAAATCGATCAGAGTGAAACTCTCTGGCTGCGACTCAACACGAATCGAAAAAATATTCGCAAAAGAGTGGGTTTTGTTGAGAATAAGCAGCCGGATCTCCGTCCCACCTTATTAAAAAAGCGTAGCTTCTGAACCTTGCTGCGTGTCCGAATGATTAAATAAATATTTGTTGAAGTGGATTTGCGTTTGCGGTTCTTGCTAGCCTGCGACTATTTATTACACATGCGCATGTTTCATTATCTTTTGTTTCTTATTGCTTCGTTTTCTCTGCTGACGACTGCCGTTTCGGCGCAGGTGATTGATATCGGCGATGCTGTTCGCCAAGGTGAGGATCGTTTGGGGATCGCAGTCGACAGCACGGATGCGGCGCTTGCGAAGTTGGCACGACGGGCGTTTGCTTTGCATGGTGGTTATACGGTGACGACCGCAGCGAAGGCGGCTTACACCTTTCAAATCGAGCGTGCTAGTGGCTCGTCGGTGACGCTCACGATTGGCTCTGGTCGGCCTGCGCAGGAACAGTTGCGCCGCGTGGTGCCGGGTCGCGACTGGCAAAACGCCACCCTTCGCGCCTGCGATCTGGCGGTTGAGGCAACTTTGCATACTAAGGGATTCTTTGCGGGTAAGCTGGTTTTTATTGGTAAGCAGCGTGGTGTGTCCGAGGTATATACCAGTGACTTGTTGTTTAATCGTGTGCGTCCGTTAACTGCGGATCGTGCGTTGGCGACTGGACCTAGTTGGTCGCCAGATGGCAGCAAGCTGCTCTACACGACTTATTATAAAACAGGTTTTCCCGATATTTATATGATCGATCTGCAGAGTGGTCGTAAGATCCCAGTGGCGACATATAAGGGCACGAATTCTGGCGGCGAGTACAGCCCGAATGGGCGGAGTATTGCGATGTCGCTAACGAGTGCCGGTAACGCAGAGATTTTTGTGACTGAATCGATCGACAAGAAGCCGCGCCGTTTGACGACCAATAAAAGCTTAGAAACGTCGCCGACATGGTCTCCGGATGGTCGCCGTTTGGCCTTTACTTCGGATGCACGTGGCAAGCCTCAGATTTATGAGATGTCTGCCAATGGTGGACCGATGCGTCGCATCCCGACCAATGTCAGTAGCTATTGCTCCGAGCCGACATGGAACCCTATTAAAGAGAACTTGATCGCCTTTACTGCGGCGGTGAGCGGTGGTTTTCAAATCGCGTTGTATGATTTTAAGACTCGTTCGAGCCAGATTTTGACCACCGTGTCACAGTCTGCGGTCGAGCCAACATGGATGAATGATGGTCGTCATTTGGTGTTCACACAGCGTCAAAACGGGCGAATGCGCCTGATGTTGCTGGATACTGAAACCAAAAAAATTAGTTCGCTGCATGTGCCAGACTTTGGTGATGCCTCCTCAGCTAGTTTCGCGTATTAATTTGTAATACCGAAAAGTTGTCACAATCGGTTGTTGAAGGTCTCTGACTCAGTGGCGTCTGCGCTTACGCAGGCCAATTTGAGCGGCTTGTTTATCTTCAGGTCGGCGCAAGCGACGACACCACGTAAGAACTTTCGCAATGTCACTAAGTTACTTATGTTGTAAAACAGTGACGTTGCTTTTCGGTTAAACCCCGTCCTATCTTGTCGGCATGAATTGGAAAAAAGTCCGCGAGTTTGAAGAGATAATTTATGAAAAGTGCGATGGTGTTGCGAAGGTGACGATCAACCGCCCGCATCGTCGCAACGCATTTACGCCGGATACGGTATCCGAAATGATCGAGGCCTTCACAGATGCGCGTGAAGATACGTCAGTCGGTGTCGTGTTGCTGACTGGATTTAATCCACAAACAGACGGCAAATTCGCATTTTGTGCAGGCGGTGACCAAAAGATTCGTGGCCATAAAGCGGGCGGCTATATTGGCAAAGATGGTGTACCGCGCCTGAACGTGCTCGATTTGCAGAAGTTGATCCGTTCGATGCCGAAGGTCGTGATCGCTCTGGTGGCTGGCTTTGCGGTAGGCGGTGGTCATGTCTTGCACGTGGTGTGCGATATGACGATTGCGGCGGACAATGCGGTGTTTGGTCAGACTGGACCAAAGGTTGGTAGCTTTGACGGGGGGTTCGGTGCTAGCTATTTGGCGCGTATCGTCGGCCATAAAAAAGCGCGCGAGATTTGGTATTTGTGCCGTCAATATAATGCGCAGGAAGCGATGGATATGGGCTTGGTCAATAAGGTAGTGCCTTATGAGCAACTTGAAGCCGAAGGGTTTGAATGGGCGCAGCAAGTAATGAATCATAGCCCACTGTCGATTCGTTGCCTCAAGTCGGCGTTCAATGCCGACGTCGATGGTCAGCAAGGCCTACAAGAACTCGCAGGTAACGCGACGATGCTTTACTATCTCACCGAAGAGGGCGAGGAAGGCCGCAAGGCTTGGAACGAGAAGCGAGAGCCCAATTTCAGGAAATATCCTTGGCTGCCGTAGCGTGCTGTCTTAATCCTACTCATAATTCTAATCTTAATCGATTCGTTGGGGATTAGGAGTAGGATTACGATTAAGAGTAAGAGTCCCTCCCTTACAACAGCACATCCACCGCGCTCGATACGCGGCAGGCTTTATCGCGAGCGGCATCGATCGTCTCTGCACGGGCGAGGGCCACGCCCATGCGACGCTTGCCATTGACCTCTGGCTTGCCGAATAGGCGTAGCTGTGTGTCAGGTTCGCTCAGTGCTTGTCGGAGATTGCCGAAGCTGACTTGCGCTGACTTGCCTTCGACTAAGATCACCGAAGAGGCGCAGGGGCCAAATTGGCGAATGCTGGGGATCGGCAATCCCAGAATGGCGCGGGCATGAAGTGCAAACTGCGTGAAGTCCTGCGAGATCATGGTGACCATCCCCGTATCGTGCGGACGTGGGGAAACTTCGCTAAAGATAACGGTGTCGTTCTTGACGAAGAGCTCGACACCGAACAGTCCATAGCCGCCGAGGTTGTCAGTCACCGCGGCGGCCATTTGCTGGGCGCTATTGAGTGCGAGGTCGCTCATGGCCTGCGGTTGCCAGGATTCGCGGTAGTCGCCATCGACTTGAATGTGGCCGATCGGCGCACAAAAGCTGGTGCCATCGACGTGGCGTACGGTGAGCAGGGTAATTTCGTAGTCGAAGTCGACGAACCCTTCGACGATGACCTTGCCCTTGCCAGCGCGGCCGCCTTCTTGGGCGTAATTCCACGATACTTCGATGTCGGCCTCAGTTTTTACCACGCTCTGGCCTTTACCGGACGAGCTCATGATTGGCTTGATCACGCAGGGCATACCAATTGCGTGAATCGCAGCGGTAAAGTCTTCCAACGTGTCGGCGAATTGATAGGGCGAGGTGAGTAGGCCCAGCTCTTCGGCTGCAAGGCGGCGAATGCCTTCGCGGTTCATCGTGAGTTGGGTGGCGCGGGCGGTGGGAATGATGGTGGCGAGGCCGTCCTGTTCAATCGCGGCGAGTGTATCAGTGGCGATGGCTTCGACTTCGGGCACCACGAGGTCGGGCTTCTCCGCTTCGATCACGGCGCGGAGGGCGACACCATCTAGCATGTTGACGATATGTGAGCGGTCCGCCACTTGCATGGCTGGCGCGTTGGCATACGCATCGACGGCAATGACTTCCACGCCGTAGCGTTGTAATTCGAGGGCGACTTCTTTACCCAGTTCGCCTGAGCCGCATAGCAGCACTTTTTTTGCTGTAGATGTAAAAGGAGTTCCGATGGTAGACATGCCGTGAGTCAATGGCAGGTGAGGTCCGGCTTCAACTCAAACTTGCAAATTCCTGAAGTCCGCTTCATTTTATAAAATTTCTTGTATAGTGCTGCTTTTTGATCGTTACTTCAAAGCGTTATTCTTGCCGGCTACAGTTGGAGACTCTGTTAATTTAAAATACTGTTATTATGACTACTGGACTGATTTTTTTGGGTGTGTGTGTGCTGCTTGTCGTCTTCATGGCGCTGTGGGTGATGGGGCTCTACAATGGTCTGGTGGCCTTGCGGAATCGTTTTAAAAATGCGTTCGCGCAAATCGATGTGCAACTGAAACGCCGCTACGACTTGATTCCGAATCTGGTCGAGACTGCCAAGGGCTATCTCTCGCATGAACGTGAGACGCTCGAAGCGGTGATTTCCGCGCGTAATGGTGCGGCCTCTGCCGGACAAGCCGCCGCTGCTGATCCGAGCGATCCGAATGCGATTAAACAATTGATGGGCGCGGAGACTGCGCTGACGGGTGCTATGGGGAAGTTTTTTGCCTTGTCCGAAGCGTATCCGGATCTGAAGGCGAATCAGAACATGATGCAACTGACTGAGGAACTCACTTCGACGGAGAACAAAATCTCGTTTGCACGTCAGGCCTACAACGACTCAGTGATGACGTATAATACCAAGCGTGAAGTCTTTCCTGCTGTTCTGTTTTCCGGTGCTTTTGGATTTCGTGAGGCGCAGTTGTTTGAAATTACTGATAACAGCGAGCGCGATGTGGTAAAGGTCAGTTTCTAGTTGATTCCGTAACGCGACAACATGAATTTTTTCGAAGCTCAAGAGCTGGCTCGTAAGCGCACCCGCCTGATGGTGGTGCTATTCGGGATGGCCGTTCTCAGTATTGCCGCCGCATTATATGGCGTGGTGGTGTATTTAACGGGGTCGGGTTTGCTGAATGCCAAGGACGCTGTGCCGACGCCGATCGTGCCGTGGCAGCCAGATCTATTCTTCGGCACGCTGGCCGGGGTGGTGCTGTTGGTGACCTGTTGCTCGCTGTTTAAGATCGCCCAGTTGCGTTCCGGTGGTGGCTATGTCGCTCGTTCAATGGGCGGGCGCGAAGTCGAACAAACGACGAAGGACGCTGACGAGCGGATGTTAATGAACATCGTCGAAGAAATGTCGATCGCATCGGGCGTGCCGATGCCAGAAGTCTATATATTACCAGAAGAGGGGATCAATGCCTTCGCTGCCGGATTCACGTCAGCAGACGCAGTCGTCGCGGTGACGGATGGCTGTATTCGCACCTTGAATCGCGATGAGTTGCAAGGCGTAGTCGCGCACGAATTTAGTCATATTCTCAATGGCGACATGCGGATGAATATTCGCCTGATGGGTGTGTTGTTTGGAATTCTCGCCATTGCGGTGGTCGGGCAACTCGCATTCCGTAGCACTGCTCAGGCAAGCATCTTGGGCGGTCGCCGTCGTAGTAAAGAGGGTGGCGGTGCGATGATCGCTATTATGGTTGTCGGCATCGCGGTGATGGCGATCGGCTATATCGGGGTCTTTTTCGGACGCATGATTCAGAGCGCGATCTCGCGCCAGCGTGAGTTTCTTGCCGACGCGGCCGCAGTACAATTTACTCGTAATCCCGAGGGGATCGCCGGTGCTTTGAAGAAGATCGGTGGCGCTGCGCTGCATGGCACGGTGAGCAACGCACACTCGCAAGAAGCCGCGCACTTTTTCTTCGCCAGCGCGCTTAAGTCGGAGAGTGTGAGCGTCTTTGCGACGCACCCACCGTTGGATCAACGTATTGCTGCGATTGATCCCAACTGGGATGGTGAATTCGTCAGCGGCGCGCGCAAGGCATCTGCTCGCCAAAGCGGCAAGCAGCAGTCGAAGACCAAACGCTCCGCAGCCACTCCGCATGATTTTATCAATACCATCGGGCAAGTCAGTGCGGCGGCTATTCTTAGTGCACAGGAAATTCATGGCCAGATCGGCAACGATCTCGATCGCTTGCATAAGAGCAACGACTCTGCTCGTGGGGTTTTGATAGGACTGCAGATCTCTGCGAGTGACGCAGCGGATGATGCCACACAATTAAAAATGGTAGAAGGTCGGATCGATGGCGCTGTTTATCGCGAAGTCGAGACATGGCTGCCCCGTCTGCGCGCGCTCAACTTGAACCAACGCTTTGCCTTATTTGATGCCGCTTTGCCAATGGCGGCGGGACGTGATCTCGACGCATTGGCTCAGATGAAGCAATTGATCCGCGATCTAGCGCATAGCGATGGTGAGATTGAACTACAAGAACTCGCGTTGCTCCGTGCCGTTGCTGGTTATCTTGAAGGCCGCACCAATCCTTCGCGTAGGATCACGCCGCTCACACCTGTAAAGATGCAAATGCCACTGTGCGTGATGCTCTCTGCGATCACTTATACTGCAGCCGTTGAACCTGCCGATCGTGAGGCAGCATTCAAGGCCGGTGCCAAGCAGTGTAATCGCTATCTGCTAAAAGAGCCGATCCTGCTGCCGCAAGAGACGATTACTTTTGATACGTTAGAGGCCGCTCTGGATCTTTTCACGCATTTGCCCTTGCCGCAAAAGAAAGTGATTTTTGAAGGCGCACTCGCCGTGGTATTAGCCGATGGCAAAGTCGCTCAATCAGAGTTGAGCTTGATCCGCTTGATCGCCACTAGCCTCGGGTTGCCCATGCCACCGCTGATCAGCGAAGAGGCGGCATAGCGGCATTTTTTAATAATATGGACAAGGGAATAGAAATAGGGACAGGAATAGAAATAGAAATAGAAATAGGAACGGTGTTCATGTTTGCGCAGGAATTGTACTGATTCTACCGTCCGGCTTTAGTTCATGCTAGTGCATACGCGGTTGCAATACACTCGAAGCCCGGCGGGTATTAGAAGTCGCTAACTCCGCGGATAAAAGGGCCTTGACGGCCTTAAAAGCTTTACTGTAGGGGGCCGCCAAAAAATTGAGTCTATGCTAAAACACACTGATTCCAGCCGCCTGATGTCTCACTTTATTGCTTCCGCCCTCGATTCGCTCGATCACTGCGAGCATCGACGCAACTGCCCCGGTTTGAGCGATTCACAATGGATTCAAATTGGTGTCGAGCGTTCGATCAAAGAGTGCAAAACCGGACGTGGCTTTCTACAGGATTGGGCGATGTCGCACAATGAGAATGCCATCGGAGTGAGTCATTTCTTTGGGACATTGAAGAGCCCCCGTCGCCTAAATTTGATTGCCGAAGTCAACACGCTCGTTGCTGCTTCAATGCCGACACATTCAGATTCGCGGATGGATGAGCTGGATGATTTAGCCAAGATCGACATCCATGCTGGCGACGGTTACTACCATGCGACGAGCACGCATGAGTTACCTATTAAAGGTAAGCGTCGTGCAGTGGGGCACTTCTACACGCTGAACTTGCGCACGCATGCCTTAACGCATTTAACTAGTGCTGACCACGAGGGAGGCCGCAAGAAATCCGAGCATGATATGCATGCGTTGAAGCGAATGAGTTCGGCTCAACTGCGACAGGGCGCAGCGAAGGGAAAGCAAGTATTGTATGTGTGGGATTGCGCGGGGATCGATATCCCGCAATGGCATCGCTGGAAGCAAACCGCCGGGCATCTACTTCCTCAGCCGAGCTAAGGATCTCTTTAAGTTTACCTTCTACGGCGAAATCGACTTTGATCGTGAGGATCCAGTCAATCTAGGCGTCATCGACGACCAGCTCGTGACAAATGCAACCTCCCAAGTGCTGTTTCGTTACATTAAATATCAGTGCCCTCAGACTGGCACGGAGTATGAGTTCATTACCAATCACATGAAGATACGGCCTGGTGTTCTCGCATGGCTTTATAAGCGGCGTTGGGATATCGAAAAAGCATACGACACATTTAAGAATAAAATGAATGAGTGCAACGCATGGGCCAGCTCGGCTAATGCGAAAAACATGCAGGCGCAGTTCATCTGCTTAGCTCACAACCTCATGGTTCTGATGGATCAAAATTTAAGCTCCGATCAGGAGATTAAAAATCAAAAGGAAATCCATCGTTGCCAACAGCGAGGCGAGAAAGCTCAACAATCGGCAAAAGAACAAGGCAGGGAACTTTCTTCTCTTTACCTGAACCCACTCAAACACTCACAACTGACCCTCAAATTTATACGTTGGCTCAGG
This sequence comes from uncultured Opitutales bacterium, assembly GCA_937775295.1. Lineage (GTDB taxonomy): Bacteria > Verrucomicrobiota > Verrucomicrobiia > Opitutales > Coraliomargaritaceae > Lentimonas. The sequence continues at coordinate 36,812 of CALKBZ010000005.1, forward strand.
CATCACCTCGCAGCCGACTCCCCGATGCAGGTCGCTATCGTATCATTGAGGCAAGTCTATGCCATGTTTTGATCAGCTAGAGTTGGACACCGTTCTTTAGCATCTTTAACTTTTTCGCCGGCGATTCAGCCCATTTCTTAAAGGAACAGCATAAGCACGCCGTAAGAGGGAGTGATTAGAAATGGTTTGATGGGCTCACGACTATCCATAGTTGCGACGGCTCCTGCAACGATACCTGTCATCAGTAGAATCAAGCTCTTGCCGCTGAGCACCTCGTGGATCGAAGCGCCCAGTGACATACTACTATCTTTTTTGAAACGTTTGGCGAGTAGCATCGCGACGAAGATCGCGGGGATTTCCATGGCGGCCATAATGGCTGGCATGTAGTTTTCGTAGCCTACGCCTTGGCGGTCGAGGAAGGCCATGCAGGCCATGAAGGTGACTGCGGAAACTGAACCATAGTGTGCCGCTAGTGCCGCAGCGTTGGACACGTCCATTTTGAAGAACCGGCGAGTCGCAAAGAAGACGGCTAATGGGATGGTTGCACCCATGACCAGTGTCATCACTAATGGTAAAAACAATACCGAGAAGCTGGTCGCCGCGATTGCAGATCCTCCCTTGAATCCGATCGCTAGCAGAAGGTAAATCGTCAGCGCTTGATAGACTTGTTCCGGGAATTTAAATCACTGCGAGCCCATACGGCAACTAGGCCTGCGCCAAAAGCGATGACCGGCGGTGATAATAAATTACTAGTGAGAAGTGCGATGGAGTCTATCACAGTATATGGCTGTTGTTAAGACTATGTCATTTAGATATTTTCTTAGAGTCCGATTTCGGGTTCCATTGAGGTAGGTTTCGTAGCAATGCGACGCGACCGATCATGTGTGCTGCAATTGGTGCCGTGAGATAAGAAAATATTAGGATGAGTACGGACTGTATGCATACGCGCGGTGTCGGTGAACAAAGGCACAGCGCCAGTAGAATCAGGCCCACGCCGAGTGCGCCTGCTTTGGTGGCTGCGTGTATGCGACAGTAGATGTCAGGCATGCGAACGATGCCCAGCGCTGCGATCAGTGCGAAAAAGACACCCGATAAAATGAGGAAGCTGGCGATGTAAGTGATCATAGTGAGCATTCCGTTTTTTCGAGATAGCGTGCAAAGGCGATGGTTGCAATAAAGCTAATAATTGCGATGGCACTTGCGACATCCAGGTAGGAGGTAAAGCCGCTACTGAAAACCAGTAACACAAATTGAGCCATCGTGATGCTAGCGAATAGATCGAGTGCAACGATGCGGTCCATCACGCTGGGGCCACGCCAGATCCGATAGCAGGTTATGGCTGCTGCGAGTCCCAATAGCACTTGTGCCGTTGGGATCAACCAGGTCGGTAGATCGAGTATATTAGAAAACATTTTTGATTCTCCGGATAAAGGTGTGTTGTAAGACTTCGATTTCGATAGCGGGATCGATGCTATACATGCTGTGGATGAGTAGCACGTTATCGTCATCAATGTAGTCTATGCTGAGAGTGCCGGGTGTCATGCTGACTAAGTTGGCCAAAGCGAATTTTTGGCGATCTGTTAGGCCTGTTGTCGGTAAATGCAGCAGAGCAGGCGTCATCCTATAGCGCGGTGTTAATACATCGTGGGCGACACGAATGTTACTCTTCAGTAGTTCAACGAGATAGAAGGAAATGAATTCAACTGTAGCAAAAAATCTATGGATGAGTGACAAGCGTGTTTTCATGATCTGTAATTTTTAGAACTTCGTTGATGTAGGCATCGGGATTCAGTAACTGGGTGCTGGCAGCTTCTGCGACAGCGAACAGTGGGCCACTCCATAAGCCGATGGTGACGGTAATCACTGCGAGTAACACACAGGGTGCGACCAGGGCAAAAGGAAGCCGGGTTTTGACGTTTTGCTCGACCGGGCATCCTTCGGGAGCCTCTTTCCAAAAGGCTTCAGCCCAGATCTTAGTCATCGAATATAGCGTGAATATACTCACGATCAAAGCGATAGCTATTAAGACATAGTGTGATTCCTGCAGACCAGCCTGGATGACGCTGAACTTCGCCCAGAATCCTGACAGAGGGGGGATGCCGCCGAGCGAAAATGCCGGCACGAAAAATAACAGACTCAAGCCCGGGGCCCATCGATAGAGTCCGCCGATCCGCTTTAATTCTGCCGATCCGCAACGTCGTGAGATTATGCCGCTCAATAAGAATAAGTTAGTTTTTACGACGATGTGGTGTATCGTATAGAAGATTGCGCCTGCGATTGCCAGTGAGCTGCCGATTGCTAGGCCCATGATGATATATCCGATTTGACTCACGATATGAAACGAAAGGATCTTGCGCACTTCGTAGTGAGCGGCAGCACCAAAAACTCCAGTGACCATCGTCGCACCAGCTAGGAAAATCAGCAGCTCTTGCATGACTTCAAACTGACTGCTGAAGAGTAGGGTGTAGGAACGTATGAGTGCATACACGCCGACTTTGGTTAATAGGCCAGCGAAGAGTGCAGAGATCGCGACCTTGGGCGTATGATAAGAGGCTGGCAGCCAGAAAAAGAATGGGAATAGTGCGGCTTTGATGCCAAAGGCAACTAAGAGTAGCATGGCACTACTGTTGATTAAGAAGGCATCGCTTGAAGTTGATAAACGCAGTGCTATATCAGCCATGTTGAGCGTGCCGAGCTCGCCATAGATCAAGCCTACTCCGGTCAGAAAAAGTATGGATGAGAGTAGATTAATAATCAGGTATTTGACGCCACCTTCCAGCTGATCGCGCTTTCCGCCCATCGTGATCAACACGAACGAAGCGATCAGCATGACTTCGAACCAGACATAGAGATTAAACAAATCACCGGTGATGAATGCGCCATTGACGCCCATCAGCAAGAAGTGGAATAGTGCGAAATAGTGCGAGCGGATCAGGCCTGAATCGATGTCGCTTAATGAATATACCGCAACGCAGAGGCCGACGATGGCAGTGATTAAAACCATCGAAGCGCTCAACCAATCGGCAATCATGGTGATGCCAAAGGGCGCGGCCCAGTTGCCGGATTGAAAGCTGACATATCCACCGGCGTGATTGACGGCGAGTATCAGCATGATCGAATTGGCTAATAACACCACGGTGCCGCCTACGCCGAGCACTCGGTTGAGCGTCGAATTGCTGCTAGTCGCCAAGCATAGTAATGCTGATACGCAGGGGACTAGGATGGATGCGAGGAGCCAAATCATGAGATGCGGTCTGTTTGGTTGAAGGTATTGATGTCGTCGCTACCCAGTTCTCGATACGCTTTTAGCAGTAGAGCCAGGGTGAATGCGACGACGGCGAATCCAATGACGATCGCAGTTAGTACGAGGGCCTGTGGTATTGGATCGGCATGCAGAGGATGTGCCATGCCGGTGGCACTGTCGACGAAGGCAGGGTGCCCAGTGGTGAGACCACCGGCTGTAAATAGTAGTAAGTTCGCGCCTTGGCTGAGTAAGATGATGCCAATCACTAGCTTCATTAGACTACGCCTGAGTAGGCAGAATATGCCACCGGCAAAGAGTGCACCTATTAAAATTGAGATGAGTAGTTCCATAATTCTTTTATGCGGATTCGTCGATGTCCATGCCAAGCGAGTGTGCGCACTTGATGGTGGATCCAATCACAGCTAAATATACGCCGATGTCGAAGAGCAGCGGGGTGCCTAATTTGATTTTTCCTAAGAGTGGTAGTTCGAAGAACGGTAGCCATTCGCCGGTTAAATAGGCCCCATTTTGAATTAGGCCGGGTATGCCACTTAGGACGGCGATGGATAAGCCGGTGACTATGATATTGAGCGGACTGAAGCGTAAGGATGCGAGCGCTTCATCCCAATTACGTGCGAGCGCGATTAGTAAAATAGCGCTGGCTGCGATCAGGCCGCCGATAAATCCACCGCCCGGCAAGTTATGCCCACGATAGAGCACGACAAGTGAGAGCACGAAGAGTAGCTGGCTCAAGTAGCGAGCCGAGATGCTGAGGAGAGATGAGTGCATGCTTATTTCTTAGTCGGTTTCTGGCGTTGACTGTCAATCAGTGCCCATACGCCCACGGCAGCAATCGAGAGCACGACGATTTCGCCCAGTGTATCTAGGGCGCGGAAATCAACGAGGATGACATTTACAATGTTCGCACCGTTGGCCAATGGATAGCTCCATTCAGAGAGTTGGTGCGAGATGCTGTTGCCCATGTCGAGTGCTTCGGATTTTAGTAATAAAATCGTAGTGAGTATTCCCATCGTTGCACTGAGGATCATATCGAAGCGGATGGTGCGTTTGCTTGAAAACTCCTGAAAGACCGGCAATTTATAGACCACCCAAGCAAAGAGAACGACGCTGAGTGTTTCGACCAAAATCTGAGTGATCGCGAGATCGGGTGCACTGTAGATGGCAAATATGGATGCCACTCCGAAGCCGATCACACCAAGTGCAATGAGCGCTGTCAGTCGAGATTTGGTAAATACCGCCAGCCCAATCGCAAACAACATGATCACTGAGATGACAGCACTGAATGCGGAGAGACCTTCGACGCCATCATACAGTGGATAGTCATTGAACTTCAGCAACTTTAAGGTGATCAATCCTGCCGTAGTGCTGATGATTATGATCAGGTAGTTACGTAGGTATCCGGATTGCAATAGGCGTGTTTGCCAATTTGCAAATAAGAGAATTTGAGCCAGCACTTTATCGTAGACTTCATCCGCGTCAGGAAAGGATAGTTTTTGTATGCCGCGATTGATAGGTTGGCGTATTTTTAGTACTAAAAATCCGGATACGACGGTCACGATACTTAAGATCAGTGGTAGGTTGATACCTGTCCATAGTTTGACGGCACTTAGTTCGCCGGTTCCTGCGATGCTTTGATGTGCGCTATCGATGAGTGGTTGGATTAATTGCGGAGCAAGCCCAACCAATATGCCAATGGTGGCTAGGAGTAGCGGGCCGATTAGCATGGAGATTGGCGCCTCATGTGGACGGGGCTTCGGCAGTGCGTCCGTATTTGGTTTGTTGATGAAGGGTACAATTCCAGATCGAATCGCGAGTGCGAATAGCATGGCATTGCCGAGCACTAGCACCGTGGTGAGGAGTCCGCCCACTTCGGAATACAGGCTGGCTTTGTAGGCGTATTCTTTACCGATAAATCCGAAGAATGGCGGTAGTCCCATTTTTGAGAGCGCAGCCAGAATTGCAGCAGCCGCCGTCCATGGCATCAGTTTACGCAGACCGCTGAGAATGCGTGTGTCACGGGTGCCGGTCTCGTGATCGATGGCACCTGCGGTCATGAACAAGGCCGCTTTATAAAAGGCGTGCCCCACCAGAAAAAGTAAGGCGGCTAGCACCGCTTTGTCACTGCCGATACCTATCAGTAGGGTGAGTAAGCCGAGTACGGCAAGCGTAGAGCCGGCTAAGATTTTTTTGAGGTCATCTTGCTTTAGCCCGAAGAGCCCGCCCAGCAGGAGTGTAATGCCACCGGCGAGGGCGAGAGTGATGAACCAGGCGCGACTGCCGCCGATGATGGGGAGCATGGTTAGCAGCAGGAAGATACCGGCTTTCACCATCGTGGCAGAGTGCAAGTATGCACTAACAGGTGTGGGAGCTGCCATCGCATTGGGCAGCCAAAAGTGAAAGGGGAATTGTGCGGACTTAGTAAAAGCGGCTAATAGTATTAAGCCTAAGATGCCGGGATAGTTGGCATGCGCTAAGATGGTAGCCTGCTGCTCGACGAGTTCGGATAGGTACCAGCTGCCGCCAGCGTTTGCCAGTAGGATGCTACCCGCTAGAAGTGCCACACCGCCCATGCCTGTAATCAGCAGTGCTTGTAGTGCGCTGCGGCGTGAGTCTGCGTCTTGGTGGTTGAAGCCAATTAGTAAATAGGAGGTGACACTGGTGAGCTCCCAGAATATGAAAAACACGATCAAGTGATCTGCCATGGCTAGACCTGCCATGGCTAACATAAAGGCATATAAGAATGCAAACAGCCTGTTGGCTTGCGGATGATCACCCATGTAGCCACTGGCATAGAGCATGATGCAACTGCCGATCCCAGTCACCAACAGCGCGAGCAGTAGACCCATACCATTGAGATTCAGTGCGAAATCGATCTGCAGTTGCGGTATCCATGCGGCGCTAAAGCGTAGACTGCCTGCTTCTAGCACTTGCTGTGCGACCGGTCCCGCGAGTAGGGCAAATGCCAGCGCAGCAGGGAGTGCCAGTATACACCCGCGTAGTTTCTTCGGCAGCCGCGGTACGCAGAGCGCTACGGGTATGGCGGCAACCAAGATAAATAATATGAGTGGTAGTAGTGGCATCGTAAGTAATTCTAGTGGAGCGACGTCGGCGTCATTCAGTTTTGGAGCAAAGCGTCGAGCAGTTTTTGACCACTCCCTTTAATTTTGGCTGGGATGATTGGCACTTTTGACTGTTGAAGTAGTTGCTCAGCATTACTGTCTATCAGTAGTGCCGCATCGGTATTACGAACACGACAGCCTGCGACGACGAGGTCAACATCAAGCTCCTCGGTGGTGTTACAGATACCTGGCGCTGTTAAGCTGTGATAGGCCCCGTGGGATATGACATCAATACTCTTGCTATCAAGATTTTCCAGATAGCGACTGTGGCGCTCACGGTAATAGCGGTTAACAATTCGTTTGAGCTCTTTTTTCGGTAATATGGCCTGGTGTGATTGTGGGCCCAAATTGTAAACGTGTAGACTGTTAGTATGCGGTATGTTTGCAGCTTCAGAGCGTGCTGGGTGACTGATTTTTGAAGCCCATGCGAACGTGCATGTATCGGTATTGCTTAAGCTGAGGGATACTATGATTTTTTTGTAGCGCTCCATGATTTGAAAATCAACATACGTAAACTATAATTCGCAATTAAAAAGACGAAAAATTCACGAATTATAAATCGTGAATTGATTTTAAGTTAAAATGATGCATTAAGTTAAAAATGACCGAACCCCACCACTGGACTTTTTTCACCAACCACGCTCATGTTTTGATCTGTTTGGTGCGTAATTCCGAACAGCCACTACGTGAGGTGGCGCTCTCTGTGGGCATTACCGAGCGGGCAGTGCAGCGTATCGTGACGGAGTTGGAGCAGGGCGGCTGTCTAAAGCGCGAGAAGATCGGCCGTCAGAATAAGTATAAGATTAATGATCAAGTGCAATTGCGTCACGTGTTGGAAGCACACCGCACGATTGGCGATGTATTGGAGATTTTGGTGGAACGGTGAATGGCAGGATCCACTCGCATGGTGAATCAGGGTGATTAGCGCATCCTGGAAAGTCTTAGTTTTTGGCTCTGTAATAACCTTTGTGTTTCATTGGGATAGATGATTTCGGGTGCGAAACGTTGTTTCATACCCTTTGCTTATATAGATCGTGACGTTGTTGGTTTGGCTGGGCCGATAGTCGCAATTTTGGGAGTGCAGTTTATACTGGCATTTATTTTGCGCTATTTTTCGTATTTCGCCTGATGGGTCGTGACTGCCAGGCTGCGGTTATATGTTCGGGTTTCGGAGGGTTCTACTCGGGGTCGACGCCTATGCATTCGGCGATGGCTAATATGACGGTGTTATCGAAGCGTTACTGTGCGGTTCATAAGGGATTTATGATCGTGCCACAGGTGTGCGGCTTCTTTGTGGATCTTGCGAATGCGGTGATCATCCAAAGTTTTCTAAACTGGTTTGCCTAGGTCTGAGATTGATCGGCACTATTATCGTATGGCGGATGTGCTGAGTTCACGTGAACGGAGCATAAATGACACATGTTTGAGCTGATTATCATATATTCTATGCAGTGTGAAAATTGCATTGGTGACCGAGACTTATCCTCCAGAAGTGAATGGTGTAGCCATGACTTTGCATCGCTTAGGCACTGGGATTTTGGCAGAAGGGCATGCGATACAGTTGGTTCGACCTCGGCAATCCGTTGAGGCTAAATGGTGTCACTTCGATGGTCAGCTTGAGGAACTACTAGTTGGCGGGTTGCCGTTGCTGGGCTATAACGGATTGCAAATCGGGTTACCTGCGATGCGTCGCTTGAAGCGTTTATGGCAACGTTCGCGACCGGATGTGGTGTATGTTACTACGGGAGGGCCGCTCGGTGGTGCAGCAATCTGGGTCGCGCGTCGTATGCAGATTCCGGTGGTATCGAGCTTTCATACCAATTTTCACAGCTACGGGGCGCACTATGGTGTCGGTCTGCTGCAAGGAATCGGCTTCGCCTATTTGCGCACATTCCATAATTTCACTGCGGCGACTTTCGCGCCAACGCGGGCGATTTGCGAAGAACTCGCTGCGCAAGGCATTCTTAATACACGAGTAATGAGTCGCGGAGTGGATTGTGAATTGTATCAACCTGCGACGCGTTGTGAGAAGCTGCCTGCGAGTTGGCTCGGCAATGCGACGGCACCCGTGGTGCTCTACGTCGGACGAATTGCTCAGGAGAAAAATTTGAATTTAGCGATTCGTGGATTTTACGAAATTAAGCGTAATCAGCCTGATGCGCGTTTCGTATTGGTGGGCGATGGGCCGATGCGTGTGAAATTAGAGGAAGCACATCCCGAGTTTATTTTTACCGGATTTCAACACGGTGCGGAGTTAGCGAAGTGTTATGGATCAGCAGATTTTTTTCTGTTTCCAAGTGTCACTGAAACCTTTGGCAATGTGCTGACAGAAGCGATGGCGAGTGGCTTAGCTTGCGTCGCGTATGATTATGCGGCGGCAGGGGAATATGCCACCGATGGTGCCAATGCACTGCTGGCCGTGAAAGGCGATGAGAGTGGTTTTCTCGCTGCTGCTAGCCGACTGGCAAATGATACTGAATTGAGTTTGGGCGGCGCGGCTCGGGACTTGGCCATGCGTTTGAGCTGGGGGGCCGTTGTGTGCTCATATTTAGTGGATGTATCGTCGATGATACAATGTGAGGGATGCTCCCTTGAATGTTTAGAAATAATATGACAAAACTAAATTATAAAACAATTATTCTGTCGGACGTTCACTTAGGGACGCCGCATTGCAAGATTGATGAGGTAAATGATTTCCTGAAATACACAGACTGCGAGCGGCTGATTCTGAATGGCGACATTATCGACGGATGGCAGCTCAAGCGATCAGGGAAATGGAAGACCAGTGATAGCCGATTTGTTCGATTAATTCTAAAAAAGATGGAGAAGCAGGGTACGGAGGTGATTTACTTGCGAGGTAATCACGATGATGTGCTGAGGCGATTCTTGCCGTTGAATTTTACTAAGCTGCAATTCTGCGAAGACTATATCCTCGAGACGCAGCAGGGAAAATACCTAGTGCTACATGGCGATGTCTTTGACCTTGTCACCACACACATGAAATTCCTCTCACATATTGGCGACTTCGGTTACCAATGGCTATTGCGCTGTAACCGCCTTTATCGCCGTTGGTGGCGCTGCCAGGGAAAGGGTGAATTCTCACTCAGTAAATATATCAAAGGTCGTGTTAAGTCAGCGATAAGCTTTATCTCCAACTATGAGGAGCAAGTGGTGAAGTTGGCGAAAGCGCGCGGTTGTGATGGTGTCATGTGTGGACATATCCACAGTGCCGATGATAAGCAAATCGATGGCGTTCACTATTTAAACTCGGGTGACTGGGTGGAGTCTAAGACAGCGATCGTCGAGCACTTCGATGGCCGACTAGAACTGATCACGTATGATGATTTCCGTGCGCAGCTCAACCATCAGATCTTTCAGGTAAATCTAGATGAAATTGACGTTATGGAAGATGTCATGATTGCCTCATCGCATTAGCTTAACTCGGTTCGACCCATTTGCCGTGTTCCTTGATCAAATCGATTAAGCGGTCGAGGGCTTGTTCGGCGGGTACGTTATACTTTACGCATTGTTTGCCGACGTAGAGATTGATCTTCGCGGGCGCGCCGCCGACATAGCCGAAATCGGCATCAGCCATTTCGCCGGGACCGTTGACGATGCAGCCCATGATCGCGATGGTAACACCTTTGAGGTGATCGGTGCGTGAGCGAATGGTTTGAGTGACACTTTGTAAATCAAACAGGGTGCGGCCGCAACTCGGGCAGGCGACGAATTCGGTCTTGGTGATGCGTGCGCGTGCGCCTTGTAGAATATTGTAAGCGAGCGTGGTGGCTTTTTCTAACAGTGGCTCGGTTTCGATGCTGATTACGTCGCCGATCCCGTCGCAGAGCAGAGCGCCACTGAGGATGCTGCTCTCCAGTAGGCGGTTGGAGTAGAAGTCTTTTGGCTCAAGTGTGTTCGATAGTGTGTTACGTATCCAGATCGGTGCGTTGGGCACGAAGGCTTGTGCGGCTTGGGCGAGGGAGCGGTAACTGCCGACGGGATGGTTGGCTGATTCTGAAGGGCCTCCGCCAGCGGAGACGCCACTGGTTAAGATTAGATTGGCGCTGCCCATGGGGGCGAGTTGTGCGCCGATCTCGTCGCGTAGGGCATCGGCTTGGCAATCGATTGCGAAGTTGAAGCCTTTTTGGCGGCAAAACTGTAGGAGGTTGGTCGCGTAGTAGGCGTCTTCCTTCTCGATGTGTTGCAAGAGGGTGATGCCGGCGAGGCCGTCTTCGGGCCATTCGAATGCTTCGAGATCTGTGAGGTCGACGGCATCGGAAAGTTCTAGCACGAAGGCTTGTATCACACTATGCAGCGCTTCATGGAGTCCAGTAAATGCTGCGAGGTCGCCGCTGCTGTTGATCTCGACTTGTAGGCCTTCGAGCTTACTTTCTTTGAGCGAGCTCTGGGTGCGGCAAACGTCTTGAATGATTTCGCTAGTCGCACTGATCGGGTGCTGCGTTTTGATAATCACGGCGGGCACGACGTCGCCACCAATGCTACACTTGGGGCCGAGCTCGATGACGCGTGTAGTGCGGCGATTGAAGTCGAATGGGTTAATGCTGTCTTTGGTCTCGGCTAAAAGTGGGCGCTCCGCTTGCTGGTTCCAGAGCGCCATTGCTTTGTCGGCGAGGTCGCGGGCAACGGGCACTTCGTAGATTGGATCCTCGGTAAGTGAGACGCGAATGGTATCGCCCAGTCCATCGTTGAGCAGTGTGCCAATACCGATCGCGCTTTTGACGCGGGCGTCTTCACCGTCGCCAGCTTCGGTTACGCCGAGGTGCAGCGGATAGTTCATGCCTTCTTCAGCCATGCGTGCGGCAGTCAGACGGTAAGCCTCGATCATGACTTTGGGATTACTAGCTTTCATCGACAGGCAGATGTCGTGATAGTTGTGACTCTCTGCGATACGGATAAATTCGAGTGCGCTTTCAACCATGCCCAGCGGCGAGTCGCCGTAGCGATTCATGAGTCGGTCGGAGAGAGAACCGTGATTGGTGCCGATGCGCATGGCGCGGCCAAGCTCTTTGCAGCGCAGTACGATCGGCGAGAACGCTTGGTGCAAGCGCTCGAGTTCTTCGGCATAGGCGGCGTCGGTATATTCGAGGACGGCAAACTTCTTTTTATCGGCGTAGTTGCCTGGGTTGATCCGGACTTTCTCGACATGTAGCGCGGCCTCCATTGCGGCTGACGGCAGGAAGTGAATGTCGGCGACCAGAGGTACGTCGCATTTGGCGGCACGAAGCTTCTTAGAGATTTCGCCGAGGGCTCTGGCCGCGTCTTTATTGGGTGCGGTGATACGGACTATCTCGCAGCCTGCTTCAGCCAAGGCGAGCGTTTGCGCCACGGTGGCGTCGACGTCTTGCGTATTGGTGGTCGTCATCGATTGAATGCGAATCGGCTGGTGGCCGCCGATAGCGACATTGCCGACGTGGATGACACGTGAATCGCGGCGCTTCGCCTGGAAGCGCGATGTGCAGTAATCGAGATTGGAGAGAGCTGTCATTGGAAACTGTGGTGCGCGGTGTTGCATAATCGCGGGATAAACCCACTCGCTAAAGATAGTGGTATTGATCGCGGGGTAAACCCGCTTGCTGCAACAAACGTAGCGACTGGGTTTAGCCCAAGAGTCTTTTAAATATTTCTTCTATTATTCAGTACTTTCAGGCGCCTCGATGGCTTTGACTGTTTCTGTTTCTACGACTGGTGTCTCCACAGGCCCTGCTTGAGCCTCTTCGCCTTGGCCGATACCAATGTCTTGGCCGACGCGCTTAACGTCGAAGAACGAGACGTAAATAACCATGGAGATTAGCATGACGATGCAGGCGGTATAGATACCTTCCATCATTTTACGAGGCAGCTGACGGCCGGTGATTTTTGAGATCGTGGCGAACAGCATGTGGCCGCCATCAAGGACCGGGATCGGTAGCACGTTGAAGATCGCGAGATTGACGTTGATCAATGCGAGGAACCAAACGAGGTCGATCCAGCCATAGCGGGCCATCGCAGTGAGACCGTGCACGATGCCGACGGGGCCACTCATATTGCGCACTTTGACGTCTGATTTCTGGCTGACGAGCGCGACGAGTGTCATTTTCATGGTGTTGCCCATGATCGTGATCTGCTCGAAAGGGTTGCGATGTACCCGCTCGGTTTGCGCTTCGTAGAAGTAGGCGAATCCAAAACGTGGGGAGTCTTCACCAGGGGCGACTCTAGGCTCGATCGGAAGGATGACGTTTTGACCTTGGCGAAGCAGGCTGACGTCGATGCGGCCGCCTTGATGATTCTGCAGATAAACGCTGAGGAAGGCTGCTGAGGTAATCGGCTCGCCATTGAGGGCAATGGGTTGGTCGCCAGGCAACATGCCTGCTTCGAACGCGGGCATATTCTCTTGCACCATGCTGACGACGAGATCGGTGCCAGGTTGCACGCCGAGGGTGCGGATATCTTCGGAGGTGACGAGCACTGGGTTAACGGTGAGGGTGAGCTCTTTATCACCACGCAGAACAGTGACTTCAGTTGTGGGGATGCCTGCGTCGTTGCGACCCGTGCTGGTCATCACCGCATTTTGCAACTGCATCCAATCGCCGATCCGCTCGTCATCGATCTTGAGAATAGTGTCGCCTGCGAGAAGGCCTGCTTCGAAGGCTGGACCAGGAACGATTTCGCCTGCAGAATTGACGATTTGCTCCGGGGCGACGTCGATGACGGTGGTTTTAATAATGTCGCGACCGACACCCCATAGGATGAGGGACAGGCAGAATGCGAGAATGATGTTAAACACTGCGCCCATCACAGCGACGATCATCTTGTCGGCATAAGAAATCGGTGGGAGGTCTGTGGTCTCTTCTTCGCCGCCTTCGAGTCGGCCCATGTCGGCAAGCTGTGGCAGCGAGACATAGCCGCCGAGCGGCAGCAGTGAGATGCGGAAGTCGGTGCCGCGCCATTTCCAGCCGAATAGGCGCGGGCCGAAGCCGATTGAAAAGCGATCGGCGATTAAGCCGCGCTTTTTAGCGGCGATAAAGTGGCCGAGCTCGTGGATAAAAATACAGGAGCTCAGCGCAAGTAGTGCGATGGCGATATAGAAGAAATTGAGAAGCATAGCGGGAAAAGTGGAAACGTATGAAAGTGGAAAGGTTTGAAGGTCGGAAAGTCTATCGCTGGTATTACTGGGAGCAGCTGCTATGGCTGCCGACGTAGCCAAGCACGCTGGGGGCAGCTAAAGCAGCCTGTCCATGGTAGAAAAGTTGCGGGCGACTTGGCGTGCGCGGTGGTCGATCTCTAGCAGTGCGTCGAGGTCGGTGGCGGTGGCAGAGTTAATGTTACTGAGTGTCTGTTCGATCACGCGTGGAATGTCGAGATACGAGAGTTCGTGGGCGAGGAAGCGCTCGACGGCGACTTCGTTGGCCGCATTAAAAATCGCGGGGCCGCTGCCGCCGGTGCGCATCGCATCGTAGGCGAGTTGCAGGCAAGGGAAGCGTTTTAAGTCCGGCGCTTTGAAATCGAGTTGAAAGGTTTTACTGAAATCCATCGTGGCATCCACCCCTGGCGCGCGGTCGGGGTAGAGTAGGCAGTGCTGGATGGCAAAGGTCATGGAAGGCGGGCTGAGCTGCGCGAGGATCGAACCGTCGATAAATTGCGCGAAGGAGTGGACGATGCTCTGTGGGTGAATGACCACCTCGAGGCGATTTGGTTCCAAGCCGAATAGCCAGTGTGCTTCGATCAACTCGAGGCCTTTGTTGGCCATCGTTGCTGAGTCGACCGTAATTTTCGGGCCCATCGACCAGTTGGGGTGCTGTGTGGCATCGGCGGGTGTGACGCTGGCGAGCCGCTCAATGGGCGCGTCGCGAAATTGTCCACCAGACGCGGTGAGGATGAGCTTATCGAGATGCTGCTGTGGGTGGCCTTCGAGGCATTGAAAGATGGCGTTGTGTTCGCTGTCGGTCGGGAGTAGGCGCACACCTTTGCGCTTAGCTGCTTCGATTACAAAGGCTCCGCCGAGGACGAGGAGCTCTTTGTTGGCGAGGGCAATGTCCTTGCCTGCTTCGATGGCTGCCAGAGTCGGCTTGAGCCCACAGGCCCCAACCACGGCGACCAGCACGATGTCGGCTTCGGCTAAGGTCGAGATTTCGAGTAAGCCAGCATCACCGCAACCAAGTTGAGTATTGGCGGGAAAGTTGTTGGCTGCTTTGGCTTCGGCGTAGGCAGCTTCGCTGGAGAGCGTGGCATGCGGCACATTGAATTCATGACAAATCGCGGCGAGTTCGGCGTGGCTGGAGTGCGCGGCGACGCCGACGAGTTCTAGTCGACCAGGATGTTCGCGCAGCACGCGAAGGGTGCTACCGCCGATTGAACCAGTCGCACCGAGTAGCACGACGTTTTTTTTCGCAGTTTCGGGCATTTAGAAGATAAAGTATTTGAACATCAAATACCCGAGCGGTGCGGTAAGCAGTAGGCTGTCTGTCAGATCAAAAATGCCGCCGATGCCGGGGATGATGGTGCCGGAGTCTTTGACATCGGCTTGTCGTTTAAAAGCGGACTCAACCAGGTCGGATGCGATCGAAGCGATGCCGATTGGGATCGCCATCAGTGCGGAGCGCCACCAAGTGAAACCTTCGGGGGCATAGGCACTGAAGATGCCTAAAGTGAAAAGTCCGATGAGCATGGCAAAAACGATGCCGCCAGCTGCGCCTTCGAAGGTCTTTTTCGGGCTGATCACGGAGAGGGGCGTTTTACCGATTTGCATACCGACGAGTAGGCCACCGACATCAGTGCATTTGGCCACCGCGACGATCCAGATCGTGAGAAAGATACTGGTACCATCGGTGAAACCGTGGAACTCCGCCATCTTCACTACTTTTACGAAAAAGTGGAGCATGAAGGGCACGTAGAGGAGCCCGAAAAGCGTCGGCATGAAGCTGCGTAGCCGGCCTGCTTGTAGATCTTTAATAATGATCGTTAGCGCAAGTATCAGAAAGCAGAGGATGAAAATATCGGTGCCGGCGTCGATTCCACCGAGGTAGTAGGAGCTCAAAATAATGATGGGGCCGCAAGCAAGTCCGAGAGACTTGATCGGCTTGAGCCCCATTTTATCGAACAGTTGATAGAGTTCCAGTTGCGTGAAAAACGCTAGAGCTGCAAGTAGCCAGACGCCTGCGGCGATGCCTGAAATGAGTAGCGAGACTGTGACGATCAACCAGAGGATCGTGAAGCTGAAGATTCGTTGCTTCATAATAAAATAGTGAGAGTGGAAGTGAGAGTGAGGGTGGAAGTGAGAGTGACGAAGCGCGAGTAGCGCATGGATGGTCTGTGAGGTCTGCCGAGCAGGCCCCGCAGGGGTGACTGAACTGGGTGCCCTTTGGGCAAGTGTAGAAACAAATTGAAAATTAGCTGTCTTGCAATTGATCGGCAGTTTTTCCGTAGCGCCGCTCGCGGGACGCGTAGTCAGCGAGTGCGGCCTTAAAATGTGATTCGTCGAAGTCTGGCCAGAGCACAGAAGTGAAGTAGATCTCGGCGTAGGCGGCTTGCAACAGTAAGAAGTTGCTCAGCCGTGCTTCACCTGAGGTGCGGATGACTAGATCGGGGTCGGGCAGGTCGTTGGTGTAAAGGTAGGGGCGCAAGCTGTCGTAGTCGAGTGTGTCGGGATCGACGGTGCCAGCTTGTGTGGCTTGCGCGATGGCTTTGATGGCGTCGATCACTTCAGTGCGTGCGCCATAGTTGAGTGCGAGCGCTAGGGTGTGTTCGGTAAATTGTGCGGTGGCGGCTTCGGACTGGCGCAGCCGGTTTTGGATGTGTTCAGGGAGTTCTTTATAACGGCCGACCGTGCGCAGGCGGATTTTACGCTTAATCAGTTCGGGCAGTTGATCTGCAAGAAACCGATCCAGCAGGCCCATGAGCGCATCGACTTCGGCTTTTGGGCGGTTCCAATTTTCGACACTAAAGGCAAACAGGGTGATAATTTCGACGCCGGTTGCCTGAGCGGCTTTGAGGGTACGCTTAACCGCCTCAGCGCCGCGCCGATGGCCTTCGATGCGGGGCAGGCCACGTTCTTTGGCCCAGCGACCATTGCCATCCATGATGATAGCGACATGCCTGGGCGGGCGATCCTTAGCGATTTGAGTGGAATTCACGGTGATGAATATGTGCGGGAAACGTAAGATGGGGCTCTGTGTGGTAGTTTAATAAGCCTAATTTGAAAGATTTGATAAAAAGCCCTGCACGCTCGGGTGCAAGGGTAGAGCGACTAAAGTGGTGTGTTGTAGAGCATTTTTTTACCGCCAACATTGGTAAGCTTGAGATTTCTCAGCTCATATCGTTGCTGGATGATCGAACCACTTTAGCGATGCCTGTGGACACGGTTGAGGCTGAGTGCGCTAAGCGCACATTAAAAAGTGGGAAAGTGGAAAGGTGGGAAAGGTGGGAAAGTGCGAAGGTATTAAGGTGGGAAAGGTGCAGGTTTCACGTTCGCACCTTAATACCTTCGCACTTTTATACCTTCACACCTTAATACCTTCGCACTTTTATACCTTCACACCTTAATACCTTCGCACTTTTATACCTTCACACCTTAATACCTTCACACTTTCATACCTTCACACATTTGCACTGCTGCCTTCGTCAGATTTTATATCTGATAATCCGAATCCGCGTTGGATTCGTGGAGTCCACATTCGCGCTTCAGGCCACCGAAGCGTGTATCTTCGGCGCTCATGCCTTCGCCTAGTTTGCTGGTACTGTGCCAGTCGCCTATCGATACATAACCTTCATCCCAGAGTGGATGATAAGGCAGGTTGTTTTCGGTCAGATAAGTGTAGATGTCGCGCTCGTTCCAATCAACGATGGGATACACCTTAATGATCTTGTTTTGCTGTTCGGCGACGGTGCGCTTTTCGCGCGAAGAGGATTGGTGCCTACGTAGACCTGAGAGCCATGCATTCGCGCCGAGTTCTTGAACCGCGCGATTCATTGGCTCGACCTTGTTGATTCGATTGTATAGACTGAGGCCTTCGGCACCTTGTTCCCAGCGCTTACCATGCACTGCTTCTTGTTGAGCCGCAGATTGGCGTGGGAAGTAGGTCTTTAGGTTTAAATCCAGACGTTCGGTCAATGCCTCTGCAAACCGGTAGGTTTCGGGAAACAAGTAGCCAGTATCGATGAAAATGACCGGAATATTCGGAATCTGGGTGGTGACGAGATGCAACATGACCGCGCTCTGAATGCCAAAGCTAGTGCTGAGAACCAGCTTGTCGCCGTATTGATCATGCGCCCAACGCACGCGATCAACAGCGGCGGCGTTTTCCAAATCTGGCTGTGCGAGGCGTTGAGTTTTAACTGTCTGGGTATCATCCATTAACTTTATCTTTAGTTCTTGACTGAGAAAGTCAAGATATAGCCGAGTTTTATTTTCTAGTTCGGCGGCTGGTGGATTACAAGGGCGTTGGCGGTGTCTCTGTTGTGCTACAAAAAAAGGCGGACATTGCAGTCCGCCTTTTCGATCAAATGTTTTTCGCGTAGTGTTATTCAGGCTTCTTGAAGCGGCGTGCTGGCTTCTTCACTGGAGTGAAGTCTTTGTTGCCGCCGCTGTTGCCTTGATAGCCACCACCAGCGCTATTGCCGCCGCCTTGATAGCCACCACCAGCGCTATTGCCGCCGCCTTGATAGCCACCACCAGCGCTATTGCCACCGCCTTGATAGCCGCCACCACTTGGTGCACCTTCGCCGCCAGCGCTGTGGCCGCCAAATTTACTCTTGGTTTTGAATGGGCGCTTAGGACGTTCCCCGCCTTGGAAGCCGCTACCGCGGCTGTCGTTGCTGCGGGTATCGTTACCACGGTTGCCTTGATAGCCACCGCCACCACTGCGGTTGTCGTTGCCACGGTTGTCGTTGCCACGGTTGCCGCGATAGCCACCGCCACCGCCTCCGCCGCCGCTGCGATTGCCGCCTCGGTAGCCACCGCCACCACCGCCGCCGCCACCGCGTTTGCCGCCTGAGCGGTTGGGTGTATCAGAGTAGGGCTCGGTGTCTTCGGCAATTTTTTCGCCGAGTGAACTGTCGTCCTTATTTAATAGATTAAAGAGTGCGCTGGCGATGTCGGTTGGCGTGTGGCCAGCGTCGAGCAAGCGATCGACCAGTGCGTCGTGGCGCTTGAAATTACCTGCTTCAAGGAGGCTCTTCACTTGGGTGAAGACCTTGTCAGCTTTGCGGCCTTCCACATCTTCCATGCTTGGAATCTGCATGCGACGCACGACTTGGCGTGTGTAGCGCTCGATCGCTTCGAGCCGGTAGATGTCGCGTCCGTAAACGAATGTGACGGATTTACCGGAACGCCCAGCGCGGCCTGTGCGGCCGATACGGTGCACGTAGTCTTCCGGGTCGTGTGGTAGGTCGTAATTGAACACGATATCGACATCGTCGATGTCGAGGCCACGTGCGGCGACGTCGGTCGCGACCAGTAGTTCAACAGAGCCATCCTTGAAACGCTTGATCACGCGTTCGCGGTTGCCTTGCGTGATGTCGCCGTGGATGCGGTCTGCTACGTAGCCGCGTGCGGCTAATGCTTCAGTCACGTCTTCGACCATTTGCTTGGTATTACAAAAGACGATGCCGCGTGGCTTGGTTTCGAGGTCGAGGATACGGCACAGCACTTCGATCTTCGAGCGATTGCGCACTTCGTAGTAAGTCTGCTCGATCGTATCAACTGTAAGCGACTTGCGCTCGATTGAAATTTGTTGAGCATCGCGGCTGAATTTGCGGATCAATCCTTCGACGCCGCGATTCATTGTTGCGGAGAAAAACAGTGCCTGACGCTCCTCATTCATGTCGCCCAGGATGACTTCCATGTCTTCGCGGAAGCCCATGTCGAGCATGCGGTCGGCTTCGTCGAGGATGCAGATTTTGATCGCATCGGTACGCAGTGTTTTACGGCGCAAGTGATCCATGATACGACCAGGCGTGCCGACCACGACGTGTGCGCCGTTGCGGAGTGCGCGCATTTGGCGGTCGATCGGAGTGCCGCCATAGACGGGCACCGATGTGAAGCCGCTCAGGCAAGAAGCGAGACGGTTGATCTCTTCACACACCTGCACGGCGAGCTCACGAGTTGGGCAGAGCACGAGGACTTGTGTCTCTTTACGATCGATGTCGATCATATTGAGCGCAGGCAGGCCGAATGCGGCAGTTTTACCCGAGCCAGTCTGGGAGAGGCCGACGATGTCTTTGCCGCTGAGAGCGACGGGTATCGTTTCTGCCTGAATAGGAGAGGGTGATTCAAAGCCGAGGCGTTGAATACCTTCGACGAGTTCTGGGCGTAGCCCGAGATCGGTAAACTTGATGTCCATAGTATCTGTAATATGCCCGTTGACCGGATATTACCGATGCTTGAGCGAGTGAAGATAGCGCCTCTTTATTGAGGGCTACTCTTAAGTGAGGCGCAGGGCTTTGACAGGTCGCTGTTCGATGACAAGTCTTAAAAGTGGTTTTACCTTGCTTTGCTGCGATGAAACTCAAAAACGTCCCCATCTATGTCTGAATCCTGGAAAATAGCAGCCTTTTATCATTTCGTCGAACTCCCTGATCGCGATGAGTGGGCGGAACGACTGATCGACCATGGTCTGCAGGTGGGGCTGCGCGGCACTGTCATCTTTGCCAGTGAAGGGATAAACTCGACCTGCGCGGGCTCGTACGAAGCGGTCGACAGCACGATTGCATTGCTCAAGTCGGACCCACGCTTTGCGGCGATGGAGGTGAAAGTCTCGTATGCGGACTTTTGCCCGTTTCCGAAGTTTAAAGTCAAAAAGAAGCCAGAGATCGTGACTTTCCGTCAGGATGGAGCCGACCCCCGTGATGAAGTAGGCACTTATTTAGATCCAGACGAGTGGAATGAGCTGATTTCTGATCCTGAGGTAATTACCATTGATACCCGCAATGACTACGAAGTCGGCGTGGGGAAGTTTAAGGGCGCGATCAATCCGAATACGGACGATTTCACCGGGTTTGCCAAGTTTGTGGACGAGCACCTTGCTGCGCAAAAGGACCAGAAGATTGCGATGTATTGTACGGGCGGCATACGCTGCGAGCGTTCCACTGCCTATCTAAAGCAGAAGGGCTTCACCAACGTCTACCATCTAAAAGGTGGGATTCTGCGCTATATGGAGTTGATGCCGAAGGATACCAGCCTTTGGGAGGGCGATTGCTTCGTGTTCGACTACCGCGTGGCACTGGATCACGACCTTAAGCCTGCCAAGTGGAAGATTGATCCAGAGACGAGTTTCCCAGCGAGAATGAATGAGGAGGACGTCGAGCGTATCGCCGAACGCCGCCGCAGTGGCGCGATTTTTAAGAAGCCATATGCGGGGTAGGGGGAAGAAAGTAGGAAAGTAGGGAAGTAGGAAAGTAGGAAAGTAGGAAAGTAGGAAAGTGGGAAAGTGGGAAAGTGGGAAAGGTCGGACGAAGCGCGAACAGAGGCTAAGCAATGTCTGTTTCACGAAATGTTCCTACGTTTTACTTTTAATACATTACACTTTCGCACTCATCCGACATTGACAGTGGTGGTGGTTTGGCGCGGAATATTATACTTTCGTCGAGCTTCTCGGCCCAATTCCTTGTCTCCCTCCCCCAATAGGCATGCTTTCTGACTCTCCCCACTCTGCATTTTCTCCCCGCGCCCGTTCATCGAACCGTGGCTTCACACTGATCGAGCTGTTGATGGTGATCGCCATCATCATGATCCTCGCTGGGATTACCTTTGGCATCTCACGTGGCGTGCAAAATGCACAGGCTCGTGCGGCAGCTAAAGCCGAGTTGGCTGTCATTGGGCAGGCGCTGGAGGGATACAAACTGACGCATGGCGACTATCCGTGGACAACGGACGGGGATGAACTAGCAAAAGCATTGATGGGTTGGATGAAGTTTAATCGAACTGGCACAACCATTTCGTTTGATGCGGTCACTGCGAGTGATGTGCCTGCGAATGGACCGAAATCCTTTATTGATGCGACTAAGTTGAATTATTCTGGAACCTTGCCTGCTGCTGCGACTACCGCACCAGGCGTAGGGCTTTTTCAGGACCCTTGGGGGAATGCATATGTTTATCAGTATAAAACCAGTGGCACAGGTTCATGGGAAGTCTTTGGTTACCATCTTTATTCAAAAGGCGGCAATAGCCTGGATGGCACAACGGTGGCTAATACGGGTGTATTGACCCGTCCACAGTCTGAGGATGATGTTGATAATATCTATGCAGGGGAGTAACTTTATTTTAAAAAATAATATGAATTCGAATAAAACACGACAAGCTGGTTTCACATTAATAGAATTGCTGATGGTCATCGCGATCATTGGCATCTTGGCTGGTATCTTGATTCCCACGATAGGAGCGGTTCGTAAACAAGCGAATGTCGCGGCTTCAAAGTCTGTATTATCAAACTATGTGAATGCAATCCAGCTGTTTAAGGGTGAATATAGTTATTTTCCGTTTGTAACTGGTGGCACTGATTATGAAGCGAGTATCGGCACGATCGGGACAGAGACCTTTATTACGACTCTCTCCGGTCGCAACTCAGCAGGAGTCAAGCCGACCAGTTCGAGTGATGCCACCTTGAGTGGGAATCGTCGAATGATTGGGTTTTATACATTTTCTGAATCGGAGTATCTCCGCGAG
Source organism: uncultured Opitutales bacterium (assembly GCA_937775295.1). Taxonomy (GTDB): domain Bacteria; phylum Verrucomicrobiota; class Verrucomicrobiia; order Opitutales; family Coraliomargaritaceae; genus Lentimonas. The sequence goes on from CALKBZ010000005.1 coordinate 58,854, forward strand.
ACTACAACTGCGAAGATTGTTGATCGTTTTGATAATGATAACATTGTAGTTGTAATTGATGGCAATGGTGATGGGAGAGTAACTCCGTCACCATCTGCTGCAAATATCCAAGTCAGTAATGCGATTCGCACCACTGTAACTGCATATACGGATACGGGCACTATTGATACCGATGACCCTACGTATTCGCTTTATGAAGTAAACTAGGACGATTGAATGATTAAAAAACAGAAATCACCACGCTCAGGTTTCACGCTGATCGAACTCTTGGTCGTCATCAGTATTATACTGATTGCGTCCTCCATTATATTCATTGGCGGAAATGGTGGTGATGGTGTTAAGTTGAGTTCTTCGCAACGTATCGTATCAGGTATCGCGCAGGGTGCCCGTGGTCAGGCCATCTTGAAGAATGCCAAGACGCGGCTGATCATCTACGCAGATACTGGATCAGATCGTGATGATGATAAGTATTTACGCTTTTTTGGTATTATTTATGAATCGGAGCCTGGCTCCAATGAATGGATCGCAGCAACACAGGGAACTTCTCTGCCCGAGGGGATTTATTTCGATCCGCAGCAAAGCACTGAGAATGGATCATCGTGGAGTATCGGTAAAAAGGAAAAATCATAAGTATCCTTTAACTGTGGCGAAGCCTGCAGGGACTGGTCAGGATTATTATTACTATGAGTTTAATAGTAATGGCACGATGGCCACTGGATTTGATAATTCATGGTTGGTCGTTCGAGCCAATACACTCAAGCCAGATTCGACTGGGGCGATGGATGTCGATTTTGATACCATTGAAGATCAGCAAAAATATCTGGCAGCGGCACTGATCTTTCGCCGTGCTGGCACAACCACTAAGGTCTCTGACCCCGAAGATATCGTTAATTAATTATGAGAAACCGATTTATTATTTCTTCTTCTCGCCGTGCAGGCTTTAGTCTCATTGAAGTCGTTTTAGCGATTGGGATTTTCCTGGTCACTGTCTTGGCTCTCGTTGGTCTGTTAGGGCCGACGCTACAGTCGGTTGATGAAGTCGAGAAGACCGACGAAGTTTCGTCGATCGTCAATACACTGAACGCATTTTTGCAGAATTCGCCAGATACCGCTCTTGTTGCTGGTGTTTCTAAGTTCGATGCGATTTATAATGCAGTCGCGGATGGTGGCGAAGCCACGGTATATATTTATCGGTGGTATCTCGATGATCCAGAGGTTGCAACTGACAATCCTATCATCAAGTTGGAGGTTGGATTCGCTGCCGAAGAGAATGGTAGTGTGGGGGCAGATTCGATTGTAAATGCGCCGCCGTCGACTGGCGAGGCTGCTGACTTCCCAAAAGCGGCAGGCACTATTTATCGTGCTGTGTTGACGCCCTCTTCTGTTCTGCCTGCAGCATATCGTTCTGCGGATCGTAATCCAAGCAATGAAGTTTACGACTTAGTAGGAACTCTTGCTACTTATCTTGAAGGGTCTTTTGCGATGGAGGTTCGAATCTTTGATGAGGCTCCTCCTGGGCCTAATTCTACAGTTGCTTATCCGGCAACCGATTTAGCTTCTCTAAAAGACTTGGAGCCCATTTTTACATATAACACGGCAGTCGTTCGCTAAAATATCATCATGCATACTTTAAAATTGAGAACTCGAAACACGGCAAAGCGTGCCTTTACCTTGATTGAGATTATGGTGGCAACGGTCATCATGGTGGTGCTCGTCGGCTTAGTAATTCAGATCACCAGCGAAGTCCTCAAGGTGTGGACACGTTCATCGGGTAAGCTGGCGGCCAATGCGGAAGCACGCATCGCGATGGATCTCATTACGCAGGATTTGGAGACTGCCGTGTTTCGGAACAATGGGCAGCAGTGGTTGCGTGTTGAGGCACCCCGTGCGACCGGGGCTTCCGGTGAAGTGAAGTTACAAAATACAGAACAGACTGTTGGGCTGAAGTTGTTCTCGCCTGCACTGGATCGTCCGAAGGAAGATGCTTTAGGAGTGGCAATTCCCGGCGATATCTGCGCAATCGGCTATCGCCTTGCTTACAAAAAATCGTATGCGGGGACGAATGCGCCGGAGGTTTATGCGCTATATCGTCGTTTAATAGACCCGAAGCTTACCTTCGATGAATATATGGGCTCAGGTGCAACTGTTAATAGTAATCAAGGTAGTTTAGCAGCACCTGGTAAGAATAACGCGAATTGGACTAATAGCTCTATTGAAGCTGACTCTAATTATTTGGTCAGCAACATTGTCGAATTTAAGGTTTTCATTTATCTTGATGACGGAAGTGATGAACCAGTAAATGTGACACCTGGAACATTTGAATTGGCGAGTGATTATGCATTTGGCGGTGATCCTGTTACGGATTTGGCAGTTCGGATGGATCAACTTTTGTATGCGGACATTATTTTAACGGTGATTTCCGACACAGGATTGGAGATGTTGAATAACCTCGATAAAATTCCAGAGTCTGCCGCTGAAATCGTTCAACAGCATGGCGAAACCTTCGCCCGTCGCGTGAACTTTATGGCACGTCCCCTGTAAGCGATATCGTCTGATCAGTTCTATTTTCAAAAAAGCGGCGTAAGCCGCTTTTTTTGTCTCAGTGTTGATTGCTGGGAGACTTTTGAGCACTGCCATCGGGCAAGGTCCGTCTGCGTGCGGGGCCCGCAGTGGCATCTATTTAGTGGCCATGTTGACGACAGCGTAGAACGCGGCAGGCACGGAGGTCGTCCCTGCCGATTGACTCGACTCTAGCGTCCTCCAACTACCTAGCAGATTTGCGGTCAGTAGCGTGACAGACAGTAGGATTCTGGCGAGCTCCACTGCGGCAGGGCGACGGTCTACAGGAATTTAATTTTTCGAGCGGCAAAGGCGGCCATGCGGATCAGTAGCATGCCATCGCGCCAGCGGTCGATTTGCGGTTCGCCGTAGGTGCGACTCTGGTAGCGAATGGGTAGATCGCGGATCTTGAGGTTGAGCTTGGCGGCGCCGAAGATTAGATCGAAGTCGCCGAAGGGATCGAAGTTGCCGAAGTAACTACGGTTGGCTTCAATCAGCTCGTAGTGCGACTTGCTGAAGACTTTGGTGCCGCACAGGGTGTCTTTGACTGGCATGCTGAGTAACCAAGAAAAGAGCATGCTGAAGCACTTGTTACCGCACAAGTTTAAGCAGCGCATGGCATCGTCTTCCATTGGATAAACCAGGCGTACGCCGTTGGCGAATTCACAATGGCCGAGCTGAATAGCTGCGAAGAATTTGGGTAGATCTTCGGGGGGCACAGTGAGGTCGGCATCAAGGATCATGATGATGTCGCCGGTGGCTTTTGCATAGCCGAGGCGCATAGCGTCGCCCTTGCCTTTACCGGGTTGCTGGTAGGCTTTGATGTCACGCTCAGGGTACTTCTCGATGCAGGAATTGATCATCTCCCAAGTAGCATCTTGAGAGTTGCCTTCGACAAAAATTATTTCGGTGGATTGCCCCATTTTGGGTGTGCGCTGGATCGCTGCCTCGATATTGCCCGATTCATTGCGAGCAGGTATGATGACGGTCACGCTGAGGCTGTCGGCTGGTTTGGCTGCTTGCTTGGGGCGTGCGACAAAAAACAGGCTTAGGCACGCGAACGGCAGCAGTGGGGCGATGAATCTATTGATTAGGCTGCCGAGGCCGCAGAGTTCGTGGGGCACGAGGATACGCGCATCGGAGCGCACCATTTCCCAACCTGCGAGGTCGAGTAGGTTGCGCAAATCGTCTGAGGAAAGCCAGTTTTGCTGAGGGCGTTTGGGTTTAAGGCCGAGTAATGTGCAGAGTCCTAGAATGGGTCGCCACAATGTGTTGTGAATGTTTAGCACTAAGCGCGTTGCGGGAGTGGCTGCGTGGTGACTATTTTCAAGGATTTGTTGGACGTCGGCAGCTTCATTCAGCGTGTCGGATAGCAATAGGTAGTCGTATGTCTGATCAAAGGTTGCTGTCTCGCCGGCTGCGCAGCTGAATTGCGCCTGTGGCAGGTGTTGCTTCGCGGCGTTGACTTGCTCCTCGACTAGATCGATGCCGGCGAGCGTGCGATTTGGTAGGTGTTGAAGCAGATCGCCTGAACCGCAGCCGATTTCAAGCACACTGCTGCCCTCGGGGATTAGAAAGCGATAGTAGTTCCCCAAGATGCGTCGGTAGGCGTGGCTCCATGCACTGGTAGGGCGTAGCTCGGTGTAGTGCGATTTGAGGCGGCTCCATGTGTGCTCGAGTATTTTTGAAGTCGTGAACATGGTTTGTCTGTTAAAACATGAAGTCTCGCGCAGGTCGATTGTGATTTTTGGCGACGGCAATCGTGCGGCTGTGCCGCGCGTTTAAAGATGTGGTTGCGTGGAAGTCACGTGTACTTAGTTATATCGGCATCATGTCTGTGGAATCACCTATTGTAACTATTACTTTAAACCCTGCGATCGATCAGACGGTTTTTGTCGATCAGTTGGTTCCGGGAACGGTGCATCGGGTGAGTCAGTCGCGCCGTCAAGCGGGCGGTAAAGGAGTCAATGTGGCGACGATGTTGGCACTCGGTGGTGCGGAAGTGGTGGCTTCGGGTTTTTTAGGAGATGCCAACGCCACGATCTTTGAGCAACATTTCAGCGAATATGGTGTGTGTGATGCATTTATTCGTGTCCAAGGCGAAACACGGACGGGTATTAAGATCGTGGATGCGGGGATAAATGAAACGACCGATTTAAATATGGTCGGAGCTGCGCCGACGCACGAGCAGTGCGCTGCGCTTAGAAGCTTGTTGCTAGAGCTGGCAGAGCCAGGGCGCTGGTTTTTGATTGCGGGGAGTTTACCTGACGGTGTGGAGCCTCAATTTGTGACTGAATTAATCCAAGCCTTACGCGGTACTGGCGCAAAGGTGGCAGTCGATAGTAGTGGCGCTGCGCTGAAGGCGGCGGTGGCGGCGGGAGTCGATTTGATCAAGCCGAATGAGCATGAATTGGCTGAGTTGCTGGGCGTGGAGCTAAAAGATTTTGATGCAATTGCCGCAGCGGCACGGCGACTGTGCCAAGAGTGCATGCCGAATTTAATCGTGTCGATGGGGGGGCAAGGCGCGTTGTTTCTGACGGCTGAGGCCGAGCTGTTGGTGCGTGCACCGAGACTAAATGTGGTCAGTACGGTGGGTGCTGGAGATGCGCTGCTGGCGGGCTATTTACACGGGCAGCAATTAGGCGAATCACTCGAAGACCGTGCGCGGCGCGCGACGGTGTATGCATGGAGTCGACTAGAGTCGCTCACGCCGACGTTGCCGCAGGGCGATGCGCTGAGCGAAAGGCTTGAGCGCGTTCGCGTTGAGGAGACATAGGCATTGCTACGCCATCTACGGCAAGCCTTCGTCTTGCCTGTGGTCAGGCAAAGAATACAGACAGGAATGTCTGTTTCACGAGGCGAAGTTCACTATTCACTTCAGAGCCGCGCGGAGCGGAGCTCTTTACGCGGTCACTCGGCGAAGGCGTCACTTCTCACTCACCAAAGGTCGTTAGCGATCTAGTAGTTTGATGAACTCCTCGTTATTCTTGGTCTGCTCAAAGCGGTCGATCATGATCTCTGCGGCGTCTTCGATTTTCTGGCCAGCGAGCGCACGGCGCAGGAATTGAGCACCTTCTAGGTATTTCCCAGACAGGATCAATTCTTCCTTACGTGTGCCTGATGCATTCAGGTTAATCGCAGGCCAGAGGCGAAGTTCGGCTGCTTTGCGGTCGAGCACCATTTCCATGTTACCCGTACCTTTGAATTCTTGGAAAATTAGGTCATCCATTTTACTGCCGGTTTGTACCAGTGCAGTAGCAATGATGGTGAGACTGCCACCTTCTTCGCAATTGCGCGCAGCGGAGAAAAATTGACGTGGCTTTTCCAGTGCACGACTGTCGAGGCCACCAGTCATGGTGCGGCCACCTTTGCCGGATGCGGCATTGTAGGCACGGGCCAGTCGAGTGATGGAGTCGAGTAGTAGCACCACATCTTTGCCGGCTTCGACTAGATGCTTCGCGCGTTCGATCGCAAGCTCGGCGAGGCGGAGGTGGTTGGTGATTTCTTCGTCGTTGGAGGAGGCGTAGATTTCGGCATCGACGCTGCGTTTGAAATCAGTGACTTCTTCGGGGCGCTCATCGACCAGGAGCACGATGACGTGACATTCGGGATGATTCTCCATAACGCCGTGAGCGATGTCGTGTAAAATAGTGGTCTTACCCGTGCGTGGTGGGGCGACGATCAGTCCACGGGTGCCTTTACCAATCGGGCAAAACAGATCCATAATGCGTGTGGTGACGCGACCGTCCTTGGCTTCGAGCTTAAGTTGCTCGTCAGGAGCGATGGAGACCATCTGTTGGAATGTGTAACGACCTTTGCGCTCTTCCATTGTGGCGCCGTCGACTGTGTTAATGAAGTTGACCTTCGGATTGGGGAACCGCTCGTTGCTGATGGCGTTGCCTTCGATGAAGTGGCCTTGTTTGAGGCGAAAGCGTTTGATCAGTTCGCGTGTAACGAATGGATCGGTCGGGCGAGTTTTGCCGTTGCGGGCAGGGTCGAGGAGTTGGCCAGTCTTATTCGGGAGCATTTCCAGAATGCCGGATACGGCGATCTGATTGTCGTTGGGGGCTTCCTTTTGTGTTGCTTCGTTACTCATGTTAGAGTGCCACGTATGGCGTTAGTGTGTCTTGGAGAAAGTGGCGTGCGTGCGCACGTTGCGTTGCGGGGATCGACGGTAAACTGTCCGAAGATCAGTAGGAATATCGTTGTTTCAGCTGTTTGGTGGACATCAAGTCCGTTCCAGTGTGAGCTCACGGCTGCACATGCTTTCTAAACGATATATAATTAATTGAAGGACAAGTTAGCGGCTGTCAAGCGCAGCTTCGCTGCGCAGTGAGGCCGTGCTGCGCACGGAGTGAAGCCGTGCTGCGCACGGAGTGAGGCCGACCTTCGGTCGGGTGACGCCTGCGGCTAGTGAGAGCACGGCTCCGCCGTGAGTGAAAGTGCCATGCTACGCACTGAGTAAAAGTGAGGAGTGGGGCTCTGCGGACGACGCGGAGGTCGTCCCTCCCGGGTACATTTCACACTACTCTCACTACAGGGCGGAGCCGAGTGCTCACTTTCACTCCGTGCGCAGCGCGGTCACTCGACCGCAGGTCGTCTCGGCTAGGCCGACTTAGGGGAAGACGCCGCGCAGCTCGTAAACCTTATCGATATGCTCGATCGCCGATGCGTAAGAGGCGATGCGCATGTTGCAGTTCAGGCGTTTGGACATCTTTAAGACGCGCTCTGCGGAGCGGGTCATGATTTTCTTAAGACGTTCATCGACGAGTTCTTCATCCCAGGTCTCGGATTGGCGGTTTTGTTTCCACTCGAAATAACTAACAGTCACACCGCCGGCGTTGCACAGGATGGCGGGCAGCACTTCGACCCCTTTTTCGAGCAGATAGCGTTCGGCGCGTGGTGTGGTCGGGGCATTCGCACCCTCGACGAGCACTTTGCACTGCATGCGTTCGGCGTGTTCGAGATCGACCATCTGCTCCAGTGCCGCGGGAATAAATAGATCCACGGGAGTTGAATAGAAGGTTTCGTTGTTGATCGCGGTGGCATCGGCAAATCCGTGCACGCCGCCAGTGGTTTTGACGTGCTCGGCGAGCGCTTCGGCGTCGATGCCAGCTTCGTTGAGAATCGCGCCAGTATGATCCATCACTGCTTTGAGTGTGGTGCCGCGCTGTTGTAGCAACCGAGCAGTCCAAGAGCCGACATTACCGTAACCGATCAGGCTGCAGGAGACTTTGTCGAGTTCGATATTCATGCCGGGCAGCAGAGCATCGAGCACGTAGACGAGGCCTTGGCCAGTTGCTTTTTCGCGGCCTACCGAGCCACCGAATTCGAGGGGCTTACCGGTGACGACTCCGCGGGCGGTGACCTTGCTGGAGGACTCGGCAAAGTTTATATAGGTGTCGGCCATCCACGCCATGACTTGAGCGTTGGTGCCGACGTCAGGAGCGGGGATGTCGTAGTCGGGCCCGATATTGTCGCCCAGTGCCGAGGTGAGACGACGTGTCACTCGCATGAGTTCGTCCTTGCTGACGGCTCGTGGATCGATGCGCAGCGCGCCTTTGGCACCGCCGAAGGGGAGGCGGGCGAGTGCGCACTTCATGGTCATGAGCAGAGCGAGGGTTTTGACTTCGTCGAGTTTGACCTCGGGGTGGTAGCGAATTCCGCCTTTGTAGGGGCCGAGCACATTGTTGTGTTGCACACGGTAGCCTTTAAATAGTTGCCAAGAGCCGTCATCCATTTCGACGGGGCAGTGAACCATGATTTCGTTTTTAGGCTGAGTGAGGATTAATTTTAGCCGATGTGGTACGTCCAGAATATTAGCCGCCTCGAGCACGGATCCAATGGTTTGAAAGTAGAGATTGTGCTCATCGTAAATTTCTTCGAGTTCGTGAAAGATTTCACGGGCTGATTGGCAGGCGGGGGTATTACAAGGCTCCATTCGATGCATTCTAACTGGTTGGGGAGTTCTGACAAGTCTGCTTGATAAATATTTGTGGCATTGATCGTTACCCCGAATCGGTCCTTCAATAAATTGGATATTTCTAATAGGATTAAGCCAACTTGAATTTACGATTAAGTTAAATTGTAGCTTGCATGAACAAGGGTGTGAATTAAGATCTCAACCTTTTGAGGTGTCCACTTAAGTACCTCACAATTAGCATGCAAAATACAACCATAGCATACGATAGTAAGGTCGAGGGTGAAATTATTGTCACTCAGGCGGATGCTGTAATTAACTGGATTCGCAAACACTCGGTATGGCCGATGCCGATGGGCCTCGCTTGTTGTGCGATTGAATTGATGGCCGCGGGCGGTGCGCGATTCGATATTTCCCGATTCGGAATGGAAGTGATGCGTTTTTCGCCTCGTCAGGCAGATTGCATGATTGTTGCGGGTACGGTGACTTACAAAATGGCTGAAGTTGTGCGTCGTATTTACGATCAGATGGCTGAGCCGAAATGGGTGGTGGCGATGGGCGCTTGTGCAAGCACCGGCGGGATGTATCGCTCCTATGCGACACTGCAAGGCGTGGACCAGATTATCCCAGTAGATGTTTATGTGAGTGGTTGTCCTCCGCGTCCGGAGGCACTGCTCGATGCGATGATTAAACTGCAGGACAAGATCGGCACCGAGCGTTCGGTTAATAACTTGTTCCCTAAAAAGGCTGATTCGAAAGAAGTAGCCGGAGCTACGAAGGGAAGTTAAGCTATGACTATCAGTGATTTGGCTCTTCTCAAAGAGCGCTTCGAAACTCTCACCGAGCGTGAGTCTTCCGACCACGTTGCTTTAAACTGCGTGTCGTCACAGCTGATCGAGGTGTGCACGGCGCTACGCGATGATTTTGGCTACGATATGTTAGTTGACGTAACTGGGATCGATTGGGATGCGCAGAGCCCTCGCTTTACCGGAATCTACCACTTCTTTTCGACGACCAAGCACGAGTACTTACGTGTGGCAGCAGATTGCACAGATGACATTAATCCGGCACTGCCGTCGCTGACGGGTTTGTATGCTTCGGCAAACTGGCACGAACGTGAAACATACGATTTGATGGGTATTCGCTACCAAGGGCACCCAAATTTGACACGTATTTTGATGTGGGATGCTTATCCATACCACCCACTGCGTAAGGATTTTCCACTGGCTGGTATCGAAGTGCCACTGCCGGCTGCGGATGTCGCTGAAGTTACAGGAATGTCTGTAAAGCCTGCGCCAATGGTCGGTGGACCGTTCGTTTCTTCAGCGGATGGCCCAATGAGTCAGACTGAGCCGCGAGCTCGTGATGAGAGCTGGAATGAGAAAAAGATAAAACCCCACGGTAAATAAGAGGATTTTTAAATGGCCACTAGCAAAGAAATTTCAATTGGGGATGCCGGTGCACGCGCAAGCGAGTCTGAAGGTGAGCTGCAAGGCGAGACCATGATGCTCAACGTCGGGCCTTCACACCCGACCACGCACGGAGTGCTGCGCCTGAAGATGGAGCTCGACGGCGACGTCGTTAAGAAGTGCGAGCCTGTGCTGGGTTACCTGCACCGCGGTGATGAGAAGATCGCCGAGAACATGACTTACAATCAGTTCATTCCATATACGGACCGCTTGGACTACATAGCGCCGCTTTCGAACAATGTCGCATATGCGATGGCTGTTGAAAAACTAGCAAACCTCGAAGTGCCAGAACGCTGCGAGGCTATTCGGTTGCTCTGCTGCGAGTTGGCACGTGTCTCTTCCCATTTATTGGGAGTTGGCGTGTACGGAATGGATGCAGGTGCATGGACGGTATTTATGTATACCTTCACTGAGCGTGAAAAACTTTACACGCTGTTCGAGGAATTGACCGGCGCACGTTTTACTACTAGCTACACACGTATCGGCGGTGTCGCACGCGACATTCCTGAGGGCTGGTTGGGCCGTGTGCTTGAATTCTGTAAGGGCGTGTTGCCCGTGCTTGATCAAGTTGATAAGCTGCTGACTCGTAATCGTATCTTCATGGACCGTACCGTCGGTATCGGCACGATTTCGAAAGAAGACGCGCTTGCTTACGGTCTGACTGGTCCGAATCTTCGCGCCTGTGGCGTGGATCTTGATTTACGTAAGGATAAGCCATACTTGGGCTATGAAAACTACGATTTCGAAGTGCCGATTGGCACCAACGGAGATTGTTACGATCGCTATTTGATGCGCGCGGAGGAGATTCGCCAAAGTGTGGGAATTATCCGCCAGTGCATCGGTAAATTCCCAGAAGGCTCCTATTATGCGGAAGACGCGAAGAAGATCTTTGCTCCGCAGAAGGCTAAAGTGCTCACCAGCATGGAGGAACTGATTCAGAACTTTATGATTGTGACGGAAGGACCGCAGATTCCAGCGGGCGAAGTGTATTTCGAAGCCGAAAACCCGAAAGGTGCACTAGGCTTTTTCATTCACTCAAAGGGTGGCGGTGTGCCCTATCGCATGAAGATCCGCGGCCCGTCATTCTGTAATCTGAGTATCCTCGATAAACTCATTCCAGGCCACTTTCTTACCGACATCACTGTGATCCTCGGCTCGCTCGACTTCGTGATGGGAGAGTGTGATCGATAGAACTAAAAATAATATTAGGAATTACGAATGTTGGGTGTTTAACTACTAGCATCTGAGTTCAAACTTCTTTTAAATGATGAATTTAAAATCCGAAACAATCGAAAAAATTGATAATCTGGTGCCGCGCTATCCAACGGTGAAGAGCGCTGCGCTGCCGTTGTGCCACTTGGTGCAAGAGGATCAGGGCTATCTTTCAAACGAGTCAGTGGAGTGGATTGCAGACCGCTTAGATCTACAGCCAATCAACATCCTTGAGCTAGTCACGTTTTACCCGATGCTCCGTACCGAGCCGACAGGTAAGTATCACGTGCGTGTTTGCCGCACGCTACCTTGCGCGTTAGCCGGTTCGTATCAGACCTGTGAACGCCTCGAGAAAGAATTAAACTGTAAAGTCGGCCATACCAGCGAGGACGGTTCTGTGACACTTGATTTTGTCGAGTGCCACGCGGATTGCGGTAAAGGCCCAGTCGTGATGATCGGCGAAGACGAATACACGGATATCGATCCAGACAAGGCATCCGAGCTCGCAGCTAAAATCAAAAACGTCGAAATCTAGTCGTTTTTTTATTCCTAATTTTTAATTTCTAATTGCTTCGCCATTTCCGGCAGGCCTCCATCTCATTCACATGCCAACACCACAGGAACATAGGCTTATTTTTAAGCACATCGACGAGCCGGGCTACACCAACGACATCGACTGCTACGTAAAGCACGGCGGCTACGAGCAATTAAAGAAGGCGCTCACCATGAAGCCCGAAGATATTTGTGCGGAGGTGCTGACTTCCGGCGTGCGTGGTCGCGGTGGCGCAGGTTTCCCCGCAGGAATGAAGTGGAAGTTTCTCGACCGCAAGTCTGGCAAGCCGATCTACCTTGTTTGCAATGCGGATGAATCGGAGCCAGGCACTTTCAAAGACCGCCAAATCATCCACCAAGACCCGCATCAGCTGATCGAAGGCATGATGTGCTCCGCTTTTGCGATTCAAGCAAAGCTCGCCTTCATTTATATTCGTGGTGAGTTTTTCCAAGGCTACAAGATTCTCGAACGTGCGATCGAAGAGGCCCGTGAAAAGAATTTACTCGGTGATAACATTTTAGGTACCGGATACTCATGTGACATCATCGTGCACCGTGGTGCCGGCGCTTACATCTGTGGTGAAGAAACTGGCTTGATTGAATCGATAGAAGGCAATCGTGCGAATCCTCGTATTAAGCCTCCGTATTTCCCCGCAGCCCTTGGCCTCTACCAATGCCCAACCATCGTCAACAACGTGGAAACACTGTGCGATGTGAAGCACATCATCGAGCTCGGTGGTCAAGGCTTCTCTGAAATCGGCACTCCAGGCAATACTGGCACACGTATTTGGTGTGTCTCTGGCCATGTGCAGAAGCCTGGCTACTACGAATTTCCGTGTTCCGCAATCACTCTGGGAGAGCTCATCTATGACGTGTGCGGTGGTCTCAAGCCTGGGCGCAAGCTAAAGGCAGTCATTCCTGGTGGTTCCTCGGCGAAGGTCTTACGCGCGGATGAACGCTTCACAGGTAAGCTCAAGGATGGCACCGAGTTTGATTGGGGCATCGAAGATGTTCCTATGGATTTTGATAGCCTTGGTCTCGTCGGTTCGATGTCTGGTTCTGGTGGCGTGATTGTAATGGATGACTCGACCGATATGGTCGAGGCACTTGCAAATATTAACTATTTTTACGCACACGAAAGCTGCGGTCAATGTACACCTTGTCGCGAAGGGGTGCCCTGGATGCGTAAGGTCACGCAACGCATGGTCGATGGTGAAGCACGCGAAGAAGATGCACAGCTGCTTAAAGATATTGCGGACCAAATTGCTGGCCGCACTATTTGTGCGTTTGGTGAAGCGGCCTCATGGCCGGTGCAGAGCTTTATCGCGAAATTTAATGACGAGTTTGTGGAGAAAGCCCGCACCCAAGCTGCCCTTCGTAAAGAAGGTAAACCCACAGCTGAGAAAACTTCTTTGATCTAAGACCATGGAAATTCAAAGTATAGTCGAAAATATCACCATCAATATTGATGGGCAGGAGATTGATGTGCCTAAAGGCATTAACATCATCGAAGCGGTAAAGCTTGCTGGTAAAGGTAAGGAAGTGCCGCACTACTGCTACCACCCAAAACTATCGATCTCGGGCAATTGCCGCATGTGTATGGTTGAAATGGGTATGCCGATGCGTGACCGCGGTACTGGCGAGGCCGTTCTCGATGAGAATGGTGTGCAAAAAATCGGTTGGATGCCAAAGCCAACGATCGCTTGTGCGACCAACGCTTCGCCTGGTATGCACATCCGTACGGATTCTGAAATAGTCAAAGAGTCCCGCAATGGCGTGACTGAATTCTTGTTGATCAATCACCCGCTGGATTGCCCGATTTGCGACCAAGCCGGGGAGTGCCGCTTGCAGGAGTTTTCTGCTGAGCATGGCCGTGGTTACAGCCGTTTTATCGAGCAAAAGAATGTAAAACCCAAGCGTACTAAGCTTGGCGTGCGCGTCACTCTTGATGATGAGCGCTGTATCCTGTGCTCTCGCTGCGTTCGCTTCTCTAAAGAAGTCGCAGGCGAAGACGTGCTCGGTTTTGTTGATCGTGGCACTTACTCAACTCTAACTTGCTATCCGGGCAAAGGGCTGGAGCACAACTATTCGCTCAATACGGTTGATATTTGCCCAGTGGGTGCGCTCACCAGCACCGACTTTCGTTTCAAGATGCGTGTTTGGTTTCTCAAGCGCACCAACAGTATTTGCACAGAGAGTAGTATTGGTGCGAATACAGAAATCTGGAGCCGCGAAGGTAAGATTTATCGTATCACACCACGGCGTAATGATGCGGTGAATGATACATGGATGACTGACTCGGGCCGTGAACTTTTCAAAGCATCCGAGACGGATGATCGCCTTATCCATTACACCATTGAAGGTGTGCACCAGACTGACGCTGAAACTGCGCAGGCCGCTGCGGATCTGTTAAAGAATGGCGATGTGGCCATGATCGGTTCCGCAAACAGTTCGGTCGAAGAGCAATTCTTTTATCGTTTGATAGCAGATCGCTGTGGCGCATCCGTCACCATGGTCGCTCGCACAGGTGAGGGCGATGGGATTTTACTTTCAGAAGACCGCTCTTCGAATCTTCGCGGTGCGCTGCTGAATGGTTTGATCAAAACACTTCCAGAAGTAGATCTGTCAAAGATCGCAAGTGCGATCAAATCTGGTGCGGTTAAGACACTCGTCGTCGTGAACGAAGACGTCACGACGCTTGGTATTTCCTCAGAACTGCTCGCTAAGGTGAAGCTCGTTTACTTTGGCACACATGCGAATGCAGTGAGCCAAGTGGCCAATGTCGTTTGCCCATCGTTGATGGTCTACGAAAAGGATGGTTCATTCGTGAATCAAAGCTTCCGTCTGCAGAAGTTCAAGGCAGCGGTGCCTGGTCCACTAGGTATTCAATCCGATATTAATGTATTGGAAAAAATTGTGGCTAACTTAGACAATCAAAAGCCAAGCGCGTTAACAATCGATCTCGTATGGCAGCACATCGCTGAAAAAGTCGGCTCCTTTGAGGGACTCACCTGGCGTGGTATCTCCGACGAGGGCGTTGTGCTTGATCCCGTGCCGTTCATTGATTTACCGTTTGTTGAAACCAAGAATTTAAAATTCGATCCAGTCGCATTCAAGGAGGCGCAAGCCGCGGCCACTCAAGCTTAAAGCAAATTGACGGATATGGAATTCATCACCAATACACTGCCGTTTACATTGCCGATTGTTTTTTCAATCGCGATGATCTCGGTCTTTATGGGACTTTGCAGTTACTCCGTTCTCGCGGAGCGCAAAGTTTCCAGCTGGATTCAAGGCCGCACTGGCCCGAATCGTACACGTCTGCCGTTGCTTGGGCATATTCCGATTCTCGGTAATATCCTGACGCGCTTGGGCGTCTTTCAACCCGTCGCGGACGGGTTGAAATTTCTTTTTAAGGAAGAGATCACTCCTGGTCACGTCAAGAAGGGCTATTACTACTTAGCTCCGATTTTGGCCTTGGCGCCTGCACTCACCACCATGGTGGTGTTACCGTTCGGTCGCTATGTTGATCCATCCGGTGTCGTGCAGCCTCTGGTATTAGCTAATATCGAAGTTGGCATGCTTTTTATTTTAGGTGTTTCTTCACTGGGTGTGTATGGCATCGTGCTCGCTGGTTGGTCCTCTAATAGTAAATATCCGTTCCTCGGCGCGATTCGTGCTTCTGCTCAAATGGTCTCGTATGAATTGGCGATGGGGCTTTCGATCCTTCCAGTCTTCATGTGGGCGTCTGCGCCTGGCACTGACTATGGTTTGTCGCTCTTCGGCGTCGTTGAGTCGCAGGCAGGACTTTGGTTGATCCTTTGGCAGCCTTTGTCGGCATTGATCTTTCTGGTTTCTGTTTTTGCAGAAACCAATCGTCTGCCATTCGATATGGCGGAGTCCGAAACCGACCTCGTTGGTGGTTTCCACACCGAGTATGGTTGCTTCAAATTCGGGCTGTTTTTCGTGGCCGAGTATGCGCACGTCATCATGGGCTCGGCGTTGTTCGTGTTGCTGTTCCTTGGTGGCTGGAATTTCCTACCTGGCATGGCAGATCCTTGGGGTGCCAGTGAATATGGCGCGGTGCTTTCCGTGCTGTGGTTCATGGGCAAGGTCTTCTTTATGATCTTCTTCTTCATCTGGGTACGTTGGACACTGCCACGTTTCCGCTATGACCAAGTGATGGCACTCGGCTGGAAGATTCTTCTACCACTCGCGATTGGTAACCTTATTTTTAACACACTGCTGATCGCGTTACGTGATACAGCTGGCTTCTAAACCGCAACTAGTATGGCTAAGACAAAAGTTCTAGAGCGTAAGCCGCTCACTTTCGCGGAGAAAACATTCATTCCGCAAATCGTTACTGGGTTGAAAACGACTCTGACTGCGATGTTTGATAAGACGATCACTCTGGAGTATCCAGAGGAGCGTCCCGTCATCTCTGAAAATTATCGCGGCGTGCCCACACTAGTGAAGGACCCGAATGGTCGTGAAAAGTGTGTCTCTTGCCAGTTGTGTGAATTCGTTTGCCCACCGAAGGCAATCAAGATGATCCCTGGTGAGATTGATGCCGAAGCCGATCCAGATCGCGCACACGTCGAAAAAGCGCCGAAAGAATTCGAGATCGACATGCTACGCTGCATTTATTGTGGCCTTTGCCAGGAAGTGTGTCCTGAAGAGGCTATTTTCCTAAAAGATATATTTTCAATGTCTGGCTACACCCGAGAAGAGATGGTTAATAAGAAGGATAAACTCTACGAACTAGGTGGCACCTTGCCGGATAGACACCACAAGTGGGACAAGAAAAAAGCTGCAGAAGAAGCGGGTAATACTCATTAAATCAGTTGAAGATTAGGAATGACTAAAATCTGACACTGCGCAGATTCATCAAAAATCTTTAAGTATTAATTCTCAATTCCCAATTCCCAATTCCCAATTCTAAATCCCTAATTCTCACACAATGTTAGACATACTGTTTTACGTCTTTTCAGCGATCACCTTGATAGCGGCCGTGCTGATGGTCATTACGCCGAATGCGGTGAATGGAGCCATGTGCATGATCGTCGCTTTCATCGGCACTGCGGCGCTCTTTGTTCTGTTGGAAGCCTACTTCCTCGCGGTCATTCAAGTGGTGGTTTACGCGGGGGCGGTCATGGTGCTATTCCTCTTTATCATCATGCTTCTCGATGTGGATAAAGGGGAGGGTGCTACCGAATATAAGAATAAGCTGACCATTGGCGCATCTGCGATTGGCTTCTTGCTGCTAGCAATGCTGGTACTCACTGCCTTTTCCGGTGATTATTTACCTGAGCCTGGCCTGACTGCAGTGACCGAAAACCCTGAGGTGTTCGATGGTGGTGTGCCATTTACCACATCCTCCAAGTCTTTTGGCTACAGCCTCTTTACTAAGTACATGCTGCCATTCCAAGTGGCTGGATTCCTTCTTCTTGCCGCTATGATCGGCGTGATTGTTGTGTCGAAAAAACACGACGTCGCGGAAGATTAGTCATTATTTATAATTTCATTAGCTATTTAACATGACTGTCGGACTTAATGCTTTTCTTATCGTAGCAGGACTGCTCTTCGCCGTGGGGCTACTCGGAGTGACCCTGCGTCAGAACACGCTCGTCATTTACATGTCGCTTGAGTTAATGCTCAATGCCGTGAATTTGGCGTTCGTCGCATTCTCTCGTTACAACGGGACAATGGACGGCAACCTCTTTGTCTTCTTTATTATCACCGTGGCGGCTGCCGAAGTCGCCCTCGGCCTGGCAATTATCGTCGCACTGTTCCGACGTCGTCAGTCTGTAATGGTGGACCAATTGAACGCCCTGAGTCACTAGTGCTATGACCGACGCTCAAATACTACTCGCCGTCCTTCTCACGCCACTGCTTTCCGCAGTGCTGATTGCCTGCTTCCTGCGCCGCCGCGGAACACTGGCTTCCTACCTATCTGTCGCTGCTGCTGCCGGTATCTGTGCTTTCAGTTACTTGGCGATCCAAGCCAGTGAGGCTGGGCCGATTCGCGCCGCTGTTGACTGGTTGCATTTTGGTAACTTCACCGTATCGATGGGCTTCCTGTTTAATGGAGAAGCAGCCACAATGCTGACGATGGTCGCCTTTGTTGGTTTGTTGATTCACGTATTCAGTCTAGGTTACATGGCGGACGACAAGGCCAAGGGCCGCTTCTTCGGTGGTCTGTCGATCTTCATGTTTTCCATGATCGGTATAATCCTCGCTGATAACTTGATCATGATCTTCGTGTTCTGGGAGTTGGTCGGCTTTAGTTCTTACATGCTGATCGGTCACTATCTTGATACAGACGAGGCCGCAGCGGCTTCGAAGAAGGCATTCATCGTCAATCGTATCGGCGACCTCGGTTTCCTCGTTGGTATCGTCTATGCTTATTGGCACTTCGGCACTACCAACCTCGAAGCAATGGGCGCAGCGGTGAACGCGGATCCTAGCTCAATTAGTTGGGTGATCGCAGCACTGCTCATGTGTGGCTTCATCGGTAAGTCCGCTCAGTTTCCGTTGCACGTCTGGTTGCCAGACGCGATGGCTGGCCCGACTCCAGTATCGGCTCTGATCCACGCGGCGACAATGGTCGCGGCGGGTGTTTACTTCCTGATCCGAATCGCCTTTCTCTTCCCTGAATCGGTGCTTGGCGGCATTGCCATACTTGGTACATCGGTTGCCGTGTATGCGGGCTTCTGTGCGTATGGTCAGAATGACATTAAGAAGATTCTGGCATATTCAACGCTCTCGCAGCTCGGCTACATGTCGGCTGCGTTCGGTCTTGGCTACCCAGGAATCGCGTTGTTCCACCTAATCACGCACGCCTTCTTCAAGGCGCTGTTGTTCCTCGGTGCGGGTTCGATTATTCATGGTTGCCACCACGAGCAGGATATTTTCAAGATGGGCGGCATCTTTAAGAAGATGCCGATCACTTCGATTACTTTCTTCATTGGTGTGTTGGCTCTCTGTGGTGTGTATGGCTTCGCTGGTTTCTATTCGAAAGACGCGATTTTGGTCGCCGGTGGACTCAATAGCACTGTGATTTTTGTATTGTTAACGCTCGGTGCATTTTTGACCGCGGGTTACATGGGCCGCTTGGTTTGGATCGTCTTCTTTGGCAAGCCAAAGTCCGATGCTGCTTCGCATGCGCATGAGAGTGGTTTCAGTATGGTGTTGCCATTGATCATTTTGGCAGTGCTCTCGGTTGTCGGTGGTTGGATTGGTGTTTGGCCTGAAGCAACTGGTGAGATCATTCGCAATAATTTAGAGCATCTGCATGACGCCGAAGGGCACGATGCGATGCACATTAAGGTCATGATCCTCGGTTCGGCTGCATGGATCGTTGGTCTGCTCGGTTCGTTGTTTTTCTATGGTGTCGGCAAAAACGGTGATGCTTTGCATAACCGTGCGAAGCCAGTTTACGAATTCCTCAAAGCCCGTCTGTGGTTCGACGAGATCTACGACTTTTACGTGGCGAAAGTTCAGCACCGATTTGCGGTGCTTCTTAGTTTTCTCGATATTTTCCTGATCAAAGGAATTTTTGTTCGTGGCAGTGCTGGATTAGTCGGACTCGTGGGTACATGCTCACGCTCGCTGCATGTCGGTAATATTCACGGCTATGTTTACTGGTTCCTTGCCGGAATTATCCTCCTTTGGGCGTTCGCTGCTGGCGTAGCTCTATAAAAACAGGTGAACGATTTTTCAATTTAGATAGATATGATTCCCCTCGATACATCATCACTTTGCCTTCTGGCAGCTATTCTGACACCGCTGTCTGCGGGGTTGTTCTTGTTGTTTGGAGCCCGTTTTAGCCAGTCAAGCCTACGCGCAGTCAGCGTGATTGGCTTTGCCACACCTCTGATCATCGCGCTGGCACTTTACTGCCAGTTTGAGCCGTCGCTTGTCGGTGGCTACAATTTCGAGCTGCGTCTAGCCACTGGCTTGGAAGCAGTTGGCATTTACCTGCACCTCGGCTTGAATGGTATCTCGATGCCGCTCTTCATGTTGGCCGGTGTCGTTGGTTTTGCTGCTGGAATGTACGCCATGTTCTCAAAGGCCGAGCGTCCGCATCTGTATCTCGCGCTGTTGCTGTTTATGCTCGGCGGTTTGATGGGCACCTTTGCTTCGATTGATATTTTCTTCTTCTACTTTTTCCACGAGTTCGCGCTCATTCCGACCTTCATTATGATTGGTGTGTGGGGCGGTGCTGGTAAGCGCGGCGCGGCGATTGAAATGACGATCTATCTGACGCTTGGTGCGTTGTTGTCGTTGATTGGTCTGATTGCACTATATGTGCAGAGTGGCGCGGATTCGTTTTCACTGATCACATTACGTGAGTATTTGGTGGCGCAACCGATTGCCGAAACGGTGCAAAACAACATTTTCGCACTATTATTGTTCGGCTTCGGTATTTTGGTATCGCTCTTCCCGTTCCACAGTTGGGCACCTAAGGGTTATGCGACTGCGCCAACTGGTGCGGCAATGCTGCACGCCGGTGTGCTCAAGAAATTCGGGCTGTATGGCCTGTTGCAGATTGCAGCACCATTGTTGCCAGCTGGTGCAGCCCATTGGTTCCCTTGGATCGTATGGCTGGCGCTGGGTAACATCATTATCATCGGTCTGATCACAATGGCTCAGAAGGATGTGAAGATGATGCTTGGTTATAGTTCGGTCATGCACATGGGCTATGCTTTTCTCGGGATCGCAACATTTTCGGTCGTCGGCGTCGGCGGTGCGTTGTTGATGATGATCGCACACGGCCTCTCCGTTGCGCTGTTGTTCATGCTTTCGACTTGTATTTACCACCGTAGCCAGACCTTCGATATGTCATCGATGGGTGGTCTCGCAACCAAGGCACCCGTGTTGGCTGCCTTCTTCGTGGCGGGTACGATGGCGAGTATCGGTCTGCCCGGCTTTGGTAATTTCTGGGGTGAGTTCACTATTTTTGCCGCCTTGGCCGAAACTGAGGCGACTCGGTGGATCGTGGCACCAGCTGCGTTGGGTATTATTATTTCTGCCATTTACGGATTGCGGGCAGTCGCAAATATTTTCTTCGGCAAGCCAACCGAGGCCTTTGCCGATCGTTTAAATGGTGACGAAATCGTCGATCTCAAGATTCACGAGCGATTTCCTGCACTGGTACTGATCGTGGCGTTGATTGTCGTCGGCATTTACCCACGGCTGTTTTCCGATGCCGCGAATGATGAGCTATCGTTGATTTCAAGTTATTCAAACAAGAGCACTTTGCCGATTATTGAAGTCAATGCAGCGCTGCCTCGACCAGTCGAAGCACATAAGGAGGTTACACACTAATGAACGAGCTTCTCGCCGAATTTCTGCGCAGTTTCACTGCGACAAACGACTGGGCAGCAATTGCTCCCGAAATCATGTTGGCGGTACTCGCCCTTGGTCTGCTTGGAGCTGAGATGGTGTTGCCACGGTCTCAGCAGGTGCTTATACCGCGTCTCGCGATTTGGGGACAAGTTATCGTCCTAGTTGTGACGCTGGCTCGCTCGGCATATTATACCGTCGAGGGACAGACCTTTTTCAGTGGCATGATCGCACAGACAGACGTGACGCAAATCATGAGAGTCTTCTTCTTGGTAAGTTCGATTCTCGTCTGCTACCTCGGCAAGATTTACTTATCGAAGCAAAAACTGCCGCGCACAGAGTTCTTTCACTTAGTGATTATCATTGCAGCAGCGATGATGCTGCTGGTGCAGAGCGCCAATTTTGTGATGTTGTTCGTGGCGCTCGAAGCGGTGACGATCGCTTTTTATGTATTGGTTGCTTATTGCCGTACTAGTTCGCTGTCGCTCGAGGCGGGCTTGAAATATTTGATCCTAGGTGCGCTGAGTTCATCTATTTTGTTATTCGGTATTGTGCTACTTTACGGAGTTGCGGGTAATCCGGAGTTGAGCTTCTCCAGTGCTGACTCACTCAATTTCGAAGCGTTACAAACTTTTATCGGGATACATCAGGATAATCTATTGGTGCGCATCGGAGCCATTTTGGTCGTAGCCGGCATTTGTTTTAAGATTGGTGCTGTGCCGTTTCAAATCTGGGTGCCTGATGTCTATCAAGGTGCTCCCACTCCTGTCACTGCGTATCTTGCGATCGCGTCGAAGGCAGCTGGCTTTATTGTATTACTGCAGCTGTTGACCGGGCCGTTTATTGGCTTGGCTTCGTTCATGATCCCAGTGCTATCGCTTATCGCAGCAGCTACCATCCTGTTTGGTAATTTCGCAGCGGTGCGTCAGCGCAATGTCAAACGCCTGATGGGCCTTTCGGGAGTCGCACATGCCGGTTACCTCCTCGTTGGCGTGATCGCAGCGCTCAGCATTCCCGAAGCAAAGTATGCGGTGATTTTCTATCTAGTGACTTACCTGCTAGCCTCATTTGCAGTCTTTGCCGTGATGTCGCATATGGCTGGCTCTGATGATGCGAACCAAGAGCTTGAAGATTATGAGAACCTTGCGCGTAAGCGTCCATTCCTCAGTGGTGTGCTCGCCGTTGGCTTAGGCTCATTAGCTGGTATTCCACCATTAGGTGGTTTTATTGGTAAGCTGTTCATCTTTATTGCGGCTTACAAAGCTGGTCTTTACGAACTACTGGCAATCTCCGTGCTCGGTGTAGTGATCTCGATCTACTACTACTTTGGGTGGGTGCGCACAGTGTATTTCTCCGATTCGAAGGATGGCGCAGCCGAAACTGCTGGATCGCTCCGCAGCTGCGATCGCGTCGTACTAGGTGCACTCGTTTTTGCGACGGTATTGGTCGGAATCTTCCCTGGGGTGTTGCCGATCATCCGATAAGCGCCTTCGGCGAGTGAGACAGTGCTGCGCACGGAGTGACGCCTTCGGCTGTTGAAGGTAAGAAGTGCTAGTGAGTGACAGGAGGGAAACGCTCCGTCGTTTCCATGTATCGGATTGGACCGTATCGAACCATTGGTGGAAACGACGGAGCGTTTCCCTCCAACTATAATGCGAGGGTCGCACAGGCGCGTCCCTCGCAAAGATTGCGGGGTAAACCCGCTCGCAAGGAAAACGTAAGGGCTGGCTTTATGCCATGCCCGTCGACTCAAAAAAGGCCGAGTTCATTACGAACTCGGCCTTTTTTTCAATTTAGTACTCAGAACTACGCCTTCAGCGCTTGATCGAGGTCGGCGAGGAGGTCGTCGATAGCTTCGATGCCGACGGAGAGCCGCACGAAGTCGGCGGTGACGCCGGTGGATTGTTGCTGCTCCTCGCTGAGTTGCGAATGCGTGGTGCTGGCGGGGTGAATGGCGAGCGACTTGGCATCGCCGATGTTGGCGAGGTGACTGAACAGCTCGAGGCTGTCGATGAACTTACGTCCTGCTTCGAGGCCACCTTTTAGGCCGAAGCCAACGAGTCCGCCGAAGCGGTCGTTGTCGAAATATTTCTTAGCGGCGGCGTGGTGCTCGCTTTTGCTTAGCCCTGGGTAATTGACCCAACTCACGGCTTCGTGGCTCTCTAGGAATTGGGCGACCTCGAGTGCATTGGAGCAGTGGCGCTCCATGCGCAGGTCGAGCGTTTCGAGGCCCTGAATGTGCAGGAACGAATTGAACGGGGAAGTGCAGTTGCCAGTGTCGCGTAGCCACTGTAGGCGCATTTTCATGATGTAAGCGATGTTGGCACCACCGGCTGGTTCGAACGCTTTGAACACATCCCAATGCACGAGGCCATGATAGCTTGGGTCGGGCTCGGTGAATTCGGTGAAGCGGCCGCTGCCCCAGTCGAAGTTGCCGCCGTCGATGACGATGCCGCCGATACTGGTGCCGTGTCCACCGATGTATTTGGTGAGGCTGTGGATGACGACATTCGCGCCGTGCTCAAGCGGACGACAAATCATCGGTGAGGCCACGGTATTGTCAATAATGAGCGGGATCTTAGCTGCGCGGGCGACGGCAGAGACCTCCTCGAATGGGAAAATATTGAGCTTCGGGTTGCCGACTGCGTCGCCATAGATGGCTTTGGTTTTTTCGTCGATCAATGGCTCAAAGCTGGAGGGATCTTCGGCGTCGGCGAAGCGCACTTCGATACCGAGCTTCGGCAAGGTGTATTTGAACAGTGTATACGTGCCACCGTAGAGTTGCGCCGACGAAACAATATTATCACCCGCACCAGCGATGTTGAGGATCGCGTTGGTAATGGCTGCCTGACCACTGGCGTGGGCGAGGCCCGCGACGCCACCTTCAAGTGCGGCGACACGTTTCTCAAGCACGTCGGTCGTTGGGTTCATGATACGGGTATAGATGTAGCCGAGCTCTTCGAGGCCAAAGAGTTTGGCGGCATGATCGGTATCCCGAAACATGTAGCTGGTGGTCTGGTAAATAGGGACGGCGCGTGAGCCTGTCTCTGCGTCTGGCGTATGGCCTGCGTGGAGGGTGAGGGTGCCGAGAGCGGGTGCTTTCTTATCTGTCATATATTGGGAGAAGTTGAGAGTTGCGAGTTGAGTTGAGAGTTTGAGTTTGAGTTGGGGGGGCGGGTTTGTCAATTTGCCCTGCAAAGCCCATAAAGCGCAGTGGCTAGATGCGTGGTAATTATTGAGTGTTAGTCATACGGTCTCTTGTTTTAGTGGCTTCCCATGAGAGGCCGACCTTGTCCAGAAAACGTGCGGCTTCTTCGAGGAATTCGTTGTCGGGTAGCGTATTGCGGAGGATGTATTTGTATTCACGCAGTGCGTTATTAAGCTGTCCTTCAGCAACAAAGGCACGTGCGAGTTGCTTGCGCCTCTCGACCAGGTCTGGACGTTTTTCGAGGATATCCTGCAGCATGTCGATCAGCTGAAGATTAGTGAATAGCGAGTCTTTTGGGCTGTCGTGAAGGTCGATCTGATCGACGAGAGCGGCATTCGGCTCCCATGAATTCGGCCAGCGTTCAGACATGCCAGCCCACATTCTGGTGGGCTCGGCGATCGAATAAGCAAACGCTGCGCTGAGGGTGATTTCGAACAAGACTAACAATGAGCATCCCATGATCCAGAGTTCTTTACTAGCGGTGCCCATGCTATAGATAAGGCGACCGAGCGCGCTAATGACTAGGGCGACAATCATCGGAAGGGCGACGTATAGGTGGTGGTCTTCGTGCGCGAGGGTTCCGTTAATAAAATGGCCGTCCTGAATGGTACCATACACGATGAGCGCTAGGTAACTGCAGAGCCCCAGCAGGATCGTACGGCTCCACTTTTTCTTGATGTTAAAAGCGAGTAGGATGAAAAAAGGCACGAATAGTAGGAACGGCATCAAGCTCATTCCAACACCGGTTTCGTATTTGGCGTCGATGTCGAATTGATGAAAGAGGGCGTTATTTATAGGCAAGAGCGCTTGCTGGGTAAAGTGAGCCATGTTTTGCCCTGCGTGATTGAGCCGTGCTGTACTACTGACTGGATCAATACCTTCTACGTTGACGTTTCCGGCGTTGATCCACATCCCTAAAAAGAGGCAGAGGCAGAGCATCGGTAGCAAGGGATTAAATGAATTGAGATGTATCGATCGTTCTTTTTGAAGGATGACCAGAGCGAGAATAATTGGGATGGCAAAAGCGGCTGGGTGTACCAAGCAAGCGATGGTCATGAGCACAATCGTGGCGATGTAGTCGCGCGCGTTGCGGTTGCGGTTGCCAAAGTAGAGCGCACTTAATATAAAGATCAACGCGATGATCTCGGTGCGGTAACCAGCCCAGAAAAGTGTCTGTATCGTGGCCGGGTGGAGCGCGAAAATCAGTGTGACTGAAAACGCGGCGGGAAATTTGAGCGTCTCTAGGTTTTTGAGGAGCAGGATGGCTGCGAACAGGTGCAGTAGAATATTGATGCTTCGGTGAACTGTTGCGGTGGGCAGTGGGATGGCTTGTTCGAGAAAGTAACTACTGATAGCGATCGGGTTGTTTTGGCGAATGCTGTCGAGGGTCCATGCTTGTTGCCAGCTATCCATCGATTGAAAGGCGCTGCGTTCGATGGAATCGAAGTCGGACCATAGCACGTCCGACATCAGTAGTGGGCTAAATACCAAGATGACTAATGCAATGAGCACAAAATAGTCACGTAGGCGAGCTGGTTGCCAGGTGAGAGTTGTGCTTCGCTTGCGCCGCGAGCCTGGCTTTACGGGAGGGACGATCAGCTTTTCGGTGCGCGGCTTGCGCGCTTCTGTGTTGTGAGTCTGGGGCATGGTTAGTGCGCGGTCTGAATTGAGTAGCTATCGAGGGATTTGCCACGGCGACTGACGGCTTGTGCCAATGATTTTAGGTCAATCTGAGAGCCGGCAACTATATTGTTACGAGTAAACCAGCCGCGGTTGGTCTCTATCGCGATGAGCACTTTTTGATTACGGGAGGGGACGCTATTTTCATCGTTGGGGTAGAGCGTATGTATCTCGAGTAAACGTCCGCTGGCATCAAAATAGCCGAGATCAAGAGTGATGTGGGTATTACGCATCCAAAAGGAACGTGGCTCAGGCTGTTTAAATAAAAACAGCATACCGTGGTCTGTGGGCATCGATTCGCGGTGCATCAGGCCTTTGCTTTGCTCGCTTTGAGTGAGTGCGAGTTGCAGCTGCAGGGGCGTGCCGTCGATTGAAATCGGGAAATAGGTGTCGCTGGGTTCTGGCGCGCTCATCGGCTCTTGCGGGGCACAGGCAATCAGCAGCAGAAAAAGGCCGAATGTGAACAATAAGCGGTAGAGCGGTTTCATAGAGACACGATTATTAAGTCGAAGCGTGACAGATCAGTTGGGATGAAGAAGGGTTATAACGCAACTATTTGAAATGAAAAGTAAATCCTCAGTTATCCGTATTCTCTATGCTGCCTCGGAGCAGTCTGCCGACATTTTCTACCTGACGAAGGTCTTTGTTCCAGACCCGTTCTTGTGCTTCATCGTCGGCGGGCGCTCGACCGCAGTGGTCAATCGTTTAGAGTATAGCCGAGTCCGCGCGCAATCAAATTGCGATCAAGTGCTGCTACTGGAGACGGTTCAGGGGCAGGCGGCAAAGGCCTTACGGATCGAGCTCTCGGCGGTGGGGCCTGCCGAGATGATGTGCTATTTTGCAAAGTTGAATAAGGTGCGTGAACTGGAAGTGCCTGAAGACTTCCCATCAGTGTATTTTGCCAAGCTGTTAGCAGCGGGCATGCAGGTACGAGTCGGTGCAGACCCGTTCTTTCCAGCTCGTGAGTTGAAGAGCGATGCTGAGGCGAAGGCATTGCGACAGGGCAATGCTGCGAGTGCGGCCGGTATTCGCACGGCGGAGAGAGTGTTACGGGCATCGAAGATTGTCGGTAAGTGTCTCAAATACGAAGGGCGTACGCTCACTTCCGAGTGGCTGCGCATGATGATTGATCAGGCTTGCCTGACAAAGGGCGCAGTGGCGCAAAATACGATTGTGGCTGGCGGCAAGCAGGGCTGTGATCCTCACGAAGGCGGGCACGGGCCGCTTAAGTCGAACGAACTAATTATCGTCGATGTGTTTCCGCGTGTGCAAAAGACTGGCTACCATGGCGATATGACACGCACTTTTTTGAAAGGCCGCGCGAATGATGCACAGCGAGCACTTGTCGGCGCAGTACGTGATGCGCAACTCGCGGCCTTGGCTAAAGTGAAGGCCGGCGTCAGCGGCGCAACGGTGCACGCTGCCGCAGTTCAGATATTTGATGATCGTGTATTTTTAACTGAGCGTCGCGGCGAAGGCTTTGTGGGATTCATACATTCGACCGGTCATGGCCTCGGATTAGAGGTGCATGAGGCACCACGTGTGTCACCGAATGCTGGACGTTTACGTCAGGGCCAAGTGATCACGATTGAACCTGGGTTGTATTATCCGGAGGTCGGTGGTTGTCGCATCGAAGATGTTGTGCGTGTGACCAAAGAGGGCAGTGAAATGCTTTCTTCGATGCATTATAAGTGGGAGCTGCGCTGACCCTTAGAGTAATTAAGGTTTAGGCCATCCGAAGTAAATTTTGGCTCGATCTCAACAATCAAACGGTCGTCAAAAAAATAGGATTCTTTACCATATATTTGTTTCTCGACCGAGT
This sequence comes from uncultured Opitutales bacterium, assembly GCA_937775295.1. Classification (GTDB taxonomy): domain Bacteria; phylum Verrucomicrobiota; class Verrucomicrobiia; order Opitutales; family Coraliomargaritaceae; genus Lentimonas. The sequence goes on from CALKBZ010000005.1 coordinate 86,621, forward strand.
TATAAATGTATTAGGTGAATGAAAGGAACACGTATTCTGGTCGGCTACGATCAGTTGTTGGTGTGTATTGTGCCATATATCAGCAAGAGCATCCCAGCGCAACTCAGGGCGACATTTGTAATTAAGTCACTTGGCTGCACGATTATCAACTCTCGCGAACTATTGATTCCAAGGACATTTGCCTAATGCCATTGCCATGCCGCAGGTGTCGGTTAAGCCCGAAAAGGCCAGTCCTGCACCGACGAAGCCCGGCACTATCAAACAGGCGGAGTGGAGAAATACCCCTGCGAGCGTGCCGCAGAACACGAGCAGCCCCGCTGCGATGCGAACTTGTCGCTCAATTGAAATGGCTCTCTTGCCATAGGCGATGTCGAGCCCTGCGTCGATTGCCGCAAGTGTGCCGCCTTCAACGACGATCGCTTGTATATGTCCAGCGGCGGTTAACTGCTCGGCTGCGATACTGGCGCGTTTACCACTCTGGCAGAGAATGTAAACAGCTGTATTGGTGCCTTTGGATTGGCAATAGGCTGCCGCGTCTAGCCGATCTAGTGGCTGGAGCGCCGCACCGACGACATGGGCAGACTTAAACTCGGCGGGGGTACGCACGTCGATGACGGTGCCGCCGGCGGCTATGATTTCGGCAAGGGTGGAGGCTTTGATGGTGTGAGTGCTCATGAGAGTCAGGCTAAGAGGGCGGTGGTTGAAATTCAAGTTTACTACGTTTTTTTATAGGGCTGCTGCTGATTTGAATCAACGAGGTAAGCGCAGCCTGACCTCATTCGACACCATGCGCAGATGTTTCTACAAAATTTGTGAGTCTTTCTGTCTAAAACGCTTGGCGATTCCGATTTCTGCCCTTTAATCCCGCACTTCGCTTTTTTTATTTTTCGATTCGATCCACTTTTATATTCAACACTATGCAAAAAAACGCACTCCTCTCCGTCAGCGACAAGTCCGGCCTCGTCCCGTTCGCTAAAGCACTCGTCGAGCAGCACGGCTACCGGCTGCTCTCCACTGGAGGCACTGCCAAGCTTCTCGAGAAAGAAGGCATTCCCGTCACCGAAGTGAGCGACTATACGGGCTTTCCTGAAATGATGGAAGGCCGCGTCAAGACGTTGCACCCGAAAATCCACGGTGGTCTCCTCGCTCGTCGCGACAAGGCAGACCACATGGCAGCCGCTACTGAGCACGGTATTGAGATGATCGATCTCGTCGTGGTCAACCTGTATCCGTTCGAAGCAACCGTTGCTAAGCCAGAGGTCTCCTTCGAACTCGCGATCGAGAATATCGACATCGGTGGCCCATCGATGCTTCGCTCTGCGGCGAAAAATCACGCATCGGTTTCCGTTGTTGTCGATGCGGTCGACTACGACCGCGTGCTGGCTGCGATCGGCGACGATGCTGCGCTCACCAGCTTGCGTCGCGAACTCGCGCTGAAGGTATTCCAGCGCACCTCTGCTTATGATGGTGCGATTGCTAAATATCTTGAAGGTCAGGTCAACGAGCCAAACCTCGGTGACATTTCCGGCATCCCATCTGAGTTAGACATTCAGCTCCCTCAAGTGAAAAGCCTCCGTTACGGCGAGAACCCGCACCAGAAGGCCGCGCTTTATGGTAGCTTCTTTGATTGCTTCGAGCAACTGCAAGGCAAGGAGCTGAGCTACAACAATATCATCGATATTACTGCAGCGACTTACTTGATCGGCGAATTTCAAAAGCCGACCGTTGCGATCCTCAAGCACACCAACCCGTGCGGCGTCGCAAGTGCTGACTCGCTCGTCGAAGCATGGGAGCAGGCATTCGTCACTGACCAACAAGCACCGTTCGGTGGCATCATCGTCGTCAATCAGACCATGGATGCGGACCTCGCTGCGATCATCGCCAAGATTTTCTGCGAAGTGATCATTGCTCCAGAGTTTACTCCAGCCGCCCGTGAAATCTTTGGTAAAAAGAAGAATCTGCGCCTAATGACGGTCAAAGGCACATTGCCTGCGGATTCCTTGCAAGAGATGCGTTCGGTTGTTGGCGGCGTGTTGATTCAAGATCGTGATACGATGCCAGATCGCCCAGGCGACTGGAAGATCGTTTCCAAGCGTCAACCCACTGCCGAAGAAATGCGTGCGATGATCTTCGGTTGGAATGTGGTCAAGCACGTGAAGTCCAATGCCATCGTCTATGCTGGTTGCGAACGCACGCTCGGTGTCGGCGCTGGTCAAATGTCCCGCGTAGATAGCTCCAAGATTGCAGTTTGGAAAGCCGGCGAAGCAGGTCTCGATCTCGCCGGCTCGATCGTCGCATCCGATGCCTTCTTCCCCTTCGCCGACGGCCTGATCGCCGCCGCTGAAGCTGGAGCGAAAGCAGCTATCCAACCCGGTGGCTCGGTGCGCGACGACGAAGTGATCGCCGCCGCCGATGAACGCGACATGGTCATGGTCTTCACCGGCAAGCGCCACTTTAAGCACTAAGCTCGACATCCCGTTTTATAAATCAAAAAGCCGAGTGGAAACGCTCGGCTTTTTTGTTTAAACGTGAACTTGAATTGATTAACGCGGTCCAAGTGACCAGTATCCACATCTATGGAAAAGACTTGCTGTTGGTTAGTGCTCCTCTGCGGGGCTTTACTCTGGTTGCCTGCTTGCACCACCGTGCCGCAGACGGGGCGCTCGGCGTTGCATCTGGTACCTTCGGATCAGCTCGCATCGATGTCGGCCTCGCAGTTTGGGCAACTCAAGCAGGAAACGCCGATTTCTCGTGATCCAGCTTATAATGCGATGGTGCGCCGCGTGGGGGACCGCATCGCGTATGCGGCTGGGCCAGACATGCCGAATGCGCAATGGGAGTTCGTGGTGTTCGACGATGATGAGCAGATCAATGCATTTGCGATGTCAGGTGGTAAAGTCGCGGTTTATACTGGTATTTTTAAAGTTGCGAAGACTGACGCTGATCTTGCCATTGTGATTGGGCATGAGGTGGCACACGTGGCTGCGGGCCATGGCAATGAGCGCATGACTCAACAGTTGTTGGCCGCGGGCGGTGCTCTGGCGCTGCAGTTCGGTACCTCTGGCATGGACAGTGATCAACGTGCCTTGCTGATGGCGGCGTATGGTGCGGGGGCCTCGGTCGGTGTGATGCTGCCATATAGCCGTTACCACGAATGTGAGGCCGACGAGATCGGTCTGATCTACGCCGCCAAGGCAGGCTATGACCCACGCGTTGCGATTCCCTTCTGGGAGCGTATGGCCGCGCTAAGTGGTGGCGCACCACCAGAATTTTTATCCACTCACCCTGCGAGCTCGACGCGCATTGGTAAGCTCAACGAGCTGATGCCCAAAGCGATGCAGGTGTATAAGAATCGCTAGCGCCTGAGCGCGCTTCGCGAGTGACGCCTTTGGCGAGGGACGTGAGGAGTGGTAGTGCGGGAAGTGTGCTGGGGGCATTGCTACGCCCCCGATTTATTTCATTCATTTCCCTACGGCGGGGCTCAGTAGCATCTACGGCAGACATCCGTCCAGCCTGTCCTTTCAGGATTCTGAACTAGATGGAGGTCTGCTGGCGAAGCACAGACAGGAATGTCAGTGTCACACCTATAGCTCTTGGGCTTCAAGTGCACACACTGTGCTGGGGGCATTTCATCAATCAATCAGTCGCTGATCAACGTTGACTCGATTCGGCATGTTTATTGAGTGCGTGGTTTGCTTTAGGCTGTAGTTATTTTTAAACTGCGGCAAATCCACCTCATTTTTTTATTATGTCACAAGTTCGCGTTCGTTTCGCTCCTAGTCCTACAGGTTTTTTCCACATCGGCAGTGCCCGCACTGCGTTGTTTAACTGGCTCTATGCGCGCCACACTGACGGCGTCTTTGTGTTGCGTATCGAGGACACTGATAAGGAACGCAATACGGATGAGTCGCTGCAAGTCTTAATCGATGGGATGCGCTGGATGGGCATGGATTGGGACGAAGGCCCAGAAGTCGGTGGCGAATATGGCCCGTATTTTCAGAGCCAACGTCAGCCGATCTACGATGAATACCTGAAAAAGTTGAAGGATGCTGGGCGCACTTACGAGAAGGACGGCGCGATTTGGTTCAAACTCGAAGGCGAGCGCTACACCGAGTATGACGATTTCAAAAAGAAAGAAATTGAGAAGGTCAAAGCCGCTCCAGTCGTGATCGATGACGCGGTGCGTGGGCGTGTCGAACGTGCCGAGGAGATGGACTTCGTAATCGTGCGTAAGGATGGCAATCCAGTGTTCCACTTCGTGAACGTAGTGGATGATATCGCAATGGGCATTACCCACGTGATTCGCGGCGAAGACCATTTGTCCAACACCAGTAAGCACGTCGAGCTGTTTAATGCCTTCGGCGTGAAGCCGCCAGTGTTTGCGCACATTCCACTAATTCTGAAAGAGTCGGGCCCTGGTAAAATGAGCAAGCGCGATAAGGGTGCGTTGATCGAAGAATACGAAACACGCGGCTTCTTGGCCAATGCGGTGCGTAACTACATATCGCTGCTCGGCTGGAACCCGAAGGATGAACGCGAGAAAATGGACATCGATGAGATCATCGAGTTGTTCGACTTTCCTGGAATCAACAAGGGTAACTCCCGCTTCGATGAGAAGAAGCTGTCTGCGCTCAACACTGAATATTTGCGTGAGATGAATGTTGAAACCTACGCGTTCTTGGCACGTCCAATCCTACACACTGCAGGTTTGATCGAAGAGGACGCGGATGAGGATTATATTCAGTCTGTGCTGTCACTTTGCCAAGGTAAGGCACGTTCACTGGAAGAGTTGCCAGAGTTCTGCCGTTATTTCTTCTGCGATGAATTTGAGATGAATGAGAAGACTGGCGCTAAAATCGCCAAGAAAGCGGATCCGAAGGAGCTACTCGCTGAGATCGTGCCAGTCATCGAAGGTATTGAAGCATTCACCGCGGATGCCTTGCAAGCAGGGTTGGAAGCGCATGCCGAATCGAAGGACGCCAAGGTCTTCGCTTATTTCCCCGCGCTGCGCTACGCATTGAGCGGGCAGGGTGGTGGCCCAGATCTGTTGCCGATGCTGGTGGTGCTTGGTCAAGAGCGCGTGCTTGCACGTTTAAAGGCCTTCATTGCTTAAATTTTTAATTGCGGACGCTTTTGGTCTGGCAGATTTTTCACGATTCATCTTCTTCAACGCTTATGTCAGACGCTAAAGATACGCCGACCGATTTTATCCGCCAAATGGTGGCTGCCGATGTGGCAGCAGGTAAACATGATGGACGTGTGCAAACACGCTTCCCGCCTGAGCCGAATGGTTATTTGCAGATTGGCCACGCCAAAGCGCTGTGCCTGAATTTCAGCATCGCAGAAGAGTTCGGTGGGCAGTGCAACCTGCGCTTCGACGATACCAATCCTGAGAAGGAAAGCGACGAGTTCGTCCAAGCCATTCAGGAAGACATCGCATGGTTGGGCTTTAAATGGGCGAAGATCTGTTTCGCGAGTGATTATTTCGAGCAACTGTTTGATTGGGCGATCAAGCTGATCGAGCAGGGCCACGCGTATGTCGAGGAGCTTTCCTTCGAAGAGATGCGTGACTATCGTGGTTCGATTAACCAGCCGGGCCGTCCGAGCCCTTTTCGTGAGCGTCCGATTGCTGAGAGTGTGGATCTATTTAACCGCATGCGTGCGGGTGAGTTTGCCGATGGCGAGAAGGTGCTACGCGCCAAGATCGACATGACGCATCCGAACATGAACATGCGCGACCCAGTGATGTATCGGATCAAGCGCATGCATCACCACCGTGTGGGTGACCAATGGTGCATCTATCCAAACTACGATTTTACCCACGGCCAAAGTGATTCGCTTGAAAAGGTCACGCACTCACTGTGCTCGCTTGAGTTCCAAGATCACCGTCCGCTCTACGATTGGTTCATTGAGAAGCTCGACATTTTCCCGTCTAAGCAGACTGAGTTTTCGCGTTTGAACATGACCTATACGGTCGTGAGTAAGCGTAAGCTGCGCGAATTGGTGGAAGGTAATTTCGTTGATGGTTGGGACGATCCACGTATGCCGACACTTTCAGGGATGCGCCGCCGTGGTTACCCTGCGGCTGCCATCCGTAAGTTCTGCGAGACTGTGGGTATCACTAAGGTGAATTCGGTCAGTGATGTGGCGCTGCTGGAACATGCGGTGCGCTCAGAGCTGAACAGCACCTCGATCCGTCGTATGGCGGTATTCAATCCGCTCGAAATTAAGATTACTAACTGGCCAGAAGGTAAAGTGGTTGAAGTCGATGGGGTGAATAATCCTGAAGATGAATCTGCTGGCATACGTAAGATTCCATTCTCCGGGCGTCTGTTCATCGAGCAGGACGACTTTAAGGAAGAGGCGAATCGCAAATTTTTCCGTCTTAAGAAGGGTGGCGAAGTGCGTCTGCGTAATGGTTACATCATCAAGTGCGACGACGTCGAGAAGGACGCCGATGGCACGATCACGAAGGTGCTTTGCTCAGTCGATCACGACACGTTGAACAAGAATCCTGAAGACCGCAAGGTGAAGGGTGTCATTCATTGGGTGAGTGCCGATCACGCGGTGGCAACACCGATTCGTTTGTTCGACCGTTTGTTCACCGAGGAGCATCCTGAAGCTGACAAGGAGATTGCATTCACGAAGTATGTGAACCCAGAATCATCAACAGAAGTCACTGCGCTCTGTGAACCGAGCTTGATGGAGATGACTGCGGGCGAGCAATGCCAGTTCGAGCGCATCGGCTATTTCTGCGTTGATAACAAAGACTCGAAACCTGGAGCACCTGTGTTTAATCGCACTGTGGGTCTGCGCGATTCGTGGGCGAAGGCGGCTAAGAAGTAGCCGCGGTTTTTTAGCCACAGATTGTTACATTTATACAGCCGCCTCTTAATGAGGCGGCTTTTTTGTTTGTGCAGGTTAAAATGGTAAGATCGTAGGCGGCTTCCTCTAGGTGCTCGCCCAGTCGTGCAATCTGGATGACCAACTCCATACGGGTGGCCACCTAAAGGAAGACACCTACTTTAGAACCTTTGTAGCTGAAAAGCTCGAGCCCTACGCTAATCGATAATCAACTCAATCTGCTGCGTATTTACTACCTGATTTGAACCGTCGCGAATGCTCGCGGTAATCGTCACTGGTTGGCTGTCCCAGTTGATTTCTAAAGTGCCAAAGCCGAATTCCTTGAAGACCTCGCCGACGCGATGCTTATTCGGCTCACCTTTGAAGCTCTCCCATGAGTGCGTGAGTCCGCTGGAGGTGATGTCCACGAGTGGATAGGGGGCATCCTCTTCTTGAAGGACGGATATTTCGTGGATGTGGCGATCGCCGCTGATGCAGATAACGCCAGGGATGGCCTCCTCGCGGATGAATTTGAGTAGCCATGAACGGTCGGTCGGGAAGTTCGCCCATTTCTCGTGGCGATGTTCTTCGGAGATGATTTGGGTGCCACTGACGAGAATATGAATCTGCGCGGTGCTCTGGCTGAGTGTGTTGGCGAGCCATTCTCTTTGAGCGTCGCCGAGTAGTTGCGGGTTTTCGTCCTTACGGTGGTTGTCGGAGAAGTAGCGATTGTCCAACAGGATGACTTTGACGCGCTGCCCCTCTGGGCCGAAGTCGTAGGCCCCGTAGATGCCTTCGCGTTGACGGCGCGGGTCGTTGGCTGGCACATCCATAAAGTCGAGTGCGAGGCCTTGAGTGACTGTTTTGAGCGGATAGGTGCCATACGCATCGTTCCAGCCGTAGTCATGATCGTCCCACGTGCCAACGATCGGGAACTGCTTGCGAAACGCGGCGTAGTTGGGCTGGTCGAGTTGCTTCTGGTATTTCGCTGTGATCACGTCGGCATCGTTTGAGTCGCCGTAAATATTATCGCCGCCCCAGATCCAAAGGTCTGGCTGGTTTTCGGCGATGACAGGCCACATCGGTTGTGGCAGGGATTCTCGATTGCATGAGCCGAAGGCGATGACTTTCAGCGGCGTCTCAAAATCTGTGGGGTGAAATGCGAGGCTGAGATGGCTGAAGGTAAGGGCACAAGTTAGCAACACGATGGGTCGAATGATATGCATGGTTTGTTAATCCGTGAGCAGAGACTGGGTGCAAGTCGAGAAGGGAGATTGACAAGGGCAGGGCAGTTGCCGTCAATCGGCGGTTGATGAGCGAAGAAAAGCCAGTGATCCTTACATGTGCCCAACCGACCGGAGTCCTGACTCTCGGTAACTATTTAGGCGCCGTTAAAAATTGGGCGACCTTGCTCGACGACAACACCTGTTATTTCGGTGTGGTGGATATGCACGCGATTACGGTTAAGTATACGCCTGCTGAGTTGCGTAAGAATACCTTGTCCTGCGTGGCGCAGTATATTGCTTGTGGCCTCGATCCGGAGCGTTCGAATATTTTCATTCAGTCGCATATTATTGGCCATACCGAGTTGGCTTGGTTATTGAGCTGTATTACACCGATTGGTGACTTGCAGCGCATGACTCAGTTTAAAGAAAAGGCCGCGAAGCTCGGCTTTAAAGTGTCAGAGGGGGAGACCTCGATTGCGAACCAAGGAGCGCGCCAAGGTGCGTCACTGAATGCAGGTTTGTTAATGTATCCGGTGCTCATGGCGGCCGACATTTTACTTTATAATGCCGATTCAGTGCCCGTCGGTAACGACCAGAAGCAACATTTGGAGCTTTGCCGCGATTTAGCGCAGCGCTTTAATCACAGCTATTCGGACACGTTTACGATTCCGGAGCCTTTTATTCCGAAGACGGGCGCACGCATCATGTCGCTGCAAGATCCTGAACGGAAGATGTCGAAAAGTGATGATAATCAAAATGCGACCCTCTACATTTTGGATAAGCCAGCGGTGCTACGTAAGAAGATCATGAGTTCGGTGACGGACTCGGGCAACGAAATCGTAGCCCGCGACGATAAGCCGGGAGTGACGAATCTGCTGCAAATCCATAGCGCGATTAGCGGTCGTTCGACTGCAGATCTCGAAGCTCACTTTGTGGGTAAGGGCTATGGCGACTTGAAGCAGGAAGTGGCCGATGTGGTGGTTGCTGCGTTGGAACCCGTGCAGGCGCGCTATGAGGAACTGATTGAGGATAAAAGCTATTTGGAGTCGGTGTTGAAGGCAGGAGCGGGCGAGGCGCAGAAGCGCGCTTACAAAACACTGGGTAAAGTCTACCGTAAGGCAGGCTTCGTCGAGCGTCCGCGCTAAGTTGTGAAATAGAGGGTTGATCGTGGCGCTAGAGTCGCTTTGATCTAAATCTAAATTACTGACGCTGCCACGCATGGAACCGGACGACGAAGCCCCACTCACTCTTTCAAAATGGCCCTTTTACTTGGGGGACGCGCTATTGGTTGTTACCGCGCTGGCGATCGCGATCTTAGGCAATGGGCAACTGACCAATATGCAGGTTGTTTTTTGTGTCATTGCGGTGGCCTTTGGCGCGGTGATTTTTGGGCTTCCCTATGTGGTCGAGTATTCGATGCGAGTGCGCGAAGAGCGCGACGAGCGATTATCGGAGCTTCGCTTGCTTAAGGGGTATTTACAGAAGGCCGAGGCCGCATTGCTGCAATCCGATGAACGGCTCAATGAATTGGAGTCCGGCTCCGGTTCGGTGGATCAGCGCTGTGAACTCTTGGCGTCTGCGGTCGACCAAAAGTTGAATCATGCGTCGCAGGTTTTGGCTACATTGTCTCAACAAGTTGCAGCAATTGAAGTCTGTAACACGGATCAAGTTGCAGCATTTGCTGCGCTCAAAGTTCAGTTAGATGTATTCAATGCTACGCCGAAGGAGTCCGCATCTGCCGAGGCGGTGACGGCCTTTCCGGCCGCCTTAGCGACTTTGGAGGCTCGCTTGACTGCGGCAGTTGCGCCTTTGGGTTCGATTGAATCGCGGGTGCTCGCTTTAGAAGGAAGTGCTCAGGCTGCGGTCGAAGCCGCTAGCTCAGCAACTGCTGCTGCAGAAGTTGAAACGTCGACATCCGCACGTGCGCCGAGATCACGGCGCAGCAAAGCGGATGCGGGACTATTGCAACGTGCGATTCCGGAGAAGCAGAATTCAGCTTCGTCGGCTGTGAGCCGCATTATCGACTCGAAGAGTAAATTAGCAAAGCCAGAGCCCGAGGTGACTGAAAGCACTGTGATGCCGGAGGAACCGGTGTCCGAGCAAGCCCTGCCAAAGGCCTCAGTAACTGAAGTCATTGAGGCCCAAGAGTTGGTGGTTGAGCTCGACCCTAATGAGGTATCGGAGGCCGCCGCGAGGTTGCCTGAAGAGAGCGAAGTCCAAATCAGAGCGGATTTGATTGAAGATGACGATTTGATTGAAGAACGGCGAGTTGCAGGAGGTCTGCAGAGTCGGAGGCGAGGCATTACCGAGGCAGAACGAGTCGAAGCCGCGGATGATTTAATCGTTGAGGTTGTCAACGGCGCGGCGGCGGAACCTGAGTTTGAAGAGCTTGCTCCGGAGTTGGAGGCCACTGAAGTAGCCATGCGGGCGTCTGCAGGGCTCGCAACTGAGGCAGATACGCCAGTTGATTTATTTGGCGAAGGCCAGCCGGTAGCCATTCGTCGGGCACGTACGAAGGCAAATGACGCTGTTTTTACCGCGAGCATTTTGATTGGTATTGGCAACAAGCCCTTTCTGCGTGGCAGTGCGGGTGGCCTGGACTGGCAGACTGGTATACCGATGGAATTTGAGGAGATTGGTAAGTGGCGCTGGGTGGCTCCGGCGGATTTGGATGGCCCGGTTGAAGTTCAGATCTATCGCAATGATGAAGATCCGGATCGTAAGGGGCGTCATACTGTGGAGCCTGGGCAGAAGCTGGAAGTGACCCCTGTTTTTTAATTTAGGATCGGCTGCTCGGACGCTAGCATGACAGACGAAGAACCCCTCGAGGTCATTACGAATGAATCGACACAAAAAAGCCCCGTTCAAAAACGAGGCTTTAAAGAATACCCAGACCGGGGGTCGAACCCGGACATCCGAAGATACAAGATTTTGAGTCTAGCGCGTCTGCCAATTCCGCCATCTGGGCTCATTCAAAGAATGCGCTTTTATGGAGGTGATTTATCGAAATGCAAGCTCTGGATTGGGAATTTAATCAATAGCATAGCTATTGGATCATGATTAACTAATTATATCTTGTGATTAATTGGTGATAAGTATGCTATGGATATACTATTTATTGAAGACGGACGTGAGCTACTTGAGATCGGCGTCGTTCAGTTGGAGCAGCACATACTGTCTATCCTGCCTCTAATCTTGTGGATGCTCATGCGATGATGGAAAAACCCTGCGATGTGGGTGCAATTGCTTGAGGCTCCGTCGGAGGAGCTAGGCAAGCCAGAGGCACCGAAGCGGAAGAAGTGCTCCGCTTGCTCTAGAAGTATACGACCTTATGATCGCGGCTTTTCGGGTCTTTTTTTACTGTCAGATCGTCAGTGCTTGTGGTCGCGCATGTTTTTGAGTCTGCTGAGTGAATTATGAGAATACGCATTGAAGACAATTTTGAAGACGTACTGATGAAAGCTGCCACTGGGCTGGGCTTGGGCAAGCAGGCACTTGCACAGAAGGCTGGCCTATCTGTGGCAGCTGTTGCGGCATTGCTGGACGCTGAATTAGATGAGGCCAGCTTACGTGCGGTCGCCCCAGTACTTGCTTTGGATGCGGACGCACTCGCTTCGATGGCAAATTGCGCGTGGCAACCTGAGCCAATTGAACTAGAAGGGCTACGTTGCTATAACACACCCTTTCCTCTGAATGGCTACCCAGAGATGACGGTGAATAGTTATCTGGTGTGGAGTCCGCTAACAAAGGTGGCGGTGGCGTTTGATACGGGGGCAAATGTGGAGTCATTACTGGCCGATGTGGAAGCCCTAGGCTTAGATTTGCAGGCCCTAGTGGTCACACATGTGCATCGCGATCATATTGCCGCGTATGATGAGTTGTTGAGCCATATTGAAGGTGGCATTGCGTTTGCTCCTAAGCTCGAGCCATACGGTGAAGCGGACTTGCTTGAGCATGGTGATTGGATCGAGTTTGACGGATTCGAGGTACAAGCACGGCAGACTAATGGCCATTCTGCGGGTGGCATGACTTATGTGATCGAAGGCCTTGGTGCGCCGATCGCGATCGTTGGAGACTCAATTTTTTGCCTGTCTCAAGGGGGTGCTCCCGAGCACTACGCTCAATCGCTGGAGAACAATCGCGAGCAGATTCTGTCGCTCCCAGAGGCTACGATCCTATGCCCTGGCCATGGGCCTATGACCACTGTTGCTGGTGAACAGGCGCATAATCCGTTTTTTCCTGAGTTTAAATAGGGCTGCCTCAAAAAAGCTAATGAGGGTTATTTTAATAAGTTTTCTAGAGCCATATTTTTCAGAAAGCCCAGAATCACCGCAGCATTGGCTTGAACGCACACCAATCACCGGTTAATCTATTAATGACTTTACTTAAATAGGTAATGTGGCACTCGTATAATTTCGTTTGCAATAAGATTTATTTTCGTTTTTATGTCATAATTATTTCATCTGGACTAAATTATGAATGACTCAAATCAACCTGCCGAGATCGACCACTCTTATAGTATTCTGGTGATTGAAGATCATCCGCTCATGCGTGAGGCGATCTCCAAATGGATCGATAGTGATCCAGTTTTGAAGGTGTGCGGGCAAGCGGAAAACTCGGCGGCGGGCATGAAGGCGGTGGTTGAGCTCAAGCCCGATCTAGTGCTGTCTGATATAAGTATGGAAGGACGCAGCGGCCTCGAATTACTCAAAGACTTAAAGGCGATCAATCCAGATCTTCCAGTGGTAATGCATTCAATGCACAATGAGTCGGTCTATGCCATGCGCGCGATGCGTGCTGGCGCGCGCGGATATGTGATGAAAAACGCCGGTGGTGCTGAGGTCGTCAATGCGATCAAAGAAGTTTTGGCGGGTGGATCTGCTTTCAGTCGTGTGGTGAGCAATCAAGTGCTGGATGAGCTTGCCGGAAGGGCACGTGGTCATCAGTCTCCAATTGCTATACTTACTGACCGCGAGTTCGAGATCCTAGAATTATATGGACATGGTAAGACGTCTGGTGAGATCGCCCAGCAACTGAATGTCAGCCCCAAGACAGTCGGTGCGCATCGCTACAACATCTGCTGTAAGCTCGAGCTCCATTCGACTTCCGAACTGATCTGCTACGCGGCTAAATCTGTTAGTCAAGGCGGCGATATTTGAACCTCTTAGCAGTTCTTTTCGAGGCTGGAACGCGCCCGATAATATTCCATTTCTTAGCTTGTCGAGTTTTAGGGCCGTGCAGATGTGATGTATTTCTGAGAATGGTTTTTTGTATTTAGTCGTGTTTAAGTGATTTGCCTAGGTGGGTAGTTTAAGTGACATGTTACGAAAGGGTATTAGCCTAATTGTAATTCGTTAGATATTTGTGTATTATCCGCGCTCCAAAAAAATGATTAAACGTAATTATGGAGTGATGGAATATAACAATGACGTATCAAAAGTGACTGTAGTGTCCGTATTTTTGGCCTATGATAGTGTTGAAAATGCACGCAGGATGAAGCTAATATTTGATCATGCGTGCAAAGAGGAAAGTGGTCAGTTGATGTTTGATTTACGCCTGTGGCGTCTGGACATTCTTCAGTGTACGGAGTGTTGGGATCAAGCTCTAGCAGATTTAGCGGATGCTGATTTGTTCAGCATGTCTTTCAATCGTGAAAGTGCGTCGATGTTCTCAATGGAATTAACCTGTTTGGTCGAGGAGTGGTTCAACCGTGAGGGGAAAAATAACTCGGTTCTGCTGGTCAGCCCTGACGGCGCGTGTGGGCACAGTGAGTTCGTCGCTGTACTTCAGGACTTGGGGCAACGGTGTGATTTGGACTTTAGCTCTTCGAGTGATCATTCCGACCAATTGCACGAATACTTTCTTTACCCCGTCGTACCATCAATCAACCCCAGCTCTAATTTGCTCTGCTAAATGAAAACCAATAAAATAACACCACTATTTGTGAATAACTTAATCGCAGACGATGATCCGCTTCAAGCAACTTGGTCGACTAGTCAGGTTCAATCCGGTGTGCCTGTACCGACGGTTGGAAATCTCAAAAAGCGTATTAAAAAAATATTGGTAGCGCTGCTCAAAGAAACGTGGCTTCCGATTGCTTTGCGCGGTCACATGGCCAAGAAAGTGGCTGATTTAGAGGAAATACTTAAATGCCAGAATCTAAGTAATTTATCGATGCTGACGAATGAAGTCTCCTCCATCTCCTTAATGCTGGCAATGTATGGCAATACTCATTCGGATTCTGAACTCATCACGCAGATGAGAATGCTGGATCAAGAGCTGAATCCATCTGGATATTTGAGAATTGCCAGTGATCAAAGGTGCGTCGCATCGCACTGACTCGACAGCAAATCCTGCGATTAAATCCAGTTAAGCAGAATTCGAGCAAACTCGCTGCTGCCGGATTACCTAGCGGATCGTAAGCGGAATGACCAGTTCGGGTAGGTTACTTGCGTTGATGAACAGGTGCCCTTGGCCGACTCTGTCGCCTTCGATGGTGGCGCTGACTGTGCGGGCACCTTCGGGTATGAGTACCTCCGGCATAATTATGCTGCCGGGGATGTCGGTGGTGACATTAATATACAGGCCTCCGTCGGGGGCAGGATAATCGAGTGCAAAAGCGAGTGCTTGGCGTTGTCCTGGCTTTAGGCTGAGCTGATTTGGTAAAACGCTGAGTGGGCTAGCTGGGTCGATGCGCAGGTAGCCTGCGGTCTGTGCGCGTGTGGTGCTGCGCACTTCAATGCTGTAGCCGAAATCTGGCTTTACCTCTGGTACGAAGAATTGCAGTTTCGTGGGAGAGGTGAAGACGGTTTCGGCGGGCGTCTGGTCAACAAAAACGATGTCCTGATCTGTAAAGCCTTGGCCATTAATCGAGACTCGAGTGCCCACAGCTGCTCGTATGGTATCAATTTTCAATGTGATCTGACTGGGCAGCTGAACTTGGTAAAGATCGGAAATGATCTGTGTAGAGACGGCTGCTTCGTCTTCTTTTTGTGTGACGAATTTGAGCACGTAGTAAAAGCGGGTGAGCTCCTTTTCGGCCGGCGCTTGGTAGTCGTATTCAAAGAGGTGTGGCGCAGTTGTGGTAGCTGTCATTGCGCGCTGTTCGCCGTCGATCACAACGAAGGCTGCCAAGCTGCTCAGCACAACGGTCTTTTTCTTGACCTGCGCTTGAGCGCTCAAGGTATAGTTGCCTGTCGGGGAGGCGGGCGCGATGGCTGGCGTCGTATTGATCATTTTGACACCACAACCAGTGAGGCAGAATGAGAGGATGAGGAAAGAGGAGAGGGAAATGGCTTTCATAAATCTGGTGAGAAGGTATGCCTCCTCACTATGCACCTGCAAGACAAAGAGCTGAAAATGATCGATCATCCCGTGAAAACCGAACTGGGTCTCTACTGTCATGTCCCGTTTTGTGCGTCGACCTGCGACTTCTGTGCTTTTTATCAGGAGAAGCCACGCCGCGGGGACTTGGATCGCTATCTCAGTGCGATGGATGCCGAGTTTGCCCTGATTTCTGATGATCGCACAGTGGATACTGTTTTCTGGGGTGGTGGCACGCCGGGGCTGTTGTCGGCAAAAGACCTAGAGCGCCTCGGGCGGTCGATGCTGGAATGTCTGGGCAATGCACCTGCGGAGTGGACGATCGAAATGGCCCCTTCGACTGTCAAGGCGGATAAGCTCGCCGTGTTGCGCGATCTCGGAGTCACGCGTATCTCGATGGGGGTGCAAAGCTTTGATGAGAAACTGCTGGAATCGCTCGGGCGGCTACATCGTCCGAATCAAATCTATAAGGCTTGGGAGTTAGTCCAAGCCGCTGGCTT
Source organism: uncultured Opitutales bacterium (assembly GCA_937775295.1). GTDB lineage: Bacteria > Verrucomicrobiota > Verrucomicrobiia > Opitutales > Coraliomargaritaceae > Lentimonas. The sequence continues at coordinate 102,513 of CALKBZ010000005.1, forward strand.
CCCGCAGACGAATCTTGATCTGATGTTTGCCATCCCCAACCAATCCATGGAGCAATGGGAAGCGGCGATTCGCGAAGCAGCTAGACTGGGGCCGACGCATCTCTCGACCTATTGTCTAACTTTTGAGGAAGACACCGCCCTCTATGTGAAGCTCTCCGAAGGGAAGCTGAAGATCGATGAAGAGCGTGAACTATTATTCTATGAGCGCGGCTGGGAACTACTCGCTGAGTTGGGATACGCTCAATACGAGATTTCAAATTTTTCCAGAGGCGGTGAATGTATTCATAATGTAAATACTTGGCGCATGACGGAGTGGATCGGTTGTGGCCCTTCGGCAGCGAGTCAGTACCAAGGAGAGCGCTATCAGCGTCCGTCAAATTTGAACGAGTGGGCCACTGCGATGGAGTCGAGGCAGCCGCCTAAGACCGAGATGGTGTCGCTCGATGACAGTATTTTGATGGCAGACGCGATTATTTTTGGGCTGCGCATGAATGCTGGAATTGATTTGGCTGACATCGCGCTGCGTTTCCCCGCGCCAAGAGTGATGGCTATGTTAGAGCCATTGTTAGCACGTTTTGAGGCTGAGGCGCTATTGATTCGAGATGGAGCGCATGCACGTTTAACGCACAAGGGGCGTCTCGTCTGCGACGCGATCGGCAGCGCGGTGCTTGAAGCGGTGGTCTAAGGGAGCTGCTAGATCCTGGCGAAAAGTCAGTCTCTGCAAATAATTGTAGCAAGCGGGTTGATCCCGCGATTTCTCAAGGAGGGGCGAGCCTCGCCTCGTCTGCAGAACTTATTCGTATCTTCGTCTCAAGTTGGTCGGTAGAATGCCGAGCTCTTCGCGGTATTTGGCCACGGTGCGGCGGGCGATCTTGATCTTCTTTTCGGTTAAGATGTTAACGATACCTTGGTCGCTATAGGGCTTGGCGGGTTTTTCCTCTTCTATGATATGGCTAATCATATCTTTGATCGATTTATTGGATACTGATTCGCCGCTGCCCGCTTTATAGCCTGGCGTAAAGAAATATTTGAATGCGAAAACGCCATGTGGGGTGCGAATGTATTTATTAGCGATGGCGCGGCTAACGGTGGTCTCGTGTACGCCTACTATTTGCGCAATGGTATTCATTGTCAGTGGGCGTAGTTTGGAGACGCCTGCTGCGAAGAAATCAATTTGAAATTTGAGGATTTCAAGTGTGATGCGCTCGATGGTTTGTTGGCGCTGTTGGATCGAGTTGATCAGGAATTTACCTGAACGCATGCGCTCGATCATAAACTCTTTCTCCTTTTGGTTCAGGTTCCCTTTTGCCAGCATGTCCTTGTAAGTGCTGCTGATGCGTAGGCGAGGGATGTAGTCGTTGTTCAGCGTGATTTGCCATTCGCCATATTCATCTTTGAATACAGTGGCATCGGGTTCGATGACTGCGTTTGAGTCTGGGCTGAAGCGTTTGCCTGGCGAAGGTTCAAGCGTCGCGATCGCTTCAATGGCATCTTGGATGTTCTCAGTGCTCGTATCTAGCTTGCGCCCGAGCTCAGGGATGCGGCGGCGGATGAGGAGTTGAAAGTGGTCGCGGAGGATTTGGGCTGCGATGGTCTTGCCTTGCCCGCGTAGCTCCAGCTGCGTAACGAGGCAGTCTTGTGTGTCTTTAGTGCCGATTCCAGGTGGATCGAAGGTCTTTAGCATTTCGCTGGCCTTGCTGACTGAGCTGTAGGGGATACGGCTAGTGAGAGCTATGTTGGAAACGGTCTCAGTGAGGAAGCCATTATCGTCAATACTACCAATGAGGTAGAGTAGGGCTTCGCGCTCTTGATTGGAGCATTCGGTAAGTTCGGCTTGTTCGATGAGATGCTGCTGTAGTGAGACGCTCGTAGTGAGTGAATTCATAAAGTGCTCGCGGCGCTCATCATCCTCGGAGGTGTGGCTCTGTCCGGTGTTCTCTAGAGCGTAGTGGTCACGCATATCTTCGCTCATGCGTTCTAGGGCGCTGAAGTCCTCGGGGTTGAACTCGGTTTCTTCGTCTTGTTCGAGTTGGTTGGCGTTAGGCTCTTCGCGCTGTTCTTCGACGCTGATGCTATCAAACGCCAGTTCTTCGAGCAGTGGATTCGCTTGGAGCTCTTCAAGGATCGAGGTGCGTAGTTCCACCGCTGGCGCCTGGAGAATCTTGAGGGAGTTCCGTAGCTGAGGTGCTAGTACGAGCGTCTGCGTCTGCTTCTGAGCTTGCTGGAATCCTTGTGAGCTCATGATATTTTGCCGAGGTTGTGGGCTTAGGCCCCTTGGTTTTGTTCGAGGCCTAGTGTCTCGCTTGATGCCCAGTGCTTTGCTGCGCTGCTGCTGCTGCTGTTGTTGCCAAATAAGTTTTTGATGTAGCTAGCTAGCTTTTTATTGGTTGGTCCGTAGCATTTGCCGTCGAGGCGTGTATCGAGATGAGGGCGTATTTTGGTGCAGCGGGGAATCGCCAAATTAAAAATGTTGTGACGAGTGGTTTCGCTGGTGAACTTGTTGCGAAATTCTACAAATTTGGAGTAAAAATCACAGATTAGTTTGATCGCCATGCGTTTACTAAAATGCCCCGCGGGCATTTGCTTAGCTTCATGTACAATGCTCATATCGCCTTCGGTGGTCGTATGCGCGAGTCCGATATTCAGTTGATTGAGAGTGTGTTTGAGCTTCAGCACATGCTAGATAAAATGCTGAATTTAAATTTTTTCAAGTAAAATTATCAATCTAGCACGAAAAATGCTCATCTGACTGGTTCTGTGGGAGGTGTAGGTTGACAGTAGCGCCGAAGCGTATTTGTTGTAGTGCATGATCACATTGACAGACAGTGCCGTGGCACAAATCCAACAGTTGCAGGCCGAGAAGGCTATTGAGGGGCAGAAACTCCGTATCATGGTCGAGGCGGGCGGATGCTCGGGCTTCGAATATGGTATGTCTTTTGACGATAAGAAGGATGACGATCAATTGTTTGAAAACAACGGTGTTGAATTCCTAGTTGATGAGACGAGTCTAGGATACCTCGAGGACAGCGTCGTCGATTTCGACGATGGCCTGACGGGAAAAGGCTTTGAAGTACGCAACCCGAATGCCAGCAGCACTTGTGGCTGTGGCCGTTCATTTAATTAGTGCGATAGTTGGGTGCTGGCGTTTCAGTTTGTTGCAACGGGCAGACGGAGATGTCTGTGGCACAGTTTGTATCTGCCCTTTTAACTCGCTGCAGCTTCTGCGCAGCGCATACCATCGAGTGCGGCGCTGACGATGCCGCCGGCGTAGCCCGCGCCTTCACCGCAGGGGTAAAGACCTGCTATATCTGGATGCTGTAGTGAGTCTGGATCGCGCGGCACGCGCACGGGCGAACTGGTGCGCGTCTCAAAACCGATCAAGTTGCACTCCTCTGTAATGTAGCCGCGCATCTGCTCGCCGAACAGCGTTAAGCCGCGGCGCATTCGTGAAACGATCCATTCTGGCATGATCTGGTCGAGGCGTGCGCTCTGGATGCCGGGGAAGTAGCTGGTCTTGGGCAGATCTACTGAGGTTTTACCTTTTAGAAAGTCGGTCACGCGTTGCCCTGGTGCGACTTGACCGCCACCACCCGCTTGTTTGGCGGCGATTTCCAAATGTTTCTGAAATGCGATACCGGCGAGCATGCCGTGTTCAGCTTCAAAGGGGGCAGTATCTTCCGGCTCAACGCTGACTACCATGCCACTGTTGGCAAAGGGGGAGTCGCGGCGTGCGAGACTCATGCCATTAACCACTACCTCATCGTTCTCAGTCGCAGCAGGTACGATGAAGCCACCTGGGCACATGCAGAAGGAGTGTACGCCACGGTTGTCAATCTTCGTGGCGAGTCGGTAGCTCGCTGCGGGGAGTAGCTTTGGGCGTTCTTGCCCAATTGGATAGTGATACTGTGTGCTATCAATCAGAGGTTGCGGATGCTCAATGCGTACACCGACTGCAAAGGACTTTTGTTCAAGGCGTACCTTTTGGGCATGAAGCTGCTGGTAAACATCGCGGGCGGAGTGGCCAGTTGCCAAGATCGTACGGTCGCTGATGAACTCGCGGCCATCGACTGTATTTACCCCGCAAATACGACTATCCTTGAGAATGAATTGATTCACCTTCGTGCCGAAGTGGACTTCACCGCCAGCTTCGAGGATCGATTGGCGCATCGCCATGACCACTTTCGGGAGCAAATTAGAGCCAATGTGCGGGTGCGCGTCAATGAGGATGCGCTCGGGGGCACCATGCGCGACGAGTGTCTCGTAGATATCACGAATCGGACCGCGCTTTTTAACGCGAGTGTAGAGTTTGCCGTCCGAGTATGTGCCGGCACCGCCTTCGCCAAAGCAATAGTTGGAGTCCTCGATGACAGTGCCTTTTTTGAGAATGGGACCGAGATCGAAGCGCCGCGCCGAGGCGTCCTTGCCGCGCTCTAAAATAATTGGCTTCAGCCCAAGTTCGAGGGCTCTCAGCGCGGCAAACATCCCCGCAGGGCCACAACCAATGATGAGCACTGTTTTTGCATCCGTGGTAGGTCTGTTGTACCGAGGCTTCAATTCCGGCTTTGCCGGAAGAGCCTGGTCGAGGCCGACTTCGATTCGTAGCTGCACCTTGATCTGCCTTTGGCGGGCATCGATTGAATGTTTGCGCAGACGCATATCGACGATCTGCTCTTCAGGCAGTGCGAGTTTCTCGGCGATCGCGGTTTTCCACGCCGGGACGTGCTCTGATTCCTCGACTGGTAAGACGATATCAACAAGTGGCGCTTGGGCGGAGTCTTCTGGTGTGTGCTCTGGCATATTCAGGCGCGAGTATCCCTGTTGTACGAACGACGACAACAAGTTTGTTGCCTAGATTTCAAAACACAGAATCACTCTGAATGCTGCAACTTGGCTACCTTAATATTGAAACCTGCCACTCGTAATTATTCTGTTAGCGTTGCTTGTAACTTTTGTAGGGTGTGAATACCAGACGGTGTTTCGAAGTAGAGCGTGTCTTTGGGGGCCTCAAAGGTGCGCAGCTGTTCGACGTTGATCAGCATTAGAGCGGTTGACCAGGCATCAGCTAGCGCGGCGCTGGGTTGCAATATCCATGCGCGTTTAAAGTGGTAATCGGGGGCGCAGTGTATCTGAGGAGAGACGATGTGGCTTCCTTGAATGCCGGTTCCTGAAGCGCTCAGTGCTTGGTTGTTTAATTTGATGGTCTGCTGATTGTGATCGCCGCTCAGTTCAATCGGCCAGGTCGTGGAGCCGAAGGCTAACTGCGTGCTCGCACCAGCACAAAGCAGCGCGGATTCAATGCCCCAGTCTTCCATTAGGTTTTTGAGTTGGTCAAGCGCGTAGCCTTTGCCAATGCCGCCGAGATCGATTTCACGTCCGGCTGTGACACATGTGATCGCTGGTCGATCTGGATCAATGCTGAGCGTGCCGCTGAGTGATGGGACGCTGCCGGCAGCTTTGTTTTTTTGATGTTCGATTAATGTGCCGAGAGTGATGTCGAACAGGCCACCAGTCTGCTTATGTGCTTCGGCGGCCAGTCGTATGCAGTCATAGCAGGTTTGACTGATGAAAAGTGTTTGTCCGGTCTCCATGTGGTTGATTCGAAACACATCACTGCCTTCGATGTAGCGACTGAGAGTCATTTCGATATCGTCCAGCAGGACGATGGCTGTGTGCGCGACATCCTTCGCGAGTTTCGCATCGTCAGTAACGATACGTAAAATGAAGGTGGTCTTCATCGCGTGGTGTTCGAATTGATGGATATGGCTCATTGTGTGTCAGTGCGCATCCAGTGCTGCCAGATGTCGTTGCGTAAATAAAGAGTGACGGCGACATTTGCGCGAAGGCCGCGTGGGAGTTTTGTGTGGGTGGCTGCGAGTAAGTTGTCGCAGGCCTGTTCTTGTGCAGGCATCGCGAAGATGATTGGCAAGCCTGTTACGGCTTGAATCGGAGTCGGCCAGTAACCAATGGTTTCGAAACTACGTAAATACCACGGCAGTGGCCAATACTCTTGACCGATGACGGCGATGGGCGAGAGCGTGGGTGCATCGGGTAGGGCGCTTAACTCTTGTAGCCAGCGTTCGACCTTTGGTGCGTCTTTGCTGGTGGGCACATACGCGTATGGATTGCGGCTGTCATTGGCCAGGCGGCCGCTGGCATGAATACTTTGTTTGGTCTGGTAGGCTAGCCCAGTGAGTAAGAGTAGTGTGAGGATGAGCCGGGACCTCGTCTTTAAGCTCGGAAAATAGCTAAAGACATAGCCACCCAGCAGACAGGCATGTGCCCATGGCACCATCATGAGCCAAGGGGTTTTGTAGCTGATGCAGCTGTAGATAATAAAGTGGCACACCGTCGCGACCGCCAGAAAGAGCAGCGCAGGGTTCGGCACACGTTTTACTGCGGCGAATGCCACCGCGATCACCGCGAGTAGGGCGATGAGTGCTTCGCTCCACCAGATGCCAAACTCTTGCTTGGGCCAAACAAGCAGCTCGAGGTAATAGCCCATGCCTTTTTCGTGGCCAGCGGTGGTCTCGTAAACGAAGTAGGTGCGCACCGCGTCGATGATACCCTGCATGGAGCGAAAGCCATCGCTGTAAAAGTAGGCGGCGCTGAGCGCTGACGTGATGATCAGCAAGCCGCTAGGCAATAGATACAGGCGAAGGTTGGGGCAGAGGTGCCGCGCGTCATTTGCTCGCTGTCTCCAGTAGCAGAGCCCGACGGCTGGTAGCCACGCGAGTATCGAAATGGCGAAGGTTTCTTTGGTGGCAAACATCAGGCCGATGCAGAGCCCCGAGGCGATGGCGATACGCTTGCTCGGGTGCTCGGTGAGCCGCAAGACTGCCGCGCAAGCCAGCATCGCAAAGAGCGTCAGCAAGCTCTCATGAATATACATGCGATTGTAATACACCATCAGCGGTGAACTCGCTAACAGCGCGGCGGCTGCCAATGCGCCCCATGATCCGATGGATCGTCTCCATAGTAGCGGGGTAAATACCACAAGTAGACCGGCAATGACAGAGCTGAGACGCAAGGTGGTTACGGATAGTTCGCTCCAGGAGGTTTCGGATCGGCTGCGCGCGATGGGCTGCGAACTAAGGCTGAGTAACGGACCATGGAAATGCTGGGGGTCAAACTTGTAGTCCTCGCCGACTAATTGACGCGCGAGGATACGTGCGCCGGTCGCCTCGTCGGCGTGGATTGGGCGTTCTTCTAAGTTCTGCAGGCGTAACGTTAACGAGAGTATAACGATAGCAATCCATGTGACAATTATAAGGAGACGTTGCGACATTGTAAGGTGGCTCTATCTGAAGCGACTTATTTGCCGGCTGCAATCCTGCTTTGCCGTTGTGTTCATTCTGTAGTCACTATTATTTATTAACCGTGTCTTTATCAGAACAACAGATTGTATTGGTAACTCCAGTGTGGAACGACTGTAAGCGGTTGGAGTTGTTTGGCCCGATGTTGGCGCAGGCGCTATCAAAATCTGATTTGCCGGTGCGTTGGATCGTGGCGGATGATGGTTCGTCCGAGCTGGAGCAAGCTAAGATCTCAGCGTTGGTTGAGCGTCTCTCGGTCGTTTATGCGGATGTCGAAGTGATGCTGTTTGCCGAGCGGTCGCGAAAGGGAGGTGCGATTTATCAGGCGTGGTCTGCATGTCCCGATGCCGACTTGTTGGCCTTTGTCGACGCTGATGGTGCAGTGGATGCTCGGTCAACCCTTCGTTTACTTAGGCATGCGTGTCAGAGTGGTCCTGGTGTTGGTGTTATTGGTGTTCGTCATAACGCAGTGAATACGCCGGTTCAGCGTCCATGGCTGCGATTGCTATACTTCCGTATGTTTACTAAATTGGTGCATGGCTTGGTGGGTATTGAATTTGAGGATACGCAGTGTGGTGTAAAAGTAGTTCCCGCAGCGGCGTATCGTGCGATATCGAGGCAGTTGATGGAGCGCGGCTTTGTGTTTGATGTTGAGCTATTGGTTGCGCTCAAGGCGCAGGGTAGTCGGGTCGAGGAGTTGCGTATCACATGGCAGGAAATGCCGGGAGGTAAGGTTAGGCCGTTTCGCGATGCCTGGGGGATGATCGCGGGCTTATTACGTATTCGAAAACGCCTAAAGGCGAATTTTTATTAGCGCTGTGGTGCTGATCGGCTGTGTTGATCATGCAGGATATGTATGCTTGCTTAGAAATGGTACTCGTACCGTCTTTGCCGATTCTGGGCAATGATGGCGCACGCTAACTGCTGCGCCATCTTTAGGAGATCTTTGTCGGCAACCGCTTTCGCTTGGTAGAACCACTTGTCTGCGCGTAATACAATGAACCTCATCAAGCCATCAACTGACTTGTCAGTGGTTGCTGTTTGGCTAAAAGCGAAAAATAGCGCATGGCGCAACTGATCGTGCAGTGGTTTTCTACCGTTCGAGTAACATTGCTTTGACTGTGCAAAGCACCGCGTTCGCTACATCACAATTTATATAAATCTATAAACTGCGGACGACTGCTTTGGCGACGCCTTGTACACAGAGTTCAGTGACTGGATAAAGCTCGGGGTAAAATTTGTTTTCTGCTTTGAGGTAGGGAGGTTCACTGCCTTTTTGGATGTAGCGTTTGAGCGTTGTTTCGCCGTCGATGAGGGCCGCGACGATGTCGCCATCGTAGGCGTCGCGAGGCTCAATGATGACCATATCACCATCATAAATTTCGACATCGACCATACTTTCGCCTCGGACTTGAAGTGCAAAACTGCGGCGACGGCTGGAAAAGCCTGCGCTCTGAATGTCGACTTGTAGGCGGCCGATCTCGCCGGCGGGCTCTACGCGGTCAGGATAACCGGCAGCGATGGCACCCATGACAGGAATGTCGACGACTTCAGTGGCGTCGTCGGGGATCTCTGGCATTGCCGGTTCATCTGGACGGTTGATACGAAAGGTACGAGCCTGGCCAGGGATGCGCTCAATCATCTCCTTTTTCTCAAGTGCACGGAGATGGCCCATGACGGCATTGGTGCTGGCGAAGCCAAACTTCTCTTGGATCTCTCGAATGCTCGGCCAGTAGCCGTTGCGCCATTCGTAGTGCTCGATGAAAGTGAGGATTTCTTGTTGCCGAGTGGTTAGATCTTTCATAGTGTTCACTTGTTTAGGTGAACGGTTGAGCATTGTCAAGGCGCGCTTTGTCAAACGATCTGGCTTCTGGGGCTGAATCGCTTACAAAAAGCGTTGAACAAACGAGTCAGAGCGCTTTGGTAAGACTTTTACATGGCACTCTATCCCCGCGACATATTTGCACCTCGATTACAACTGCTGCTGCTGATGGCTGCGTCGGTGATTCTTTCCGGATGTAGCTCTGAGCAGCAGCGACCATCAATAGGTGTCGTGGCTCCGATCCCGGTGGATGCGTTGGTAGTTGATTTCCCCGCCGGGGAGTTTGACTCAAATATCATCGAAACGCTTGCGGGTGATTTGGCGACGGTCAATCCTTTGGTCAATGAGACAATGGCCGGATCGGCCGTGATCGGGCGTATTTTGGCAGGGTTGACCACGCTGGATCCAAATACTGGCGATGTGATCCCGAATCTTGCGAAGTCATGGGATATTTCGGCAGACAATCTTCAGTACACCTTTTATTTGCGGCGTGGCATTCATTGGAGCGATGGCCAGCCGTTTACGGCAGACGATGTCCTGTTTACCTGGAGTTGTTTTTTTGCGAAACAGCTAGATGTTGATTCCGGTGAGCCCGTGCTAGATGAAAACGGTCGTGTAAAATATCGCTACAGTTCGCGCTCTACTTTTGGACAGCTTATTAATGGGCAAGAGCCTGTGGTCGAAAAGTTAGACGATTATACGGTGCGCTTCACGACTCCAGAGGTGTATGCGCCTTTTCTATTGTTTGGTGGTAGTGAGGAGATTTTGCCCAAGCATGTGCTACAAGTGTCTTTTGATGATGGCACTTTGATGGATCAGTGGAGTGTGGAGACGGCCATCAATGAGCCATGGAAAATTGTGGGTTTAAACATGTTTGTGCTCGAATCGTATCGCCCTGGTGAACGAATCGTATTTGCGAAGAACCCAAATTATTGGAAGGTCAATGCAAAGGGCGAGCGACTGCCTTATGTGGCGCGAGTAATTACCAAGATTGTGCAGGATCAGAATAGTAGTAATGTTGCCTTTGCGCAGGGCTTGACGGATTTTGAATCCATCGGACCCGATAATGTGGCATGGGTGAAGCGCGGCGAGGAGCGCTTCGATTATACCGTGCTCGACATGGGGCCTTCGAGTCAGACAAACTTTATTTGGTTTAATTTAAATCCTGGGCAGGATGCCGACGGCGTTGCGTACGTGGAGCCGTATAAATTCGGGTGGTTTTCGGATCAGCGTTTTCGCCAAGCGGTTTCGTATGGCATTAATCGCGAAGGTATTGTTCGTGGGGTGTATTTTAATCGTGCCGATATTTTGCATGGCTACGTATCACCTAAACGCAAATTGTGGTATAACGATGCAATTCGAAAATACCCCTACTCGCCGGAGACCTCACAACAGTTATTTGCTGAAATGGGATTCACTTTAGAGGCGGGTCAGTTGAAAGATCCGCTTGGCAATGCAATCGAGTTTTCATTGATGACGAATTCGAGTAATGGACTACGTGTCGAGATGGCGACGGTGTTTAAGGAGAACATGGCAGCGCTTGGTATCGATGTCGAACTGCAGTTCTTGGATTTTAATACAATCATTAATAAGACATCAGATTCATTTGATTATGAGGCGTGTATGCTTGGTCTCGGTGGTGGTGCGCCGGACCCTTATGCGGGCAAAGATATATTAATGAGCGGTGGGCGCTTACATCAATGGTATCCGCAACAGGTTGAGCCTGCGACTGAGTGGGAGGCTCGCATAGATGCGCTGATGATTGAAATTGGCCGGCATACTGATGTTGAGGTGCGCAAGAAGTATTTTTTCGAAGTGCAGGAAATTCTAGCTGAGCAACAGCCGCTCATCTTTCTAGTCAGCCCAAAGGACTTTGTCGGCTATCGTAATCGATGGCAGAATGTGGATCCCACCCCGCTCGGTGGCGTGACCTGGAATGAAGAATCACTGTGGGCGGAGCCAAATCCATGAGCGCATTTATTTTCAGACGATTACTCTCATTGATTCCTTTGCTCCTAGGGATCACGATGTTGGTATTTATTTTAATGAGTCTAGCACCTGGAGACTTTCTGACGCCAGTCAAAGCCCAACGCGATGTGCCAGCAGAACTAATCCAAGCGATTGAAATCGAGTTTGGATTGGATCGTCCGTGGTATGTGCAATATTGGAAATGGTTGGGCAACGTGGTGCAAGGAAATCTCGGGCATTCGTGGGCTTATAAATTGCCAGTTATCGATTTGATCGGACAACGCCTGTGGGCTACCTTTCTGCTTTCAGTGAGCGCATTTGTATTCGCGTGGGGCATTGCGATTCCCCTCGGTGTCTTGGCTGCAGTTTATAAGGACTCGATTTTTGATCGGATCGCTTCGGCGTTAGCGTATGCGGCGCTCTCGATTCCTGAATTCTTTCTCGCGTTGTTGTTTGTCTTTGTTGCGGCGCAAACGGGGTGGTTCCCGTTGGGAGGTGCCACTTCGATTGAGTATGATTATTTGAACTGGTTTGGGAAAGTCGGCGATCGTGCGTATCACTTAATCTTACCGACCTTGGCACTCGGGATTGGTTCGATCGCGAGTATCATGCGAATTATGCGGGCTAATTTCCTCGATACGATGCGCGCGGAGTACGTGACGACGGCGCGGGCGAAGGGCTTAAGTGAATTTGCGGTGATATTTAAGCACACCTTGCGTAATGCGATTAATCCACTGGTGAGTTCATTTGGTTTCGCATTCTCGGGGCTATTGAGCGGTGCGCTGATGGTTGAGATTGTGCTGCAGTATCCTGGAATTGGTCAGTTGATGTATCAATCGATTCTGCGAGAAGATCAGTTCGTCGTATTGGCTTCGGTGATGATGGGGTGCTCGATGCTGGTGCTGGGGAACCTGTTGGCAGACATTTTATTAGCGTGGTCAGATCCGCGTATTCGATTGGAGAAGAAAAAGTAGAATGATCATCTTCAGTATATTTCGAGAAGTGCTGCGGCGTCCCTTGGGGGCAGTGTCGTTAGCGGTCTTGGTTGCCCTGTATGCGGCGGCTGTGTTTGCGGATTTCTTCGCGCCGTATGCGACCAATGAACAAGACCTAGATCGCACGTATCATCCGCCCACAGCGTTGTTCTTTCAGGATGGTGGCCTGCAAGTTCAGGCCTACGAATTAGTCGATCCGACCGAGGCGAAGTATGAAAAAGTCGTGGGGCAGGGGTATCCGATCCATTTCTTTGGCAAGGGTTTTGAATATCGTTTTCTTGGGCTGTTTAAGACGCAGCGTCATTTGTTTACGATCCAAGAGGACGCTGGTCGAGTGTATCTGCTTGGTAGTGATTCAACTGGGCGCGATGTGTTCTCGCGGTTGATCTTCGGCTCCCGTGTGTCGCTGTTCATTGGGCTGCTCGGTATCACGATTACCACGACACTCGGATTTCTTGTCGGTGGTTTAAGCGGTTACTTTGGTGGTCGAATGGATTTTGTAGCGATGCGCTTAGTCGAATTTATGATGGCGATGCCGGGGCTCTATTTGTTGTTGGCTTTACGCTCTGCGCTGGCGCCGCACTTCGCTTCCGATCAGATGTTTTTCGTGATCATTCTGATTCTGTCTTTAATCGGTTGGGCTGGTACCGCGCGTGTGCTGCGGGGCATGACGCTCTCACTTCGGCAAAATCAATATGTGATGGCGGCTGAAAGTATGGGGCAGTCGCCAGTGGTGATCTTACGGAAGCATATTTTGCCCAATCTGGTGAGTTATCTGTTGGTGGCCGCGACCCTCTCGATCCCCGGCTATATTTTAGGTGAAGCGGCTCTGTCATTTTTAGGGCTCGGTATTCAAGAACCCTCGGCATCTTGGGGGCTGATGCTCTCACAAGCGCAGGATGTGAAGGTGTTTTATTTGAACTTCTGGTGGCTATTAACGCCGGGCTTTGCGATCTTTGTCACAGTAATTGCATACAACGTGCTCGGCGATGTGTTGCGCGATGTGGTCGATCCGAAAATGAAAACGCGCTAGCTTTAAGTTGAGCGTTGTCAGTTGAATGTTGAATGTTGAATGTGTGTGAACTGATGTCTGAATTATTAAAAGTTTCTGATCTGCGGATCGCCTTTCATTCGCGTGGCGAATCCAATGAGGTGGTGCATGGGATCGATTTTTCAATCGACGCAGGTGGGAAGACGGTGGCGATTCTAGGTGAGAGTGGTAGTGGTAAGAGCGTCACTTGTATGTCGCTCACTCGCTTATTGCCAGAGGCGCCGACCTGCACCGTGAGTGGTGAAATACTGTTTGAAGGAAAAAATGTGCTGGAGATGGATCGTGAAACAATTCGTGGCGTGCGCGGCAATGGCATCGCATACATTTTTCAAGAGGCGTCGGCCTCGCTGAACCCAGTTTTTACCGTGGGGCATCAAATCGCGGAAGCAGTCAAATTGCACCGGGCCGATATCACGAATGTGAAGGGACGCGTGGTTGAGCTGTTGGAGCTGGTTGGGATTCGCGATGCCGCGCAACGCTACAAGGCCTATCCGCACGAGATGAGTGGTGGCATGCAGCAGCGTGTGATGATTGCGATGGCGTTGGCTTGCGAGCCGAAGCTATTGGTCGCTGATGAACCGACGACCGCGTTGGATGTGACCATTCAGGCGCAGATTATGGATCTGCTGCGCGAGTTGCGTGCAAAGCTCGGCATGAGCATCGTCTTGATCACGCACAACTTCGGCATCGTCAAAGGCTTCGCCGACGAGGTGATCGTGATGTTTCGTGGTGAAATTGTTGAGCAGGGCCCCGTGGATGAGGTGCTGAACAACCCGCAACATCCTTATACGAAAGCGTTGATCGCATGTATTCCAAAGCTGGGCGCGAAGCAGCACCGCCTGACAACAATTGATAAGGAGATGGCGCTGGATTAACGCCTGCGGCGAGTGAGAGTGAAGTGAGAGTGAAAGTGAGAGTGAAAGTGAGAGTGAGCTAGTGAAACAGACATTCCTGTCTGTCTAATCCTGAAGCCAGCACGACGCAATGCGCCGCGAGACGCGGCTGCGTCACGTTACCGAAATCGCTTCTGCTCCGGCATGTAGTCGTAGCCAGCCGCTGCGAGTCGCTCGGTGAGGATGCCGGCATCGAGGTCGTGTGTTTTGCAGAGATCGTCTAAGGATTTGCAGTGATTGCGGATCATGGTGTTGACCACGCCGACCAGCAGGTGCGGATCCATTGTTTGATAGGTGCTCAAGTCCATTGATTGGTAGGCTAGGCATCTGTGTTTGTGTGACAAGTGCAACTTGTTCTCCGAATCAAAGGTTGCGAATCTATTTCTGACGTCACATTTTGGCTAATTCATCGACATGACCGACTCCACAGCAGACCAATCACCACTCCTATCCGTTCGTGACCTTAAGGTGCATTTCCCGATTAAGGGCGGCATTCTTCAGCGCACGGTGGATCATGTGAAAGCAGTCGACGGTGTGTCGTTTGATGTGCCGCGTGGTAAGACCGTGGGGCTGGTCGGCGAGAGTGGCAGTGGTAAGACGACGACGGGGCGTGCGATTGCGCGACTGGTGCCGATTACTGATGGCACGATCTCTTACGAGGGGCAGGACTTGGCGCACCTTTCACGCTCGGCGTTTTTTGCATATCGTAAAAAAATTCAAGTAATTTTCCAGGATCCCTTTGGTTCGCTCAATCCGCGCATGACGATCTATAGCATCATTGCGGAGCCGCTGGATATACATTTCAAAGATTGGACGAAAGCTCAAAAAGTCGCGCGCGTCGCCGATCTGTTGGAAAAGGTCGGCTTGAGTGCTGATTTTATGCAGCGCTATCCGCACCAGTTCAGTGGCGGCCAGCGGCAACGCATCGGTATTGCCCGAGCGCTCGCAGTGGAGCCGGAGTTTATTATTTGTGATGAACCGGTCAGTGCGTTGGACGTGTCGGTGCAGGCGCAGATCGTGAACTTACTGCAGGACCTGCAAGATGAGCTGGGCTTGACCTATTTGTTCATCGCGCACGATTTGGCGGTGGTAGAGCATATCAGCGACCAGGTGTTGGTGATGACTGAAGGCAAGATCGTTGAGCAGGCATCGTCGGATGAGATCTATAATAACCCGCAGCATCCGTATACGCGTAAGCTGTTGGATGCAGTGCCGAGCTTGTAGCCAAGCGGATAATTGCCCGCGAAGGGATGCCATTTACGCTTCGTCCCATCCTTATTCAAATACCAGCAGTGTGTGAGTTTTTTACGCAAAGGTGCAGAGACGCAAAGGGTTGTGTAGTCTGGGATACGTCAGAGTCAGCTTTGCGACTTAGCGTCTTGAAGCCGCCCGCGGCTGGGCGTGAGGACTTTTTATGAATGGATTGGAGGCGACGTGGGGTTTCCCGCAGAGGACGCAGAGAAAAGATGCCCTCTTATATCAACTGTGGCTTCTGTTATGCCTGTGATCGGGCTTCTAGCACTTCGGCAAAGGCGACATCAGAACAGCTACCGAACTGCTTATTTCCCCGTAAGCCACGGGTTGCTGAAACTGCTGGCGAATTGAGGCCGCAGAGAAAGCGGGCTTGTTGTCGCGGGCGGGCGAGGGCTTTGGTGTTTTGCTCTGTTAGTGCGGTGAAGTTGCTTAGGTCGTAGTTTGTGATACTCGCACGCTGGCGTAGTGGCATGTGTGCGGAGGAATCGCCTAGGCAGATCCCGCAATGGCCACAGGGCTCGATCGTTTCGCCGAAATAGTCGAGTAACTTGCCTGTGAGGCAGTGATCACTTTGAGCGTAATTCAGCATCGACTCGATGCGATTAATCTCCACCTGTTCGTGCTGACTGAACGTGTCTTGTAACTGCTGGCAGAGTTCAGGGATATCGACGTCTTGTTGTAAGCGGCGAAAGCGTTGGCGGTAGCCTGCGAGTTGAAGTTCGGCGAGGCCTTTGTGCTGTAGGCTGTCGATTGCACGCAAGATGACGCTGCGTTGTTGGCCGGTGTGCGCGATCGCTTTGTCGATATCTAAGCTGATCCACTTGCGGGCTTTGGTGCAGCAGCTAAAGATCTTGCGGATAAACGCCGCTTGCTTCTCTGGATACTGTGCTAAGATCTCGGCGCTACTGCCAATCGGTGCAAAGCGTATACTGCCATAGTAATGACCTTCGGCGCGGATAATGCCTTTTAACTCCAGGCGAGTGAGCAAGGTGTTGACCACTAGCTGACGGATGTCGTGGCGGCGCGAGAGGTCGGTAATCGCGATGTCGATTTCATCATCGGAGCCGAGGAGTTCGGTGACGATCGATGTGATGCTCTCGGGGTCAGGCGTGTCGCCATAGACGAAATTTTCCAATGCCGTGCAGTCGTCGGCGCAGGCGAACAGTTCGCAGGTCGAAGGCGCTCCATCACGTCCAGCGCGGCCGATTTCTTGCATGTAGCTTTCATAGCCTTTGGCCATGTGATAGTGATAAACGTAGCGAATGTCGGACTTATCCACGCCCATGCCAAACGCAATCGTGGCGCAAATGATCGGCACTTCGCCGTTCATAAACGCGTCTTGAGTGGCGACGCGTTGCTCGGATTTCATGCCCGCGTGGTAGGCCTTGGCGTCAAAGCCCGCTTTGACGAGCCGCTCCGCGACTTCTTCGGCATGGCGTTGCAGGCTGACGTAAATGATGGTCGATCCGGCGGGGCGCTCGCGAAGGCGTTGCTCTAAGATCGCGGGACGCTCAGCATCGCTGCAACTCGTAATGCGCAGCTCTAAATTTGGCCGATGGAATCCAGTGTTGACGATGTCGCCATCGGCAATGTCGAAGGCACGCGCCATATCATCGGAGACTTGTGGCGTCGCCGTGGCGGTGAGCGCGAGTACGCGTTCGACCTTAAGCTCCTTAGCCGCGTTGGCCAATTTTAGGTAGTCGGGTCTGAAATTATGGCCCCAGGATGAGATGCAGTGCGCCTCATCCACCGCCAATAGACTAATGGGGAGTCCATGGATGAGATTGAGGAAACGTTCGTTACCTAGCCGTTCCGGAGCGACAAAGAGCAGCTTTAGTTGGCCGCCACGAATGTCTTGAGTGACGCGGCGGTAAGTTTCCTCGTCGAGGCTCGAGTCCAAGCGTTCCGCTGCAATACCGCGTGCCTGTAGGCTGTCGATCTGATCTTTCATCAGCGCCAGCAGCGGCGAGACGACTAAGGTCAGCCCCGGTAGCAGCAGGGCAGGCAATTGATAGCATAGGCTTTTGCCCGAGCCGGTCGGAAAGATCGCGCTAGCACTGCGCCCCTCGAGTAGCGTCTGAATGACCTGTTCTTGCCCTGGTCGAAAGGTCTCAAACCCAAATGTCGCTTTTAGAAGTGAGTGTGGGTCGGTCGAAGGTGTCATGGTCACGATGAATGTAAAATATGCTGAATGAAGTGATTTGTCTTTTTGCGGAAAAGGCAATTTTTAGCGAGTCTCGTTTAACGTATCAATTTATCCTGATATGTTGATAAGTTCCTTGATTAATCTAAATGAATGGCAATAGTGACTGGCTTATGAGTAAAAACTTCATTTTTTCCTCCGAGTCTGTTGGTGAGGGCCATCCAGACAAAGTAGCTGATTATATTTCTGATAGCGTATTGGACGCATGCCTTGAGCAGGATCCGCAAAGCCGCGTGGCTTGTGAGACATTGGTCAAGAGTAACTGCGTGTTTCTTGCCGGCGAAATTACCACCAACGCGAAGCTTAACTACGAAGAAATCGTGCGCCAAGCGATTCGTGAGATTGGCTACACCAACGCCGACGATATTTTCCATGCCGATAAGGTTTTTATTTCCAATATTCTGACAGCTCAGTCCTCTGACATTGCTCAAGGCGTCAATGCGGCCAAAGCCGCGGGCAAGAATAGCGCTGAACAAGGAGCAGGGGACCAAGGCATCATGTTTGGCTATGCCTGTAACCAAACGCCAGAACTCATGCCAGCACCTGTGATGTACGCACATCACTTGCTCCGTGAGATGGCGCATCAGCGTAAGAATGTGAAGATTCCTTGGCTGCGCCCTGATGTGAAGGGCCAAGTCGCGCTCGAGTATGTTGACGGCAAGCCGGTTGCTATTAAGAACGTGGTGATCTCTACGCAGCACGCTGCAGACGTAAAACACGCTGAGATTAAAGAGTTTTGCATCGAGCAGGTGATCCGCAAGGTGCTGCCTGCTGAGCTATTAAACGATCAGACCGAATATTTGATCAACCCGACTGGCAACTTTGTTATCGGCGGTCCTCAGGGCGATGCGGGTCTTACGGGGCGTAAGATCATCGTTGATACCTACGGCGGCTGGGCACGTCACGGCGGGGGTGCTTTCTCTGGTAAAGATCCTTCGAAGGTCGATCGCTCGGCGGCATATTTCACACGTTGGGTGGCGAAAAACATCGTCGCGGCGGGTCTCGCAGATACTTGCGAACTCGAAGTCGCCTATGCGATTGGTCATCCTTACCCGACCAGTATTCACGTGGATACATTTGGCACTGGCATTGTCAGCGATGAGAAAATCGCCGCCGCAGCGCAAAAAGTATTTAGCTTCAAGCCAGCCGACATCGTCACCCAGCTCGATCTACTGCGCCCGATCTACCGCGAGACCACTCACTATGGGCACTTTGCGAAGCAACATCTCCCTTGGGAATCGATCGCCAAAGCGGACGCACTCAAGGCCGCATTGTAATTCATCTGGCCTGCTAAGTGTTGCGAAAAATCGGATTTTCAATTCGAGCATATTGCTAATACTAAGTAAGCTTTGCGTCACCTTCACGTTCCTTAGCGGGTAAATAAATCTAAACCATTAAAATACTATGAGCACAGACACACTAACAAAAACAGACTACAAAGTCAAAGACATCAACCTTGCTGACTTCGGTCGCAAAGAAGTCGAGATCGCACAATTCGAGATGCCCGGTCTCATGGCGACCTGCGAGAAATACGCCGCTGAGCAGCCGCTCAAGGGCGTACGTATCATGGGCTCCTTGCACATGACGATTCAGACTGCGGTGTTGATCGAAACATTGAAGACGCTCGGCGCTGACGTGCGTTGGTGCTCTTGTAATATTTTCTCCACCCAAGATCATGCAGCGGCCTACGTCGCGAAGAACCTTGAAGTGCCTGTGTTCGCTTGGAAGGGCGAGACACTCGAAGAATACTGGTGGTGCACACAGCAGGCACTCACATGGCCAGACGGTTTGGGCCCTCAACTCATCGTCGACGACGGCGGAGACGCAACACTCTTGATCCACAAAGGCTATGAACTTGAGGATGGTAGTGACTGGGTGAATACAGCTTCCGACAGTGAAGAAGAGTCCGTAATCAAAGCGCTCCTGAACAACATCCAAGCGGAGAATTTCTCCAATGATCATTGGCACAAGATTGTGGAAGACTGGAAAGGTGTTTCTGAAGAAACAACGACTGGCGTGCACCGTCTCTACGAAATGCACAACGCTGGCAAGCTGCTCGTCCCTGCGATCAATGTAAATGACTCTGTCACTAAGGCGAAGTTTGACAACCTGTATGGTTGCCGCGAATCACTACTTGATGGCATCAAACGTGCAACTGACGTAATGATTGCGGGTAAGGTTGGCGTCGTTTGTGGATATGGCGATGTGGGTAAAGGCTGTGCTGCTGCACTTAAGGGTATGGGCGCACAGGTTGTCGTGACTGAAGTTGATCCGATTTGTGCACTGCAAGCTGCAATGGAAGGCCACCGCGTACTGACCCTCGAGGACACACTCGGCTGGGGCGATATCTACGTCACCACCACTGGTAACTATGGCATTATTACCGCTGACCACATGTCGAAGATGAAGGACCAAGCGATCGTTTGTAATATCGGTCACTTCGATAATGAGATCGGTGTGGATGCGCTCAATAACATGCCAGGTGTTGAGGTTGAAATGATCAAACCAGACATCCAAGGTGCGGTTGATAAATATACCTTCCCCGATGGCCACAGCATCTACTTGCTTGCCAAGGGTCGTCTGGTGAACCTCGGTTGTGCCACTGGTCATCCATCTTTCGTGATGTCGAACAGTTTCACTAACCAAGCGCTCGCTCAAATTGAGCTTTGGAAGCAGGTCGAGAAATATACACCTGGCGTGTATATCTTGCCGAAGCACATCGATGAGGAAGTGGCTCGTCTGCATCTCAAGAAGATCGGCTGCAAGCTCACCACTTTGAGTGACGAGCAAGCGGGTTACATCGGTGTCAAGCCGTCTGGCCCCTACAAGTCAGAGCACTACCGCTACTAGGCGATTCGAGGAATTAAGTTTTCAAAAGCGTCCTCCTCGGAGGGCGCTTTTTTTGGGTCGGTGTGAGTCGATTCCCAGAACAGGAGGGTGGGCGACCCGGCCACGGCATCGACTCAGCTCACAACGAGGGCGAGTCGCCCCCACTCGGAGGGCGCTTTTTTTTGGTTCATCGTCATTTACCGGGAAAATACTACTCGATGTCTAATGTGCCGGCAATTCTGTTGGGGAGGGTCGACCTCCGTGTCGACCGCAGGCAGTTTAGAAATCACATTAAAATCCAAGATTATCTATCGGCTGTTATTCATGTCAGCCACTCCCGCATCGGTACCGGACGACACGGAGGTCATCCCTCCCAAGAGCCAGATGCGAATCCACCGTCCATCTATACCTTTCCCACTAATCGGCGATGAACCTTTTTTTTGGTGGGTGAGAGTCGATTCCCAGAACAGGAGAGTGGGCGACCCGGCCACGGCATCGACTCAGCTCACAACGAGGGCGAGTCGCCCCCACTCCCTTTGACTGCGGGCGTGCCAGTTGCTCGCCCTTCGGTAACCACCTTGAATCACCCCCCCATTTAGATGATGAAAATTCGTGCGCTTTGTGATTAAGTGCGCTAGTCCTTTTGGTATGCCTAAAAAGACAGCTACCAAGAAAACGACCAAGGCCTACGAGGCACCTCAATTTCTCGTCGATTTACTCGACGCGCGCTCCCCCACGGGGCACGAATACGAAGCACAAGCAGTGATCGATCGTTATGTTGAACCGAAGGTCGATGCCTATCGTAAAGATACCATGGGCAACCGCTTCGCCACGGTGAATCCAGATGGCGAACCATCGTTGCTATTTGCTGGGCATATCGACGAGCTCGGCCTGATCATCACCTACATCAACGACAAAGGCTTCGTCTATTTCGAGACGCTTGGCGGTCATGATAAGTCGATGATTTCTGGGCGTCGTGTTTCAATTTTGACTAAAGATGGCATCGTCAAAGCAGTGACTGGAAAGCGTGCCATTCATCTGATGAGCGCAGAAGACCGTAAGAAGGTGCCAGAGACGCACGAGATCTGGATCGATCTCGGCGTCAAGAATAAGGCAGAGGCCGAAGCGCTGGTCCGGATCGGCGATACCGCGGTCTACGATCAAAGCTTTGAACTCATTCGTGGCAGCGTCGGAGTGGCGCGTGCCTTTGATGATAAAGCGGGAGCCTACGCGGTGCTCGAAGCAGTGCTGCGGCTTAAGCAAGAAAAGAAGCTGGTCGCTAGAGTCACTGCCGCCGCCACAACCCAAGAGGAGATTGGTACACGTGGTGCGATGACCGCTGCGTTCTCTGAGAACCCTGATTTCGCGATTGCAGTGGATGTCGGCCATGCGACCGATTCGCCGGATTGTGATCCGCGCAAATATGGCAATTTCATTCAAGGAGGTGGCCCGATTATTTGTCGTGGACCAAATATCAATCCGGTCATTTTCGAAAAGATCGTTGCCTGTGCAGAGAAGAACAAGATTCCGTATCAGATCGAAGCCGACTCACGCCCGACTGGGACTGATGCACGTGCGATTCAAGTCGCGCAGGCTGGTATCGCCACAGGTCTTCTGTCCATTCCGCTGCGCTATATGCACACACCCAGCGAGATGGTGGATCTTGAGGATATTGAGCACACCGTGCAATTGTTAGTGGCCGTCGCCAAGTCTCTGAAGAAGAGCGACCGCGGTGTTTGGTAGCTCATTGCTTTAAATTAACTGACTTCGTTCTGGCAATAACCTCGCCTTAAATGGTGGGGCAGTTTGTTACCATGAATTGGTATAGCTGTCGCTATCAGTGCAGCAACGCGCCACAGTTCGGTGAGTTTCGCTGCCTGTCTGGTGCCCCTTATTGCAGCGAGATTTTACAGGTTTCCACGACAGTGGTTGAGTGCATCTATTTGTACGTCGTGCCAAGCTTTGCTCGTAGTTTGTAGTCGAGCATCTCCTGTGGTTGATTAATGAGTTTTTGCACTAATCGAGTGCTGTTGAGTAGCTGGGCTGTAAAACTGATGTAGACGATGGTATCGCTATAGCCTTCAAGCGGTGGCAGGTCCTTCGCCGTACCAGTGACCACTTCGATGCCTTCGAGAATGAGTTCATAATAGAGGCCGTGCAAATCGATGGCCTCGGCATTTGGGTTCACCATTCGCAGTTGGATAGTAAACTGCATCGCACTGGTATCGCTCGCAGCTTTTGTGATACCCACGACTTCGATCCTCGGGCGCTCGTAATCGTGGTGCAACCACTCCAGCAGAGCACCGCGAGGCAAGTGAGGAGGCAGAGTCGGCGGGTGGCTAATGCCATAGATTGTAGTTCAAGCTGAGGCCGTGTATGTGCAAGTAGGGTCATGCATGCCTTCTCTCGGTACATAAGCTAGGGTGTGGAATCGTGCTTAGACCCTCAATGCCTTGAGCTGTAGCTAATAGAATACGCGATTTAATATGTTTTTCTTGTAAGGACCCACTATTCAATTCGATAATATTAATAATGTCTTCTGATTCCTCATCTTTAACTGAACGTGCTTGTGCTATTGTCGGATCCGTCATCCCTAGCTGTATGGAAGGATTGCGGCTCGTCGAGTTAGGGCAGCAGCGTCCGCTGAAATTGCATGAGCGCCTTGGATTGTTCTACAACTCGCCGCTTTGCCTGCATTGCAGCTGTAAGCGAGTTAAATTCGATAAAGAGCGTGAGAAGCTGCGTGAGATTGATCGCCAGCGCCGTGCTTCAGCTCAATGAGACTCTGTCTAGGGCTCTTCGGGCAAGGCACTCTCGGCAGATTGTGCCTTTCTGTGAGACTAATACCCCAACTAGTATTTGCATTTTTGAAGGTTTTCACTGCCTTGTGGGGAATGGCTAAAAGGATTAGTATTTCTGGAAAAGTAGCAACCAAGTCAACTCCGGCTATAGATGTGTCGACTCCAATGGTCGGCTACCAATTATTGGGCGTGTAAGTTGCCGCTATCTGTATCATGGCTGAGTCAGGAAACGTTCGCAAACCGCTGGTCGCGGTATCTGGGGCAAGTGGCTTTGTTGGCACTCATTTACGCACGGAATTGGCCGATGTGTATGAGTTTCGGGCGCTGTCGCGGAGTGCTCATGTAGTCGAGCGCAATGCGAGTGAAAGCTCTACACAATGGTGCAAGTGCGACCTATACTCGCTACCCAAAGTCACCGAGGCGCTGAGGGGATGTGAATATGCGTTTTATTTGGTGCATTCCATGGCACCTTCGAGTCGCTTAATGCAGGGCAATTTCGAGGATACCGATCTACTGCTGGCGGATAATTTTATACGTGCAGCCGAAGCAGTTGGTGTGAAGCACGTGATTTATTTGAGCGGCTTGCTGCCGGACGAGAAGGATAATTTGTCACCGCACTTGCGCAGCCGCTGTGAAGTCGAGCAGGTGTTACGTTCACGTTCTGTATCGGTCACGGTGTTGCGCGCGGGACTGATCTTTGGTCCCGGCGGCTCATCGTTCTCGATGCTGATTAACTTAGTGCGCCGCTTGCCGGTAATGTTGCTGCCTGCGTGGACAGGCTCAATGACGCAGTCGGTTGATATTAAAAACGTCTGCCATGCATTTCGTCTCTGTTTGGGGGATGCGACCTTGGCTGGGGGTATTTACGATTTAGGCGGACATGAGCCGATGACTTACCGTGAGCTGATCTTGCAAACTGGGAAGTTACTTGGCCGTGAAGTTCGAACCCTGCGCGTCCCGGTTAATTGTTTTGCGTTGTCGAAACATTGGGTCGCGTTATTCAGTGGTGTTGCACCGGCCTTGGTTGGGCCATTGCAGGAAAGTTTGCAGCACGATTTACAGGCCAGGCCGAATCCCTTACTGCAACGCCTGGAGGGTGGATTTGTCTCGTTTGAGGAATCGTTTCGAGCTGCGGTGGATGCCTCTGGTGGTCCGTTGCCGAACCCTAGAAGTCATACGCAGTTTGCAGACAAACAAGCGATTAAACGAGATCGTCGCGTGCGCTCGGTTCAACGTATGGCGTGGCCTGCTGGATGGACTGCGGCAAGGGTGACGCGCGAATATGGTACATGGCTGAGCCAGCGTTATCGTGGATTACTTGCAGTGGAAACAGACAGTGTGGGTGTCGTTCGTTTCTTGATCGGCGGGCTGAAACTGTGCCTGCTGGAGCTGACGCCGACACCGTTCAGTGAGGATGCCGAGCGTTGTGCCTTTTATATTACAGGTGGATGCCTTTCGCGCACGGTAGATCCTCCGGGGCGCTTGGAGTTTCGTATTGTTAAATCGCGCGATTGTGTGGTGGCATCGATTCATGGATTTGCACCGACGTTACCGTGGTGGTTGTATGCATCCACTCAAGCACGTGTGCATTTATTAGTGATGCGCGCATTTGGTCGGCACTTGAAGCGGTCCTGTTCGAAGTGATCCCATCGAAAGCATTTTGGCTAGACCTCGGCGAGTGTGCAACTCTTGCAATCAAGTGGGTCGCCGAAGGCGAGCGTCGCCTCCGTGGGGGCCGCAATGCTGCTGGCGGCATCTGTTAGGGGCCGCTGCTTTGCTGCCGCGGGCTATTTGTATTCCTGCTTGATGTAGGCCAGCAAAGAGGGGATGCCTTCGATCATTGAATCGAGGCACTGCTGATAAGCATCGAAATTTTGGCCGTAGGGATCGGGGATTTGTACATCTACGTCCGGCCCCATGAATTCGCGAAAGAGGTGCAGGCGCTTGGGGAGTCCGGTATGGTAGTGCGCCAGGATGTCGAGATGTGAGTCAGTCATGCCGATGATCATGAAGGCACGGTCGATCAGCTCTTGAGTCACGGGTTGGCTCTGGTGCTGTGCTAAATCAATTTTGACCTTTTTGAGCGCTGCGACTGAATTACTCGATGCGGGCTCACCATATCCAGCTGCAACGCCAGCGGATTCGACGCTTAGTTGATCAAGCGGAGCGCCTTCGGCAGCCAGCGCATGTTGCAGTAGTTTTTCTGCCATTGGGCTGCGGCAGACATTGCCGGTGCAGACAGTGAGGATGAGATTGCGATCTTGAGCCATTGGGTCGTGATACTAGGCGAGTTTGATTGGAGGGGACAACACTTTTGCTCCCTCGTTGTTTTGTTACAGATTTTCAAGCGTTGTCAGCCATTCGTTAAAGATGGGACAGGCCACTCGCATTTTAGGGATGCCAATCTCACTTGCAATGGAGACTCCCGTTGAAGTTTTTTTGAATCTGTCTGACAGTGCAGTCAGTCGTTTTGACGGTGCTGTTTGTGAACTGTCATTCACCTTTTCCGGTTCTCCGCATTCTTGTAAAATGGAGTTTATTCGTTTAACTGACACATCCAGTTTTGCTGCTAAGATTGTCGGATCGCTAAAGTAGAGAGCTTCGATTTCATGCATAGAAACATAAGGGATGAATCGTTTTACAGTGTTCTCTGTGGGGTACAGCCGAGCGATTTCGCTAGCAGTCGCTCTATTCATCACCGCTGCCTTACGAATATGGGTGATTTGCTTTTTCGAATCTTGGTAGCCCGGCCAGTCGGCTCTGATGCCATAATAATCAACAAACATAGTCACCCACGTGTCGCGCCTTTGTTTAATATGCTTCTCTATGTCGTTTTGTGCGCGTGCAAACTTAACGTCGCCGCCTTTTTCTCCGGGCTTATCCAAGATAATTGGAGTCAGGTAGACATTTGAGTTAATCAGGTAGGGTGCCAGAACTTGCTTGATGAAACGTTGCTCTGTCGAGCCTTCCACGATGGCAATGATTTCTTTGCACTCACTCATGGTTAGTGCCTCCTTGAATGACGTTTTTGGTCCACAAATCACCGACTGAGTAACTATCAAGCCATGAACTAAAGTCTTTGCGGTTTAAGCGTTCGAGAGTCGATTGTCCGTCTTTTCGATTGGCAATGACAATGTCTTCAATTGAGAACTCATTCAGCAGGTTGGGTGACTGAGTCGCTAATATGATTTGAGTTCGCTTTGCAGCGTCTTGAATTAGCTCTGCCAGTATTGCGATGGCTTCTGGATGTAATCCTAATTCTGGTTCATCGATGACGATTGCGGAAGGAGGAAAAGGTTGGAGTAATGCGGTTGCTAAGCAGATGAATCGAATGGAACCGTCTGATAGATGATAGGGCTGCATCGGGAAATCGGAGCCTTTTTGCTGCCAGCTGAGTTTTACCCTTTGCGCGTCTCCGAGTTGTTGCACGTCTAGTCTGAAGTCGTCGAAAAACGGGATGACTAGACGGACTGCATCGACGATTTCCTGATAGTTCTTACGCCATGAATTATTAGTTTTCAGCTTTAATAGGAAGGGTGCGATGTTGGATGCATCGTGTCTTAGCTTATGGTTGTCTTCTACGATTTCTGAACGGCGCATCGGCGCAGTCGAGCTAGTGTCGTGGAAGTGATATACTATCCAATTTGAAATCGATTCATATACGAAATGGCCGACTCCATTGGACTGTCCAGTGGCGGATGTTTCATTTCTTTGATCTTGAAGCCGGCTCTCTTCTGAGGGGCTACCATATGAACGCCAACTAGTTGATACATACTTTCGACTCTCATCGATGAGGAAGCGCTCATCTGTGGTCGAGGTTAGTTCGAAGTTATAGTAGTTGGAGCCTTCAGCGTGAATGCTGTGTGATTCGAATTCGAAGCCAATCTGAATTGATGGCGTTGCCTTCGGGCCATTGTGGAGAAAGTTATCCGCCCCCCCACGTTCTAGAATGAACTTTTGGAAGTTCTGTTGCGACATCGCCATGAGCATGCGAAACACTTGGACAAAATTACTCTTACCGACGCCATTTGCACCGATGATGATATTGAGGTCTTTGAGTTCAAAATCTTTTAGTTCACGGATTGACTTAAAGCCTTGGATACTGAGTTTTTTGATTCCCCCTTTCATTATATTGTCTCCCATGTGTGTGTCATAAACTTTTCGTCGATGTGGTGAACCTACTAATTCTGGCTATCTGCTTTGAGGCTAGGTAGGTTATTATTGTCGTTCATGCAAGTTATACTGGGTTCAGCGTAGAATCCATGTAGGCGAACTATGAGTTAAAGTTCGGACTGTTGCTGTAAGATTTGTAGGGCGGCGATGATATCAACGCCGCGTTGCAGAATACGATCCGGCTCAATGCTGCTGCTGTCAGTCTCGCCGGCTGGATCACGATCGCTGCTGCTATCCTCATTGCGAAGAAGTTGCGTGATGTCAGTGCCTGCTTCGTAGAGATGATAGCTGAGGTAGTTTTCCTTCGCGTCACTTTCTAATTGAATGCGCGGTTCAAACCCGACTCCTACCAGTGATGTGTCGCTGTCGGGGCGAACCTCTCCGCAGAGAATCCAAGCGTTGGGTGAGGCCTTGCTGTAAAATCCGGTACGGCCTGCGGTCGATTCGCCGACAGCGATGATCGCACCTGTTACTTGCAGTTGGTGCAGCACTGCCTCGAATGGGCCGGCGGTTTCGCGGTTGCATAGAACGATGACAGGAGCGTCGCGCAGAGTGCTGGAGGCCCCGCCAGATGTGCTGAGGTCGGCGGGCACCGTACCGACGGTGGTCAATGTCTTGGCCTGCTTAGCGGTGGCAAAGCAGCTGAGTGTATCCATCGCAGTGTGGTTGGATTTAAGAAAGCGTAGGTCTAGGATCAGCGCGGAATGCGTTTGGAACTCTGCTAGCACGGACTTCGCTTCGTCCCAGCGGTAGAGGCGGATGTATTTGATCGCGCGTGGCAAGTCCTCGACGCGTGCCGCGACTCGACTTTCGGAAGTGGTTTCCAGCTGCGGCTCTTCAAATAGGACGTGATTTGGAAATAATGCTGCCAAGCCATGCAGGCGAATCGCTTCGTCGCTGTAATCACTTAGAGCTGGGAACAGTGCCGCGTTCTGTCCCTGTGCAGGCTGGCATGTGACTGCTGCGCAGACCACCGCCATACTGAGACATTGTTTAACGGTCATCATGTGCAAGGTGCCAGTTTAGCGGTTGAGCTCTTGATGGCCAATATCGCGGCGGAGATATTTGCCGTCGAAGTGGACCTGATCGCATACGCTGTATGCGAGGTCGGCGGCTGCTTGTAGGCTCGGCGCTTGTCCACTGATGCCCAGCACGCGGCCACCGTTGGTAGTGATGGTGCCATCCTCTGCGCGCGTGGTGCCAGCATGCACGATCGCGGAACGCTCTGGAGTGGTCGTTGGTAAAGTGATGGTGTCGCCTTTTGGATAAGTGTCAGGGTAGCCGCCAGCTGCGAGCACGATGACGATCGCAGCGCCAGGATGGAAGTTAAGCTTTGCTGGTAGTGCTTCGCCCTTTGCTGAGGCCAGCAGTACCGGCACGAGATCGTCTGCGACCATTGGTAGCAGTACCTGTGTTTCAGGATCACCGAAGCGGACGTTGTATTCGAGTACGCGTACACCCTTTGGTGTGAGCATGAGGCCAGCGTAAAGGGTGCCACAGAAGTGAATGCCGTCTGCTTTGAAGCCGTCGAGGGTCGGGCGCAGCACTTGCGCTTCGATCTGGGCCTGCATTTCTGCAGTGACGCGGCTGGTCGGTGTGTATGCGCCCATGCCGCCAGTATTGAGGCCAGTGTCGCCCTCGCCGGCGCGCTTGTGGTCTTGGCTCGGTGGCAGGCAGACGAAATCATCGCCCGATACAATCGCGTGAATGGAGGCTTCTTCGCCGTACAGTGTTTCTTCGATGACGATCTCGTGGCCACTTGTGCCGAAGGCGTTGCCTTCGAGCATGTCTTTGACCGCAGCAATCGCTTCAGCTTGTGTTTCCGCCATGATCACGCCTTTGCCAGCTGCGAGGCCGCTGGCTTTAATGACGATCGGTGCGGGGTGTGTGTCGAGATACTCTAGTGCGGGGGCGACTTCGGTAAAGCTACCGTATTCTGCGGTGGGGATGTTGTGGCGGGCGAAGAAATCCTTACAAAAGACTTTGCTCGATTCGAGCTGAGCGCCCTGAGCGTTCGGGCCGTAAGCGGGGATGCCGACCGCTTGTAGTGCATCGACGAGGCCGAGGCTGAGTGGCACTTCCGGGCCGACGATGACGAGGCCGATGTGGTGGTCTTGTGCGAGTTGGACGATACCTTCGATGTCTTCGACGTCGACGTTGTAGCAATCGACTTCAGAGGCCATGCCACCATTGCCTGGTGTCGCGATAACGCGCTCGGCGAGCGGGCTCTTTAAGCACATTTGCACGAGGGCGTGTTCGCGTCCACCAGAACCTACGACAAGAATAGAAAACTTAGATGTATCGGCCATAATTCAGAGCACGTTTCCAGAATCCTTTTCAGAGGTAAAGGCTGTTTTAGGTGAGAGTAGCGTGTTTTTCTGTGGTTCGAGCATTCCGACGTAGTTTCTGCTGTTTATCAGGAATCGTTGCACCGCGCGAGCTGCTTGTCGTGACTCCGCAATGCCTATGGCCTAACCCCGTCCCAGCATTGGCTTACTTTGCAACCTTGAACCAGTATATTAACCCGTCTAGACTAAGACAGACTCTGGCCCAGTTTGAGTCACTCGAGCAGGTGGCCATACGTGGCAGCGGTGCACGCTGATCTAATTAATAGGTATCGAGTCCTCGCACAGCCATTTAGACTAATTGTCCTGACTTGCCGCTTGTATTTTTTGGCAGCCTAAAGTGATCTAAACGGATGCGGATTTATTTTATGGGCATTTGCGGGACGGCGATGGGTAATGCGGCGTTGTTGGTGCGCGAGCAAGGGCACGAGGTCTGCGGTGCAGATACCGGCGTGTATCCTCCGATGTCGGATGTGTTGGCAGATGCTGGAATCGAAGTATTTGATGGCTACGATGTGGAACGACTTGCGGCGCTGAAGCCGGACCGTGTGGTCGTCGGTAATGCGATGAGTCGGGGAAATGTCGAGGTGGAGTGGTTGCTCAATCAATCCGCGGTGTCGTTTATCTCACTCCCACAGTTGCTGCATGATACGGTGTTGCTCGGGCGGCGGTCAGTGGTGATTGCGGGCACGCATGGTAAGACCACTACGTCGACGATCACAACTTTTCTTCTCGACGTTGCTGGCGCTGAACCGGGCTGGTTAATCGGTGGTGTGCCGCGTGATTTACCCAGCGGCGCGAAGCTCGGCAGTGGTGACGCGTTTGTGATCGAAGGAGATGAATATGATACGGCTTTTTTTGATAAGCGCAGTAAATTTATCCACTACCGGCCGCAGATCGCAGTGCTGAATAATCTAGAATTTGATCATGCAGATATTTTTCGAGACTTACAAGATGTGCAGCGCACCTTTCGGCATTTATTACGGATCATTCCGAGCCAAGGCTGTGCGATCGTGAATGGCGACGATACCAATATTACAGCGCTGTTACCCGCACCGTGGACGCAGGTCGTTCGTGTCGGTACCGGCGAGATGAATGATTTGGTGATCGCGAATTTTACCGATGCTGCACAGGGCGCGGCGTTTGACTTGATTTGGCAAGGGGTGCTGTGGACACGCGTGAGCTGGTCCATGCATGGCTTGTTCAATGCACGTAATGCGGCGATGGCTGCGCTGGCTGCGGCGTTTTCCTGCGGGCATGCCTCGCCTGTGGAGTTTGATCTAGGGGCGCTGGCACGCTTCCGCGGAGTGAAACGGCGGCAAGATGTGTTGCACCAGTGTACGAAGTGGACGGTGCTCGAAGACTTTGCTCATCATCCCACTGCGATTACAGGGGCGTTGGAGGGCCTGCGGGCGGCGTATCCAGATCGCAAGCTGTGTGTGAGTTTTGAGCCGCGCAGTAATACTGCGCGCACCTCACTCTTTCAGCAGGCGTTTACTCAGGCGCTTTCGGGGGCGGATCGCGTCTATCTCGGCGCAGTCCATCGCGCCGATTCGATCGCGGCGCATGAGCGTTTGGATACCGAGCGCATCGTGGCGGACCTATCTAAGGATAGCTCGGTGGCGATGACTTTTGCGGACAATAATGCGCTGTTTGAGCAAATTCGGGCAGACAGCACGGCCGCTGAGGGCTGGGTGTTTGTATTTTTCACCAATGGGGCGTTCGACGGTGTGCCGCAGCGAACCGCGGAGTTACTTGGCTCTAAGTAGTCAGAGTGAGCGGTCGGTTTAATCCAAAAAAAATGCACCCGACCTGCTGGTCGGATGCATTCTCGGAAAGAGTGGACTTCGAACGTCTAAGAGATCTTCGCCTTCAGGTCATCCTTGGAAGTGAGCCCGACGATGGTGTCGGACACTGCGCCATTCTTAAAGACTAGAATGGTTGGGATGGCACGGATTTCGAATTTACCGGCGATCTCGCTGTTGTCGTCGACGTTGACCTTGCAGATTTTGACTGCATCGCCGAGTTCGGCTGCGAGTTCTTCAAGGATCGGCGCAATCGCTTTACAAGGGCCGCACCATGGAGCCCAGAAGTCGACGACGACCGGGACGGATGCACTTATTGCAGCTTCAAAGTTGCTGCTATTGAGTTCGGTGATGTTTTCAGACATAAGATTTTAATTTTTAATTTAGTTTAAGAAAGGAGAGAGGTCTTGCAGGAGCAACACGGTAAATGCGATAGCAACTGCGGCTGCGATGGCATCGATGATCAGCATCGGCACGTTGATGGATGCTTCTTCGGTGCGAGCGGCGGGGGTGATCGCGACCGGGCGAGCGGCAGGGGTGATCGCGACAGGGCGAGCTGCAGCGGGTGCTGCCGCCGCTGCTGGTCGTGGTGTTGCCGCCGCTGCTGGTCGTGGTGTTGCCGCAGTTGGTGTAGGAGTCGGAGCCGCAGCAGGACGTGGTGCAGCGGGTGCAGCGGGTGCAGCGGGAGGCGCGGCGCGCGGTGTTGCGAGCTTAAGTGCTGGTTGCGCTGGGGTTCGAGGTGACGCTGTGATCGAATCGGCATTGGCGCGTGTGGCCTCTGCTTGCGCGGCTAATTCTGTTGCGGCAGCGGCCTCGGCGGATGGGACTTCGGCAGATGGGACTTCGTCGCTGCCGTTCTGAAAAGGTTTTTTGGGTTGTTCGCTCATAAAGTAGTGGTCGAAATTAGGTGTGTTCGGGGCAAGCTGTCAAGCGGCTCATTTACTTGGGGTGTTTTTGTGGATAATTTCGGCGAGTTCTTGTTGCTCGATTTGATCGAGCGTCTTGTCGCGTTGATCTAGGGTTTCGAAGGTTTTGATGACGGTTTCGGTCATGCGCTCGTGGGTCTCACTGGAGCCACCTACGATCGCAAAGCGATCGGCTTGGGTGATCCGTTTGTGTCCGTCCGTGTTGTCTAAACCGACTCCGAGCAGGTGGGCGGACTGTTTCATTGTGCGCGGCATCTTAAGTGAAGCTGCTGTTAAAGGTAAAACCAGTATTGGTACCGCGTTCACAGCGAATGTCAGAAAAGGCGCGATCTTGTTTAATCAGTATTTCTCCAAGCCGTGTGAGCTCAAGCACGGCGAGAAAGGTAGCGACGATGGTGGTGATCGTTGTGGTCGCTTCGAAAAGCTCTGAAAATAGAAAGTTGGGCTTCTGCTTGAAGCGCAGCAGGATGAACTCCATGCGGTCGGCGACGGTGACTTGCTCGGCATTGATTTCGCCTGTAGTGATGCGCTCTGCGAGCCGCCGAAGCACTTGGTTGAAGGTATTCCACAGGTCGACGCGTTCGACGGGCTTGAGCGGACGTTCGACCGCCTGCAGCGCGTCTTTAGGGCCGATTCGAGCGATCAGATCGTTACTGTTAAGGATGAGCTCCTCAATCTCGGAGGATGCTTCCTTGAACTTTTTGTATTCAAGCAGCTGTTGCACCAGCTCCCAGCGTGGGTCGATGTCGTCGTCTTCGACATCCTGATTGGTGCCCTGGTCCTTTTGCGGCAGGAGCATGCGACTTTTAATGTACATTAGCGTCGCGGCCATGACGAAAAATTCACCTGCGACCTCGAGGTCGAGATTCTCCATTGAGTCGAGAATTTCGATGTATTGCGAGGTAACGTGCTCGATCGGTATATCGTAGATGTCGACCTCGTTGCGCCGAATTAGGTAGAGCAATAAGTCCAGTGGTCCTTCGAATGCCGGCAGTCGTATGGCGAAGTCATTTGAGGGCACGAGTGCTTCTTGCATGCTGATCGGTGGTTATTGATTTGCGAGTCGCAGGCGCACGGTAAATTCGAAATCGCTTTCACGGCTGGAATCTTGGCGGAAGGTGAGCCCGTAAATGATTTCCCATGCGTTGTTGAGTCGCGTGTTGATACCGATCTCGGTGCTGGTAAATTCGCCAGTTTCGGCGTCGTAGCGGGTGTCTGCTAGGAGCGAATAGCGCTCGTTAATGCGATAGATGAAGTCGATGCGGTATTGATCAATCCGATCATGCAGAAAAACAGTTGATAGCCCGATTTCCCAGATTTCGCCACTTCGTATTGAGGTGCGTGTGCGCAGTTCTTCGAGCGACATGCTCTGGGTTTGAAAGCGGCTGGCGAGGTCGAACTTGAGCCAAGGAGCGGGACTCAATACGAGCTCGATCCATGTGGCGTTGAAGCTGTCTTGCATGTTGCCATCGTAACGTGTGTTCTTCTCAAACAGAATGTCTTGGTAGAAATTTAATGCGGCGAGTGTGCGTGAGCCATAGCCCTCCGCGCGGGTTTGGAAAAGATTTTCTACGCCGAGACGTGTTAGGTGTGTTTCACTGATGGAGTCGACGTTGCGTAAGTCACTGAGATCAAGCATCGGACGGTCAAGATCGAAAGCGGTGCGATCGATTGCGGCGATCTCGTCTTTAGCATTTGGATCCGAGTAGTAGCGGTAGCGTAACACGGGGCGCACTAAGTGACGCAGACCGTTGATTTCCCACATTTTGTTTTGAGTGGCGTAGTGGGCGTAGGCACGCGCTTCGAGGTCGAAACCAAGTTCGTAGATTTCTCGAGTGAATTGATCGTCTTTGAGTTCGCTCGGCGTCGGAGTGCCGTAGGGATCGTTGTATCTGCCGAGGGCGAGCGGATCGATCTCTTGATTCTCGTAGTGGGTAATACGGGCCCCGGCGAGAGGAGTCAGGGTGAGCCAGTCAGTGAGTAGGATGGGGCGCTCGATGCGGTAGGTGAAGTCAAAGCGATCTGATTGACTGGCTTGGTCGATCTCCGGTATGACTTGGCCGAAATTTTCTTCTAAGTGTGCATAACTAGCAGAGAAACGTTGGTAGGCTCCAGTATTAAAAATAGGCACAGGGAGCAAATCAAAACGCACTTCGGGAAGACGCTCTTGCACCAGTTGGAAATCATTCGGGCGGAAGCGTCCGAAGGCTGACAGGAAGTAGTTGTCGCCAGCGTAAACGGCTTCGACAAAAGAGTCTGGTTGTTGGTTGTCGCTGAAGTAGTCGTCACGGAAATCGCGTGTCACCTCAGAATCAGACCAATAACTAGCCGAAGCAGTTATATTAATGCGCTCGCCGATGTGGTGTTGGTGACGCCATTCTACAAAGCCACGCTCTGAATCGATCGGTTGATCGTAAAGGCCAGGCTCGGGATCGCCTTGATCGTTGAGATATCCAGTACTCAGTGCGCCAGTGATCGTCTGGCTTTCGGAGTTGTAGGAATATTGAGCTGTCGGGCCAACCAGCACACCGCGTTTGCTGTAGAGGTCGAGATTGGCTCCGGCACGTAGCCATGAATTGACCGGGAACAGAGTCGTTGTTTGCAGGTAAGTGCCGAGTTCGCTATCCGAGCCCGCATCAACCTCGAGGAGCAAAGGGGTTTGATCGATGTAGTGGGTATAGCTTGGGAGTTTGGCGACTGGCAGGTTGCCGATTCTGAAGGTCGTGGCGCTCATCGTTAATTTGCCGCCTTGTTCGCTGGTGAAATCAATCTGGTCAGAAGAGACATTGGGCGTGAAGCGCCCTGGATTACCATAATAGATCGTCGCTCCCTGAACGGTGGTGTTTTCTGTGGTGCCACCTGCGGTGAGGCCAGCAATGTAGATTGGCCATTGCCCAGTGCGCAAGATATCGACTGCGAATACACTTTCTTGAGTATCATAGCTCAATTGGTCGGCGATGAGGCGGTAACCATCTCTTGAGATCGCGACGTTACCGAGGGCATCTGCTAGAGAGTATTCTTGGTAGTAGGTAATACGATCCGCGTTAAGACGCGAGCCTTGGAAGTCGAGGCGGGCATCGCCGCGGGCGACTAAGCGCTGAGCAGCCTCGTCGAACTCTAAGGGCTCAATCGAGCTCAGTTCAGGCAGAGCCGCAGAAAGCGGCAGCGAAAACTTCGAAATGAGTAAAAGGAGGGAGTATAACCGGGCGATTCTAGGCACGGAATAAGACTATGGGCGGGGTATTTTCGGGCGACAAGTCTTTTATCGAATCAGTGTGAATCAAGTGGATATTTCTGCTTGAATCGTGTGTTGGGGCTAAGGTTCTTGCAAATAGTAACGGAAGTGATCTTTTCTTATACCTGTGATTGTTTCTAAAAACCTCCTCGACTCGGTTACTCAGGTGACATCGAGCCAGCCGCATTCAATATTGGGAATGCATCCGCATACAGTTGGATCAAAGTCTAGCATCGTGGTGCGCGCTTTTTTAGACGATGCGGTGACCTGCGAAGTTGTGGACGTGTCGCAGCCAGAGGGCCCGCGTTACTCGTTAAAACGTTTGACCGATGACGGGTTCTTTGAAGGGGTGATTCCTCAGCGGAAGGATGTATTTGCCTACCGCTTAAGGATCGAGCGCTATAATGGCGAAATTCGTCAGTTCTACGACCCATATAGTTTTCTACCCAGCTTGTCGGATGATGATGTATACCTCTTTAACGAGGGCAATGAGCACCAAGCCCATAATAAAATGGGCGCTCAGTTGTGTGAGTTAAATGGTGTGACAGGTGTGTCGTTCGCCGTATGGGCGCCGAGTGCAACGCGTGTTTCGCTCGTCGGTGACTTTAATCATTGGGACGGTCGCTACCATCCGATGCGCAGTCTCGGTGGATCAGGCATCTGGGAGTTATTCGTGCCTGGGCTAGAAGCTGGAGCCAAGTACAAGTTTGAGATCGGCACGCAGCAGGGAGATTTTCCATTGTTAAAAACCGACCCATACGGGGCTCGGTTTGAGTCGCCTCCAGGCAATGCATCAATCGTTTGTAAAGTGGATGGTTATGAATGGCATGATGCCGACTGGATCAAGCAGCGCGAATCGACGGATTGGGCGAATGCGGCGGTCTCCATCTATGAGATGCATTTGGGGTCATGGAAACGGGTCGTCGAAGATGCCAACCGCCCGTTGTCTTATCGTGAATTAGCGACTGAGCTAGTCGACTATTTGAAGGATATGCACTACACGCATGTCGAATTCATGCCGCTATCGGAGCACCCCTTTGATGGATCTTGGGGCTACCAAGTGACTGGGTTCTTTGCGCCAACCTATCGATTTGGCACGCCAGAAGACTTTATGTACTTGGTCGATATACTGCACCAAAATGGATTGGGTGTGATTATGGATTGGGTACCAGCACACTTCCCGACGGATAGTTTCGCGCTCGGTCAATTCGATGGCACAGCTCTGTATGAGCATGCCGATCCGCGGCAAGGCTTCCATCAGGACTGGGGTACTTATATTTTTAACTTCGGTCGCAACGAAGTCTGCACTTTCCTGATCGCCAGCGCATTGGCTTGGTGTGAGCGTTATCATATCGATGGATTACGTGTCGATGCCGTGGCGTCGATGCTGTATCTTGATTACTCTCGCGAAGAAGGGCAGTGGGTCCCGAATCAGTATGGCGGTCGCGAAAATCTCGAAGCAATCGATTTTCTGCGCCGTACCAATGATCTGGTGCACAAATATTATCCAGGCACGCTGATGATTGCTGAGGAATCGACCGCATTCCCAGGAGTGACTAAGCCCACATCCGAAGGTGGTCTCGGCTTTGACATGAAGTGGAACATGGGCTGGATGCACGATACTTTAAAGTACTTCCAGAAAGATCCGATTTATCGAAAGTTCGAGCATCACCAACTTTCGTTTGCTATGCTCTATCAGTATTCCGAAAACTTCACGCAGGTTTTTTCACATGATGAGATCGTGCATGGTAAGGGCTCGATGATGCTGAAAATGCCGGGAGAGTCGATGTCGGATAAGGCACGTCAGCTTCGCTTGCTATATGCGTTTATGTGGATGTGGCCAGGCAAGAAGACGCTCTTTATGGGCTGTGACTTTGGTCAATCCGCAGAGTGGGCGCACGATGGTAGTTTGGATTGGCACCTGTTGGAATACTTAGACCATCAAGGCGTGCAGATGGTGGTGCGTGATCTCAATCGTATTTACCAACAGATCCCTGGTTTTGCCGCCGGAGATAATCATCCGGAAGGATTCGAATGGATTAATAGTTCGGACGCTGATAACAGTGTCTTAACCTTCCTGCGAAATGGCACCGCGAAGACTGATACATTGGCAGTCGTCGGTAATTATACACCCGTGCAGCGAGAAGGCTTCCGAGTGGGTGTGCCGTATCCGGGATTCTGGCAGGAAATTCTGAATACCGATGCCAAAGGATATGGCGGTCTTGGATTTGGTAATGTCGGTGGCGTCGTTGCCGACGAGGTCGAGTGGGATGGACGTCCGTATTCGATCAAGCTGGAATTACCTCCAGTGTCGATGATTGTCTTCCGTTTTCAGGGAGAGGTATAATTGCTAGATTCATCCTACACCTTAGTTTATCGAGGCCGCTGACCGTGATGGTCATCACTTGATGTGCGGGTTTGGTAAAGCTAACTAAATCTAATGTAAAGTTTGAGTCGAGCCAGTCTACTTTTTTAGCAGTTTCGCGTATATATACATACCTTCTTACTGGATATTTATAATTTGAGGTGGGTTTGCCTTAGAATTAGACCTACTTGTATTTCCCATGTTGCTTCTTCGGCGGCTCTCTGTTCATTAGGCTCCACTATGTCAGACGCAGAATCTATTACCGAACTTCAGTCGCAACTCACTCATTTGGAACGTCATATCGCAGAGCAAGATGCGGAGTTTTATCAATTAGCAAAGCGTGTGGATGCATTGACTCAATTAGTGCAAGCGCAGAAAGCACAGCTCTCAACCTTGTCGGCGGGAGCTGTGGCTGGTGACGGTGATATGCCTGCAAATGAAAAGCCGCCGCATTATTAGGCCTCAGCGGGGCTTCGAGGGGCGCTTGGTTGCCGTTTTCCTAGCGCTGTTGATGTGGGCGTAAGTGTCGCTATTCCTCCGCGAGTTCTAGCGAGCGTGCCTTGGCAGCGGCGAGTGCTTTTTCGACGAGTCCGCGAAGGTCATTGTCGCTGAATACCTTGAGTGCGGCAGCAGTGGTGCCGCCGGGGGACGTGACTGCGTCGCGCAGTGCTTCGGGGCTACCTTCACTTTCAGCCATTAGCATCGCTGCGCCGAGGACGGTGTCGATGGCGAGAGAATGAGCGAGGGACTCGTTGAGTCCGCATTTGATGCCTGCTTGGCGCAGGGCCGCGGCAAATTCGAACACGTATGCTGGGCCACTACCGCTGAGGGCAGTGACGGCATCGAGGTCCGCTTCGTCGACTTCGTGGAAGTTCCCGAGTGAGCCGAGGATGGCTTCGATGATCTCTTGATCCTTCGGGCTGAGCGGGTTCTGAGGCGTAAAGGCTGTGACACCGGCACCGATTTGACCAGGAGTATTCGGCATGGTGCGCACGACGTTGCGCGCATTGCTAAATTTTGCATTTAGTCGTGAGAGTGTTGTGCCTGCCAGCACGGAGAGGACTAGTTTGCCGTGTGCGGCTTCGGCCAGTGCATCGTCAATGGCGTCCAGCTGATACGGCTTGCAGGCGAGCACGATGGTCTCCGTTTTTCGAACCACCTTGAAGATGTCTTTTGCGTACTGGATACCGGTTTGCTCGGCCAGATCGGAGCCGCTCGTGCCGTTACCTCCAGTGCAGGCAATTTCTTCTGGAAGGTAGTGCTCTTCTTCGATTAGGCCGCGGACGATGGCGGCGGCCATGCGGCCGGCACCGATAAATACGATACGAATACTCATTTATAATGGATGGGTCATTGTGGCAGTTACGCCGTTGTTTGCGTTGGGCTTGAGGGTGATTTCCCCTTCAAGGTTACGAATAGTGTGACGAGATATAGTGAGTCCCATACCACGACCGACGGAGGTCTTGGACGTGATGAAGGGTTCAAATAAAGTGTCTGTGACTTCTGGGTCAATACCAGCGCCACAGTCGATGACTTTGACCTCTAGCATGGCAGGCCCATTATCGCGCGATATGCGGGCGGTGAGATTGATGGTTCGGTCTGCATCTGCGGTACCCTTCGCATAGCTTTCCCATGCGTTGATTAGAAGCTTAACGAGGATGATTTCGAATATTTCTGGATTCGCCGCAATGGTGGTGCTTTCGTCGAGTTGCAAGTCGAGTGAGACTAGAGCGGGGACCTCATGCTCATTCTTAAGACGGTCAACACTGTTATTTAGTAGGTAGACGATCGACTGGGTGGATAGTTCGATGCGTTCGTTGTTAGTGAGTGTTCCGAGTTGGCGGATAATATCAACCATCCGGTTAATCGCGTTGTCCATCAACATGACGCTACGCTTGACCATGTCGGGGCTGTCGTAGCCATTTTTGATTAGATTGAGATAACCGACTGCGGCGCCGAGTAGATTATTTAAGTTATGCGTGATCCCTTGGGTGATAGCTCCGACTGCAGCTGACTTTCGAACCCCGCTGAGGCGTGTTTGTAATTCTA
Organism: uncultured Opitutales bacterium; assembly: GCA_937775295.1. Lineage (GTDB taxonomy): Bacteria > Verrucomicrobiota > Verrucomicrobiia > Opitutales > Coraliomargaritaceae > Lentimonas. The sequence continues at coordinate 142,540 of CALKBZ010000005.1, forward strand.
GGTTTTCGCGGAAAATATCTTGCAGGCGAAGCTGTGTCCGTACGCGGGCTAGAGTCTCATCAAGGTCGATCGGTTTTGTGATGTAGTCGACTGCGCCGGCATTCAAACCTTCGAGCTTTCCTTCTTTCGAGGCTTTCGCGGTAATCAAGATAATGGGGATAGCCTCAGTCGTCGGATTTGCCTTCAGACGTTTGCAAGTTTCGATGCCGTCTATTTCGGGCATCATGATGTCGAGTAGGATTAAGTCGGGGAGATCTTGCTTAACAATGTTTAAGCATTCGCGTCCGTTGTAAGCGACGAGGATCTCCATGTTTTGTCGTTCAAGTGTGCGTTGCAGCAGCTTGATGTTGATCGGCTGATCGTCGACAACGAGGATTTTGGGCTTACGATTAGTGATCAAAAAGATGCTTGTTTGGGGGGCAAATGAAGTCGGTTGGCCTATGTAATATGATGTTAAACAAGTCTAGACTGATTTTTAGGAAGTTAAAACAGAAAAATTAATTAGGATTTGTAGACGAACTGTTAAGCGACTCGGCCCTCTGTAGTTGAGTTTCGTCAATAACGGCCGTTCGACTTAGTAGATCGTGGCCCATTTGGCGGCGCTTATTGAAAAAGAGTGGAATGAGTATCGCTGCCCAGCCAATGATACCAAAGCTAAAGAGCATGATTGTTTTCAGACCTCCACGAACGATGCCACTAAAGATCGTGGGCTCTCCGAGTGTAATGGTGCTGATGCTACGCAGCCGACAGCAACGTTTGCCGAGTGAACTACCGCCGAAGAATACTTCTCCCGCGGAAAAGTAGAACCAAGCCACTGTGATGGTCGTGCTTAGGGCATAGGAAATGATTTCAAATAGTTCAGGGTTGGAGCCGTTCATGTCGAAAAACATGCGTTTTGCATAATCGAGGTTTTGCATGGCGACGTTGTAATCTGCCCAGACTGAAGCCGCCTCGGGGAAGCTTTCGGATAGCGTCACTTTTAAAATTATCGCACTGACTCCAAGGATCAGCGCTAAATCTAAGCAGAATGCTAGCGCACGAATAGCAAAGCGTGCCGTCGGCATCGGCCCGCTGTCGCATAATACCGAGTCGAGCGGGTTGCTCGGTTTGCTCAATGCTGGCTCTGGTGGAGCGTGCTGTGTGCTCATGCTTGAGTGGCTTTGAAGGCTCGCAGAGTGTTGTGCATTAGCATGGCAACAGTCATCGGCCCGACGCCGCCAGGGACGGGCGTGATGTGTGCTGCTTTGGCTGAGACGGTGGCAAACTCGACATCGCCAACGAGGCGAAAGCCGTTCTTCTTGCTGGCGTCCTCAACGCGATTGATGCCGACGTCGATGATGTTGACGCCGTCTTTGACCATGTCTGCTGTGACGAAATTGGCGCGTCCAATCGCTGCGATCAGCACATCGGCTTGGCGGGTGATGCTTGGTAGGTCGGCGGTGCGAGAGTGGCAGACGGTGACGGTGGCATTGCCCGGGCAAGCTTTTTGCATCATAAGTAATGCGGCTGGTTTACCGACGATTTGACTGCGACCGAGTACGACGACGTGCTTGCCTTCGGTTTCGATCCCGCTGCGCTTAATCAGTTGGACGATGCCGGCAGGTGTGCAGGCAACGAAGCCACTGCTGTCTTCTTGACAGAGTTTACCGATGTTAACGGTGTTGAAGCCGTCGACGTCTTTGCCTGGAAGGACACGGTTAAAAGTGGCGGTTTCATTGATGTGCTTTGGCAGTGGCGCTTGAATCAGGATACCATTGACGTCGGAATCAGCGTTGAGTGCGTCAATTTGGGCGAACAGCTCTTCTGATGTAATGCTTTCGGGGAGCAGTATTATGCGGCTTTCGATGCCGATTTTTTCGGCAGTTTTCTCCTTTTTACGTACATAAGAGACTGAGGCCGGGTCTTCGCCGACGCGAATGAAGGCGACCAATGGCTTTTTGCCTGAAAGTGCGCCGACTTCGACCGTGAGTTCTTCAATAATGGATGCTGCGATTGCGTTGCCGTCGATGAGTTGCATGATTAATTAGTTAGTCAGATTTTTTGTTAAACTTTAAAGGTGTGTGAAATTTATTCCGTGAGGCGGATGGTGCGAGCCTGAATTATTAGGTTTTGGCTACCCGCTACGACCGTCCTGACTTCGCCGATGATTTGAACTTTCTGATTCAGTAAGGGACGGAGATCGTTGATAAATAGTTGAGTCATATCGACGTAGGTAGTTTGTTGGCCAGTCGACGATTTGAGGCGAACTGTGAAGCGTGGCCCAGAGGGACTTATTTCGCGAACCAGAGTTCCGGTTAAATTTCGTAGTGGTGTGTTTGCGTCGACTTCCGGGCGCTGTGGGAGTTCGGATTCTTGCTGGTCAGCGACGCCAGTCATGATGCTGCTCGGTTGCACTCGTTCTGCTGACTGTGCTCTCTTTGGTGGAATGAGAGCCGGCGTTCCGGGGTTGGCGGCTTGCCAGTTAATGTTTTCTGGGCTAAGTGGGGTGGGTGCAAGCTGGCCGACCTTTACGTTCGTATCTATTTTGAGGCGTTGCGGGAGTGCGTGCGCCGGCACTTGATCGGCGGTGTAGTTTGGAATGGCGAGTGAGTTGAAATAAACGGGCACGGCCTTGCGGAAACGAATGGTCGACCAGGTGTCGTTGCGCGCGATAATCTCGAATATATCGTGCGGTTGGATCGTAGTTAGCACTTGAGAATGCTGATTGGGTTCTAGGCGCACTAGGCTATTAGGCGCGGCTTCGAAGTTCTTGGAGAGTCGCTGGCTAAGAATGTAGCCGTCGAGTGTGATGGTATATTCGAGCCATTTCCAGCCCTGCTGTGCTTTGTCCGCTGCCAACACGGCGCGGGCTTGCTGCATCAGCGATGAGTGGGCATCGATTTTGGTAATAATTGCGGCCTCTGTGGATGGCGCCAGTCGGAGTATGACGTCGTTGCCGTATAAATGCGCTGCGCAGATCAGTGCTGTCATTGCGAATGGAGTTGTGCGCCAATTCTGCATCATGGAATAATTAAAAGGGAATCCTGTGAGGCTATTTGGTAAAGAGGCGATCGATATCTTTTTTGCCAAGTATTTTGATGCCACCTTTAGGGATGTTCTTTAGAATGATGCCGCCGATTTGTACGCGAACAAGTTTTTTGACGAAATAGTGGTGCGCTTCGAATAAACGGCGAATTTCGCGCTTTTTTCCATGATGAAGATGCACTTCGAGGCGACGTGCAGAACCCTCGCCTAAGTCGGGGGCTGGGATGACTCGCTCCGCTTTAAGGAAGTCGCCTTCAAATTCAACGCCAGCCAATAGCTTTGGGATATCTATTTTTTTGAAATCTTTGTTGAGCACGACACGGTAGCGTTTGGTGATTTCGGTGCTCGGGTGGGCGATCTTGTTGGCGAGGTCGCCGTCGTTGGTAATAATGAGAAGGCCCTCGCTGTCTTTATCAAGTCTGCCGGCACAGAAGAGGCGCAGGCGCTGAAGGTCGGGTTGAAGGAGTTGAAAGACCGTTTTTTCGGCAAAAGGGTCTGAGTTGGTGCAGACGTAGCCTTTTGGCTTATTCATTACCAGAGTGATAGAGCGCTCCTGTTTGTGTAGGATCGGTTTGTTGTTCACGAAGATCGCTGCGTCTGGGAGTGCTTTGTCGCCAAGTTCGGCTCTTTTGCCGTTCACACGTACATTACCATCTTCGATGTGGCGCTCAGCTTCACGACGTGAGCAAATGCCTGCGTTGGCTATAATTTTCTGGATGCGTTGTTCTTCTGGCTTTGACATACATGAACTTGAGTCTACTTCCGGCTCTGCTGTCAATATTGCTCGATAAAAGTAACATTCGTGCTTGCCCCGAGTCGAAATAATGGGGAAGACTTTAAAGCTTAATATAAAGTGAACTTAATTTTTTGAATGACTGAAACAATTGATAAAAAAATAGCCCTCGTCACTGGAGCGGGCCGTGGAATTGGCAAGAGCATCGCTGAGCTACTGGCTACAAAAGGGCATCATGTGATTTGTGTGAGTCGTTCTGCTGAATCTTGTGGAGCGGTCGCAGATGCCATTAATGCGGCTGGCGGTTCTGCTCAATCGCTTGCAGTCGATGTTGCGGACAATGCGGCAGTTCTGGCTGCTTCAGAGCAACTCTTGGAAGAGCACGGCAATATCGATATTTTGGTGAATAACGCTGGGATCACCAAAGACGGACTCTTGTTCCGCATGAGCGATGATGCTTGGAGTGATGTTATTGATACCAATCTTACAAGCTGCTTTAGCTGGATCAAGCACCTTGCGCGTCCGATGACCCGCAAACGTTGGGGGCGTATTATTAATATTTCGTCAGTCGTCGGTTTGACTGGAAACGCAGGGCAGGCTAATTATGCGGCTGCTAAGGCTGGTATGCTCGGTCTCACGAAGAGCCTCGCCAAAGAATTTGCGGCGCGTAATGTCACAGTCAACGCTGTGGCTCCTGGATTCATTGCAACTGATATGACTGCAATGCTCAATGAAGATCAGCAAAAAGCTATCGTTGGAGTTATCCCCATGAAGCGTATGGGCAGCGCAGCAGACATTGCACACGCAACAGCATTTCTCGCTTCAGAAGAAGCAGGTTATATCACCGGTCAAGTTTTTACAGTTGACGGTGGTATGGTCATGTGATGCTGAAAAGAAGTTAATCTAAATTTAATATATTATGTCAGAACAAACAATCGAACAACGCGTATCAACAATCATCGTAGACCAGCTCAACGTAAATGAAGAGCAGGTAACGGCAGCAGCGTCTTTTCTTGACGATCTCGGTGCTGATTCTCTCGACACTGTCGAGCTGATCATGGCATTTGAAGAAGAGTTTCAGGACGAGATTGACGGCGAAATCCCAGAAGCTGATGCTGAAAAGCTACAGACTGTTGGCGATGTCGTTAAATACATCACTGAAAAGGCTGGATAATCCCTTTCTTTACATTTCACAACTTAAGCCGCTTAATCGCGGCTTACTTTTTATCTCAAACTATGGACGAATCGTTTAAACGACAGCGAGTAGTGATTACCGGTATCGGAACTGTCACAAGTTACGGCAATGGAGTTGATTCCTTCTGGGATAGTCTTCTTGCTGGAAAAAGTGGTCTCGATCGGGTTCAGTCATTCGATACTACCGAATATGCATGCAAAGTGGGAGCGGAAGCTCTGGACTTTAAGCCAGGTGATTTTATGGACCCTAAAGAGGCTCGTCGAAACGACCGCTTTACTCAGTTCGCAGTCGCGGCGTCTAAGCTTGCATTAGATGATGCTGACATCGATCCAACCAAGCTGGATGCGGACCGTTTTGGCGTGCTCGTTGGCTCTGGTATTGGAGGGATGTTAACGACTCAGATACAGAGTCGCCGCCTCGTTGAGAAGGGACCGCGCAAGGTGTCTCCATTTATGATTCCTTCTTTAATCGCAAATATCGCCAGTGGTGTGGTTGCGATTGAGGTGGGTGCTCGTGGTCCCAATTACGGCATCGTCAGTGCCTGTGCTTCTGGCACGCACAGTATCGGCGAGTCATTCCGCATGTTGCGCGACAATGATGTCGACGTGATGATCGCTGGAGGTAGCGAGGCTGCCGTCACGGAGCTTGGTTACGCTGGGTTCTGTTCGATGAAAGCGATGAGTACGAACTTCAACGACGAGCCTACACGTGCTAGCCGTCCTTTTGATAAGGGTCGTGATGGGTTTGTGATGGGTGAAGGCGCTGGAGTCTTAATTATGGAGACTTTGGAGCATGCGCAGGCGCGTGGTGCAACAATCTACTGTGAAATTGCTGGTTATGGTGCGACTTGTGATGCGTATCACATCACGTCTCCCGATCCAGAAGGTAAGGCACTTTCGTTTGCTATCGCCAAGGTGATCAAGCAAGCGGGCCTGCAACCGGAAGATGTTGATTATATCAATGCGCACGGCACTTCGACTCCATACAATGATAAGTTCGAGACTGTCGCGATTAAGAAAGCGCTGGGTGATCATGCATACAAGATTCCCGTTACTTCCACTAAAGGAATGACGGGGCACTTGCTCGGCGCTGCGGGTGGTATTGAATCTGCGGTTTGTGCCCTTGCCATTCGTGATGGCAAGATCCCACCGACGATCAATTACGAAGAACCTGATCCAGATTGTGATCTCGATTGCGTGCCAAACGAGATGCGTGAAGCAAAAGTGAATGTCGCGATTTGTAATAACCTTGGATTTGGCGGACATAATGCGACGCTTCTATTTAAGAAGTTCGTTTAGTATCGACCATTGCTGTTTTTTAGCGAGAAGCCCGCGATTTTTCGTGGGCTTTTTTTGTTTGATTGTTGCTTGTCCGGCCTTGTCATTCTTCTGAATGGATTTGATCTGACACGCTTGCTGCCGCGAATTTTAAGCGGCAGCATCGATTGACTTCGCGGCAAGGAATTACCAACAAATACAGGATGTCATCTTGTCAGTGGTCGAGGTGAGTGAAGACGCACCCAGCACCCTTATTTTTTAAAAAACTTAAAATGCGCAGCTTAAGGATGAGTTGTTGGCTTCGGGGGGATTCTTTTATGTTTTGGTGCGTCGACTTGAGCTCGGTTCAAACGTAGAAATTGAAGATAGTCTGAAGCGGCACTTACAGGCCATATGCGCTTCAGTACGATGCCCCGACGACTGTGTCTCGACTGACTGAGATGGGCGTGGAACCGTTTGTGATTTTAGCTTCTTTATTGTGTGAGTTTGTGTGTGCCCAACGGCTGATGCGACGAGTCTGTAAGTCGTGTAGCAAGTCCACCTACAGTCTAGTAACGAAGCTGCGATTATGTGGCGTGTTTTTGGTTGGACTGGATAAGTTCCGCGTGCGAGCGAAGATGGTTGGCCGAGTAGCGGTGGTAACGGCTATCACAGCTGTGTCGGCATTCGCGAATTGATGGCCACGAGTGAAGAGCTTTTTCAAGCGATTAATTCCGAAGAAGAAGCGGTCGTGCTCAAGCGAATTGCGATGCGTAATAGAATGAAGACTTTACACCAAGACTGTAGGCTGAAGGTCAAGGAGGGTTTGACGACAATGGAAGAGGCCTTGGGTGCGGTGCCGGTTGACATGGGATAATACGCAGTTTCCGAAGGCAGCTAGTACATCTAGCAACTTCTTAGTCTAGCGCAGCTAGGATCGATTGAGCGATCCGCACGCTGCTACCTTTATTATCTACGTGCCAGTCTCTGCCCGCCTGTGACATTACAGCCCGTGCCTTCGAATCTTTGACTAGATCGAGGACGAGTGCTTTGAGGTGGTTTTCATCGGTTGCGTATAGCGCAGCACCACTATGCACTAAGGATTTTGCCACTGCCTTAAAATTTGTCATGTTTGGCCCCATTAAAATAGGGATGCCGATGCCAGCCGCTTCGATCGGTGTTTGCCCGCCTGTATTTGGCTCAAGGCTTTTGCCAACGAAGGCTAGGTCTGCCACTTGCGTGAGGCGAGCGAGCTCACCAGTTGTATCGGCCAATTGAATACTGACGCTCTTGGCTGTCGCTGTGTTTTGTGAGCGTTGATGCCATGTGAGCGGCTGCTGTTTGAGTAAGCGTATTATTTCTGCACCACGCTCTGCGTGGCGAGGCACTAACAATAGGCGGCAATCGATGCCTGTCTCAATGACACTCGCTTGGATGCGCAGGAGAGCCGCTTCTTCGCCAGGCCAGGTTGAAGATCCGAGTAAGATGAACGGTGGCTCTTGTTCGGTCTGGTGTCCAAACCCTAGCTCCTCACAGAGCGCCGTATGTGCGACTTGGTCGAGTTGCGTCCCGATAGTGACGTCGAATTTTATACTGCCAGTGGATACGGTGGTGTCTGCATCGGCGCCCAGTTCAATGAGACGAGCTTGGTCTAGATCACTGGCTGCGAAGATGTAGTTCAGCTTTTGTAGCAGGCGTTTTGCGAATCTCGGTACTTTTTGATAACGCTTAAAACTTCTATCTGAGATACGTGCATTGATTAGGAATGTAGGGATGCGGTTGTTGCGCGCTCGATGCAAGTGCTCAGGCCAGAGTTCGCTCTCGGTCATAATAATTGCGTCTGGCTGTATTCGTTGCCACGCCAGTCGTGAAAACAGCCAGAAATCGAGCGGAAATATGCCAATGCTATAAACGTGTTCCTTGTAGCGTTTTTTGGCCTCGGCGTATCCGGTGCTGGTGGTAGTGGTCAGTACGATTTCGATAGTATTGTCTGCCTGTAAGGCTTGGATCAGTGGGCCAATTGCCAGTATCTCGCCGACGCTGACTGCTTGCAGCCAGATGCGTTTCTTGTTCGGGGCGGGTGGGCTGAGTCGCCGGAATCGTCCTAGTCGATGCTGGAAGTCTTTTGCGTAACCGCCACGCCGCCACATGCGCCAACCGTAGTAGGGCAGCACCACCAATAGGGTGGGGAGGTACAGTAATCGATAGAGCCAAATCATTTTAGAGGATATCAATCGTCATTCAGCCAGTTTGAAAGTTTAAAAGCGATAAAACTGAGCTGACGCGCAAGTGTGGTAAATAAAATCGGCCAGAAGCAAAATGCTTCTGACCGACCGGAAAAAGTGTATGCGGGATTCTTAGAAAGAATGCGATAGAGCGAACGCGTGCATCTCGACACCCGGATTTTCATTTTCGATCCCTGCATTGGATGTGTGTTGGTAGCGATATTCGATCGCCCAGCGTTCGCACATTTGCCAATTTAAGCCGATGCTGCTGGTGAATTGAATGTTACCGCCAAAATCAAAATCGCCGAAGCTATCCTCGGAGTAGAGTGATGGGCCGGATTGAAGGACCAAGACGACTGGTAGGTCCTCATGGGCCAATTCAAGATTCAAGCCAAAGTGTAAGTAGCCCGCAACCTCACCCTCGCCTGCGAGGGCACCAACTGCGGCTTCGTAGCCGAGGCCAGCATTGAACTTCTCCGAGAGATCCCAGTCCCTCTTTGGTACAGATGTACAATACAGCTCGTAGCTCGTTAAGCTTACCGGAGTACTCGTATCAACCGCGACACGCAGACCAACTGTATCAAAGGGTGAGTCTGGAGTCTCTGTGACGGCTATGTCAGCTAGCAGGCTCGTGCTGATCAGTGTCAGTGCGATGTAAGCAAGTGTGTGATTCATATGACAATTTTATCAGTATTGTTAATCAATTAACCTTAAAATTTATAATCGGTCCATAGGTGAGTCAACGTCCCATTTAAGCAAATAATTGCCTAAAAAGTCGATTTCTATTGACCTGAGAGCCACGGTTAATTTGTTCAACCTCTTCCCAAGGAGAGGTGACAGAGTGGCCGATTGTGCATCCCTGGAAAGGATGTGTGGGGGTAACTCCACCGAGGGTTCG